>JAXMFZ010000091.1:0-1524 GCA_046347515.1 Gammaproteobacteria bacterium | reverse complement strand
AATGGGCGAACGACAAGGTGATCAAAGGTGGCCCAAGGCACCAACGCGTCTACCAGGGCTATTCCGATGTTGCGCTGGAGCAGGGGTAGCGCGCTGATCGACATGGTGACCTGGACCCGAGGCTCGCGCCGCAGGCCACGCCGCTCGAAGACCCCGTCCAAGAGCCGGCCTGGCGGCGGTGAGGATCCGTAGCTTATCAGGACTTGGTTCAGCAGCAGTTCGGGGGTTATCTCCGGCAACTGAGCCAAGGCGCAATCCCGGTGCATGACGCATACAATGTCGGCGGCGCCCAGGATCTCGCTGCGGATCGATGGTTCCGGCACTTCTGCCATGGTTAGCGCCAGGTCGAGATCGCCAACGACGAGCTTCTCGCCAATCTCTTCGGCCGGGAGTGTCTGAAGGTCGAGGCGCACCAGCGGGTTTCGAGCCGAAAATCGCTGGATCGCCGCTGGCAGGATGGAAAAGCTCGCGGGCGCGCTCGCGGCCAGGCGAAGGAGCCCGATCTGGCGGTCGCGCACGCGGTTGGAAAATTGTTTGAGTACCTCCAATTCCCGAAAGATCCGGTCAGCTCCCTGAAACAGCAATTCGGCCTCGGCCGTTGGCACCAAGCGTCCCCCGAGCCTTTCAAATAGCTTGTACCCAAGCTGGCTCTCAAAATGCCGGAGCAGCTTGCTGACCGCTGGCTGCGACACATTCAGCGCCGAGGCGGCCGCCGTCAGGGTGCGGTTGCGCATGATGGCGCGAAAGACCTCGAGCTGCCGCGCGTTCATTCCACGCCATAACCCAAAGTTCTAGAAAACGTAACACTAGGTATTGGACCGGCTCAGCGCAAGGCGTGACGCTAATGCGCTCGAAAGTGCCGCTATCGCTGGGGAGGGGAGGCGTTCGTGTGCACCATTGCATAGTCCTTCAGCCTAATCGCGCGACGACACCTCGAGCGTCGCGGTTCGCGCAGCCCTTCAGTTTCCTCAGTTCGGTTTGCCTTCACGATCGCAGTGCTGGCGGCATCACGGCGGGCCGCGCGCCGAAGGCACCCGATGGCACAGCTCAACAAAAAATGTGATGGAGACAGGGATGTATCAATCCCTTGAAAGCAACAGGAGTGAACGGACTGCATGCCGATCGGCGTCGATCAGTCGCGCCGTAGACTTTATCGAGCGGAATTCATCCGAGCCCGTAACGCTGCAGTCCTTGGCGGCGCTGGCAAATCTCAGTCTCTTTCGATTCGCAACCGTGTTTCGGCGCGAGACGGGCACCTCGCCGCACCGCTACCTCTGCCGTGTTCGCGTGGAACATGCCAAGCAGCTGTTGTCGCGCGGGATGCCGCTGGCGGTGGTGGCGAACGAAGCGGGCTTCTTCGACCAGAGTCACTTCTCCCGCCACTTCAAGAGTCAGTGCGGCATGACGCCGGGTCGATATCTGGCGCAGCTTCGCTCGAGTGCAACGGAGATCGGCGCGGGCGTGGCCACCACTATGTCGGCGTAACAACCGGGCGATGAATGGCTACCGCGTACGGCCACTAGG
>JAXMFZ010000090.1:0-1962 GCA_046347515.1 Gammaproteobacteria bacterium | reverse complement strand
CGAAATGCCTACCCCAGCCGCCGCCGAACCCGCCAGCGCCAAGGCGCGCAAGAAAAAACGCTCAACGCGAGTAGGGGAATAGAGGTTTCAAGGGCGCGGCGATGTGACAAAATGAGTGGTATTTCCCCATCAACGAGCAACGTCCACCATGGCCACTGCAATACCCATCATCCGCCGCAGCGCACCGAATCCAACCCTGCTCGGCGAGCTACGCGCCCTGCTCGGCGAGCGCCTGAGCACCTCGAAAGCGATCCTCGAACAGCACGGCAGGGACGAGTCCTACCACACGCCGGTGCCGCCCGACGCGGTGGCCTTCGCCCACAGCACCGAGGAAGTGAGCGCCATCGTCAAGCTCTGCGACCGCTATCAAACCCCGATCATCCCGTTCGGCACCGGCACTTCCTTGGAAGGCCATGTCGCGGCGCTGCGCGGCGGGGTGTGCATCGACCTATCGCACATGAAAGACGTGCTTAGGGTGAGTACCGACGACATGGACTGCACGGTGCAAGCGGGGGTGACGCGCAAGCAGCTCAACGCCTATCTGCGCGATACCGGCTTGTTTTTCCCCGTCGATCCCGGGGCCGATGCCTCGCTGGGCGGGATGGCGGCGACGCGCGCCTCCGGCACCAACGCGGTGCGCTACGGCACGATGAAAGACTTGGTGCTGGGGTTGACCGTGGTGTTGGCCGACGGGCGCGTCATCAAGACCGGCGGGCGCGCGCGCAAATCCTCGGCGGGTTACGATCTCACGCGGCTGTTCGTCGGCTCGGAAGGCACGCTCGGCATCATCACCGAAGTGACGCTGCGCCTCTTTGGCCTGCCAGAAGCGATCTCGGCGGCGGTATGCCCGTTTCCGCACATGGCGGCGGCGGTGGATTCGGTGATCAAAATCATCCAACTCGGCATTCCGGTCGCGCGCATGGAAATCCTCGACGAAGTAACCATGGATTCGCTGAACAAATGGGCGAAGCTGAGCTATCCAGTCGCGCCGACGATTTTCTTCGAGTTCCATGGCACCGAGCGCGGCGTCGCCGAACAGGTCGAGATGGTGCGCGAGATCACCGCCGAGCACGGCGCCAACGACTTCCGCTGGGCAAGCCGCGAGGAAGACCGCAGCAGGCTCTGGCAGGCGCGCCACGACGCGCTCTATGCCGCGCTCGCGTTGCGCCCTGGCAGCAAGGGCTGGCCCACCGACGTGTGCGTGCCGATCTCCAAGCTCGCCGAGTGTATTCTCGAAACCCAAGCCGACCTGCAAAAGACCCGCCTGCTCGCGCCCCTGGTCGGCCATGTCGGCGACGGCAATTTTCACCTCGTCTACGTGCTCGACCCCAATAATCCGCGCGAAATCGCCGAAGCCGAGGCATTCAACGACCGCCTGGTGCGGCGCGCGCTAAGTCTGGGCGGCACCTGCACCGGCGAGCACGGCATCGGCTACGGCAAAATGGATTTCCTCGTCGCCGAGCACGGCGCGGACGCGGTCGGCGTGATGACGGCGATCAAGCGCGCCCTCGACCCCAAGAACCTGATGAATCCGGGCAAAGTCGTCCCGGTTTGACGCATTCACATCCCTAACCTAGAGAATGCCACCATGGCCCCTATTTCCAAGCGTACCCAAGGACTCGGCACCGAACACGCGTTCACCGTGCTCGCCGAAGTGAACGGCCTGATCGCCAAAGGCCGCGACATCATCAGCTTCGCCATCGGCCAACCCGATTTCGCCACCCCCAAGAACATCTGCGATGCGGCCAAGCGCGCCATCGATCAGGGCAAGCACGGCTATACACCCTCGCCCGGCATCCCGGAACTGCGCAAAGCCGCGGCGGATTTCCTGGCGCGCACGCGCCAGATCCCCGTCGCGGCCGACGACATTACGGTGTCGAACGGCGCCAAGCCGTTCATCATGTACACCATCATGGCGACCACCGACCCCGGCGCCGGCCACGAAGTGCTCTACCCCAGCCC
>JAXMFZ010000009.1:0-109782 GCA_046347515.1 Gammaproteobacteria bacterium | reverse complement strand
TCTAAATATTAAGTTAATTGGCTATAATAGCAGCTTCGCGTCCATGGCAACTTAACGCTCGCCATGACCGGCGCGCAAGAGGACAGCGGAGAGGCGTTTCGCATCGGCTGGAGCGAAGGGTCTAAAGAGCAGACGCTGCAGAGAGAATACCCTCGTAGACCGCTAAATCATGGGCGGAAAAACAGCAGAAGACGACCTCGCGCAGCGTGCCGTGTTCCCGCGTGGCGCCGCGCACTGTGGATACAGCGATTGGAGCGGCAAGGGCTAGAGGATAGCCGTAGATGCCGGTACTGATGCTCGGAAATGCGAGCGTGGCCGCACCTTTGCCAATGGCTAACTCGATGCAGCGGTGGTAACACGACGCCAGCAGTTCGGGTTCGCCTTCCGTGCCGCCGCACCACACGGGACCGATCGTGTGGATGATATGTTTCGCAGGCAGACGATAGCCCTTGGTGACTTTTGCATCGCCCGTTTTGCAGCCGCCGAGCAAACGACACTCCTGCAGTAACTCGGCTCCGGCTGCGCGGTGTATGGCACCGTCTACGCCACCTCCGCCAAGAAGCGACGAGTTGGCGGCGTTGACGATGGCATCGACCTGCAATGTCGTGATGTCAGCTTGCACGGCCCGAAGCAATACCGTCATTCGCGCAGGCCCTAACGATTGATTTGTGCCGTCGTTCCGCTGAGGAAAGGGGGCTGTAGGGTATGGACTATGCGCCATTGCGTAAGGTGACGAAAATAACGCCGGCCGCCAGTGCCAAGCACAATGGGCAATAGACAAAAGTATCGAGCGTGGCGAACTTGGTTCCGCGGATTTTCTTGAATAGACCAACGTATCGAAATTCGCCGATGGCGCGTGCAAAGAGACCGAAAGCAAGCGCATAGGAAAGCCAGACCAACACGGTTTGCGGTAGGCCGACGGAAAGCAGCCTCGCGGTTGCGGCGACGAGGGCGGCGAATAGCAGCAGGACGATGCCGACCAAAACCGTTGCCTTACGCGATGGCTCGAAGAGTGATTGACCATTGACGCTCGGAACGGCGCCCGACACTCCGGAAACGCGCAGCGTAGCCATATAGAAGTGCCAGAGCGCAAGTACGACAAAGATGAGACTGACGAATAACGCCATCATATCCCTCATGGCGCCTGATGCCCAGATTCACCGGGCCGGCGCAACCAATGGATCGAAGAATGAGCATACGGCTCCACTGGCTTTGGCGCAATCGCTAGTTTGGCCGCATCCCGCATCATCCGCACGATGCCGTGTACCACCGAGTGACTGGTCGCATCCGCGCTTTTTCCGCCCTCAGCCAATCACGACTCGCCGATCATTCTTCCCACTCGTCCCAGGGCGCCATCATCGCTCGCAACCCCAGCCCGATCAATATCGCGACGATGATGCCGAGGCCGATCACGCCAGCGGTCGAGTCAAACAGGCGAACCTGGGCGGCGAGCAGACCAAGCCCCACCCCGGCGGCGATAGTCAGTATCCACCAAATGATTGTCTTGTCTGATTTTCTCATGCCTCTTCGCGCGATCGTTGGCGCTTATCGCGTTAGCTCGGCTTCTGTCTCGAACAACGCGTAGACCACGATGATCTACACCCCTGTGCTGAACCGCGACGGGCGCGGCGGGCAAAGCCCGCTGGATCAGTTCCAGCCGCCGGCTTCAAGCGCCGACCGCGCGTTCCGCGCCGAGCAGCGCGATGCGGAAGCGGTCTTTCAGGTAAGCGCCGTCCTTGGGCGGCATCACCAGCGGCAGCGCCTCGGCGCGCACCTTGATATTGACGAACACCGGCCCGGGCGCGGCGCGGATGAGCGGCAGGGCGGCGGTGAATTCGGCGGCATCGGTCACGCCGCGGGCGGTTGGCAAGCCCGCGCCGGCGGCGATGGCGGTAAGATCCACGCCATGCGCGGTGTGGGTGGGCTGCATGCCGGTTTCACCATAAGATTCGTTGTCGATGACCACGAGCGCGAGATTTGGCGGCGCTTGCACGGCGATGGTGGCGAGCGCGCCGAGGCCCATCAGCAGTTCGCCATCGCCGGTGACGACCAGCACCCGCCGCGCGGGCTGGGCAATGGCAAGCCCGAGGCCAACCATGGCCGCGCCGCCCATCGCGCCCCATAACGGAAAAGTGAGCGGGTGGTCACCCGCCGCGGTGGCGTCCCAATTGGTCGCGCCGAGTCCGGCGACCACCAGTAAGTCACCGCGCTCGGCGAGCAACGCCTTGACGACCTCGCGGCGGCGCAGCGGATAGTGTTCGTTGCGTGGAGTGGTCATGGTTCATCTCCCGAACGTTTTCGCGCCGATCACGCGCTGCGAGATCAACACCGCGGCGCTGAGTGCGCCGTTGAAGGCGATCCGGCCCGCCGCCGCCACGGTTTCGGCGACGCGCTCGGCTGCATCGACTGGGTAGACCAATACGCCCGTGTTTTTCAACACGGCTTCGGTGGCGTTACCCATCGGCACTTGCCAAGGGTTGAATTCACCCCATTGGCCGCGCATGGTGACGATCATGAGCAGCGGAAACCGGCAAGTCTGGCTGAGCGACAACATGTTGATACAGTTGCCGACGCCGCTGCTTTGCATCAGCAGCGCGCCGCGCTGGCCGCCGAGCCAGGCGCCGGCCAGCAGCGCCACGCCTTCCTGTTCGCTGGTGAGCGGGACCGCGGCGATGGCCGGGTCGGCGTGGCAGCGCTTGATCAACTGGCTGTGGCCGGCGTCCGGCACATAGGCCACTTGCTGGATGCGCAAATCTTGCAGCGTAGCGAACAGCGCGTCCGGCCAGGGCGCGGCGGTTGCGGTCATGGGGCCTCCTCGGTGGGCGAAAACGGCTTATCAATAGCACAATCGCGCGGCCAAGGTAAATGCGGGCTACACTTAGCGGCGAATGTCCAAAGGGGGCGCGCACGCGCCGGCTGGGAGAAAAGCGGATGTATGATTTATTGCTCAAGAATGGACGGGTCATGGACCCGGCGCGCGATGTCGATGCGATTCTGGACGTCGCTTTCGCCGCGGGTCGCATCGCCAGGATCGATACTCATATCGCCGAGGAGGCGCGCGAGGTGCGCGACCTCAAGGGCGCCATCGTCACGCCCGGACTGATCGATCTGCATACTCATGTTTATTGGGGCGGTACGGCGTTGGGCGTCGATCCCGACAGCTTGGCGCGCCAGTCCGGCTGCACCACGCTGGTCGATGCCGGCAGCGCCGGCGCCGGTAATTTCATCGGCATGCGCCGCCACATCGTCGAGCCGGCCAAGGCGCGCGTGCTGGCTTATCTCAACGTCTCATTCGCCGGCATTTTTGCCTTCAGTAAGGCGGTCATGGTCGGCGAGTGCGCCGATGTGCGCCTCCTGAACGCGCGCGAATGCGTGCGGGTAGGGCGTGAACACCCCGATCTGATCACCGGAATCAAGGTGCGCGTCGGCCAGTACGCAGGCGGAGCCAGCGGCGTCGCGCCGCTCGATATCGCCCTCGAAGTCGCCGAGGAACTCGGCTTGCCGGTGATGTCGCACCTCGATTTTCCGCCGCCGAGCCGCAAAGAGGTGCTCGACAGGCTGCGCTCCGGCGATGTGCTCACCCATTGTTTCCGGCCGTTTCCGAACGCGCCGGTGCGTACCGATGGCGCGATTTTCGATGAAGTGCTGGCGGCGCGCGACCGCGGCGTGATTTTCGATATCGGCCACGGCATGGGCTCGCTCGGTTTCGCCACCGCACGGCGGATGCTGGACAAGGGCTTTTTCCCGGACGTGATTTCCAGTGACGTGCATGCCCTCAGCATCGAAGGCCCGGCTTTCGACTTGCCCACCACGATGTCGAAATTCCTATGCCTGGGCATGGCGTTGCCGGACATCGTGCGGGCGGTGACCGCCACGCCGGCGCAGGCGTTGCGGCGTTTCGACCTCGGTACGCTCAGAATCGGCGCGGAGGGTGACGCCACGGTGTTGGAAATCCAAGACGGCGAATACCCCTACCTGGATGCGCTCGGCGAGCGATTCATCGGCGACCAGCGGATCGCCCCCGCCGGCATGGTGCGCGCCGGGGTTTGGTGGCCGACCGGGCAGGCCGTCTGACAGAGACGAGCCGATGAGTACGATGAATGATTTTTCCTTACCACCCAGCGACCTGGGTAAAATCGGCCAGGACTTGGCGCGGCCCGAATGCGTGCTCTGTACCGCGGCCGGCGACATCTTCGTGTCGCATTTTCAAGGAGGCGTGACCCGCATCCGTCCCACTGGCGGTCAGCAGCACTATCTGGGGCCGGGAAACCCCACGGTCGCCACCAATGGCTTCGCCATCACCCGCGGCGGCGATTTTCTATGCGCCAACCTGTTGGAGCCGGGCGGGGTTTGGCGGGTCAGCCAGGATGGACGGCAAACGCCGTTCTTGCTGGAAGTCGAGGGCTACGTCATCCCGTCGGTGAACTTCGTTTACCTGGATGAGCAAGAGCGGGCATGGATCGCGGTCAGTACGCGGCGGGTGCCGCGCACGCTGGGCTATCGGCCCGACGTGGATGACGGCTTCATCGTGTTGGTAGACGGGCGCGGCGCACGCATCGCCGCCGATGGGCTGGGTTACACCAACGAAGCGAAAGTCGATCCGTCCGGGCGCTGGCTGTACGTCAACGAAACCTTCGCGCGCCGCACCAGCCGCTTTCCGCTCAAGGCCGACGGCGCTCTCGGTGCGCGCGAGACGGTCGCCGAGTACGGCCATGGGACGTTTCCGGATGGTTTGGAGTTCGATTGCGAGGGCGGCGTCTGGCTCACCAGCGTGATCTCGAACCGGGTGATCCGCGTCGCCCCCGACGGCAGCCAGCAGGTCATCATGGCCGACTACGACTCCGCGCGGCTGGACGAAATCGAGCGGATTTTCCAGGCCGGCCAGCTTGAGCGCAACCACATGGACGGCCTACAAACCCGGTTCTTGAAGAATATTTCCAGCATCGCCTTCGGCGGCCCCGACTTGAAAACCGCCTATCTTGGCAATCTGCACGACGGCTGTGTGTATACGTTTGCCAGCCCTGTCGCCGGCGCCGCGCCGCCGCACTGGAAGTTCGCCGTATGAACCGCAACAGCGCGTTCACCATCGCGGTGTTGCCGGGCGACGGCATCGGCGTCGAAGTGATGGACGCCGCGCTCGCGGTGCTGGACGCCGTGCAGCGCCGGGTGGGCGGATTCGCGCTGCAATGCCAGCACTTGCCGGGCGGGGCGAGGGCTTATCGGGACACCGGCGTGGCTCTCGGCGACGCGGCCATGCAAGCCTGTGAGGCCGCCGACGCCATTCTGTTCGGGGCGATGGGGCTGCCCGACGTGCGCTATCCCGACGGCACCGAGATCGCGCCGCAACTCGACCTACGCTTTCACTTCGGGTTGTACGCTGGCCTGAGGCCGATCAAAGCGCTGGCGGGCGGCGCGCGCATCCTCGCCGATCCGCGCGCCGCAACCATCGACCTCGTCATCCTGCGCGAATCCACCGAGGGGCTATTCGCCTCGCGCGGCAAGGGTGTGGTCGAGAACGACCGCGTGGCGCGCGACACGCTGGTCATTACCCGCCCCGTGTCGGAGCGGCTGTTCGATTTCGCGTTTCGCCTGGCGCGGCGGCGCAAGACGCGCAGCGGCACGCCCGGCAAAGTCACCTGCGTGGACAAGGCCAATGTGTTCGTGTCCATGGCATTTTTCCGCAAGATTTTTCACGAGCGCGCCAAGCTCCATCCGGACATCCAGGCCGAGCATCATTACGTCGATGCGACCGCACTCGATCTGGTGCGCAGGCCGTGGGATTTCGACGTGCTGGCGACCGAGAATATGTTTGGCGATATTCTCTCCGACCTCGGCGCGGCGCTGATCGGCGGCATGGGCATGGCGCCCTCGGCAGACATCGGCGACCGCCACGGCCTGTTCCAGCCCGCCCACGGCAGCGCGCCGGATATCGCGGGCCGTGGCGTCGCCAACCCCATCGGCATGGTGCAGTCGGCGGCGCTAATGCTCGATTGGCTCGCGGAAAAGCATGGCGTCGGAGCCTGCGCCGAGGCCGCCGATATCATCAACACCGCCGTCGCGCGGGTGCTGGCCGAGGGCCGCGTCAGGCCGCCGGATTTGGGCGGGCGCGATGGCACCGGCGCGGTGACGCAAGCGCTGATCGCGGCGGTTAGGGTTTGATGCCGACGCGCCGTTACTCAAAGTGGATTGAGGAAGAGTTGATTCGTGTCGACGATTTTTTCTCCGCCAGTATGCCAATCATTCTCCCTCACCGCCACGCGAACAGCGGCTGCTCGAAGCCGTCGACCCGTGTCGCTCGGCCCAGCAGGGCCACTTCCCGCAATTGGTAAAGCACGGCGGCGGTCGGCGCGAACACCTCGGTATGCAGCGCGCTCCAGAGCGGAATCGAGATCACCGGTCGCTCGCTCTCCGGAATGGAATGCAGGCGCGGCACCTCGGGTTTGAGCAGATCGTCGAGCCGCACGCGGTAAATTGCCCCCACTTCATGCGGATTGGCGATCAGGGTTGGCGCCGCGCCACCCCAGATCACGACCGGCGTGATGACATACCCTGAGCGCGTCGCGTAGTCATCCAGCAGTCCCAGCACCGCGCCCGCCTCCAGCCGGCAGCCGACTTCTTCCGCGAGTTCACGCAGCGCCGCTTGCTCGGCGGTCTCGCCCAGATCGATGCGCCCACCCGGCAGCGCCCATTGCCCGGCATGGCGGCGCAGATTCGCCGCGCGCCGGGTGATCACGAAACAGGCGCGGCCATGGTCGTCGCCGACCAATGTCACCGCCACCGCCGCCGCGCGCAGTTCGCCGCCGTCCGCACTCTGCCGCAGCGAACGCCGCGAGATTGCCCTGGACCTGAACGCGCAGCAGGAATCGGCGTCTAACGCGATGTCCGCAGGCCACTGGATCAAGCAAAAATGTCATGTCGCTATCGAGGAAAGGCGATTTTGCTATCATGGACATGATAGCGGATTCACAGTTTACAGGAGATTGCAGCGATGTCTTTCCACGTTTGTAACGGCGCAACGTTAAAGTGCATATTTGCCCTTTCCGCCCCCAGGCACCAGCACGCTCGTCGTACTCCCGCTTGAACCGAATGTTGACCAGCAATCAGCCTGCGGCCAACATCATGGATCATATCGTGCCGATGGGAAAACATTTTGCCCTTCGAGACATGCATGTCGCCCACCAATCCGGCCTTCGTATCGGCGACTGCCGCCGCCATGGGTGTACCGACTCCAGTGCCGTGCATACCAGCAACGGTTGCGCCGTGGGTCACGGGTTCGCCGACGGTGATGCTTGGCAATGTACCCGCGTTGAACAATACCTCCATGTTGACCTGCGCCCTGGGCGCCCCGAACTGCATCTTTATCATGGTGCCAGGCGAGGTCACCGAGCAAATCCCTTGAACGAGGCGCAGCTCCAGCAAGCCGCCGCGATTCTGGCACGCGCCCGGCTCGATAATGAATTGATCGGCCCGCTGCCCGACACCGAAGGGCTGGACGAAACCCGCGCCTACGCGATTCAGGATCGCCTGCATGAACGCCTGAGCGCCGAACTGGGGCCGATCAGCGGCCACAAGATCGGCTGCACCACGCCGGTCATGCAACGTTACCTCAAGATCCACCAGCCCTGCGCGGGCGGTGTGTTCGCCAACACCGCTCAGCGCCGCTCAGGCCGATGCCAGGCTCCGCCGCGTGGGCGGATCGGCGTCGAGTGTGAGATCGCGGTGCTGCTAGGGGAAGATTTGCCGGCGTCCGGCGCGCCATACGATCGCGCCCGCGTCGCTCCGGCGGTCGAAGCGTGCATAGCGGCGATGGAATTGGTCGCCGATCGTTATCACGATTACGGCAGCCTGGGCGTGTATACCTTGATCGCCGATGATTTCTTCAACTGCGGCTGCGTGCTCGGCGATCCGGTGCGGGATTGGCAAGCGCTCGATCTCGCCGCCATCCGTGGCCGGATGTGGATCAATGACGCGCAAGTCGGCGAGGGCAGCGGCGCGGACGTCATGGGACATCCGTTCAACGCCCTGGCCTGGCTCGCCAACCGCTATGCCGAGTTGCGCCGCCCGTTACTGGCGGGGCAGTTCGTGCTGCTCGGCAGCGTGGTGCAGACGCAGTGGCTGAAAGCGGGCGATAGGGTGCGCGTCGCGATCGATGGGCTCGGTGGGGCAATGCTGGCCATCGAGGGTTAGCTTGGGGATACGGGGCGGGCTTCAGCAGCCTTGAAAGCGGGGCTTGCGCTTCTCCAGGAACGCCCGCCGGCCTTCGCGATAATCCTCGCTGGCGAAGCAATCAGCGACGAGCCGCTGGCACAGCGCCAGATTGCGCGCCTGCGCGTCCTTCAGCAACTCGGCTACGGTGAGCTTCATCGCCTTCAGCGTGAGCGGGGCGTTGGCGGCGATTTCCGCGCTGTAAGCCTCGACGGCGGCGCCTAATTCGCCGTCGGCCACCACGCGCTGCACCAGGTCTATCGCCAGCGCCTCGTCGGCGCCGAACTGGCGCGCGGAGAACGCGATGTCCTTGGCGTGGCCCGGCCCCACGGCGTCGATCAGGCGTTTCAGGCTGGCATCCGGATAGCCGAGGCCGAGGCGCGCGGCCGGCAGGCCGAAGCGCGATTTGGCCGAACAGAGGCGCACATCGCAGGCGAGCGCCAAATTCAAGCCACCGCCCAGGCAATAGCCGTCGATCATGGCGATGGTCGGTTTCGGCAAGGACTCGATGGCTTCGTAGACGCGCTGGGTGGTGGCGTTGTAGTGGGCGACCGCTTCGGTTTCGGCGCGCTCGCTGTCGAATTTGGAGATGTCGGCGCCGGATACGAATGCCTTGCCGCCCGCGCCGGAGAGCACCACCACGCGGATCGCTGCGCTGTCGCGGAACTCGCGCAGGATGCGCGCGGCGCTTTCCCACATCGCCAGCGACACCGCGTTGTGACGGGCGGGATTGTCGAAGATCAGATGGCCGACCGGGCCGTGGGTTTGGGCGTTAACGGTACCGTCGCTCATGGGGGTTGCTCAGACGATGCCGCGGCGCTGGAGATCGGCGATTTCGGCGGGCGCGAAGCCGAACTCGGCCAAGATTTCCGTGCTGTGCTCGCCGCGTTCCGGCGGCGCGACGCGCAAGCGGCTCGGCGTGCGCGAGAGATCTACCGGCTGCCCGACCAAAGTCAGCGGCCCCAACGCGCCCGATTCCACGGTCTGCGCCAGGCCGAGGTGTTGCACCTGCGGATTGGCGAACACGCGGTCGATGGTGTTGATCTCGCCGCTCGGCACGCCGGCTTTGGTCAGCAGCTCCACCCAGAGCAATCGCGCGGCGGGTGCGCTCGCCGATGGCGGCGTTCAGCGCGTCGCGGTTCCTGGAACGCGCGGCCTCGTCGGCGTAGGCCGGATTGGCGAGCCATTCCGGCGCCTCCATGACCGCGCAGAAGCGTTTCCAGATGACCTCGCCCGATACCGCGATGTTGATGAAGCCGTCGGTGGTCGGGAACACGCCGGTGGGGATGCTGGTCGGGTGGTTGTTGCCCGCCTGCCCCGGTATGTCGCCGTCCACCAGCCAGCGCGTGGCCTGAAAATCGAGCATGAAGATCATCGCTTGCAGGAGCGAGGTCTGCACCCATTGCCCCTGGCCGGAGTGCTCGCGCTCCAGGAGGGCCACCAGCACGCCCATGGCGCAGAACACGCCGGCGCTCAAATCTGCCACTGGAATACCGGCGCGCACCGGCCCTGGCCCGGCAGGCCGGTCACCGACATCAGCCCGCCCATGCCCTGCGCCACTTGGTCGAAGCCGGGCCGGTCGCGGTACGGGCCGTCCTGGCCGAAGCCGGAGATGCTGCCGTAGACGAGGCGCGGGTTGAGCGCGTTCAGCGTTTCGTAGTCGATGCCGAGGCGAAATTTCACGTCCGGGCGGAAGTTCTCCAGCACCACGTCGGCGCGTTCGACCATGCGCTTGAACACCGCCGCGCCTTGTGGATCTTTCATTCAAGGTCAGGCTGCGCTTGTTGCGGTGCAGATTCTGGAAATCCGAGGAATGACGCGGCGCGCCCGGGCCTTGGCCGGGGTCCGCGCTCTCCGGCAGTTCGATTTTGATGACGTTGGCGCCCCAGTCGGCAAGCTGGCGTGCCGCGGTAGGGCCGGCGCGCACGCGGGTGAGGTCGAGCACGGTGTAGCGGCTGAGGGCGGTGGAGGCGGGCAGGTGGGGCATGGCGCGTACTCGCGGCGGCTAAAGCGGGAATGCTAGCAAGTTTCCAGGCGGGCGATAAAGCGGCAAGCCGCCTCGATGACCGCCTGCGGCTGGTCGCGGTGCGGTGAATGACCGCACTGCGCGAGCGTGAGAAGTTCCACCGCCGGCGCGAGGCGGGCGATGCGTTCGATCTGCTCCAGGGTGCCATACTCGTCGTCCACGCCCTGGATCGCCAGCACCGGGCAGGCGATGCGGGGCAAGAACTCTTCGATGTTCCAAGCGCGAAAGGCGGGGTCCAGCCAGATGTCGTTCCAGCCGCGGAACGCCGAATCCGGGTCCGCGTGATAGCGGCCGAGCCGCGCGCGCAAGTCGGTGGTCGCATACGCTTGGCGGGCGGCGCGGATGCTGGCGATGCTGAGGTCTTCCACCATGACGTGCGGAGCCAGCGCGATCACACCCGCCACCGGCCGGCCGGCGCCGCCGGCATGGATCAGGGCAATCGAGCCGCCATCGCTGTGGCCGAACAGAATCGGGCGGATCACGCCCAAGCTCTCCAGCAATGCCGGCAATACGCGCAAGCCTTCCTCGTGCATGAAGTCCGGCTGGCGCGGCGCTTCGAGCGGGTCGGATCCACCGTAGCCGTAGCGCGAATAGACCAGCGCGCCGCAGCCCGCCGCGCGCGCCAGTTGGCCGGGAAAATCCTTCCACAATGCCACCGATCCCAAGCCTTCGTGCAGGAATACGATGACCGGTGCGCCGGCGGCGGGCGCTGGAATGAGCTGGTATTCAAGGCGGCGTTGTTGGATCGTGAGGAAGGGCATGGGCGTGGCAATGGCGCGGGGTTGCGCTTATATTGTGCCTGATTCGGCGCGCCAGCGGTTTCGTCATGGCGCGGGCAATTCGAGGCAAGGTGAAAAGGCATGAGCAGTGAACAGCCACGGCTGATCGATTATCAAACCCATCCGGCGCAATATCGCCACTGGCGGCTGGCGTTCGACGGCCCGCTGGCCCTGCTCGCGCTGGATATCGACGAGGATGGTGGCGTTCGGCCCGGTTACAAGCTCAAGCTCAATTCCTATGATCTGGGCGTCGATATCGAGTTGCACGACGCCCTGCAGCGCATCCGCTTCGAACACCCCGAAGTGCGCGCGGTGGTTCTCACCAGCGCCAAGGATCGAGTGTTCTGCTCGGGTGCGAATATCTACATGCTGGGTCAATCCTCGCACGCCTGGAAGGTGAACTTCTGCAAATTCACCAATGAAACCCGCAACGGCATCGAGGACGCCAGCCGCCACTCGGGATTGAAATTCATCGCCGCCTGCAACGGCGCCACCGCCGGCGGCGGCTATGAACTCGCCTTGGCCTGCGATGAAATCGTGCTGATCGACGACCGCTCCTCTACTGTAAGCCTGCCGGAAGTGCCGCTGCTCGGCGTATTGCCCGGCACCGGTGGCTTGACCCGTCTCACCGACAAGCGCAAAGTGCGACGCGATCTTGCCGATATGTTCTGCACCACCGCCGAGGGCGTGCGCGGTGCGCGCGCCAAAGCCTGGTGCTTGGTCGATGAAGTCGTCAAACCGCAGCAGTTCAAGGATTACGTCCACCGCCGCGCGCTGGAATTGGCGGCGGCGAGCGACCGCCCTCGAGATACCCAAGGCGTGATGCTGACCCCGCTCAAACGTGCCATCGACGCCACTGGCTATCGTTACCAGTTCGTCGATGTGCGGCTCGAGCCGGGCGCGCGCCGCGCGACGCTCACCGTGACCGCGCCGGATGCGCCGCCGCCGCGCGCCATCGACGCCATCGTGGCGGCGGGCGCCGCCTGGTGGCCGCTGGCGATGGCGCGCGAACTCGATGACGCCATCTTGATGCTGCGCACCCATCACCTCGATATCGGCATGTGGGTGCTGAAGACGCGCGGCGACCCGGACCGCGTGCTGGCGGCGGACATGAGCCTCGACCAGTATCAGACGCACTGGCTGGTGCGCGAAACGATCGGCCTGCTGCGGCGCACCCTGGCGCGCCTGGAGGTCTCCTCGCGCTCCCTGTTCGCCATCATCGACCGTGGTTCGTGTTTCGCCGGCACGCTGCTGGAGTTGGCGCTCGCCGCCGACCGCGGTTATATGGAATCAGGGGGTGATACGCCGACGATTGCGCTGTCGCCGTTGAACTTCGGCGGCTATCCGAGCGTGGCCGGGCGCGCCCGCATCGATGCGCGGTTTTACGGCGATGCGCGGGCGCTGGCGGCGGCCCGGAACGCGCTCGGGCGCAGGCTCGATGCCCAACCGGCGTTGGAGTTGGGTTTGATCACGGCGGCGCCCGATGAGTTGGACTGGGACGCTGAATTGCGCATCGCCCTTGAGGAACGCGCCAGCTTGTCGCCCGACGCCTTGTCGGCGATGGAAGCGAATTTGCGCTTCGGCCCCGGCGAAACGCTGGAGACCCGCATTTTTGGCCGCCTGTCGGCCTGGCAGAACTGGATTTTCAGCCGGCCCAACGCGGTCGGCGAGGCGGGGGCGCTCAAAGTATTCGGCAGCGGCCACAAGGCCCGGTTCGACTGGGAACGGGTATAGGAGGCGGACGATGAGCATCGATTACAGCGAAAAGATTCCGAACAACGTCGGCTTGGCGCAAGACAAAACCTTGCAGCGCGCATTGGAGCACTGGCAGCCGGGTTTCTCGGCTGGTGGCGGGAGATGGGGCCGAGCGGCGCGCAGGATTATGACGTGTATCTGCGTACCGCGGTCAGCGTCGATCCGGGCGGTTGGGCGAATTTCGATTACGTCAAAATGCCCGATTATCGCTGGGGATTTTCCTCAACCCGGTGGAGCCGGGGCGTACGATCGGTTTTGGCGAGCATAAGGGCGAGCCGGCTTGGCAAGAGGTGCCCGGCGAGTATCGCGCCAATCTGCGGCGTATCATCGTCACCCAGGGCGACACCGAGCCGGCCTCGGTCGAACAGCAGCGCCATCTCGGATTGACTTGCCCGTCGCAGTACGATCTGCGCAATCTGTTCCAGGTCAATGTCGAGGAAGGCCGCCATCTGTGGGCCATGGTCTATCTGCTGCACCGCTATTTTGGCCGCGATGGGCGCGAGGAGGCCGAGGCGCTGCTGGAGCGCCGGTCCGGGGATGCCGACAATCCGCGAATTCTGGGCGCGTTCAACGAGAAGACCCCGGACTGGCTGGCGTTTTTCATGTTCACGTATTTCACCGACCGGGACGGCAAGTTCCAGCTGTGCGCGCTCGCCGAATCGGGCTTCGATCCACTGGCGCGCACCACGCGCTTCATGCTGACCGAGGAAGCGCATCACATGTTCGTCGGGGAATCCGGCGTCGGTCGGGTGATCCAACGCGCCTGCGAGGTCATGGCGCAACACAAGACCGATGACCCCGCCAAAGTGCGCGCTTTGGGGGTGATCGACCTGCCCACCCTCCAGCGCTATCTGAATTTCCACTACAGCGTCACCCTCGATCTGTTCGGCGCTGATTTGTCATCCAACGCAGCTACGTTTTATAGCAGCGGCCTCAAGGGCCGTTTCGAGGAGGGCAAAATCAATGACGATCATCAACTGAAAGAGGCCAGTTACCCGGTGCTGGAGGCGGGTGGCGGCCAGTTGGCGATGCGCGCCGCGCCAGCGCTCAACGCGCTCAATGAAAAACTGCGCGACGATTACATCAAGGATTCGCTGGCCGGCGTGGGGCGTTGGAATAAGATCATTCAAAAGCATGGGCTGGAATTCCAATTGACCGCTCCGCACAAAGCCTTCAACCGGCGCATCGGCGCGCTGGCGGGGCTGCGGATAGCGCCGGACGGCAGGATGATCAGCGAAGCGGAATGGCAAGCGAATGTCGCCACCTGGCTGCCGAGCGCCGCCGACAGGGCCTTTGTCCAATCGTTGATGGGACGAGTGGTCGAACCGGGCCGGTTTGCCCATTGGATCGCGCCGCCGGCCATTGGCATCAACAAGCAGCCCGCCAATTTCGAATACGTGCGCTTCAACTGAGCACGAGTTACGCTTAGGTCACGCTATGGCAACCGTTGCGGATGGTGCTGAAATCGCTCTTCAGCACGTCATCGACCCCGAGGTTTGCATCCGCTGCAATACCTGCGAGTCGACCTGTCCAGTCAATGCCGTCACCCACGACGCCAACAACTACGTGGTCGATTTCAATATTTGCAATGCCTGTAATGATTGCCTGCCGCCATGCCCTACCGGCGCCATCGACAACTGGCGGCGGGTGCGCAAATCCGCCCCTTACACGCTCGAAGAGCAGTTTTCCTGGGACAGTTTGCCCGCCCAGGCGGGTTTAGAAACAAGCACCACCGACGACTTACACGCGATTGTAGCAGCGCTCACTGCTGCGGCGAGCGCCGGGCAAGGAGGGCTGGCGACGGCGCCGTGGTCCGCTGAACGGCCTTATATCAACCTCCATACCCTGCAAAATCCTGCGCTGGCCACGGTAACCGGCAACTTGCGGTTGACGGCGCCCGATGCGAGCAGCGATATCCGCCACCTCGTGCTGGATTTCGGCGCCCTGGCGTTTCCGGTGCTGGAAGGGCAGACCATCGGCATCCAACCGCCGGGTCTGGACGCCAATGGCAAGCCGCATCAGGTGCGCTTGTATTCGGTGGCGAGCCCGCGCGACGGCGAACGGCCGCGTTATAACAACCTGTCGCTCACGATCAAGCGCGTCACCGAGGATCACCAGGGCAAGCCGGTTGTCGGGATATGCTCGAATTATCTCTGCGACCTCAAGCAAGGTGATCAGGTGCGGGTGGTCGGGCCGTATGGCGCGAGTTTTCTGATGCCCAACCATCCCGGCTCGTCGCTGCTAATGGTCTGCACCGGCACCGGTTCGGCGCCGATGCGCGCCATGACCGAGCGTCGCCGGCGGCGCATCACGCTGCAGGAAGGGGGTGAACTGATGCTGTTCTTTGGCGCGCGCCGGCCCGAAGAGCTGCCGTATTTCGGGCCGCTGATGAAGCTCCCCAAGGATTTCATCGACATCAACCTGGCGTTCTCGCGCATTCCGGGGCAGGCCAAGACCTATGTCCAGGACTTGATCCGCGCGCGCGCCGCGGACGTGGCGCGGTTGCTGCGCGATGACGACTGCTATGTCTACATCTGCGGCTTGAAGGGTATGGAAACCGGGGTCATCGAAGCCTTTCGCGATAGCTGCCGCGCACACGGCATGGACTGGGATGAACTGCGGCCCGTGCTGCTCGCCAACAGCCGGCTGCATATCGAAACCTATTAGTCTTCGATGCGCTGACGGGGTGATGGAGCAGAATGCGCGCATCCGCGCTGCTTGGCAGGGACGGATATCCGGCTGCCAGCTCGGCAAGGCCGTCGAGGCGTTGTCCTTGCACCGTGGTTGGGCGGCGCTGGAGCGCTATCTGCGGGCGGCGGGAGCGTGGCCGTTGCGCGGTTACGCGCCCTATCGCGACGATGAACTGGTCGCGGCCACCGGCCGCCGCTCATGCGCGGATCAGCTATGCCGCAGCGAAGCGGACGACGACATCAACTACACAGTGCTGGCGCTGCTGTTGCTCGAACAGCATGGCCGCGCGCTGACCACCGAGGACGTGGCGCGCGCCTGGCTACGCTATCTGCCGGGTGGAGCCACGTTCACCGCCGAGCGCGCGGCGTATCGGATATTGCTCACGCGTGCCGCCGACGGGTTCCCCTTCGGCTGGCCGGCCGGTTTCGATCTCGGCGAGTGTTCCAACCATCCCTGGTCGGACTGGATCGGCGCGCAAATCCGCGCCGATCTTTACGGCTGGGCGTGCCCCGGCAGGCCGGCATTCGCCGCCGAACTGGCGAGCCGCGACGCGGCGCTGTCGCATCGCGGCGAGGGTGTGAACGGCGCGCGTTTCGTCGCCGCGCTGGGGGCGGCGATCCCGCTGGCGCCAACGCTGGACGCGGCGGTGGCGATAGCGGCCGAGCACATCGCGCCGGATTCGGCGGTGAACGCAGCGGTGGCGTTCGCTTGCGCGCAAGCCGGCAAGCCCGACGCGGTTTCCTGTATCCGCACGCGCTATGGCGATCTGCCGCCGGCGCATACGGTGAACAATCTGGCGCTGGTGGTGTGGGCCTTGCTGAGCCACCGCGATGATTTCTCGGCGGCGATCGGCGAGGTGGTGGCGGCGGGCTGGGACACGGATTGCAATGGCGCCACCGTAGGTGGACTGTGGGGCTTGCAGGGCAAGCCCATACCCGCGCACTGGCTCGCGCCTTGGAACGGGCGGGTGGCGGTGGATCTGGCCGGGGTCGGAGAACTGGCGCTCGAAGATTTGGTCGAGCGCACGATGAAGGTGGCAGAGCGGCTAGGCGCGACGGATCAATAACTTGAGCTTAAGGGCTGCGGTATCTTGGGCGGGAGCGTCATCCGTTGCGTAAATTTGGGTTGTGGAGCTACTGGGTAGCGGGTTCCTGTTGCTTGGCTTCTTCATGTGCCGAGTCGATGTTGTCTTGTAGCCCAATATGGGTAGCGGCAGGCGCTACCGTTATTTCATCCATGAGGTGATCAGCGCTAGCCATTGCTTCATCCGCGCCAATGCCCATCTCCGTCAATGCATACTCTAATTCACTTCTCAATTGGTCGACGGATAGTTCATTTTCTTTAGGGTAAGGGTTAGGGGTGTTTTGAGGTTCAAATTCCCATTCGGTGGGATGATCCCAATTTTCTAGTCTAGCCAGAATGTCATATTCATTAACGCCTAGCTCTCTTAAAGCCTGCTCGTAGTCAGCTTCAAGATTAGAGGCTTGTTCATCCGTGGAAAGATCGCTTGCCATCGTGGCATCAGTGAATTGATGCCGCGGAGTATTGGCCATTGGAGCATGGGAGTGCCCCGAAGAAACTGGATCGATATGATCGATGGTCTCACTGGAATCATTTAATGCCTCCAAGCTTAAGGCTTTTTCCCTTAAGCTTGGAGTAGTTGCCGTTATCCTATCGGCATCCGTGCTACCGGTTTGTTGCGTCCAAAGGGCGTGAAAATGCCCTATGATAAGCCCCAGGCAGAAAGTTGCGGATGCTAATGGAAAACCCTTGATCTTCATTTTAGAAGAATGAATCTCTAAAAACAGCTACAATTTCGCCGCCTGTGCGGAGTGTTCCAGCCGCACCACAGGCTGCCGCGTTCCCGGTCACTCTCACCTGCAGATTGGCGCTGTGCGCAGCGTTGAGATGATTGATAAACATCTGATTGCTCGTCGCAAAAACATAATATACTACCGGTGCTGTAGAAGCTTGAGCAATCCAAAATATGGTTCTGCTTGCGGCGGCATTATTGAACGGGCTGCTTTCAGCATGAACAACTCTCGCTTGGCTAACGTCGCACAAAGCATTTGCTTGTACCGATATCAGGGAGCCAAGAGCGGCTAGTAAAAAAGCTAAATTTTTCATAAATAATAACCTCCACCCATAGATAATAATACTTAAAATTTAATGCGAACCTGAAATGAAATTAATCATATCATTAATAATATTTTCGTCATTTTATTGTTAAAAATAAATACGTAAATGTACTATTTATGATTAGAGATAGTACCTATTTATTAATGTATTTATACCTAAATAAAAAAATGCGAAAAGAGTAATTGTCAATTATCAATAAGCACACTGACACTGCTTATCAACGAATGCTTGGACCGTGTATCCCAAGGCCTCTGAGAATACGGTAGGCGATCAATAGATGGAATACTGTTATTGATTAAGATTTGAATAACGATATGTTGGGCCAATGGAATATCGCGTGCAGTGACCAGGTTCCCAAAGTCGAAGAAAATCTTGCTTAGACGCCGCCGTCTGAGGATCCACCGAGTTGGCGATGGCGGAAGCAGTCGATCTGGTGGTCGTTCATCATCCCTACCGCCTGCATGAACGCATAGCAGATCGTCGATCCCACGAATTTGCAGCCGCGCCGCTGGAGGTCCTTGCTGAGGGCGTCTGATTCCGGCGTGCGCGCCGGCAAGTCTTTCAGGGACGCCCAGGCATTCTGTATGGGCTTGCCGCCGACGAAGTGCCACAGGTAGGCGTCGAAGCTGCCGAATTCCGAGCGGATCGCAAGAACCGCCTGGGCGTTGAGGATGGCGGCATTGATTTTCAGCCGGTTGCGGATGATGCCGGGGTTGGCGAGCAATTCCGCCACTTTGTGTTGGTCGTAGGTGGCGATCTTGGCGGCGTCGAAATCATCGAACGCAGCGCGGTATGCCGCCCGTTTGCGTAGAATCGTAGACCAACTCAGGCCGGCTTGCGCGCCTTCCAGGATCAGAAACTCGAACAGCAGGCGGTCATCGTGTACCGGTACGCCCCATTCCTGATCATGGTAATCGGTTTGGAGCGCGTCGGTGCGCGCCCAATCGCAGCGTTTCATGGTTACCTCGGCAAACTTCGAAAAAAGCCGGCGGAGCGGATCAAAGTGAACCTGCGGCAAGATCACTCTGGACTGTACGCTCGATAAAACCATTATCCGCCAATGCCGCCCGCGCGTCTGCTGTCAAGACGCCGTGCTCCAGGCGGAATGCGGGCTGGGGAGCGCCGGCGCAACCTTGATGTAGTGGCCGGCATGAATGCTGCTATAGTGTCTTGCGATCACCCGCAATCCGGGCTTTACTCATTTGCGGCCAACAATGTCATGAGCGGCGTCACCAGAGGCTAACGGGATGGCACTAACACCGATCCAAAAACACCGTCAGATCGCAGTCTCCAGTCCGTTGGGCGAGGATGTGTTGTTATTCCGGCGGATGACCGCCACCGAGCAACTCGGCCGTCCATTCGAATTCCAGTTGGAATTGTTCAGCGAAAACGGCCAGATCAAGCTGAACGACATGCTCGGCAAGAACATCACACTGCGCATGGAGTTGCACGAAAATCATACGCGCTATTTCAATGGCTATGTCGCGCGCTTTTCCTATACGTTCACGAAGGGTTACTACCATCATTACCAGATGACGCTGCGGCCTTGGCTGTGGCTGCTGACCCGCACCGCCGATTGCCGAATTTTCCAGGCCATGTCGGTGCCCGATATCGTCAAGAAAGTGTTTAGAGATCAAGGATTCACGGATTTCGAGGATAAGCTCTCGGGTTCTTATGGCACGCGCGAATACTGCGTGCAGTACCGCGAGACCGATTTCAATTTCGTCAGCCGTCTCATGGAAGAAGAAGGTATTTACTATTACTTCACCCATGAGAACAGCAAGCATAAGCTGGTTCTGGCGGATGGCCCCAGTTCGCACAGCACGACAGCCGGCTATGAGAGCATTCCGTTTTTTCCGCCCGATCCGCGGGCGCGCCGCACGCGCGATCATATCGACGGTTGGTCGATGATTGGCCAGGTGCAACCGGGCACCTACGCGCTGGATGCTTTCGACTTCAAGCTGCCGAAGAAGGAACTGCTGGTGCAGGCGAAGAAGAAGCCTGGGTATTCATATGATTCGTTCGAGATCTTCGATTACCCGGGAGAATATGTGGATACTGGGGTCGGAGAACACCTCGTTAAGGTGCGCAACGAAGAATTGCAGTCTCAATATCAGGTGTTTCGTGGCGAAGGAAACGCTGGCGGTCTTGCCGCCGGGGCGTTGTTCTCCCTCACCGACCACTGGCGCGAGGACCAGAATCAACAATACCTCATCATCGCCGCTACCCATGAACTGAGTTCGGATGAATATCGCAGCGGCTCCGGGGGGAATGAGCCATTGTATCGGGGCGAATGGAATACGATACCGGCGGATGTCCAGTTTCGGGCGCCGCGCATCACCCCGAAAAGCATCATCCAGGGGCCGCAGACCGCGATCGTGGTGGGCAAGGACGGCGAAGAAATCGACACCGATGAATTCGGTCGCGTCAAAGTGCAATTCCACTGGGATCGCTACGGCAAGGCCAATCAGGACAGCTCATGCTGGATTCGGGTGGCGCAAGTGTGGGCGGGTAAGCAATGGGGAGCGCTGTTCCTGCCGCGCATCGGCCAGGAAGTGATCGTCGAATTCCTGGAGGGTGACCCCGATCAACCGATCATCACCGGTCGCGTCTATAACGGCGTCAACAAAACCCCTTATTCCCTGCCCGACGAAAAGACCAAATCCACCCTAAAGAGCAATTCCAGCAAGGGCGGCGAAGGCTTCAATGAAATCCGCCTGGAGGACAAGAAAGGTTCCGAGCAGATTTTCATCCACGGCGAGAAGGATGAAGATATCCGCATCAAGAACGACGCTCGTGAGTGGATTGGCAGCGAGCGCCACATGATCGTCAAGAAAAAACAGTTCGAGCAAGTCGAGGGTGAAAAACACCTGATTATCAAAGCGGGCGATGGCGGCAGTGGCGACCAGTTCGAGAAAGTCGAGGGCGACAAGCACCAGACCGTGCAGGGTGACCACAACCAGAAGGTGCAGGGCACGCTGTCGCTCAATGTCGATATGGATCAGCAGGAAAAAGTCGGGATGAACCACGCCCTGGATGCGGGCATGAACATCCACCTCAAGGCCGGCATGACGGTGGTGATCGAGGGTGGCGTGCAGGTTTCTCTGAAAGTCGGCGGGAGTTTCGTCGATATCAATCCTACAGGCGTATTCATATCCGGCCCGATGGTGATGATCAACAGCGGCGGCGCGGCAGGGTCCGGCTCCGGCAGCTCTCCGGAAGCGCCGCAAGCGCCCACCGAGCCGAAAGAGGCCGACGACGCCAAGCCCGGCCAGGTCGAAGACGTCAGCGCTGCGCCCGCGACCAAGACCGGCCAGCAGCTCTCATCGAGTGCCATTCCTGGTTTCGACAGTCCGAGCCCGCAGGCGCGGGCGCTGCGCAGCGCCGCCAAGTCGGGCGCACCGTTCTGCGAGAAATGCGAAGAGGCGAAAAAGAAGAAAAAACAGCAACAGCAACAGCAGCAAAACCAGAGTCCGGCTGGGCAGAACACGGCGGGAGGCGGTCAGATATGAACGCCAGGGTGACGACCGCCGAACTCAAGCGCCAGTTGTTCGGCGCCGATCTCACCACTTATGCGCTGCTGGATGGCGCGTCCATTCCTGGGTTGCCGAAGATGTTCGCGATCCATCAACCCGACCATGTCTGCCTGCTGCGCGGCGAACTCGACGCCGACCTTGCCGCCGCCGCGCCGTATCTGGTCAAGCTCGATGCCGATTCGCCGTTCGCTGATTTCGTGTTGAGCGGTTGGGGCGAGCATTGGGGTGTATTCGCGCTGACCCAGGCCAAGCTGCGCGAACTGCGCAAGCATTTCCGCACCTTTCTCATGGTGCGCGATCCCAGCGGCAAGCCGATGTATTTCCGCTACTACGACCCTCGGGTGTTGCGGATTTATCTGCCCACTTGCAACGAGGACGAAGCCGATGCCGTGTTCGGGCCGGTGGCGCGCTATGTGATGGAAGGCGAAGATCCGATGCAGATGGTGAAGTTTTGGATCGAGTACGGTGCGATCAAACAACAGCTTGCGGCACTGAAGGCTTAGGCAAACCTCACGGTTTTGGAGTCACCGCTATGTTGACGATGCGAAAAGAGCAGATGGAAGTGTTCAGCACCTACATGCTCGACCGGTTTGAGACCCGGATGGTACGACACCTGCGTGAGACTTTCCCGGATCGCACCGAGAAAGTTTCTAACGACAAGCTGCGCGATGTGGTGAAGGCCGGAATGCAGAAAGCCGAACATTACGGTATCGAATTCGAGGATGATGTCCGGCGCTTTCTCGAATATCTCGTCATTTATGGGGCGCGGCTGGACAGCAAGCCGTCGACGCGCTGGTTGGGCGCCATTCTGCGCCGTCAGGACATCGACGGTACGCACAAAATGGATCTGATCGACGCGGCGGAATTGCAAGCGCTAAGAGAGCCGCCATGAGTCGTTTGAAGCGGCCGTTGAATGCAGAGGCGGTCAAGAAAGCGGATGATGAGTTTTACGCCAATCACCCGGAATTCGTGAAAGACGGCAAGCGGATTCCATTGTCCGCCGACGATCCTGCACAGGCCGCGCTGCGCGAAGAATGGGTAAAGCTATACGAGAAAAACAACGGCAAGGTCGAACAGGACGACCCCAAACCGCCCGCGAAAAAACCCGCCGCGCCGGTGCAGCCCTGCCCGGTCAAGCCAACGGTCAAGATAACGCCTCCGTGCCGTTTCATCGGTAAGAATAAACCACATGAATACAAAGCGGTGGGTACGCCCGCAGGGGGAACTTACAAGTGGAAGACCACCGGCAAAACGTCGGTCGCTAGTGGTGGCGGTGCGCAACAAGCCAAGATCAAGGGCAACGCCGTCAGCACCGCCAAGGACGATAGCGAGATCACGGTCGAGTATACCTATTGCGGTGAAACCGCCACCGACACGCTCAAAGTGACGGTGTACGACTTGAGCAAAGTCGAAGCGACGCTGGAACGCTCGCCCTGCCGGGGGGCTGCCGCCGGCGACATGCCGGCCAAATCCAGCACCAAGGACAGCAAGACTTTCGACGCATCGGCGGTCACCATCGTGCGCGGTTGTGGTGACCTCAAGCTCACCGCCACCATCGCGCCGGCGGGCGTGCCGGTGAGTTGGGACAGGGAACGCGCCGCCGATGACGCCAACGACCTCACGGGCCTTCCCAGCCACGCCGCCGATGGCAGCGACACCAAGCATAAGCTCACTGCGGACGCCGTGGGCTCGTTCCATGTCATCGCCTACGTCGATTGTGACGGCGATGGCAAGCGCAACCCGGATGAAGGCGCGATCATTCTGAATGTCAATATCGTCGATGTGGAAGTCACGCCCGGGGCGGCAAATAACCAAATCATTACGCGCAACACATTGTTTCGCAACAACCGCTCCACGGCCGGTACGCTGGTCGTCGATTCCGGCTCGACGGGTGGAGTAGCGCCGGGCACCAATACCGCCTACACCGATGCCGAGTTCGCTAAACATCCTTTGGCGATGAAAATGACGGTCAGGCTCGTCGGGGCAGCGCCAACAAGCGACGTGGAACGGATAAGGTACGGCTTGGCTACATCCAAACCACGACCGCTGATTCCATCACCGGCACTTACGCCGATGGACGCACTCTCAAAGAGGTGATCGTGCAAAACGCCGCTACGCCCGACCCGATCACGGAGGGGCGCCCGCCATGCTCGCCTTCCCTGTGCGCGACCACCGCGGCGCCGGCAATACCGGCAGTGATACTTTTATCAACAGTTCATCGGATGTCGATAAAAGCGATTTGCCGACAGGGGGGTTGAAGCGCATCGTCCGGTATGTCGATCCGCCGGCGATCGCCCTGGACATGCAGCATCCGGTGACAGGCTCCAATCTGGCCTCGATAGCGGGATCCAACGATTTCGCGGCATTCCTGAGCGCTTATTCAGCCGATTTCGACGCCAACTTTGCGGTGGTCGCGGAAGCAGCCTGGTCGGCTACCTATGGTACGTTCACCGCTGCGGGCTGGACCAACGCCGGGGCTGCAGTCACGGCGCCAGCGACGATGACCGTCCACGCGCCGCCGAAACGCGCTGCGGACACAACGGTAGAACGCTGTCCGCCGGGATTCGTTGACAACCTCAAGATGGATGCGCGTTAGCGGTGCGGCAAGCGTTGTTGATGCGTTTATATCGCCTGATTTTATTGATTATCCTCGCCGCTCAAAATATTGGCGCTTGGGCGGCTGCAGCGGAGATGGTAATGAATGAGCACATGACTCTCTATTCCTGGGTGCGCGAAGGTGCCGCGATTCATCTTGCGCAAGTGCTGCGCAGCGAGAGCCTGCCCGCCGCGCCAGGCCAGGAAGCAGTGACGATCCAGATGCAAATCCAGCAGACACTGTGGGGTGTACCGGGTGATCCCGTCCGCGTCGCGCAGATTGTGCAGCCCAGCAGCGAAACGGCGCGGCTGAAGTTTCCGGATCCGCTTTGGGGAAGAGTCGACTTGCGCCGTAGACCCGCCATTTTGCTGGTAACTAAGGAACCCGATCGACTCACCGATCCGCTTTATGTCGAGGAAATCCGCTCCGCCCAGGACCCGGTTCTCGCCGCCCTGAATGAGGTGTTGGTGGTGGAAAGAATGAAGCTTGCGGGCAGCCAGCGCATACCGCGCTATTTGCGTTGGTTGCAGGAAGGCCAGTCGGTGCAGGCGTTATTTGGCGCCGAAGCGTTGGCCAAGGACGAAGACCTCAAAGAGGTGGATAAAACCGGCCAGGTGGCGCAAGCGTTCGCCCAGGTTTTTTCCGCCAATTCCGATGTGTATGTGCGCTTGAGCGTGGGCGCTTGGATGTGGGAAGAGATTTTCACCAAGACCAACGCGCACGGCGAAGTCGCCATCCTCAATGCGACCATCCGTGGTCTGGACGGCTCGGACGAAGACATCCGGCGTTTCTCCTTTGATCGACTGCTGGCAGTGGATGCGGCCAAGCTGCGCCAGCCTGGGGTCGCGAGGAATGCGGCGGCAGCCAATGTTCTGCGGCGCGCGGCGCAAGACAGCCCGGTTCCCAGCGACCGCGCCCAGATCAAGCATCTGCTCGAAGCGATAGCAGAATAGTGGAATGCCAATGCTCGCCGTCACAATACCAATCCTGAGGGACCAGTGATGAGTCGTTTGAAGCGGCCGTTGAATGCAGAGGCGGTCAAGAAAGCGGATGATGAGTTTTACGCCAATCACCCGGAATTGGTGAAAGACGGCAAGCGGATTCCGTTGTCGGCGAGCGACCCGGCGCAGGCGGCGCTGCGTGAAGAGTGGGTGAATCTCTATAAGAAACACGGCGGCGAAGAAGAGGGTATGAAAGAAGAGGAAAAGAAGCCGCTTGCCAAGTGAAACCGGAAGCCGATCTGAAAGTAGCCCTGCTCCGGAGGCAGAGGAAGACGAACCCGCAAGATCATCGCCATTGATTTCTGGACGGCGGCGACGACATCAAACTCGGCGGTGGCAAGCAATGGGTCAATTCGCCGCGGGATGACAAATGGCCGATGGCGCCGACATCAAGAATAAAGACCGGCCTGCTCACAAGCCGCGGATCAAAGTCTGGTTCAATAACAAGCCCGGTGCGCACGGCTTCAAGGTCAAGTATCTGCCGGATGGCGGTAACGCTGCTTACTGGTTGCCGAGAAAGGCCGCACCAGCCATTTCAAATACCAAGATGCGCAGAAGGCATACACCACCGATTTTTTGCGACGGCAACGTGACCGCCCACGATGACTTTCTGCGCGCGGCAAAAAGGACAAATACAAGCTGGAGGCCGAGGACAACAAGGGCAACAAGGTGCAAAGCAGCGAGATCGAGATTCATCGTCTGATCTATTACGTCGAGATCAAGATGAAGACGCTGACCTCGATTGGCCACCTCGAAGCCCCGCGACGCTGGAGGGTGAGTACGCCAAGCACAACATCAAGCTCAAGGTCTACCCAGCGTGGAAATGGACTTTATGGCCAATGCTCTCGATAGCGACGAGGCCACGTTCAAAACCAAGGCGCGCATGGCTTATGGCAGGGTCTACGGCTCCCCCGCGAAAGAGCTCATGCCATCGCCATTGCCTATACCGGCCATCAAGCGGAAAAGAACACGAATAAGCGCATCAGCAAAGCCAGTGTGCAGGTAGGGCCGGGTAAACTGACGCTGATCCCGATCAGGGGAACGGGTGTTTACGATACGCGCGACATCGAAAGATCTCTGTGGAATAACATTGTGCCTGGCGAAGATTGGTTCGTATCGGCGAAATTTCTTAAAGACGGCGGAACAGCGCGGCACGGATGATGTCGTAATCGACAAGGCCAAATGCACGCCCGTGCCCGTTTCAGCCGCAAAGCCGGATAACTGCAAAGTGGTCAAGATTGATGTTACTGGTTTGCCCGCTGCGACCGGCACCATTACCCTGGAAGTGAATTGGATCGACATCATGGCTGGCGGCACGTCGTATGGGGCCAATTTGATTAGTGTCTGTACGAGATCGTGGTGGACCGACAAACCCACGGCTGGGCAAAACGACATCATTGTCCACGAAATGGGCCATAAGCTTGGTATGGCTACCGATGGTGCCGGTAAGAAGCCCGATAAAATTCCCACTTACTATGACAGCGCTAAGGGCCATGTGGGGCCGCATTGTCATCACGGTATTGCCGCAGGCCAGGCTCGATATGATTCGAGCGCGGATAAAGCGGCGTCGGATTGCGTAATGTATGGTGCTACCAATGGTAAATCGGCATTTTGCGAGCATTGTACTGTTGCTGTGCGCAAGCAAGACATGTGTGACGGTTGGAGCAAGTTCTGATCGGGACTATGGGTCTAATTCATTGGAAGGTGCGGCTATGGCGGTCGATGAAAGGCAATTTTCGAAGGTTCAGTTCGATTCTACGGGGCCTAATCCTTGTTCCCCTAGAGATCCGGGCCCGAACTGGCGCGGAATTCTGATTCAAGCGCCTAAACAAGTCGCGCTACGACGAGACGGAAGCACAGGCCTACAAGGGGCGTATGCTGCCATTCCCATCTGTGGTTATTACATGCTAGACGTTACCGCTACTGAGAAAAGCCCACCCATGACTCTGGTGGCGATTGATAAGGCCACGAAAAAAATTTATTCGGGGCCAATGACAAAGCAAGATTCTCGACCAATAGAACCACCTCCTGAAACTGATCCAGTCGATCCTGAACTGCTTAAAGGGGTCGCATCGGGTGGTTATTTCAACCCCAATCTGGTCGACTATGTTCGTATACCCGCCCGCCCTGCCGTGTACGAGGTAATAGTCGAATATGGCGGTGTGCAATCGAACAAAGTCACGATTGAATTGGTCGAGAGCTTTTGATTTCGCGCTTGGCGTCACAGGGTAAAACGATCGGACGATGAAGGGAGCCTCATTATGAGTCGTTTGAAGCGGCCGTTGAATGCAGAGGCGGTCAAGAAAGCGGATGATGAGTTTTACGCCAATCACCCGGAATTGGTGAAAGACGGCAAGCGGATTCCGTTGTCGGCGAGCGACCCGGCGCAGGCGGCGCTGCGTGAAGAGTGGGTGAATCTCTATAAGAAACACGGCGGCGAAGAAGAGGGTAAGAAAGAAGAGGAAAAGAAGCCGCCGGCCAAGAAACCGGCCGATCCGGTGCAGCCCTGCCCGGAGGCAGAGGAAGACGAACCCAAGATCATCGCCATTGATTTCCTGGACGGCGGCGACGACATCAAACTCGGCGGTGGCAAGCAATGGGTCAATCTGCCGCGGGATGACAAATGGGTCGATGGCGCCGACATCAAGAATAAAGACCGGCTCAGCCACAAGCCGCGGATCAAAGTCTGGTTCAACAAGCCCGGTGCGCACGGCTTCAAGGTCAAGTATCTGCCGGATGGCGGTAACGCTGCTTACTCGGTTGCCGAGAAAGGCCGCACCAGCCATTTCAAGTACCAAGATGCGCAGAAGGCATACACCACCGACGGCGACGGCACCAAGATTCTGCCCATTGATGACTTCTTCGTGGCGGCGGCGGGCAAGGACAAATACAAGCTGGAGGCCGAGGACAACAAGGGCAACAAGGTGCAAAGCAGCGAGATCGAGATTCATCGTCTGATCTATTACGTCGAGATCAAGATGAAGACGCTGACCTCGATTGCCACCAGTCTGGCGACGCTGGAGGGTGAGTACGCCAAGCACAACATCAAGCTCAAGGCCTTACCCAGCGTGGAAATGGACTTTATGGCCAATGTTTCGGATAGCGACGAGGCCACGTTCAAAACCAAGGCGCGTACGGCTTATGCAGGGTCTACGGCTCCCGCGAAAGAGCCTTATGCCATCGCCATTGCCTATACCGGCCATCAAGCGGAAAAGAACACGAATAAGCGCATCAGCAAAGCCAGTGTGCAGGTAGGGCCGGGTAAACCGGACGTGCTGATCCCGATCAGGGGAACGGGTGTTTACGATACGCGCGACATCGAAAGATCTCTGTGGAATAACATTGTGCCTGGCGAAGATTGGTTCGTATCGGCGAAATTTCTTAAAGACGGCGGAACAGCGGGCACTGATGATGTCGTAATCGACAAGGCCAAATGCACGCCCGTGCCCGTTTCAGCCGCAAAGCCGGATAACTGCAAAGTAGTCAAGATTGATGTCACTGGTTTGCCCGTTGCAACCGGCACCATTACCCTGGAAGTGAATTGGATCGACATCATGGCTGGCGGCACGTCGTCTTTCCCTGGCGGCAATCTGATCTGTATCTGCACGCGGTCGTGGTGGACCAACAAGAGTACCGCTGGTCAAAATCAAATCATGGTCCACGAGTTGGGGTCACCGGGCGGTATGGTCGCCGATGGCACCGGCAAACTGCCCGATGCGGTGGCAACGCTCCACACCAGCGCCAAAGGCCATGTCGGCAATCAATGCCGCTATAACGGCAATCCCGATTTGCCAAGGCGTTACGATTCGGCCACCGATCTCAGCAATTCCACCTGCGTGATGTACGGTGCTACCAATGGCAAGAGCGCGTTCTGTGGCAACTGCGCCGGCGGTGCGCAAAGTCGATATCTTGCAATGGCTGGAGCAAGTTCTGGAGGCCGAGGTAGGCGCGCCCAGCGCGCCGTCTGGCCAAAGCCCGCGTGGTGGCTCGCGGTAGGGTGCGGACTGCCCGCTTACAGTGTGGAAATTCGTTCGTCCGCGACGCCAGCCTTGGCGGGCGCGGCGCAAACCGGAGGCAGTATGAAAATCGACGAGAGGCTGTTTCGTAAGGTTCCGCTCAATACCCGTGAGCCCAACTTTATCGTCTAAAGACCCGGGCCCGAAATGGCGCGGCATCCTGATCCAGGCGCCCAAACAAGTGCTGTTCGGGCGCGGTCAGGAGGCCGACGAAGCATTCGCGGCCATCCCGATCTGCGGACTCTATACGCTTGATCTCGTCGATCTCATGAACGGCGGGCCGATGGTATTGATCGCGATGGACAAGAAAACCCAGAAAATCTACACCGGCGCGATGGTCGATGCCGACCCTAGCCCGGAAGAACCTGCGCCCAACGATGCGCCGCCCGATCCCGCCGCGCTCAAAGGGCTGGCCACTAGCAGTTATTTCAACCCTAACCTCGCAAGTTATGTGCAATTGCCGGCGCGTCCGGCCGTGTACGAGGTCATGGTGGAATACGGCGGAATGCAATCCAATAAAGTCACCATCGAACTCGTCGAGGGTTTTTGAATCACCCTTATCGATAACCTGTCTTCCCTGGGGGGAAGGGAATCTCCATGCAGTTGCGCGGGCCTGTCGCGCATTGGTTACACTATGCCGATCTCTCTATTTTGGAATCGGCCACCATGCAAATCCAGGGCGCTACCTTCATCGTCACCGGCGGGGGTTCAGGTCTCGGCCAAGCCACGGCGGAGATGCTCGCCGCCCAGGGCGCCAACATCGTCATCGCTGACCTCAAACCCGCCCCCAGCGCACCGTCGCAAGCGCGTTTCATCGCCACCGACGTGGCTGACGAGCATCAGGTGCAGGCCGCGATCCAACGGGCGCGCGCTGAATTCGGGGCGCTGCACGGCGTGGTCAATTGCGCCGGCATTGCCATCGTCGGCAAGGTGCTCGGCAAAGACAATACGCCACATGCGTTGGAGACATTCACCAAGGGTATCCAGGTGAATCTGATCGGCACCTTCAACGTGATCCGACTGGCGGCTCAGGCCATGGTCGAGAATGCTCCCAATCCGGAAGGCGAGCGCGGGGTGATCGTCAACACCGCATCCGTGGCGGCCTTCGATGGCCAGATCGGCCAGGCGAGTTACGCCGCGAGCAAGGCGGGCGTGGTCGGGATGACACTCCCCATTGCCCGCGAACTGGCGCGCTTCGGCATCCGCGTGATGACCATCGCGCCGGGTTTGTTCCAAACGCCGATGGTGGCGGGTTTACCGGAAGCCGCGCAGCAATCGCTGGCGCAGCAAGTGCCGTTTCCGTCACGCATGGGGAGGCCGCCGGAATATGCGGCGTTGGTCAAGCATATCGTCGAGAACGTGATGTTGAACGGCGAAGTCATTCGCCTGGACGGCGCGATCCGCATGGCGGCCAAGTAAGCGCATGGGCAAGACCACCCAAACGATTGCCCTGCCCGCGCCCGCGCCCGGCAATCAGCACACCTTGACCGTACATCGCTACGGCGCTGGGCGGCCCAAGGCCTATTTGCACGCCGCGCTCCATGCCGATGAGTGGCCGGGGCTGTTGGTGTTGCACCACTTGATTCGATTGCTCGATCAAGCGGCTGCGCAAGACGCCATCCGCGGCGAAGTGGTGGTGGTGCCGGTCGCCAATCCGGTGGGTCTGGGCCAGTTTCTGAACGGTTATTGGCTGGGACGTTACGATTTCGATACCACGGGCAATTTCAACCGCAGTTTCGCGGATTTGACCGAACCGGTGTGGGAGGCGGTAGGCAGCGGATTGCAGGCCGATGCCGACGCCAATGCGGAACTCATCCGCGCCGCGCTGCACCAGGCCGTAGCCGCGTTGCCCAGGCGGCGCGAGGCCGATGCTTTGAAGGCAACGCTAATGGGTCTCGCCATCGACGCCGATGTCGTACTGGATTTGCACTGTGACGGCGAAGCGCTGTTGCATCTTTACGCATCTAGCCGCCACCGCCAGACCGCCGCCGAGTTGGGCGCGCAAATCGGCGCCCCGGTGGTGTTGCTGGAAGACAATCCCGGCGGCGGTGCGTTCGATGATTTTCTGGCCCGGGTCTGGTGGCGGCTTCAGGAACGCGCCGGCAAGGCATTCCCGATTCCGCTCGGTTGTTTCGCCGCTACCGTGGAATATCGGGGACGGGCCGATGTATACGACGATCTGGCGAGCGACGACGCCGCGCGCTTGTTCAAGTTTCTCCAGCGCCGCGGCGTGATCGCCGGTGCTCCAGGGCCATTGCCGTCGGCGCTGGGCGAGCCGACGCCGCTGGAGGGCACCGATGTGATCGACGCGCCCGCCGCCGGCATCGTCGCTTATCGCAAGGCACTCGGCGACTGGGTAGAAGAGGGCGAAGTGGTCGCCGATTTAATTGATTTGACTGCCGCCGACCCAGCCACGGCGCGCACGCCGATGCGCAGCCGCACCCGCGGGTTGTTGTTCGCGCGCATGGCTGAAAAACTGGTTCGGCCCGGCCAGCACGTCTGCAAGATCGCCGGCACCACGCCGCTGGCGCATCGCCAACCCGGGAAATTATTGGAAGATTGATCCCTCAAGTGCGCGGGCGCAGGTGCGCGAACCAGCGTTTTTCCAATAGCTTGAATAAACCGATGAAAGCGAACACCAGAACGAAGTAAATCACTCCTGCGGTAATAAACGCTTCCCAGGGCGCGGCGTTGTCCGAGTAGACCTTTTTGGCGGCACCGAACAGATCGACGATGGTGATCGCGCCCGCCACCGCGCTGCCGTGGATCATGAAGATGACTTCGTTGCTATAGGCGGGCAAAGCGCGGCGGAAGGCGCTCGGCAATACGATGCGGCGGATCATTTGCCACCACGACATGCCGCTGGCCTTGGCCGCTTCGATTTCACCGAACGGCATGGCTTTGATCGCGCCGCGCAGGATTTCGGTGGTATACGCGCCGGTGTTGAGGGTGAACGCGATCAGCGCGCACCAGTAGGCTTCTCGCAGCACCGGCCAGGCAAAGCTGGCGCGGATGGCATCGAACTGCCCGGAGCCGAAATACAGCAGATAAATCTGCACCAGCAGCGGCGTGCCGCGAAAAAGTAGCTGTAAGCCCACACCGGCCAGCGCAGCAGAGGATTTTGGGAATTGGCTATGAGCGCGCACGGCACCGCGATGCACAAGCCCAGCGCCAGCGACGCGCTGACCAGCACTACCGTGGTTTTAAGCCCGTGCAAGAACAGCCCCAAATTGGCGAATATGATATTGAAATCCACGGGCTAAGCCTGTCTTACCCCGACGCTGTAACGCTGATCGGCCCACCGCATCAGGATGACGGAAACGGTGGTAAGAACGAGAAACACCACGGCGACCGCCAAATAGAAGCTGAAAGGTTTGTGGGTGGAGCCGGAATGGGTATTGGCGCGACCAACGACGTCATGGAGGCCGATCAAGGACACCAAGGCCGTGCCTTTCAGCAGCACCAGCCAATTATTGCCAAAGCCGGGTAAGGCGTGGCGCACCATTTGCGGCAACAGGATACGGGAAAATACCTGCCAATGGCTCATGCCCACGGCGTGACCGGCTTCCATTTGCCCTTTGGGCACTGCCAGGATGGCGCCGCGAAAAGTCTCGGTCATGTAGGCGCCGTAGATGAAACCCAGCGAGAACACGCCGGCCACGAAAGGATTGATCTCGATGTAATCAAACCCTAGCCGGTCGCCGATGCTATTGAGCGTCATTTGGCCGCCGTAAAAAATCATGAACATCAGCACCAAGTCCGGCACGCCGCGGATGAGAGTGGTATAGGCGCTGGCGAGAAAGCGCGCGCTGCGCGAGTGGGCTAGTTTGGCCAGCGCGCCCAGAAAGCCGAGCAGCACGGCGATCAGGAGCGAGAGTAGGGCAACTTCGATGGTGAGGACGGTACCTTGTAGCAGGCTTGGGCTGAATTCGAGGACTTTGTCCATATGGCATCCCACCCCTGGACGTGTTTCGCCAGGGGCGGTGGCTTTATTCTGGCTCAGGTGCCGTAGACGTCGAAATCAAAGTATTTGTCTTGAATTTCCTTGTATTTGCCGTTTGCGCGTATATCGTCTATCGCTTTGTTTAGGGCGTCGCGCAAGGCATTGTCGCCCTTGCGGATGGCGATACCAGCGCCTTCGCCGAACCATTTGGGGTCGGAGAACTTGGGACCGACGAATTCGTAATCCTTGCCAGCCTCGGTTTTCAAGAATCCCTCCTGCGCGGCCACCGAATCCTGCAAGATGAGATCGACGCGCCCGGCTTTCAAATCCAGATACACTTCATCCTGTGAGCCATAGCTCTTGACGGTGACCGCATTGCCATAATTGTCGTTGAGGAATTTCTCGTGAATGGTGGCTTTCTGCACGCCCACGGTCTTGCCTTTCAAGCTTTCGGCGTTGATCTCGATACCCGAGCCTTTCTTGCGCACGAAGCGCGCGGGGGTCTGGTAGTACTTATTGGTGAAATCGACTTTCTGTTTGCGCTCCTCGGTGATCGACATGGAGGCAACGATGGCGTCGAATTTTTTCGCCATCAGCGCGGGAATCATGCCGTCCCATTCTTGTTTAACCAGCGTACACTCGGCTTTCATCGATTCGCACAAAGCGTTGGCGATGTCGATATCGAAGCCTTTGTAAGTGCCATCGGCCAGTTCCTCGCTGAACGGTGGATAAGCGGCTTCGATGCCGATGCGAATTTTCTTTTTGTCCTGGCCTATCGCTGGCGTTAACGTCAGCGCCATTGCGGTCAACAAAATAGCGGTCAACAGCTTTTTCATAGGTAAAACGCTCCTCATTTGCGACAGTCATATCATAACAATGAACCGAATCCGGATAGCTGTAAAGCCGGGGCGGCTTTTAACCCTTGAGCTTGCCGGCCAGGAACTGGCGGCAGCGTTCGGATTTGGGATCGCGCAGGATTTGTTCGGGCGGGCCTTGCTCCTCGACCTGGCCCTGGTGCAAGAACATGACTTGACTCGACACTTCGCGCGCAAAACCGACTTCGTGGGTGACCACCACCATGGTACGCCCTTCATCGGCCAAATCCCGCATCACTTTCAACACTTCGCCGACCAGTTCCGGGTCGAGCGCCGAAGTGGGTTCGTCAAACAGCATGACCTCCGGGTCCATCGCCAGCGCGCGGGCGATGGCGGCGCGTTGTTGCTGGCCGCCGGAGATATGGGCGGGATAATAATCCTTGCGTTCGTACAGGCCGACTTTGTTGAGCAAGGCTTCGGCTTTATCGATAGCCTCGCGCTTGGGAATCTTGCGCACATGGATCGGCGCCTCGATGAGATTCTCCAGCACCGTCATATGCGACCACAGATTGAAGCTCTGGAATACCATGCCGAGGCGCGCGCGGATGCGCTCGACCTGTTTTTGATCGGCTGGGACGCGCTGGCCGCGGCGATCGGTGCGCATGCCGATGGTTTCGCCATGTAGGCTGACGGCACCGGCGTCGGGCGTTTCCAGCAGATTGATGCAGCGCAGAAACGTGCTCTTGCCAGAACCCGATGAGCCGAGAATCGAGATCACGTCCCCCTCGGCGGCACGCAGCGATATCCCCTTCAGCACTTCGATATTTACGAAGCGTTTGTGTAAGTCTTTGACTTCCAAGGCTGGTATGGCATCGGGCATGGCGGTATTGTCGTTGCGTGTGGTTGCCTTATGATCGCTGTTTGAAAGCGCTAGGTAAAGCGCTGGGCATACTCCATGGCGCTGAAATTTGCTTGGCCGATCCGCTATTCTTAGCGTACTGATGGTGGCTTCACAAGAGTGATCGCCACCTGTTCTACAAGACGCCCGCCGAACAATGCCCCAACCGAGGACGACACCGATGACTATCGCCCCCTTGCGTAACGCCTGCGCCATGAGCGTATTGGCGCTGCTCGCGGCTTGCGGACCGAGCCAGGATGAAATCGCGCGCAAAGCGCTCGAGGAGCAGAAACGCGCGCTTGAGCAGCAGGTGCAAAAGCTCACGTCCGACCAAACCGCTGCCCAAGAAAAATTCACGGAACTTGATAAAACGCAGCAAGGTTTACAAAACGAACTCAAAACGGCGAAGAATGCGCTCGCGACCGTGACCGCCGAGCGCACCGCGCTAGCTACCGAGCAAGGCAAGCAGCAAGCCCAGATCGCGGCACTGGTTGAGCAACTCAACCAGGCAAACGGCGCCAAGGACCAGGTGGGGGGCGACAAAGCCCGGTTGCAAACCGAACTCGCCGACCAGCAAAGCCGGCATTCGCTGGTGGGCGCGCGCCTCGCGACCGTGCAAGAGGATAGCTATCGCTTGGAGTCGCAGTTGCGCGCCGCGGTGGCGGCGCGCGATGCGACGCTCAGCCAGTTGAAGGCGTTGGAAGCCCGGCTGGCGCTGGGTACGCAACGGTTGGCGGAAGCCGAGGGCGCGCGTGGCGCGGTGGGTGCGCGTCTGGCGATCGCCGAGCAAGACATACGCCAGCGCGACGACTCGATCGCAGCGTTCCAGCGCCAGTTTAAAGCCGAGAGCAAGACTCTAAGTGCGGCGCGAGATATGGCTATCAAGCAGTGGCAGGATTTGCAGGACAAGCTGGCGGAAACCGAGCGCAAGCTGGCATCGCTTGGCGATGCCAAGCAGGTAATGGGAGCGCGGCTGGCGCATATCCAGGCCGCTTATGACCAGGAAACCGGCGCACTGGCCCAACAGCTTGCCCAGGCAACAGCGCGGTTGGCGGCCGAAACCAAGAGCCTCGCCGCAGCGCGCGATGTCGCCATCGGCCAATGGCAGTCCCTACAGGATCGCATGGCCCATACCACCACGCGCGAGGTGGAACTGCTGGCCGCCAACCAGGCTTTGGATGCGCGCTTGGCCGAGGCGCAGCAGACAAGCAAACAATTGTCCAGCCAGTTGGAAGGCGAAGCCGAACGCGTGCGCGCGCAGTTCTCGGGACAGATCGAGGAATTGACCCATGCCCGCGATACCGCGCTCAAACAATGGCAGGCGGTACAGCAACAACTGGCGGAGAGCCAGGCAAGTACCGCGCAAATGCAAACCCAGGCCCAAGCGCAACTCGCCGAGGCCGAGCGTCAACGTGAGGCGCTGAGCAGAAATCAACAGGAATTGGAGGTCGCACGGCAACGAGTCGCCGCCCTCGACCATCAGCTTGGTGAAGCGAACGCCGAACTCAAACGCCTGCGTACAGACCCGCTAGCTGTTCTCAGCTTGCCGGCCGTGGACAGCAGCACCCAGGCTCAGCAAGCCCAAGCGCGCATCGCCGAATTCAGCCAGGCGTTCGAGAGTTTGAAGAGCCAACTCGAGGAAATCCGCAAACAATTACAGCCCTGAACAACGGCGCCAGCGCAAGCGAGCGAAGGCGCCGACGGCGAGAGGGCGGCAATTGCCCTCTCGGTAGTGGCTTACTGTTTTCTCGGCACCTGACCGGATTGATCCTGTTGCTCGGATTCTTCTGCCGGCGCTGGCTCGTCCTGGCCCTCTTCGGCAGCGTTGGGTTCTTCCTGGGGCGGTTCCGCTTGCGCGCCTTGGCCTTGCTTGGGCATGAACATGGCGGTGACGTCCTTGCCGTTGAGCATCAGTTTGCCGTCTGCCGTGAACTGCAGATCGAAGGAATCGACGGTCTTGCCGTTTTCATCGGTGCGCGCAGAGAATGCAGTGATCATCGCCACTACCGGCGCCACGCCTTCGTTCTGGTTGAGCCCGAGAGTGTCCACCACGGTTTGCAAACCTTCCAGGCGCAGTTTGAGATCGCCGGTTCCGCCCATCGCGGACTCGGGATTGACCTTGGCGTTCAGGTTCAGATCCACCCGCGCGGCGGGTGCGCCGACGAAGCTGTCTTTGATGTAAAGCCCTGCTTTGCTGCCCTGTAGCAGGGCAAGAAATTGCTGGTTGAAGTAAGCGTCTTTCTCAGCCGGGTCCTGGATTTTTTCGCCTTCCATGCCGATGGTGATGATCTTCGACATCAGTTCGGGGGGCAGGTTGGTGACGCCGATCTCGAAACGAGCCGCGTTCGGGGTCAGGTTGGGGGGCAGTATGGGCGCGCCGGTCTGGATGCCGTCCAGACCCACGATGTAATTGGCCTGTGAACCGCTGCCGTCGCCTTCATCGAAGCCGTTGGCGATGTTCAATTTAGCGATCCGCGCCAGCGGCTTATCGCCAGCGCCGATCACCACATCCGTGGCGTTGATATTGGACGAGTAACGCGCAAATGCGCCATAGAGTTCGCCGAACATCTTGAAGAGTTCGGGTGGCGGTTCTTTCTTGTCGGCATTTGCGGCGATCATTTTGGCGAGATCTTTGCCGAAGTTCACCATTTTGCTGTAATTGCGCCCATCGGTGTGGACTTCGCCGCTGATCGCACCCACCGTGAACGGGGTCGTGGCTGTGTTCACCTTGAGCCCGGAAAGCGCCAATGCTTGCTGCTGCTTCCAGGTGTCGTCGGCGCCGACTTCGAGTTGGGTATCGCCCTTGAAGCTGGCCAGTTCGGCGCTGATGGGCTGGTCGGTGACGGTGATCTTGAGATTGTCGAGTTGGGTCTGGCTTTTCTGAAAATTACCGAAGGTTTCGTTCCATACGCCGGTCATGCTTTGGTTACCGATGGCGACTTGCAATCCTTTGAATTCACTATCGCGGACGGCCAGCGTAAGCGTGTCACCGAGGCGCATGGCGACATGGGAGACGCCGCTCGCTTGCGGTTGGATGGAAAACGTGAGCGGACCCAGGTCGATGCGGGCTTTGTCGATGACAATCGCCAATTCGGGAAAGGTCGCGACATAGGCGTCGCCTTTCTGCTTCAACTGGTAGTTGCGGTCGATCTTGATGCTGAGAATGTTTTCCGGCAGCGGCAGATTAAGCCAGTCGAGAAAGCGGTCGACGACCGCCTTGGCGCGCTGCTCGGGGGTGGCGGCCGCGCCGGCAGGCGCGGCGTTGGCGGCGTCGGTATTGAGCGCGATCTGCATCGATTTGAGCGCAACTTGCATCGACTGCATCGCGGTTTCTGCAGCGGAGGCGCGCGCCTCGGCGCTTTCCATGCGCTGCGCGAGCGCTTCCCATTGCGTACACGATGCGCTCTCCGGCCCGCTTTGCCAGGGGCAAGGCTGGGCGGCGAGCGCGGCGCCGGAGCCCAGGCTCAGCGCGACTGCGAAGGCCAAGCTAGGGCAGGGTTTTTCCAAACGAAGAAATTTTTTCACAAGCATTTCCCTCTAACGATGATCGACACTCAAAGACGAGTGAGCGAGTGGCTGATGAGTTAAACACGGCAATCGAATGACAAGAACGGACAAAATCAGTTTTGGGGTTCGCGATATGACCTGCTGATACACCGTCAATAATACTTCGACTCCTAGCTTGGACATACTTTACTTCAGCTTGTGGCTGTGGAAAACCGCTGGCAACCAAAATATCGGTAGCCGCCCTCGGCGGCGGCCGTCAGCCCGCCTCCCGCAACGCCCGCCGTAAGATCTTGCCGACATTGGATTTCGGTAGATCGGCGCGAAACTCGATCTGGCGCGGCACCTTGTAGCCGGTCAGGTGCTGGCGGCAGTGCTGGATCAGTTCGTCGGCGCTCAAGTTGGGGTCTTTTTTGACCACGAATAGCTTCACCGCTTCGCCGGATTTGTCGTCGGGCACGCCGATCGCCACCGCTTCCAATACCTTGGGGTGAAGCGCGACCACGTCCTCGATCTCGTTGGGGTAGACATTGAAGCCGGAGACTAGAATCATGTCTTTTTTGCGATCCACGATGCGCACATAACCGCGTTCGTCGATCACCCCCATGTCACCGGTGGCGAGCCATCCGTCGCGGCTCAACACCTTGCCGGTTTCCTCGGGACGCTGCCAATAACCTTTCATGACTTGCGGGCCTTTGATGCAGATTTCGCCGATTTCGCCCTGCGCGACCTCACGCCCCTGATCGTCACGCAGCGCCACCTCGGTGGAGGGCAGTGGCAAGCCGATGCTGCCGGAGTAGTGCTTTAGATCGAAAGGGTTGGCGCAGGCAACCGGCGCGGTTTCGGTGAGGCCGTAACCCTCGATGAGTGCGCGCTTGGTGACGCTTTGCCAACGCTCGGCGACCGCGCGCTGCACCGCCATGCCGCCGCCGATGGCGAATTTAAGAGAAGAAAAATCCAATTCGGCGAAACCAGGAGTATTGAGCAGCGCATTGAACAGCGTATTGACGCCGGTGATGGCGGTGAAGCGATGCTTGCGCATTTCCTTGACGAATCCAGGCAGGTCGCGCGGATTGGTGATGAGTACGTTGTGGCCGCCGAATTTGGTGAATACCAGGCAATTGGCCGTCAATGAGAAGATGTGGTAAAGCGGCAGCGCGGTGATGACCAACTCCTGGCCCATCTCCGCGCCTGGCGCCAGCCACGCCGACACCTGCTGGAGATTGGCGACCATGTTGCCGTGCGTCAGCATCGCGCCTTTCGCCACCCCGGTCGTACCGCCGGTATATTGCAGGAAGGCGATGTCGTCGTGGTCGACGCGACCGCCTCGAGTTCGAGCCCTGCGCCATGCGCGAGCGCGCTTGAAGCTCCGCGCCGCGGGGATATGCCAAGCCGGCACCATTTTCTTGACGTGCTTGACGACGAAATTGGTCAGCAGGATTTCGGCGCGGGCAGCAGGTCGCCGATCTGGGTGGTGAGTATGTGTTTCACTGGGCTGTCGGCCAGCACCGCCCGCCAGCGTGTGGGCGAAATTTTCCAGGATGACGATGGCCTCGACGCCAGCGTCGCGCAGTTGGTGTTCGAGTTCGCGCGGTGTATAGAGAGGGTTGACGTTGACCACGATGAGGCCGGCGCGCAGCACCGAATACCGCGATGGGATGTGCAGCAAATTGGGCATCATGATGGCGATGCGTGCGCCTTTGCCAAGGCGCAGTTCGCGCTGCAGGAAAGCGCCGAACGCGCGGCTCTGGCGATCCAGGCCGGCGTAGCTCAAGGTGGCGCCCAGATTGGTGTACGCGGGCCGATCCCGATAACGCGCGAAGCTCTGCTCGAGTATATCCCTGAGCGAGGTGTATTCCCGCGTATCGATCTCGGCCGGTACGCCGGCGGGATATTCAGCGGGCAGATTTTCTCCATCTCGTACTCCTCGTGGCAAGGCGGACAAACCCGCGCCCGCTGGTGGCGTTGGTGGCGTTTGTATAATGTCATACGGGGCGCATCGTAGCGCGTCCGCGTCGGCATTTTTAATCTCACTCAGGCGGATTCCCCAACAGCGGCGGGGTTTAAGGTATGGATTGGAATGGTTTGCTATCCCGCGCCCGGCAAAGCGGGTATCAGCGGCACGTGCGGCGCGCGATTTTCAGCGTGACTTCGACCGCATTGTGTATTGCTCCGCGTTCCGGCGTTTGCAGGACAAGACCCAGGTGTTCCCCTCACCCAAAACGACTACGTGCGTACCCGCCTGACCCATGGCGCCGGAAGTCTCCTGCATCGGGCGCACGCTAGGCGCCAAAGTGGGCGATGGCATCATCCGCCGTCACCGCTTGCAAGGCATTTATCCGCACGACATCGGTGCTATCGTGGCCGCTGCTTGTCTGGTCCACGACATCGGTAATCCGCCGTTCGGCCATGCCGGTGAGGACGCCATCCGTTTGTGGTTCCGGAGTTCGGCCACCGGGAAGAAGATTATTGCCGATCTGGATGCCGAGGTACGTAATGATTTCCTCGATTTCGAGGGCAACGCCCAAGGTTTCCGGGTGGTGACGAAGCTGCAAAATCCCGATAATCCGGGCGGTTTGCAACTCACCTGCGCGGCGCTGGGGGCTTTCAGCAAATATCCGCGCGCCGCGGTGTTGCCCGCTCCCGCGCCGGCGGGCGTAGCGTTTCGCAAGTTCGGATTTTTTCAGGCCGAGCGGGAATTATTCACAGCCATGGCCGAGTGCCTGGGCCTGCGCCCGGCGGGAGAAAGCGCTTGGCATCGCCATCCGCTCGCGTACTTGGTTGAAGCGGCCGATGATATCGGCTATCGCATTGTCGATATCGAAGATGCGTTTCGCCTCAGGTTGCTGAGTTTCGAGGAAGCGAGCGCTTTGCTCGCGCCGCTCGCCGGCGATGGCGAAGTCGCGCGCCGCTGCGCGGCCATCGCGCGGCCCAAGGAGAAAATCGAATTTTTGCGCGCCAAAGCCATCGGCAGGGTCATCGATCAAGTGGCCGACGCTTTCCTCGAACACGAGGAAGAAATGATGGTACTCGGCGGCTTCGGTGATGAGCTGCTCGATCGTATTCCCGCCGCTGCCGACTTGCAGGCGCTGAAAGCGTACGCCGAGCAAAACGTCTATGTCGCGGCGCCGGTGGTCGAGGTTGGCGCGGCTGGTTTCGAGGTATTGGCTGGCCTTTTGGAAGCATTCGCCGGCGCGGTTAGTGACTGCGCCGAACGAGGGACGCGGGCATCCCCCAAGCACCGCATGCTGGTGCACCTCATCCCCGAACAGTTTCTGGGCCCTGACGCCGCGCCGGCGGCGGATGGCTACCAGCGCTTGCTGGGGGTTACCGATTTCATTTCCGGGATGACTGACTCTTATGCGGTGACGCTCTACAAAAAAATCACGGGCATCTCGCTGCCCAGCGCTTGAGGAGCCGCCGCGATGGATTTCCTATTGGATCTCACCGACGTCGAGTGCCGGTACGGCACGCAGACGGTCATCCATCATATCTCGTTTCGCCTGCGCCCCGGCGCTATCGCTTGCCTGCTGGGGCCGAGCGGTTGCGGTAAGACGACGGTGCTGCGCGCGATCGCGGGATTCATGCCGGTGAGCCACGGCGATCGCGCTGCGCGGCGCGACCGTGTCGGTACCTGGATTCAGTCTGCCGCCGGAGAAGCGGCGGGTAGGCATGGTATTCCAGGATTATGCGTTGTTTCCCCATCTCAGCGTGCTGGACAATGTGCTGTTCGGCGTCCATGGCCGCCCTGCCAAGGAGCGCCGGCGCATCGGCCAGCAGACCCTGGAATGGGTGGGATTGGCGGATGTCGGCAAGCGCTATCCGCACGAACTATCGGGCGGCCAGCAGCAGCGTGTTGCGCTCGCCAGGGCGCTCGCGCCGCGCCCTGATTTGATGTTGCTGGACGAGCCGTTTTCCAGCCTCGACGTCGAACTGCGCGAGCGTTTGTCCTATGAAGTGCGCGATATCCTGAAAGAACACGGCGTGGCCGCGGTGATGGTGACCCACGATCAACATGAGGCGTTTGCGATGGGGAGAAAATCGGCGTCATGCGCGACGGCCATTTGCTGCAATGGGATACGCCCTACAACCTCTACCATGAGCCCAGCGATCGCTTCGTCGCCGACTTCATCGGCCAGGGCTGTTTTCTCCCGGCTACCTTATTGAGCCCCGATACGCTGGAGACCAGCGCTGGCGTCATTTGTGGCGACCGGGCGTTTCTGTGGCCGCCGGGAACACGGGTAGAAGTGCTGCTGCGCCCCGATGATGTCGTGCCGGACGAGCAGGGTGAGCTGCGCGCCCGCGTCATCAAAAAAGCTTTTAAAGGCGCTGAGATTTTATACACGCTGCGCCTCGACAATGGCGCCGAACTGTTGTCGCTGTTCCCAAGCCATCTCGACCATCGCCTGGACGACTACGTCGGCGTGCGCATCGCGGCCAAGCATCTCGTCGCGTTTGCCATTGATTCGGCATGAGATGTTGCAGCGCAAAATAAATGTTGCATCGCGTCAAAATCGAGTGTATATTGTGCATCGCAACATACCGAATCGATCTATTTTGAGGTAGACCCCATGAGCGAAGTACTTTTTGATAAAACCTTGGTTCAAACCGAAGTGTTCGTGGCTCCATTGCTGAAGGCCAACAAACTCGCAGTCGCCAATTTCGAGCGCGTGGTGAACTACCAGCTGTCGGCGCTGCAATACTACGTCGATCTGTCGTTGGCTCAACTGCGCGCCGCCGCCGAAATCGACAGCCCGCAGAAGCTGTATTCGTTCTTCAACAAGCAGATGGAAACCGCCACTTCGGTGCGCCAGCGCTTCGTTGAAGACGCCAAGGCTTTGACCGAAATCAGCAACGACATCAAGGAAGATTTCACCAAGCTGGCCGAAGACAGCGCCAAGGAATTCGCCAAGAATACCAAGCCGGTCGCCAAGAAAGCCGCCTAAGCTGGCTTTGCGGCGGTAGCCGGAAACGCCCGCTTAGCGGGCGTTTTTTGTTTTGTGCGCCGCATGCTTGCGCGCACTGCCCTGGCCTGGTTATGGTAATGCCATGCCCACTGGATCCAATCCTCTCCATCTTGCCGTCCACGCCAGCGACCCCACGCTCGCCGCCCGAGCCGTGCGCCTCGCCCGCCAGTTGGATTTACCGCTCGCGGCCGTCTGCGCGCATTATCGCTATTGCTTGACGTTGACGCCCGCGCGTTTGGAAATCCGCCACCGCGATGTGTTCACGGTAGGGCCGGTGTATATCGATTTCGCCGCCCCGGCGCTCGCTTATCGCCGCCGTCACGGCGGTGGCCGCCAACAAGCCATCGCCAAGGCGGTCGGGGTGCGAACCGCCGCCTCCGCGCCGAGCGTCGTCGACGTCACCGCCGCTGTCTGGGCCGTGATGCTTTCATCCTCGCCAGCCTCGGTTGCCGGGTGTTGATGCTGGAGCGCTCGCCGGTGGTCGCGGCGTTGCTGGCGGATGGCTTGGTGCGCGCCCGCGCCGACCCTGAGCTCGGCAGTTGGATCGACGACCGCCTGCGTTTCCAGGCCGGCGATGGCCTGGACTATTGCATGCCTTGCCGAGGGCGATTTCCCCGAGGTCATCTATCTCGATCCCATGTATCCCGAACGCTCCAAAGCGGCGCTGGTGAAGAAAGAATCGCGCGTTCTGCGGGAATTAGTGGGGCCGGACGACGACGCGGCTCGGTTGCCGGGCCTGCGCTCTCAGGCGTGCGCGCAAACGCATCGTCGTCAAGCGCCCACGGAGTGCGCCATCGTTGGGTGGGCATGAGCCACACGCGCGGGTTACGACCAGCGCGACCCGTTTCGATATTTATAAACCGATGATGGAAGCTAATCCCAGGCAAACGCCGTCATCGACAGCGCTCCGTAGTTGAACACATCGTGCAGCACCTGGCCCGGCGTGTCATCGGTGGCGGCGGCGCCGAGCGCGACGAACAAGGGCAGGAAATGCTCGGGCGTCGGATGGTTGCGGCGTGCCAGCGGTGCCTGATTTTGAAATGCCAACAGCGTCGCGCGCTGGTTGTGGACGATTGCGTTCTTGAGCCACTGGGTAAACGCCAGAGCATAATCGACTGGCGCCGCATCCCGTTCCTGCCAGCGCAGTTCGCGCAGATTGTGGGTTGTGCTGCCGCTGCCCATGATCAATATACCCTCGGCGCGCAATGGCCTGAGCGCCTGCCCGAGCGCCAGGTGATGAGCCGGATCGCGATGAGTCTGCACCGAGAGTTGGATCACTGGGATGGCGGCGTCAGGATACATGAGTTTGAGCGGCACCCAAGCACCGTGGTCCAGGCCGCGCTCCGGATCGAGTGTCGGGGTAAATCCTGCCTCGTGTAGCAACTGTGCGGCGCGTTGTGCCAGGGTCGGCGCGCCAGGCGCGGGGTAGCGTAGGCTGTAAAGCTGCTCTGGGAAGCCATAGAAATCATGGATGGTCTGTGGATGAGCGGCGGCGGTGACGGCAGGCTCGGTGGTTTCCCAGTGCGCCGAAGCGCAGACGATGGCTTTGGGGCGTTCGAATTGCGCGCTCAATGTTTGCAAGAAACGATGGGTAGCGCTGGATTCGACCGCCATCATCGGCGAGCCGTGCGAGACAAACAAGCTAGGAATCATGATGTGCTCTCGGTTTGTTGAGCGGCCAGTTCTGCGGAGCGCAGCGGGCATACATACGCGAATAAGCCGTCGCCACGCCAAGTTCGGTGGCTGCGTGCCAGGCCCAACGCGGGTTGTACATCATGGCGCGGGCGATGGCGACGATATCGGCCTGGCCACTGGCGACGATGGCTTCGGCTTGGCGTGGCTCGCTGATCATGCCCACCGCCCAGGTCGGAATGGCGGCTTCCGCACGCACCCGCGCGGCGAACGGCACCTGATAGCCGGGGCCGAGCGGAATTTTCTGGCGCGGGTCCACTCCGCCGCTGGACACGTCGATGAAATCGCAGCCCAACGCCTTCAGGGCTTTGGCCAAGGCCACAGTTTCCTCGATGGTCCAGCCGCCATCGACCCAATCGGTCGCCGACAGGCGAATACCGAGGGGTTTGTCGGCGGGCCATACGGCACGCACCGCCTCGAACACTTCCAGGGGGAAACGGGTGCGGTTTTCGCTGCTGCCGCCGTACTCATCGTTGCGTTGGTTGCTGATCGGCGACATGAATTGATGCAGAAGATAGCCGTGGCCGGCGTGCAACTCGGCGAGATCGAAGCCGATCCGAGCGGCGCGTTGGGTGGCGGCGACGAACTCGGCTTTGACGGCCGCAAGGCCCGCGCGATCCAGGCTTTCCGGCACATGCCAGCCGGGGCCGAACGGCAGCGCCGACGGTGCAACCGTGGTCCAGGCACCTTCGTTGGACGCCAGCGGCTGGCCGCCTTCCAGGGGAATGTGGGTCGAGCCTTTGCGCCCCGCGTGGGCGATTTGGATACCCAACGCACTCACCCCGTAGCGGCGGCAGAAATCGACGATTCGCTGTAGCGCTTGTTCATTGTCATCGGTATACAATCCGAGACAGCCCGGGGTGATTCTGCCGACCGCCGACACATGGGTAGCTTCGGTCATCACCAGCCCCGCCGCGCCCATGCAGTATTGCCCGAGATTCATGAGGTGCCAATCATTGGCCGAACCGTGCTCGGCGTTGTATTGGCACATCGCCGACACCGCGATGCGGTTGGGAAGCGTGAGGCTGCGTAAAGTGATGGGGGAAAACAGCGCGCTTGACATAAAATGTATCGGCCTTTGCGAGATAGACATTGAAGAGAGGATTGTATGAAGCTTAATCGCCTTTGCAAGCCGATGTTCGCCATCGCCGCCGCGCTCGGCTTTGTGTTCGCGGCGCCGTACCCTGCAGTTGCGCAGCAGCCGCGCGTCAAGTGGAGCCTGCAAAGCGCGTTCGGTACCCAGACCCCGCACCTCGGCGTTTCGGCGCTGCGCTTCGTCAAAACGATTGGCCGTTTGTCCGCGGGTAGGTTCGAGATCAAGATTTTCGAGCCGGGCGCCATCGTGCCCGCGCTGGAGTGTTTTGATGCCGCGGCCAAAGGATCGGTCGAAGCCTGTTGGACGACTTCCGGGTTTCACAGCGGCAAGTTTCCCGCCGCGGCATTCTTCGGCACAGTGCCGTTTGGGCCACAGCTCGGTGAATTCCTGGCCTGGAAATGGTTCGGCGGGGGTAATGAACTGCGCGCCGAGGTGTATGGCCAGCAGGGGGTGATCGCTTTCGATTCGATCTGTACTGGTCCCGAAACGTCGGGCTGGTTCCGGAAAGAGATCAATACGCCGGATGACCTCAAGGGGTTGAAGATGCGCTTCTTCGGCCTCGGCGCCAAGGTCATGCAAAAACTCGGTGTTTCCACACAGTTGCTTGCCCCCGGAGATATTTTTCCCGCCTTGGAGCGCGGTGTGATCGATGCGACCGAGTTTTCCATGCCGACCATGGACATCAAGATGGGGTTCCAGCAGATTGCCAAGTTCGATTACTTTCCCGGCTGGCATCAGCAGATTTCATGCGGTGAATTGTTGATGAACAAGGCCGCTTACGACGCGCTGCCCGATGAATACAAGGCGATGCTGGAGGCCGCGACCGGCCAGGAACTCATTTATACCTACGCCGAGACCGAGGCCCTCAACCCGCCCGCGCTGACGGAGTTGACCGCCAAGTATGGGGTGAATGTACGGCGTTGGTCGGATGATTTCCTGAAGCTCTACGAGGAAAAGTGGCGGGAGGTCCTGCAAGAGGAATCCGCGAAAGACCCTTTGTTCAAGAAAGTCGCGGATAGTTACTTGAAGTTCCGCGAGCAATATCGGATCTGGGGCGACGCGCAGGCGATCAGACCCACTTATTTGAAGTGAAGCGCGGAAACGGTATCAATTTTGGTCGATTGGATTACAATGCTAGGCGCTAGCGGATAAGCGCGTAGCCCCTTTATCGTTATGAGAATACGCGGCATTTAGTAAAAAATCATCAACATCATGCGAGGAGAAGAGGGTATGAAATTGCCCCGTTTGTTGAAGTTGGCGGTTGCCACAAGTTTAGTTTGCGGTTTCGCGTTGGGCCTTACCAATCCATCCCAGGCCCAGCCGCGCGTCAAATGGAGTATGCAGAGCGCGTTTGGCAGCCAGCAGCCGCATCTTGGTCCGCCGGCAATGCAATTCATTGATTTGATCAAGCGCATGTCCGGCGGCAAGTTCGAGATCAAGTTCTTCGAACCCGGTGCTATCGTACCCGCGTTGGAGTGTTTCGACGCGGCGTCCAAGGGTTCGGTCGAGGCGTGCTGGACGACGCCGGGGTTCAGCGCCGGCAAGATTCCCGCCCTGCCGTTTTTCACTACCGTGCCGTTCGGGCCGCAGATCGGCGAATTCCTGGCCTGGAAATGGTTCGGCGGTGGCAACGAATTGCGCAGCGAGATCTACGCGCAGCATGGGTTGATCGCGTTCGACGCATTTTGCATAGGGCCAGAGACTTCGGGCTGGTTCCGCAACGAAGTCAAATCGCTGGATGACCTCAAGGGCTTGAAGATGCGCTTCTTTGGCCTCGGCGCCAAGGTCATGCAAAAGCTCGGCGTTTCCACCCAATTACTGGCGCCCGGCGACATTTACCCGGCGCTTGAGCGCGGCGTCATCGACGCCACGGAATTCTCCATGCCGACCATGGACATTCAACTCGGTTTGCATCAGATCGCCAAGAACGATTACTTCCCCGGTTGGCATCAGCAGGTCTCGTGTAATGAACTGTTGATGAACAAGGCCGCTTACGATGCGTTGCCCGATGAATATAAAGCGATGATCGAAGCCGCCGCCGGGGACGTCCTGATCCGCACCTATGCCGACACCGAAGCCAAGAATCCACCGGTAGTGGCGGAGATGGCGACGAAATATGGCGTGCAAATCCGGCGTTGGACCGACGACGAACTCAAGGTGTTCGAGGAAAAGTGGAACGAGGTGCTGAAGGAAGAATCGGAAAAAGACCCGCTGTTCAAGAAAGTCGCCGAGAGTTACACGAAATTCCGCGATCAATATCGCATCTGGGGCACCGCGCAAGCGATCAAGCCGACCTATCTGAAATAGGCGTCGCGTCAATCTCCCCGCGTCCCTTCCGTTGCTAGGGGGAGCGCGCGGGGGTTTTTCACAGCAGGCTGGTCAATACTATGGAAATGTTACTGAGACTTGGCAGGCGCTTGAACGGCGGAGCACTGCCTTTGGCGATCGTCATCATCGTCGCGGCAGCGGTTACGCTCACTATCGCCAACCTGGTGCCCGAACAGCAGGAAAAATTGCTGTATCTCGCCCAGGACTACCTTCCCATCATCATGTTCTTCACCCTGGCGGCGCTGCTGTTTTCGGGTTATCCCGTCGCTTTCATCCTGGGTGGGGTGGCGTTCCTGTTCGGCATGATCGGTTATTTGCTCGGCACGTTCACGCTCGCCAAATTTTTCAATTTCGTGCCGCGCATTTGGGGGCAGGCGGCGACCAATCTGGTGCTGGTGTCTATCCCCACCTTCATCTTCATGGGGGTGATGATGGAGCGCAGCCGCATCGCCCAGGATTTGCTCTACTGCGTGCAAGTGCTGTTGAAGCGTGTACCGGGCGCGCTGGCGGTGGCGGTGAACATCATGGGCACGATTCTGGCCGCGATGACCGGCATCATCGGTGCCTCGGTCACGATGATGACCGCGCTCGCGCTGCCCACCATGTTGCGCCAAGGCTATGCCCCTTGGCTGGCGTGCGGGGTATTGGCCGCCGCCGGCACACTCGGCATCCTGATCCCACCCAGCATCATGCTGATCGTGATGTCCGATCTCCTGTCGGTATCGGTCGGCAATATGTTCATGGCGGCGCTCATGCCGGGGTTGACGCTGTCCGCGCTGTATCTGATCTTCATCATCGTGGTGGCGGGGCTGTTTCCCAGGGTGGCGCCGCCATTGGCGAAGGAGCAACTGGCGGTGCCCAAGGAGCAGCTTTGGAAAGGATTCAACGTAAAATCAGCGTTGACGGCGGTGGCGGCGATAGGATTCTTTCTCTTGGGGCGGCATGGAGTCATCCCCGAACTGTTGGGCCAGGTGCTCGCTGCATTGGCCGGCCTATCGTTTTTGATTGTTACACTTGGCCCCTTGCTGCTCAAGGGATTTGTACCGCCGGTGTTTCTGATCGGCCTGGTCAAAGCCTCGATCCTGTTCGGCGCAGCCACGCCGAGTGAAATGGGCGCGGTCGGCGCATTCGGCGCATCCTTGATCGCCGCGGCTCAAGGACGCTTATCCTGGAAGGAATTGGTCGATGTGTCGCGCGCCACCGGCAGGACCGTGGCTATGGTGTTTTTCATCATCGTCGCCGCAACTTGTTTCGCCGTGGTTTATCGGCAACTCGGTGGCGATACCATCGTAGAGAACCTCATCGCCCACGCTGGTCTCGGTTCCTGGGGCCTGCTGATCCTGATCATGGTCATCGTATTCTTCCTCGGCTTCTTCCTGGACTGGATCGAGATCACCCTGATCGTCATTCCGGTATTCGCGCCGATGATCGCCGGCCTCGATTTCGGCGATCATTTGCCCAAGCAGGATGTGGTGTATTGGTTCGCGATTCTGATGGCGGTCAATCTGCAAACCTCTTTCCTCACCCCGCCGTTCGGCTTCGCGCTGTTTTACCTGAAGGGCATCGCGCCCAAGGAAGTCAAGATTCAGAGCATTTACCTCGGCATCATCCCGTTCGTGCTGTTACAGATTCTCGGGTTGGTGATGGTGCTGTTGTTCCCGCAGCTCGCGCTGTGGCTCATGCACTATTCCTACGGCTGACCGGAGAACGACGATGGCTTTAGATAATTCTGCTGCTGGCGCTGCCCGCAGCGATGAGTCGGCGCTCAGCGCCGACACCGTCGCCTGGATGCTCAGGCTCAGCGACAAACTGCGCCGGTTCGTGGATTTCGTCGGTAAATGGGGATCACTGCTGATCATCCCGCTGGTGTTGATCACGATCTGGGATATTTGCGGACGCTTCAACGGTAAACTCCAATACTGGTTGGTGCAGAACTACGGCTGGATATTCAATTCCACGCTGTTGCAGGAACTGGAGTGGCACTTCCACACCGCGCTGTTCGCGTTGGTGCTGGGTTATGGTTATATCCAGAATGTCCATGTGCGCATCGACCTGGTGCGCGACCACCTCGCATTTCGTAAAAAAGCCTGGCTGGAATTCCTGGGTTGCACGCTGTTCATGATTCCGTTCTGCCTGATCGTCATTTATTTCGCTAGCTACAATGTGTACGAATCCTATCAACTCCATGAAGGATCGCCCTCGACGGTGGGCTTGAGCAATTATTGGATCATCAAAAGCGTGCTGGTGTTCGGCCTCGTGGTCGCCGTGTTTGCCGGCGTTGCCGTATGGCTGCAAACCGTGATCTTGCTATGGGGACCGAAAGACATCCGCTTTCCGCTGATGACGCTGGAATGGCCGGAAGAAGCGGGCTCCAAGATCGAAGGCAAGGAACGCATCAAACTCGAGGAAGCGACCGACACTCTCGCTCCGCCGCCCTTGCAGTAGCGCTGATCCGTATGGCATAGCCGGGGGTGGAAGCCCCTGGTGATGCCTTTGAGTATTCATTCCGTGGAATCGAGCTGGTACCGATTCATCAAGAAGTACGTCTGGGACGATACCAAGACGCCTTACTTCACCAAGACCGACAAGCTCAGCAAGACCCAGGCGGGCTACGAGATACTTTTTTACGCGCTGTGTTTAGGCACGCTGTTTTTCGCCATCGCCGTGGTGATGCTGTCACCGAGAGGCCCTTATGGACCGTCCTATGGCGCGGGGTTTTACGCGTTCTCGGTGGTGGCGAGCGCGGCGATGTTCGGCTTCACCAAGGATATCTCTACCGCCGTCTACAGCGCCCTGGCGCCGCTGGGTGTGTTGCTATATCTGTCATTTCAGGGGTTTCCGCCCAATCTTCAGTCTGCCGACAAGGTCGTGATCGGCGTGTTCGTGCTGTTGTGGGCGTGGTATTCGGTGAGAATCGTGAGGATCGCCTACCATTACGAGCACTTGGTGGATCGCCATGATCCGCCTTGATCTCTCTCCGCCGACGCTGTGGCGCGGCTGGCGTCGGCATCGCGCGGTGTTCGTCTGTGGCCTGGGCTCGTTGTTCCTGCTCGACTGGCTGATGAACGGTTCCGGTTGGCTATTCTGGAGCGTGATCGGCTGGAGCGTCGCGCTCGTGATCCATTATTGCTTCGTCAAAGCGCTCAGCGTGGACGATGCTTGGGTTTACGAACGCACCCTCGACATCCGCGACCGCGCCTATGACCTCGGCCATATCCAGGATGTCAACGCGAGATATGGGGAAGCTCCCTCGCCTGGCGTGCGGCTCAACCCGCCAAGCGCCCGCTCTGATAATCGCGAAACGCCTGGTGGATCTGCTCGGCGGTGTTCATCACGAACGGACCATAGCGGGCGACCGGCTCGTTGAGGCGTTCCGCCGCGATCAGTAGCAGCTTGGCGCCGTTTTCTCCGCCCTCAATCCGTACCGCATCACCCGCGCCGAACACCGCCACCTGGCCGGCGGGGAGTGCCTTCGCGCCGCCCTCGGCATGCACCCGTGCCGCGCCGCCATAGGCATAAGCGAAAGCGTTCATGGAAGCGGGTAGGGGGCGCTCGAATAGGCTTTGCTTGGCAAGCTGAAGGTCGAGGTAAAGCACGTTGATGAAGGTCTTGGCGGCGCCCTTGACGCCGCCGTGCTCGCCGGCGATGACGCGCACCTTGCAGCCGTTCTCGGTGACTTCGGGGATGGCTTCGGCGGGGATGTCCTGGTAGTTGGGTTCGGTCATCTTCAGCCGCGCCGGTAGGTTCACCCAAAGCTGATAGCCCCACAAAAGCCCCTGCTCGGTTTCCGGCATTTCGCTGTGGATGATGCCGCGCCCGGCGGTCATCCATTGCACCGAACCGGGTCGCAGCAGCCCTTCGTTGCCCTTGGAGTCGCGATGGCGCAGCCGCCCGTGCAGCAGATAAGTCACGGTCTCGAAGCCGCGGTGCGGATGATCGGGAAATCCTTCGATGTAATCATCCGGGTTATCGCTGCGAAATTCGTCGAACAGCAGGAACGGGTCGAGTTGGTCGAGCGCCGGTGAACCGATGATGCGCTTGAGCTTGACGCCGGCGCCATCGGTGGCGGGCATGCCGGGGATGAGTTGGGCGATGGGTCGCGGTTGCGGAGCAGCCATGGCTATGATTTCCTCTCTGCCTGAGTGGCGGTTGCCAGGCGACCTATAATAACCGCTAGCGGCAAATCGAACGAGTTGACGAGGAGGCGAACGTGGAATCCGAACTCTCTACCAAGAACACCAAGAACGAAATCCTGGATGCTTACAACGCATTATTGAAGCGTGTGAAAGAACAAAAACCGGTGGATCGTCAGGCCGATAAAGAGAAAGCCGAGAAAGTGCAGGTCGTCGAAAGCGCCGCGCGGACTTCGGTGGAAAAAATCGTCAAAGGCCTTGCCGAGCAGAAACTGACGCTCACCCAATCGCTCGATGAAGTAGAAGAACAATTGATCGGTGAATTCAAAAAACTGAAAGACATCCGCCAGGCTATCGAGATCGAACGCAAGAATCTCGAGGAAATCCATGAGATTCGCGCCGAGGCCGACAGCCTGGCGGTGTTGCTACAGGTTCAGAAAGAGAAGAAACAAGCATTCGAGGCCGAGGTGGTGCAGGATAGAGACGACTTCGACGCGGAGATGGCGCAAAAAAAGCTCGCCTGGAAGAAAGAGCAGGAAGACTACGAGCGCACCAAGAAGGAACGCGACGAGGCGACCAAGAAAGCGCGCCAGCGCGAGGAAGAGGAGTACGCTTACGATTTGCAGTTGCAGAGAAAAAAAGATCAAGATACTTACGCGGCCAAGAAAGCGGCTCTGGAAAAAGAGCTGGAGGAAAAGAGGCAAGCTCTTGAAAGGAATTGGTCGGAACGCGAAGCGGCGCTGACCACCAGAGAAACCGAGTTGGCCGATTTGCGGGCGCGCGTCGAGTCCTTCCCCAAGGATTTGGATAAAGCCATCAAAGACACCGAAAAAACCATCACCGAGCGGCTCCAGTTCAAATTCAAGCATGAAGCCGAGATCCTGGCCAAGGACAATGAAGGCGAGCGCAAACTCAGCCAGCAGATCATCGCTTCGCTGCAAGCGAAGATCAAAGAGCAGGATGATTTGATCCGCCAATTGACCCAGAAAGCCAACGAAGCCGGCTTGCAAGTGCAGAATATCGCGGTCAAGGCCATCGAGGGTGCATCGGCATGGCGAGCGTTCGGTGCGACCAGCCACGAGAAAAGCGGCAAGAGTGGAGAATCCGCGCCATGACAATCACCTCGGTACAAACCGATCATTATCGTATTCCGCTGCCCGTCGTGCTGTCCGACTCTACCCACGGCGACATGTCCCATTTCGCGCTGGTGACGGTGCGTGTGAGAAGCGATGATGGCCTGGAGGGGCTGGGCTATACCTATACCGTCGCCAACACCGGCGGCGCGGCGCTCCACGCCATGATCGAACGCGACCTCGCGCCCCTGCTGATCGGCCAGGACCCGCGCCGGATCGAGCAATTATGGGAGAAAATGTGGTGGCATACCCATTTCGTCGGGCGCGGCGGACTGGCGGCGTTCGCCATCGCTGCGGTCGACATCGCGCTTTGGGATTGGAAGGCGAAGCGCCAGAGCGAGCCCTGGTGGCGCTTCCTGGGCGGCCATCACAACCGGGTCAAGGCGTATGCCGGCGGCATCGATCTGCAATTCACGCTGGACGATCTTCTAGCCCAAACCCGCCGCTTCCAGGAACAGGGGTTCCGCGCGATCAAGATGAAAGTGGGCAGGCAGCGCCTGTCCGAGGATGTCGCACGGGTAGCGGCGATGCGCGAGTTCCTGGGGCCGGATTTTCCGCTGATGGCCGATGCCAATATGCGTTGGGGTGTGCACGAGGCGATCCAGGCGGCGCAGGCGCTAGCCGATTATGGGCTGGTTTGGCTGGAGGAGCCCACCATCCCGGATGATGTCGAGGGCCATGCGCGGATCGCCGCCGAGGGCCGCCTCCCCATCGCCACCGGCGAGAATTTCCATAGCCTGTACGAGTTCCAGCGCATGATCACGCACGGCAAGATCGCGTTCCCCGAACCCGATGTGGCGACGCTCGGCGGCGTCACGCCCTGGCTCAAGGTCGCCCATCTCGCCGAGGCGCATAATCTGCCGGTCACCACCCACGGCGTACACGATTTACAGGTGCATCTGCTGGCGGCCATTCCCAACGCCTCCTATCTTGAAGCGCATGGCTTCGGCCTGGATCGTTACATCCGTCATCCACTCGTACTCACGGACGGCGAGGCGCTGGCGCCGGATCGCGCCGGACACGGCGTGGAATTCGACTGGCAGGCCTTGGAACCGCACCGCGACCGTAACTAAAGGTAAATACCATGAAAATCACCGCGATTGAAACTTTCATCGTCGATGCCGGCTGGCGGCCCTGGACCTTCGTCAAAGTTGCCACCGACGAGGGCGTCACCGGCTATGGCGAATGCAGCGACGGGCGCAGCCCTTACGCCTTGGTCGGCGCGATTGAAGATTTGAAGCCCTTGCTGCTGGGCCGCGACCCACGCGCCTATGAGATGCGCTACTGGGACATGCTGCGCGGCACCCGCCAGAGCCCGGGCGGCATCGCCGCCAAGGCCATCGCCGGCATCGAACTCGCGCTCATCGACATCAAGGCGCGCGCGCTGGGTATCTCGGTGGTCGAACTGTTCGGTGGCCCGACCCGTGACTGGGTGAGGCTTTATTGGTCGCATTGCGGCACCTCGCGCGCCATGCATCCCGAGATCCTCGGCACCCCGCCGTTGCACAGCATGGCCGATGTCGCCGCATTGGGCCGCGAGGTGGTGGAGAAAGGTTATACCGCCTTGAAGACCAACATCGTGATTCCCGGTAACCCGGCGCGCGCGCATTTCGACGGCTTCGGCGGCGCGCCGGGCACCACCGACCAGGTCGTCAGCCGCCAGTTGCTGCGCCACATCGAAACCTTGATCGGCACGCTGCGTGAGGCGGTCGGCCCCGATGTCGACATCAACCTCGACCTCAATTTCAACTTCAAGCCCGAAGCGTGCATGCGCATCGCGAAAATCCTGGAGCCTTTCGACCTGTTGTGGCTCGAAATCGATATGTACGACCCAGCGGCGATCCGCCAAATCAAGGATTCGACCAGCACCAAGATCTGCACCGGCGAAAATCTCTATACGATGCGTGACTATATCCCCTATTTCGAACGCCACGCCGCCGACGTATTCATGATCGATGTGCCTTGGAACGGTTTCGCGCAGTCCAAGAAAATCGGCGATCTGGCCGAGGTATACCAGCTCAACATCGCGCCGCATAACTATTACAGTCATCTCGCGACATTCATCAGCGCCAGCTTGTGCGCGGTGCTGCCCAATGTGCGCATCATGGAAACCGACGTCGACGACGTACCCTGGAAAGACGCGCTGACCACGCGCGTGCCCGAGGTGGTGAACGGCCAGATGCGCGTGCCGACCGGCCCCGGCTGGGGGGTGGAATTGAACGAGGAGGCCCTGAAAGCACACGCCTGGGGCAAGAAAAAAGCGAACTGGTGACGTCCGGGTTTGCTAAAATGGACGGCGCTGTTCCCATTCCCATTGAGGAGGTAGCAAAATGCTTAATAACGCTTATCGGACTCTGACCGCCGCCGCTCTGCTGGCTTTTGCGCAACTGGCCCTCGGCGCCGATGAGTTGCCGGTGTCCAAGGATAGCATCACGCCGGGCGATGGCCAGAACGTCAGTTTCAAGGGCAATCCTCTGCCTCTGGAGGGGCAGGCCGTGCAGGTCGGTAAACCGCTGCCGGCGGCGATGGTGACCGCCTCCGACATGGCGGCCGTGAATCTCGCCGATGGCAAAGGCAAGGTGCGCATCATCAGCGTCGTGCCCTCGCTCGACACCAAAGTCTGCGAGCAGCAGACCCATATCCTCAGCGAGAAGAACGGCGGCATCGACAAAGACGTGCAGCTGGTCACGGTCAGTATGGATCTGCCTTTCGCCCAAAACCGCTTCGCCAAGGAAGCCAAGATCAGCAACATCACCTTCCTGTCCGATTACAAGACCGCCGAATTCGGCATGAACAATGGCCTGTTGGTGAAGCCTTTGCATCTCTTGTCGCGCGCGGTAATCGTTACCGACAAGGACAATGTCGTGCGCTATGTCCAGGTCGTTCCCGAACTCACCAGCTTGCCCGATATGAGCAAAGCCGTGGAGGTGGCGAAAGGCTTGGCCGAAGCCAAATAAACCTCGTGATCACGGCGCTGCGGCCCGGGTTTGCCGCGATGACCGATGAAACCGCGCTACTGGCGGCGCGCCGGCAAATGGTCGAACAGATCGCGCTCCACGCGAGCGCGGTCGGTGACCGCACCGGCCGCGCCGTACTCTCCTCGAGCGTCATGCGGGTCATGGGCAAAGTGCCGCGCCACCAGTTCGTGCCTACGCCGTTGGAAGCGCACGCCTATCTCGATCAGCCGTTGCCCATCGGCCATGGCAAGACCATCTCGCAGCCTTTCATTGTCGCGCTGATGACCGATCTGTTGGAAGTGCGTCCGGATGAGCGCGTCTTGGAAATCGGTACCGGCTTGGGTTATCAAGCCGCGGTTCTGGCCGAGTTGGCGGAATGGGTTTACAGCGTGGAGCTGGTACAGGAACTCGGCGACGAAGCAGCCAGGCGCTTGCGGCGTGCGGGCTATACCAATGTCACGCTGAAAATCGGCGACGGTTCGGTGGGCTGGAGCGAACACGCGCCGTACGCCAAGATCATCCTCGCCGCCGCGCCCGAAACCCCGCCCAAGGCGCTGCTGAAGCAGCTCAAGCCCGGTGGGCGTATGGTAATCCCAGCCGGCCCGCCTGACGCCCAACAATTGCTATTGCTGCGCAAGGAGCGCGACGATGCCATCATTAGCACCGCCATTCTACCGGTGCGCTTTACCCCGCTGATCGTAGTGCACTGACCGGTATCAGGACTGAAAGTAATCCAGCGCTTCGACAAAAACCTCGGGCGCGCCGAATCCACCCGCTTTGGTGATCAACCAAGTGGTGTTGGAAGACGGCCCAGCGACGCTCAGTGGAACGCCAGGTCGCCATTCACCCAGGCATTGCACTTTGGCATGGCCGAGCGCATTGAGCACAGCCAGCGCGCAATCGCCGCCGGTCACCACCAGCGCTTTGACTGCTATGTGCTCGCACAGCCTGGCAACGCCCGCGCCGAGGGCTTCCGCCACCGCGCTGGCAGGGTGGTCGGCGGGTTCGGCGGGAACGCGGATGAGCAGCGCGCGGCTGCGAGCGGTGGCGAGCCGCAGGACATGCCCCACATCGACGGCGCCGCGCGGCGCGTCCACGGTTACGCAACCTGGCTGTTGGGCGAGCCGATCCGCCTGAGCGCGGCTCACCGGCGCGCGTGATCCGACCGCGAATAACACAATACCCTTGCGTTGGGCGGGTTTTGGCAGTGGCAGCGGAGCGCCGAACGCCTGCTGCGCCAACGCCGTCGTCAATCCCGGCGAGCCAACGGTCAGCACATTGGCGGCGTGCTCCAGCGCCCAGCCCGCGATGCGTTGAAGATCGGCCTCGGTTTCAGCATCAGCGATCCAGATCATGCTGTCCGACCCAAGCACGGGCGGTTGTGGGCCGGTAAAAGCAGGCAATCCCGCGTGTTCGAATAAACCGGCAAGTGGTGTTGTTGGCGCTGGCGAGACCAGATCGCGCGTATAAACAGTCTGTGCCAGCGGCACGCCGGCAACGTAGACTTCGCCGCCCCGCACCGTGCGATTCTGGGCTGGATAAGCGGGCGTCAGCAGCGCGTAGCGCTTACCGCTGGCTTGCAACAATGCCAGCGTTTCGGCGACCACGTTGCCGCGTAGGGTGGAATCGATTTTCTTGTAAAGCAGCGCTGGGGACAGCGGCGCCAGCAAGCGCCAGGCGGCTTCGACCGCCTGGGCCGCGTGGTCCGCGCGCCAATGGCGTGATTCGGTGTTGATCGAGACGACGGCCGCCGCTGCGACAGCGATCGGCGTGTGCTCGGCGGGCAGCCGGCACAGCACCTGGGTGACACGGCCACGCGCCGCAAACGGGGCCGCGGCGTCAAGCGCGCCGGTCAGATCATCGGCAATCAATGCAATCTGCATGTCAACGCCTACCGTCAATACGTCATCCGGCGCGCGTAGGCCAGGGCGGCGAGCATATTGACGTGATTGGCTTTGCCGGTCCAGGCGATGTCATGGGCGGTGCCGTGGTCGACCGAGGTGCGCTGGATAGGTAAACCGAGCGATACGTTGACGGTGGTGTCGAACGCAATGAGTTTGGTCGGAATATGGCCTTGGTCGTGGTATTGCGCGACCACCAGGTCGAATTCACCGCGCGTGGCGCGGTAGAAAATCGTATCGCCCGAATACGGGCCGCTGACCTCGATGCCCTCGGCGCGTGCTGCCGCGATGGCCGGCGCGATCTGATCGATCTCCTCGCGCCCGAAGATGCCGGCCTCGCCCGCATGTGGGTTGAGGCCGGCGACCGCGAGGCGCGGCCTGTCCATGCCCAGGCGCCGCAGATGCGTTTGCCCCGCGCGAATCGTCGCTAGAATGCGTTCGGTTTTGGTGCGCTTGATCGCGTCAGCCAGCGATACGTGGGTTGAAACGTGAATCGTGCTGAGCTTTTCCGAGGCCAGCAGCATGAACGACGATGGTGCGCCGGTCAGGTGCTGGAGCAGGCCGGTGTGGCCGTCATAGTGGTGGCCGGCCTGATGCAGCGCGGTTTTGTTGATCGGCGCGGTGACGATGACGGCGATTTCGCGGGCGCGCGCCAATTCCACCGCTTTTACGATATAACCATAGGCGGCATGGCCGCCGCTGGCGCTGATGGCGCGTGGCTTGAGGCTGTCGAACTCTGGCGTAGCGACCGCGACGACCCGCACCGCGCCAAGCTGTGGCGCGCCGCTGGTCAGCACCAGCCGCGACTCGGTCAGGCGATTGGCGCGTTCGAGTGTATCGGGGTCGCCGATCACCAGAATCGCCGAGCGTTGGTCGATGGGCAAGGTCGCTAAAGCCTTGCAAATGATTTCGGGTCCGACCCCACTGGGGTCGCCCATGGTAATACCGAGTGTCTTCATGATGAGTGGGAGAAATCGAGTAGTGCCTAAATGCGCTGTGGGCGCGGATCGTTGGTTGCGGAACAACGGCTGGCAACACTATAGCAAATTCAGCATGATCTTGATCTGAGCGTTGCCAATGGCCGTGGATACTTTGCAAGAGGCGTTGACAGCCGCATGGCGGCTGATTGTCACAGCCGATCCGGAATTGCTGGCTATCGTGGCGCTATCGCTGCAAGTCAGTCTGAGCGCGGTTGTTCTGGCGGCGCTGGTTGGTTTGCCGTTGGGGGCTGCGCTTGCGCTGTTGTCGTTTCCAGGGCGCGGCGCAGTGGTGTTGTTGGTCAATGCTTTGATGGGGTTGCCGCCAGTAGTGGCCGGTTTGCTGGTTTATCTGCTGTTCTCGCGCGCCGGACCACTCGGCGCGATGGGGTTGCTGTACACGCCGGCGGTGATGATCATCGCGCAATGCTTGCTGATCATACCGATTATTGCGGCGTTGACGCGGCAAATCGTGTTGGATCTGCACGAAGAATACGACGAACAATTACGCTCGCTTGGAGTCGGGCCGTGGCGCGCCATGCCGACTCTGCTCTGGGATGGGCGTTATCGACTGCTGACCGTGATTCTGGCCGGATTCGGCAGGGCCAGCGCAGAGGTAGGCGCGGTACTGATCGTCGGTGGCAACATCCATCATGTGACCCGGGTAATGACCACGGCCATCGCTCTGGAAACCAGCAAGGGCAACTTGGCGCTGGCTTTTGGGTTGGGATTGATCCTGATCGCGGTAGTGGTGACGGTGAATGGCGCGGCCTTGGGGCTTCAGCAATGGACGCGGCGCATCCAAGGCTGATTCTCGACCGCGTCTCGTTCGCGGCGAGCGGACGGGTGCTGCTCGAACCCGTCGATTTGCGGGTGGCGTCAGGCGAGCGGCTAGTCGTACTCGGGCCGAATGGCGCTGGCAAGAGCTTGCTGTTGCGCATCGGCCACGGACTTCTTGTCCCCACCGCCGGCCGCGTCCTATGGAGCGATGCCGCTGGAGCAGGGCCACGCCAGGCGATGGTATTCCAACGCCCCGTGCTGCTGCGCCGCTCGGTGGCAGCCAATATCGAGTATGCGCTGGCGGCGAGTGGCTTCCCGCGCCGGCGGCGCAAAACCGAAGTCCAGCGCGTGCTAGCCGCGACCGGCTTGGGCGAGCACGCGGCGCAGCCCGCCCGCACCCTGAGCGGTGGCGAGCAGCAGCGACTCGCCCTGGCGCGCGCCTGGGTGTTGCAGCCCGCCTTATTGTTTCTCGATGAGCCGACTGCCCATCTCGATCCGGCGGCGACGCGCGCGGTCGAAGCGATTGTTACCGCGATCCATGCCGACGGTGCGACCGTGGTGATGACTACCCATGATCTGGGACAAGCGCGCCGCCATGCCGACCAGATCGCATTTCTGCACCGCGGGCGATTGCTCGAACATACCCCCGCGCACCAGTTTTTCGAGCGCCCGCAAAGCGCGGAGGCGCGCGCGTTTTTGGCGGGTGAATTATTATGGTGAACATTACTTGGAAGGAGATTGACGGATGCGCAACATGCGTTTCTTGCCTCTGATAGCGATGGGTGTGGCGTTGATCGCTAGTACCGTCACGACTGCCGCCGAGCGATTTATTACCGTCGCATCCACCACCTCTACGCAAAACTCCGGCTTGTTCGAAGAGTTACTGCCGAAATTCACCACCAAGACCGGCATCGAAGTGCGCGTGGTCGCGGTCGGCACCGGCCAGGCGATCAAGTTGGCCGAGAACGGCGACGCCGACGTCTTATTCGTACACCACAAGCCCTCGGAGGAAAAATTCGTCGCCGATGGTTTCGGCGTCAAGCGCTTCGACGTGATGTACAACGATTTCATCGTGGTTGGCCCTAAAGCCGATCCAGCAACCATCAAAGGCGAGCGGGATGTCGTCACCGCCTTCGAAAAGCTCGCGGTGGCCAAGGCGCCATTCGTCTCGCGCGGCGACGATTCCGGCACCCATAAGCTGGAGTTGTCGCTGTGGCAACTCGCCAGAGTCGACGTCAAGCAGGCCAGCGGCACCTGGTATCGCGAGGCCGGTTCCGGCATGGGCGCCACCCTCAATACCGCCAGCGGGATGAACGCGTATGCGCTGACCGACCGCGCCACCTGGCTGAGCTTTCACAACAGGGGTGAACTGGAACTGTTAGTAGAACGCGACAAGCGCTTATTCAATCAATACGGGATTATTCTGGTGAACCCAGCCAAGTTTCCGCACCTTAAAGCCGCGGACGGCCAGGCGTTCATCGACTGGATGCTGTCCGCCGAGGGCCAGCAAGCGATCAGCGATTTCAAGATCGACGGGCAGCAGGCGTTTTTTCCGAACGCCACGCGTGGTAATTGAGCGCAGCCCTCAGCGTAGTGCGGGTTCCAAGCCCACCGCGCCGCAGACCGCCACACGCAAGCTGGGCTGGCCATTCAATGAGCGGATGATGCCATTCTCCAATACGCAATAGGGTTCTCTGGCGGTGATCCCGAGAATACGGTCGGCGCCGCGCACCACGGCGCCCAGATAGATCGCCGCGCCGTCGCGCCGCCCATCCAGCAGCGTGGCGTCGGTGGTGATCACCTGGGTCGCGCGGAGTTCGGCATCGACCATGACCGCATCGCGCGCGCCGAGTACGACGCGGGTTCCCGCTTCGACCACGATCCAGCAGTCGATAGGGAAGGCGGGCGTCATGACCGCGAGCGCCACTTCCACGGCCAGGGGCGCGAGGGCGTGCGCTGGTTGGATGGCGTTGTGTAGCACCGCGACCGCGGCTTTGGGATGATCGCGTTCGCGCCCGGCCCAGCCCAGATCCGGGCGCTGGATGACCCGCCACGAGTTGCGCGCATAGACATTGCCTTGTAAATCGACCGCGATCAATCCGGCGTCGGCTTGCGGGTTGGCGTCGAGCACGGCGTCGACGGCGGCGCGCGGGCTGGCCCCGCGGCGCATGCGTTCCAGTACGTCGAGATTGATGATCATCCCTTCCCGGCCCGCCGTGTTGGGCAGGCGGTGGCCGCTCACCAGGCCGACTGCCGGGTCGCCTGGCACGAACTGGCTGAGCGGCTCTGGCCGGTCCGGGCCGCTTGCCATCACCGCGGCGATCCGCGCTTCGGCCAGCAGCGGCGGCGGATCGACCCCGACGCGGTCGCCATCGACGAACAGCGTCGTGGTGCCGCCGCGTTGGGTCTGCGCGCGCAGCAGACCGCCGGTGGTGGAAATGGCGGCGAAGCTGGCGAAACCGCCGATCGCGCCCCAGGCGACCCGCTCCGCGGCGCGCAGCGCCTGGAACACCGCGAGCCCCGCGTTGGGACCGTAAGCCACGATGCCAATGGTCATAGCGAATCAAGCCTTGCTAGCGTAGATGGCAGGCCACCGCGTGATCCGCCGCGAGTTGGCGCAGCGCCGGGGTTTCGACCGTGCAGCGCGCGACCGCGAGCGGGCAACGAGTGTGGAAGCGGCAGCCCGCGGGTGGATGGATTGGGCTGGGTGGTTCGCCTTGCAGCAAGACGCGGTGGCTCTGGCGCAGGCGCGGGTTGGGGATGGGCGCTGCCGCGAGCAGCGCCTCGGTATACGGATGGCGGGGAGAGGCGAACAGGCTCGCGCGGCTGGCAAGCTCCACGATCCGGCCAAGATACATTACCGCGACTCGATGGCTGATGTGTTCAACCACGCCGATATCGTGCGAGATGAACAGATAAGATAGGCCGAACTCCTGCTGCAAATCCATCAACAGATTGATGATCGCGGCGCGGATCGACACGTCCAGCGCCGACACCGCTTCGTCGGCTACGATCAGGCGCGGATTCAGGCTGAGCGCGCGGGCGATCGCGATGCGTTGGCGCTGCCCGCCGGAGAACTCATGCGGATAGCGGCGCATTTGTTCGGCGCGCAAGCCCACTTTGCGGAACAGCTCCGCGACTCGCGACTCGCGCTTTTTGCCGCCGGCGAGCGCGTGGATCGCGAGCGGTTCGCCCACGAAGTCGCCGGCGCTCATGCGCGGATTGATCGCCGCGTAGGGGTCCTGAAAAATGATTTGCATTTGCCGGCGCACCGCCACCATGCGCCGGCGGTCGAAGGCGGTGATGTCTTGCCCGTCGAGTTTGATGGCGCCGGCGTCGGGCGCGATGAGCTTGAGGATGGTCTTGCCTACGGTCGATTTACCGCAGCCGGATTCGCCGACCAACCCTAGGGTTTCGCCCGCCGCAATCGTGAACGACACGTCATCGACCGCGCGCACCCAGCCGGTGGCGCGGCTGAAAAACCCGCCGCGCACCGTGAAGCGTTTGCTGAGAGCTTGCACTTCGAGCAACGGCGCGGGTTTATCCATCGACGCGTTGCTCCGCTTGCGAGTGCCAACACGCGGCCCAATGGTCGGGCGCTTGTTCCAGCAACGGCGGTTGCCGTTCGCGACAGAGCGCCGTTGCGTGGGCGCAGCGCGCCGCGAAACGGCAGCCGGGCGGCAGGCGGGTGAGCGCCGGCACCACGCCCGGGATCTCGCGCAAGCGCGCCGGGCGGTCAGCGCCTTGCCGCGCGCCGAGGCGCGGCAGCGCGCCCAGCAGTCCACGGGTGTAGGGATGGCGCGGGCGTTCGAAGAGGTCGTATACCGTCGCTTCCTCGACTTTGCGGCCTGCATACATGACCGCGACGCGATCAGCGGTTTCCGCCACCACGCCGAGATCATGGGTGATGAGCAGGACGGCTGCGCCGAAGCGCTCGCGCAACTCCATCATCAACGCCAAGATTTGCGCCTGGATGGTGACGTCCAGGGCGGTAGTCGGTTCGTCGGCGATCAGAATCTTGGGGTTGCAGGCGAGCGCGATGGCGATCATCACGCGCTGCAACATGCCGCCGGAGAATTGGTGGGGGTATTGGCGCAGGCGCTTCTCCGGCTCCGGGATTTGCACCAAGCGTAGCATGTCGATGGCGCGCGCGCGCGCCGCGCGCTGATCCATGCCGCGATGTTCAATCAGGGTTTCGGTGATCTGGCGGCCGATGCTGAGCACCGGATTCAGTGAAGTCAGCGGTTCCTGGAAAATCATCGAAATTTCGGCGCCGCGCAGTTTTTGCAGCTCGTTGTCGCGGAGCTCGAACAGATTGCGCCCCCCGTACCAGGCCGCGCCTTTGACGACTTTGGCCGCGGCTGGCAACAAGCCCATCAGGGAAAGCGCGCTCACGCTCTTGCCCGAACCGGATTCGCCGACCATTGCCAGTGTTTCGCCGGCCTTCAGCCGCAAAGAAAGACCATCGACGGCCATGGCCTCGCCCTCGGCGGTGCGGAAACTCGTGCTCAGATCCTTGATCTGCAACAGCGCTTCGGCAGGGTCCGGCATGGGTCAAGCCTTGTACTGGCGCGGGTCCAGCGCTTCGCGTATGGCGTCGCCCAGAAGATTGAATCCGAGCACGGTGACGGCGATGGCGGCGCCGGGAAAAATCATGATCCACGGTGCGCGCTTGAACAGATCCCGCCCCGAGGACAGCATGAATCCCCATTCCGGCAACGGCGGCTGCGCGCCGAGGCCGAGGAAACTGAGGCCCGCCGCCGCCAGCACCGCGGTCGACACCCCCAGCGTCGCGACCACGATCAGCGCTGGCAGCACGTTGGGCAGCAGGTGGCGGAACAGCAGGCGCAGATGGCTGGCGGCGACCGCCTGACCGGCCTCGAAATAGAGTTTGTGCTTCTCCACCAGCACCACGCTATGCGTGAGGCGCGCATAGAACGGGATCGCGGCGATGCCGACCGCGAGTGTCGCGTTGGCGAGGCTGGGGCCGAGAATCGCCACGCAGGCGAGCGCGATCAGGATTTCGGTGAACGAGAACAGCACGTCGATGGCGCGCATCAGGATGCGCTCGGTCCAGCCGCCCGCGTAGCCGGCCAGGAGACCGATCAGGAGTCCGCAGGCGAGCGAGATGGCGACCGCGATCACGCCGATGCGCAGCGTGAGGCGCGACCCATGCGCCACCCGACTGAACAGATCGCGGCCAAATTCATCGGTGCCGAACCAGTAGCGCCCGCCGGGCGGCAGCAGGCGTTTGCCCGCACCCATCTGCAGTGGGTCGAAGGGCGCGATCAACGGCGCCAACAAGGCGAGCAGCAGTACGCCGAGCACCAGAACCAGGCCGATCACGCCGGCGGGGTTGCGCAGCAGTGAACGCCAGAATCGCCGCCAGCCGCCCGGCGCGGGCGGGAAAGCGTCGCTGGCTAAGGGGTCGAGCAGAGCCGCCATTCAGCGATACCGGATACGCGGATCCAGCCAGGCATAGAGCAGATCGATGATCAGCGACACGCCCACTACGATGCTCGCGAATACCAGGATAAAACCTTGGATGAGCGGATAATCGCGCTGAAATATGGCCTCGACGGCGAGTCTTCCCATGCCGTTCCAGGCGAACACGTTTTCGACGACGATGGCGCCGCCCATCATGTACGCGAATTGCAGGCCGAGCATGCTGACGATGGGCACCAGCCCCGCGCGCAGCGCGTGCCGGTAGAGCACGACGGTTTTGCGCAAGCCCTTGGCGTGCGCGGTGCGCACGAAATCCTGCTGGAACACATCGAGCATCGCCGAGCGGGTGAGGCGCGCGAGCACGGCAGCATTGGCAAGGCCCAGGGTGACGGCGGGCAGGATCAGGCTGCGCCAATCGTCGCCGGCCACCGGCAGCCAGCCGAGCTGCAAGGTGAACACGAACAACAGGATCAGCCCTAGCCAGAAGTGCGGTATCGATACGCCGAGGATGGCGACCGCCATGCAGCCGACATCGACCAGGGTGCCGCGCTGGTAGGCCGCCAAGAACCCCAACCCGATGCCGATCACCGCCGCGATCAACAGGCTCGTCGAGGTCAGCAGCAGGGTATAGGGGAGGCGGATCATGAGCAGCTCGAATACCGGCTGCTCGCCGCGGATGGTGCGGCCGAAATCGCCATGGAGGACGCGGCCCATGAACCGCAGGTACTGCTCGTGCAGTGGCCGGTCCAGGCCGAGGTTATGGCGAATCTGCTCCAACTGCTCGGGGGTCGTACCCTGCGACTGGGCGTACATGATGCGCACCGGATCGCCGGGCACGGCATGGATCAGCAACGCGACCGCCACCGTGGTCACCCAGATGGTGAGCAGGGCGGCGGCCAGGCGCTGGGCGAGGTAACGAATCAATCGGACTGATCCAGCGCCGGCGGGGCGAGCTCTTGGGCCCGCCCCGCCGGCGGGTTATTTACCAAGCTTGACGTCCTGGAACATCGGATGCAGAAAAGCGCCGACCTTGAAGCCCTCCACTTCCGGGCGCACCGCGAACACCCACTCCCAGCCGGGCGTGTAGAGGCCGATGTGGACTGCGTTCTTCAGCAGGTAGGCGATTACATCCTGCACCGCTTGCAAGCGCGCCGCGGGGTCGACCGTAGTGCGGGTTTTCTCCAGCATCGCGTCCAACTCCGGTGCGGTGTAGCCGGAATACGCGCCGGGCGAATGCCAGAGCGCATAGAGGATGTCGGGGTCGTACCAGGACCAGGTCATCATGTCGAAGGTACCGGTGCCGTCTTTCTTTTCGTTTTCTTGTTTGACGCGCGCGTTCATGGTGCCGATGTCCATGATCTCGATGTTCGCCTTGATCCCGACCTGGGCCAGTTGATTCTGGAAGATTTCCGCGAGCTTGTGGCGGTTGCCGCCGGTCCACACGATCATCGTCGTTTCCAGGGGTTTGTCGGGGCCGTAGCCCAGCTCGGCCAGCAGCTGCTTGGCTTTAGCGGGATCGTAAGCATAGCCATGCTTGGCGCAGAAATCCTGGTCATTGCCGAATACGCCGCGCGCGATCGGGCACCATTCGCGTTCGCTCAAGCCGCCGTAGATGATGTCGATGGCAGCTGCGGGGTCGGTGGCGTAGGCGACCGCCTGGCGGGCGCGGATATCATTGAACGGTGGGCGATGGGCGGCGAATTCCCAGAACACGTTCTGGCCGGTGTTGGCGGCGACCACCAGTTTGAGCTTGCCTTGTTCCTTGATGGTGGGCACGTCGTCGAACGGCGGTTCGGCGACCTGAACTTCGCCGGTATTGAGCGCGGCCAGGCGGGTTTGCGGTTCGGGTATGGTCTTGATGATGAGTTTGTCGAGATACGGCGCGCCTTTGTTGGCGACCGGCTTGCCGAAATTCTTGTAGGCCGGATTCTTGTCCAATTCCACCACATCGCCCTTGACCCACTTCACCAGCTTCCACGGGCCGGCGCCGATCGCGACCTTGGTGCCGAAGTCGGCGCTCTTGTTGGCATCGCTGTCGCAGATGATGCTGGAGAAGCTGTCGGCCAAAAATGGGATGAACGCCGCGAATGGCGTGGCAAGTTTGAATTTCACGGTGAGCGGATCGACCACGGTGACCGCTTCTATCGGCCCCCAACTGGTCTTGGTGACGCTGGGTTTGTCTTTGGCGAAAGCGCGGTCGACCGTGTATTTGACGTCATTGGCGTCGAACGGTGAACCGTCATGGCAGGTAAGCCCGCCTTCCAATTGGAAAGTGTATTCCAGGCCGTCGCCGCTGGCGGTCCAGGATTTGGCGACGTGCGGCTTGGGCTTGCCGTCGTCGTCAAACGCCAGCAGGGTGTCGTAAATCTGGTCCCATACCTGCATCGACAGCGTACTGGTGGCGCGATGCGGGTCGAGCGTGTCGGCATCGCCGTAACGCGCCCAGACTAGGGTACCGCCAGCGGCTGGAACGGTGCTGGAGAAGGCGATGCCGAGAAGCCCTAGGACGGCGGCGCCTAGCGTTTTACCACGCGCTGTTGGAATTCGTATCAGCATGGATGCTACCTCATTGATGTTGTATCTATTGTGATGGTTGATGGGCGCGGCATCCATGCTGCTGGCGGCTTGAGCAAGGCGAGGAGCGGCTCGTCTGCTCCCATGCGCAACAGGTAAAGTGCAAAGGCAATGCCAAACCAATTTTATTCTACCAGATTAGACAAAGGAATTTTCAAAAAAGGAAATTAATGAATATTCATAGCGATTTAATCAAAATAAAGAAATATAATTTTCATTAATGAAATTAAATACTCATCATGGCTATGCCCAAAGAACGAGCATCGCGCGGTGAGTTTGCCTCAGATCGGGGCGGATCACCTCACCAGCGTTCGCTACGAGCGTTCACTGTCGCCCCAGCGGTCGTGGATGCTTTCGATGCGATGCAGGCGCTCGACCGCGGGTTCGCCGATGAGCGACGCCACGCTGGAGCAGATATACGTCATCAGACTGAACGGCGCGCTCAGCGATTCAAACAGAAATGCCCCGCGGGTGCGGCAGCGCAGGCACAGAATGTCGAGGTCGGGTTTGCCGGCGGCCTCGTCGGTCACCAAAATGATGCGCGCGCCGGCTTCGTAGCCGGAGCGCGCGATGCGCATCAGCGACGGGGTACGGCGGCGAATGCCAAAGCCCAGGATCGCATCCTGCGAAGTGATAGAGGCAAACTCCTCCGGCACCGAGAATCCGCCCAGGGGTAACATGCGGATATCGGGCTTGATGCGGATCAACAGCGAGCGCGCGAAATGGGCGAGGGCGTAATCATCGTCGAAGCCGACTACCCAGATCTTCGCTGCCGCCGCCAGCGTATCGATGACGGCGCGCAGGTCGTCAGGGTGAATGGTTTCGAAGGTGTGGCGCAGATTCTGCACATCGCTGCTCAGGTGCAGGTTCAAGTCGGTGCTGATGATCTGGGCATTGCTGGCGTGTTCCAGGCGAGTCGCCGGGGCGCTTTGCGGCACGCTGTCGGTGCGGGTCTGAGCGCGCGCCTGGCGGTAGTTCAGATATCCGAGGCGCTGGAAAAACCGCGCCACGGTGGCTTTGGAAACACCCGATTCGGAGGACAGTTCGGATGCGGTATGGCGCGACAAATCGCCGGATTGCCGGAGGATCAGATCGGCGAGGCGGCGCTCGCCGCGCGGGAACTGGTCATAAAGATCGAGAATTTTGTGGCTGAGCGTGGAACCGGCATCGTGCGCCGCCATCAGCGGTTGTCCCCGGTCATCGGCGAGCTGGCTTTGCGCAGAAAGATTTCACAGCACTCAACGGTTTCGATCAGGTTCACGATCTCGTGCTTGGCTTGCATGCAGTAGACACGGAAGTCGATCGGCGCGTGGCGGTCGGTGGCGATCACCCGCAGCACCTCGCCGGCTTGCATTTTCGTCAATTCCACTTTCGCCTTCAAAAGCGGCAACGGACAGTTCAGCCCGGAGACATCGAGCGTCCGGTCAACGCCGGCGGCGGAATCATTCTCTTCGGTAACAGCCATGGTCATCGGTGGATTCTGCTGTCGGTAATGGAAAGCGTCCCGTCGTTTAGCAGAGCACAAGCGCAATGCACTGCCATAGTTTACCGAATTCACGGGCGTCGTGCGGCTGCTCCTCGTCTGCTCGTCTAACAGCCAATGCCCAACCTGGGCGGTCGATCCCGTCATCCCCCGCGCCAGCCCGCCAGCGAGATCCAGCCGAAATAACAACTCCCATTATGGAGCAGCGCGATCATGCGGAGGCGCTGGCGGCGGTGGCCCTGCTTGAGTGCCCAGAAGCGTTGCTCTTTGGCACACCAGCCCCACGGGTAGCCTTCATTGTCAGCGCTGCCCGCTTCGTCCCGATAGCTCAGACACTGCGGATCGACAGTACGGTAAGAGTATCGATCGCGCGCCCACCGACCGCGGCTTTTACCGAAATTTTACCGTTTGCTTATGACTTCGCAGCGGCTTTCCTGTTAACGTCGCGCACTCTTTGACTGGAGGTCAATCTGATGCCTTGCGAACTCGAAGTGGACGATGTCAAGACATTTGCCGGCCTTACCCTTTACACCAAGCGCGGCAGCTCCTGTATAAAGCAGACCGCCGTCTACCGACCGCCAAACTTCTCGAAGACCAAGAAGCCAAGTGTCGTGCTTTGGCTGCATGGATACTATGTTCCTAACCATCATGCTCTTTTCCGTAGCGACCGGGCGCGCGTGCGCGAACAGGTGCTGGCGTCCAACAAGGACGTGATACTGATTGCGCCTTTTCTAGGCTATAAATATGGGCTTGGAAAGGACGAAGGAACCTATAATGGGGGGGACTTGGCGGCGGCGAAATGGGGTGAACGATACCTCGACGAAGTCCTCCTGGCCCTGGCGCGGCTCGATGATCCGACCGCCAAGCGCCCTCTCGACATCCAGAACCTAGTGATCGCCTGCCATTCGGCGGGTGGCAGCAGCATGCGCAACCTCGTCGGGACCCTGGGAAAATACCAGGCGAATCTGAAAGAATGCTGGGGGTTCGATTGCTTGTACGGTGCCAGCGCCACGCCCGATGACGCCGTATTCTGGGCTACATGGGCGACGGGGAAAGACGGCCGTCCCCTCTACATCGTCTACGGGCCGAGCACCCTGCGGCAATCTCTGAAGCTGGATTTGATAGCGCGGGGCATCGCCACGCTGGAGGGCAACAAGGCCGTACCGCCCGGACCCAAAATCAGCAATGTGCAGGTGAGCATCGCCCATTACGAGACCTTCATGGCATTCGGCCAGGCCGTGAAAGTCGGCAACCTCGAAGCGGTCGTCGACGACCTCATCACCCGCCCGCCGCCGGGCAGCAAGCCTGGCGCGAAGCCCGCCAAGCCCAAGGACGGGGATTTCGTGAGGGTGGCGGCGGAAAACTTGAGCGCGAACTTCGTGTTCGTGGAGTACAACGCCAAGACCGGAACCGGCGATATCCACTATTTCATCGCGCGGGCGTTCTTTTTGTCGCGGCTGCGCGCGGCCAATTTCTTGTAGCCGTCTTGGCAAACATGAATCCATTTTTCGGGCGGGTTTTCGATGGCGACCGCCTGGCGCCCTGGCCTTGAAACGCGCTGTCGCACAGGCTGATATTGGCGATTTCCAGCAACGGGTGCGATACGGCAGCGACGGCATTCTCGAACGATGCGGACTGCCGGAGCGCGACCGGCAGCGGCGCGACGAATCCTTCCATCGGAACCGCCGCGGCCCAATGCCAATAGTTTGTGCCCACTATAGGCAGCCGTTCCCGCCGATTCGAGCGGGTCAGGCTGCCAGCCAGCGCATGATGACGCCCAGCGCCGCGCAAGCGGCGATCACCGCAATGACGCCGATGCGCAAGCGAAACAGCGCGACGCCGGCAGCGAGCCCGATCAGCGCCGATACTCCATCGAACGGGCCGGCGAATCCATGCGGCCACAATACGTGATAGGCGAAGAACAGCGCTAAATTGATGATGACCCCGACCACGGCGGCGGTAATGGCGCTTAAGGGCGCCGTAAACTTCAGGTCATCGCGCGTGCTTTCGACCAGCGGCGCGCCGATCAGAATGAACAGAAACGACGGCAGAAAGGTGAAGAAGGTTGCGACGCAGGCGCCGATGACGCCGGCCAGGGCGAGGGATTCGTCGCCAAGCGCGGCGTGATTCCAACCGCCCAGAAAACCGACGAAAGCCACCACCATGATCAGCGGCCCCGGCGTGGTTTCGCCGAGCGCCAGGCCGTCGATCATCTGCGGCGCGGTCAGCCAGCCATAGGTTGCCACGCCGGCCTGATAAACGTAGGGTAATACCGCGTAAGCGCCGCCGAAAGTCACCAGCGCCGCTTTGGTGAACAACCAGCCCATCTGCGCGTATGGGTGGCTCCAGCCGCCGAACCAGACGAGTGCGCCTAGCGTCCCGATCCATAGCAGAACGCCGATCAGCGCGTAACCTAGGGCGCGCGGCCAGCGAAAGCATGCATGCGCGGGTGGCGGTGTGCCGTCGTCGATCAGGGCGGGGCCGAACGATGGCTGGGCGGTGTGATGGCCGCTGGCTGCGTGAAACGCGGCGGGCGCGAATCTGTCGCCCAGATAACCGATGATGCCGGCGCCCAGCACGATGGTTGGGAAAGGCAGCTCGAATGCGAAAATGGCGAGGAAAGCCGCCGCGGCGATGATCCACAGCACGCGGTTTTTCAATGCCCGCGAGCCGATCCGGTAGGCCGCGAACAGCACGATCGCGGTGACCGCGGGCTTGATGCCGTAGAGCACGCTCGCTACCAGGGGCGTTGCGCCGAAGGCGAGGTAAATCCAGGACAAGGCAATGAGGACCAAGAGCGAAGGCAGCACGAACAAACCGCCGGCGATCAGTCCGCCCCAAGCGCCATGCAGCAGCCAGCCGATGTAGGTGGCGAGTTGCTGCGCCTCGGGGCCCGGCAACACCATGCAGTAGTTGAGGGCGTGCAGAAAGCGCCGTTCCGAAATCCATCGGCGCCGCTCCACCAGTTCCTGGTGCATGATGCTGATCTGGCCAGCAGGGCCGCCGAAGCTGATGAAGCCGAGCTTCAGCCAGTAGCGAAACGCGGCGGTTCGGGAAGGCGGGGGAGGCGCGATCTTTTCTGCGGTCATGGCATGGCATTGATGGAACAGATGGTGCCGTGTTGTACTACAATTCGGTGACAGTTCCATGCCTTTGCCCGTACAGGAGGAAATTTCCATGGCCACCGCCGCGACCGATGTCAAGACCAGTGCCCGAAAAAGCGCCAATCGCAAGGCGTCCGCGCCACGCGCCGCCAGTCCCTACGCAAAGCGCGCGCACTACGAAATCCCGACCAATATTTTCAGTAAGAAGCGCGCGCCCGTGCCCTGCCATGTGTTCGTCGCGGAGCGCGACAAAGCACTGAATCCGCGCACCAAAACCGGCTTGATCGTACTCGATCAAAGCAAGGCGATGGGCTTCGACCAGCCGGCCTCGACGCCGTTCGTGTTGGCGCGCTACGCGCGCATCCGCGCCGGCGAGAGCTTGACGACTTCGTTTCAGGCGAGTGGTGAAATCTATTACGTGGTGCGCGGCAGCGGCGTGAGCCAGCGCGGCGCCGACCGCATCGCCTGGCGAGAGGGCGATGTGTTCGCCCTCCCCGGCGGCGGCGCGACCATCCATAGCGCGGAGGCCGAACACGCGGTGCTGTATATCGCCACCGATGAGCCTCTGCTCGCCTTCATGGGCGTCGCGCCAGCGCCGAAAGCCAAGGCGCCGATTCAGCCCGTGCACTACCCGGCCGAGGAGATCGAGCGCCATTTGAACGAGATCATCGCGCTCGGCGATATCGATGACGCCGCCGGCAAGGCTGTGCAGTTCTTGAGCGAGCGCACCGCCAAGATCGGCACCGTGCTGCCCACGCTGGCGCTCGCGGTGAACTCGCTGCCGCCCAAGCAATTCCAGCGCGCCCATCGCCACAACGCGGTCGCCCTCACGCTGTGCATCCAGGGTGAGAAATGCTATTCCATGATCGACGGCCAGCGCGTCGATTGGCAGCGCCACGCGGTGATGATCACCCCGCCCACCGCCATCCATTCCCATCACAACGACGGCGATGTGTTGATGAAATGCTTGATCGTGCAGGACGGCGGCGTTTACTACCGGGCGCGCACCGTCGGATTCAGCTTCGAGTGAAGGTGGAGCCGGAATGAAGCCGTATAAAGTGCTGGCCACCAATCACACCAGTTTCACGGTCTCCAGCCTCGACCGCACGGTCGGGTTTTTCACCGACGTGCTGGGCTTCGAGCTGCTGAACCGCAGCCAGCGCGATCCGGAATTCACCGAGAAAGTGACCGGTGTGCCTGGCGCGCGCATCGAAATCGCCTATCTGCAAGCGCCCGGCCATCGCCTGGAACTGATCCAATACCACGCACCCGCCGAACGCAAGCAAGTGGATTCGCGGCCCTGCGACACCGGCTTCGCCCACGTCGCCTTCGACGTCGATGACCTCGACGCCGTGCTGGTGGCGGCACAGAAGTTCGACGTCAAACCCTTGAGTCCACCGCTCACCGTGAACGCCGGCCCGAACAAGGGCGGCAAAGCGGTCTACACCCGCGACCCCGACGGCGTGACCGTCGAATTCATCCAAAAGCCGCGCGCGCAAGGGTAATATCATGACCACCCATCGCATCTCGGAAGCATCCAAGGGCGTGTATGTCATCGCCGCCACGCCGTTCACCGAGCGCGGCGAGATCGACTTCAATAGCACCGACCGCTTGATGGATTTTTATCTGGAAGAAGGCGTGCACGGTATCACCGTGCTCGGCATCATGGGCGAAGCGCCCAAGCTCACCGAAGCCGAGCAGATCGCCCTGGTGCAGCGCGTACTGAAGCGCGTCGGCGGGCGCGTGCCGGTGATGGTTGGGGTGAGCAATCCGGGCGTCGATAACCTCGCCGCGCTGGCGCGGCGGACCATCGATGACGGCGCCGCCGGGGTGATGATCGCGCCGACGCCGGGGCTGCGCACCGAAGACCAGATCGTCGGTTATTTCGCCAAGGTGTTCGAGCGCCTGGGGCCGGACATCCCCGTTTGCTTGCAGGATTATCCGCCCACCACCCAGGTGTGGATGTCGGTCGCGACCATCAACAAGCTGATCGATGACTTCCCGTCGCTAGTCATGTTCAAACACGAAGACGCGCCGGGTTTGCGCAAGCTCAGCCAGTTGCGCCGCGCCGCCAAGGACGGGCGCCGGCGGGTCAGCATCCTCACCGCCAACGGCGGCCTATATGTGCCGCAGGAGTTGTTGCGCGGCGCCGATGGCGTCAACACCGGCTTCGCGTTTTCCCGGATGCTGGTCGAAATGTGGAATCTCTTCAACGCGGGCCGTGCCGACGAGGCCGAGGACCTCTACGACTTTTACCTGCCGATTCTGCGCCACGAGCAGCAATTCGGCTTCGGGCTCGCGGTGCGCAAGGAAATCCTGCGCCGGCGCGGCGCTATCGCCTCCAGCGCGGTGCGCCAGCCAGGGCCCAGCCTGGACGCCGACGACCGCGCCGAACTCGACGGTTTGCTCAGGCGCTTGCGGCGCAAGCTGGAACTGGCGGGAAGACCACTGCCGCGCGGACTGTAATCCCTCACCTTGACCCTCTCCCCAGGAAGAAGAGCGTGGGATGAGGGTCTGTTACTTGGCCGGCAACACCACGTCCGGTATGCGGTTCTTGATCGGCGGAACGGTGCGCAGAAAAGCGTAGACCGCTTGCAAGTCCTCATCGGTCATGTTGCGATAAGCCGGCCACGGCATCGGCGGCATGATCGGACGGCCCGCGCCGAGGTGCTTGCCGGTGCGTAGCGCCGACACGAACGCTTTTTCATCCCATGCGCCGAGGCCGGTTTCCTTGTCGGGCGTGAGATTGATCGCGAAGCTCACCCCCCAGGGTCCGGCGAACGCCGTGTTGGTGCCCGAACCAATCGATACCCACGGGCCTTCCGGCAGCTTGGGCGCGGGTGGCATGGTCAGCCCTTCGGGATGGCCGGACAGCATCCGCGTCATGTCTGGTTCTGGCCCGTGCGGACCCATCTTCAATGGCGTATGGCAGTCATTACAGCCGCCGATGGCGACCAGATACTGGCCGCGTTCGAGTTGAGACGCAGCCGACGCTTTGCTTTTGCCCGCGTCGCCGGCGGTTGCGGCGTGCAGGCCGAGCGCGATCAAAGCGCCGCCGAGCAGCGCGGCGACGGCAGTGTGCGTGTAGCGCTGTGAGGCGGGGGTGTCTGGGGTATCTTGTTTCATCGAATCAGTCATGGTTTCTCTCTTTGGGTATTGAGCAGACAAGAAAAATTTTACGCCGCCCGCGTTTCTGGAAGATTTCGCCCATCCGCTACCGCGGGGCAAGTGTGTTTCAAATGTTTCTTATGGCGGATCAAACGGGTTCGCCAAACAGGCCGCGCAGATAATCATTCAGGAACACGCCGCATGGATCGAGTTTGCGCCGTTGCTCGTGAAAGGCGTCCCAGCGCGGGTATAGAGCGCGTAATTTATCCGCCGTATGGCCGTGCATCTTGCCCCAGTGGGGACGGCCCTGATAGCGCCGGAAAATCGCTTCGGCGTCGGCGAAGAAACGTACCTGTGGCAAGCCCACGCCTTGGTGTAGTGAGATCGTCACGGTGGGGCGCTGAAACGCCGGGCTGAGATCGATGTCGTCGGCGGCGAGGGTGCGATATTCGATGGGCCATTCGACTTCCGGGTAATGCCCGCGCAGCAACTCCCGGAGTTCGCGCAAACAGGCCGGGCCGCTGGCGGCGGGAATTGCGAATTCGATCTCGTTGAATAAGCGTTCGCGCGTGGACGGGAAGGTGCGGAAGCTCTCCGCGATGCGCGGCGGCCGCACGTAGCGCGCGACCCAGCCGGACACAGACCGGGTTTCAGGCGCCGCGGGCGGCTCTCGCAACGCCGTCGGATTCAGCATTTTCGCGGCGCAGATATCCGCGCCCGGCACCCAGAAGAACTCGAAATGGCGATTGCCGGCGATCAACTCGTCCAAGCGCGCCAGGCATTCCTCGAATGCGAACGCGCGCGAGGTTTCCAGCAGATGATAGGCGGGCACCGCGCGCAGCGTGATCTGGGTGATCACGCCGAACACGCCTAAGGAAACGCGCGCGGCGCGGAACAGCTCCGGTTCAACGGTCTCCGAACATTCGATGATGCCGCCAGCGGCGGTGATGATACGCAGGCCGGCGACCTGGGTGGACAGGCTGCCGAGGGTCGGGCCGGTGCCGTGGGTGCCGGTGGCAATGGCGCCGGCCAGCGCCTGGCGGTCGATGTCACCCATGTTGGCGAGGGCAAGACCGGCGTTCCACAACGGCTCGCCGATTTGCCAGAGCTTGCTGCCGGCCCAGAACGTGGCTCGCCGGCTGCGCACGTCGGCGCTGATCATGCCTTGTAAGTGATCGAGCGAAAGCAAAAGCCCATCGCTCGCGCACAGCGGTGTGAACGAATGGCCGCTGCCCGCGACGCGGATCGTCAGCCCCTGCCCGGCGGCAGCGCCGATCTGCTCGATCAGTTCCTGCTCACTGCTGGGAGCGACGATGCGCCTGGGGCTAGCCTGGACGCTGCCAGACCAGTTGCACCAGCTCTTTTGCTGGGGCGCCAAATCACCGCTACTCTGCTCCTCGACCATCATAACCCTCCATAGCGTTACCATGCCCAAGCTCGGTTTGTGCATCATCGCCAATAATGAAGCGCCGATCATCCGGCGCTGCCTGGATAGCGTTCTGCCGCTGATCGATTATTTGTTGATCGTCGATACCGGTTCCACTGACGGCACCCAGCAAGCGATCCAGCAGTATTTGCAAGAGAAAAATCTCCCCGGCGAAGTCATCGAAGAACCCTGGCGCGATTTTGCTTATAACCGCACTTTCGCCCTGCAATCGCTGCGGCGACGACCCAGCATCGACTACGCGCTCATGGTCGATTCGGATTGCATTTTGACATATGCCGCTGATCCCACCGCCAAGTTCTGGTAGGACGCTGGCACCTGGTTATCCTGCACATCGACGTATGCGATGGTCTGGGTGCCGGTCGGCGCCAGGCCGAGAAAAGCGGGCGAACCGGGCGTCGTGCTGCGGATCACCAAAAGATTCCCCGGCTGTCCGGCGAGGGTCAGGTGATTGGCGACCGGTTGCGTGGCGCCGGCCTCGAAGTTGGCCTGCTTGCCGCTGGCGGTGGTGATTTCCAGATTGTAAAAATTGGAATTGCCGAACCGTGCCGTTGTTGCGCCAATTGCCCGTCACTTCCAGGATCGCTTGGCCGCCGTTCAGCACGCCGGTATTGCCCAAGTCCCGAACTTGGCTGATCGCGCCGTGCTGCAAGCTGAGCTGGCCTTGGAGCCGCAGATCGCTACAACCCAGGTCGATCTTCGCATCTCCGAGTGCCATGCGACTGCCGGCGGCTATGTTCAAGTTGGCGGCGCTGCCGACGCCGCGGTATGCCGAGAGGAGAGATAGAAAAAATAGTGGGTTTAAAGGTTTGATCATCGTATCTCCCTGGGCTTTGGGTAATGGTGGTGTGAGAGAAACGCTAAAAAGGGTCAATAATAGGCTGAAAATTCGGGTTTTGGTGGCCGATTTGTCGGAAATGCACAGGCATGCGATTGCTTGACATACCTCCGGCATCGGGCAATGATGCGATGCATCCCTAGACGGGGAAGACAACATTCATCGCCACTCATTCATCAACTTCATCAACCGCCACATGCGCAATTCAAGGAGATGTGGTTCATGCCAAAAATAAGCAACGCATTGCTCGCCGCGCTGTGTGCGCTGGCACTGAGCGCTCCGGTCCTCGCTGCCACTCCCGCCGATACGCTGGTGGTGGCGCAAAACATCGACGACATCATCACCCTCGACCCGGGTGAGGCATTCGAACTGATCGGCCTGGAAGTGACGGCCAACCTCTACGACCGCATCACCATGCACGAGCCTGAAGACCTGCAAAAGTTGGTGGGTGGTGTGGCCGAGGGGTGGGAGATCAGCGCCGACGGCCACACCATTACCCTCAAGCTGCGCTCGGGCCAGACTTTCGTGTCCGGCAATCCAGTCACCGCGCATGACCTGGTGTTCTCTTTGGTGCGCACGGTCAAGCTGGAGAAGACGCCGGTGTTTCTTCTCAACCAGTTCGGTTGGACCAAGGACAACGTCGAGAAAAACGTCGTCGCCGCCGATGACATGACCGTCAAGCTCACGATTCCCGAAGCGCTGGCGCCTACCCTGGTGCTGAACGTGCTGTCCGCGGGTGTAGGCTCGGTGGTGGACAAGAAAACCGTGCTCGAACATGAACAGAATGGCGACCTCGGCAATGCCTGGTTGAAAGCCAATTCCGCTGGTTCCGGCGCCTTCAAGCTGGTGTCCTGGAAGCCCAATGAAGGCGTGGTGATGGAGGCCAATCCCCATTATCGTCACGGCGCGCCGGTGTTGAAGCGCGTACTGCTGCGCCACGTACCCGAGCCGGCCGCGCAGCGCTTGCTGATCGAGAAAGGCGATGTCGATATCGCCCGTAACCTGACCGCCGATCAGGTCGCGGGGCTCGCCGGCAATGCCGATGTGAAAGTCCAGACCGATCCGAAAGCGACGCTCCTCTATCTCATGCTCAATATGGGAGATCCGGTGTTGAGCAAGCCCAAAGTGCGCGAAGCGCTGCGCTATTTGGTCGATTACGACGGCATGACCGGGAGCTTTCTGCGCGGTCAGTTCCAGACGCATCAAGCGTTCTGGCCTTCCGGTTTCGCCGGATCGCTCGGCGACAAGCCGTTCAAGCTCGATGTCGATAAGGCCAAGGCGCTCCTCGCCGAAGCCGGTGAAGCCAACGGTTTCGAAGTCGAGCTCGATGCATTCAATTCCTCGCCTTATGCCGACATCGCGCAATCCGTGCAAGACACCATGGCGCGTGCCGGGGTCAAGGTGAAGATCTTGGCCGCCGAGAAGAAAGCGGTTTACACCAAGCACCGCTCGCGCCAGAGCAAGATGACCCTCACCCACTGGGCGCCGGACTACCTCGACCCGCATTCCAACGCCGACGCCTTCGCCTCCAACCCGGACAACCGCGACGAGGCCAAGCTCACTGGTCTGATCACCTGGCGCGCGCGCTGGGATGCGCCGGAGACCACCAAGCTGGTGGCAGCGGCCAAGCAAGAGACCGATGGCGCCAAGCGCGACCAGATGTATCTGGATTTGCAGCGCAAACTGCAAGCCGATTCGCCGTTTATTTTCTTGTTCCAGGAAGTGCAGCAAGCGGTGCTGCGCAAGAATGTCGACGGCTTCATTTCCGGCGCGACCTCAGACTTGGTGTTCTATCGCAAGACCACCAAGCACTGACGATTTCTAGCGCGCCGTGGCGCGACTGCTGGCCAAGGCGTTGCGCTTCCTCGCCGCCGTCATCCTCACGTTCCTGGGGCTGACGGCGGTCACTTTCGTCATCGGCCGGGTCATTCCCATCGACCCGGTCGTCGCCATCGTCGGCAATCGCGCGAGCCACGCGACCTATGAAAAAGTCCGGCTCGAACTCGGTCTGGATCAACCGCTGTACGCGCAATATGGCCGCTATCTCTACCAGCTATTACACGGCGACCTCGGCACCTCGGTACTGACTTCGCAGCCGGTGCTGCACGACCTGCTGCATTTCTTTCCCGCCACCCTGGAACTCGCCACCCTGGCGACGGCGCTCGGGGTTTTGCTCGGCGTGCCGATGGGGGTGACAGCGGCGGTGCGGCAAGGGCGCTGGCAGGATCACGCGGTGCGCTTCCTGGGATTGATCGGGTACTCGGCGCCGATCTTCTGGTTGGGCTTGGTCGGTTTGCTGATTTTCTATTCCAAGCTCGGCTGGGTGGAAGGGCCGGGCCGGATCGATTTTGTCTATGAGAGCCTAGTAGAGCCGAGAACCGGCATCATCCTCATCGACAGCGCGCTGGCCGGGCAATGGGATGCATTCCGCAACGCGTTTGCCCATCTCATTTTGCCGGCGGCGCTGTTGGGGTATTACTCGCTCGCCTACATCGCGCGCATGACGCGCAGCTTCATGCTCGATCAACTCAAGCAGGAATATATCGTCACCGCGCGCGTCAAAGGAATGTCGGAGGCGCGTGTGATCTGGCGCCATGCTTTCGCCAATATCCTGGTGCCGCTGATCACGGTGATCGCGTTATCTTATGCCTATTTGCTGGAGGGTGCGGTACTGACCGAAACCGTGTTCGCCTGGCCGGGGATCGGCCTCTATATCACCAATTCCTTGTTCAACGCCGACATGAATGCGGTGCTGGGCGGCACCATCGTGGTCGGCTGCGTGTTCGTTGGGCTGAATTTGTTGTCGGATCTGCTGTATCAGATCGTCGATCCGCGCGCCCGGTGATGACGCGCGGTAATCGACAAGCGCGCTTATGCGCCTGGCTGCTGGCGCCGGCGCCGGCTTCGGCTTGGCAGGCACGGTTGGGGCGATTTTATTGGGGTTGGCTCGCATTCCGGCGCAATCCGCTGGCCATGGTCGGCTTGGTCATCGTGGTGTTGCTGCTCGCGGTGGCGTTATGCGCGCCTTGGCTCGCCCATTACGCACCTGCCACCCAGGATTTACAGGCCCGCCTGCAGCCGCCGAGCGCCAGGCATTGGCTGGGTAGCGATGAGCTTGGGCGGGATATTTATTCACGGATTCTGTACGGTTCACGCATCACGCTCTATATCATCTTCTTGATTGCTATCGTCGTCACGCCCATCGGCTTGCTGATCGGTACGGCCGCAGGTTATTTCGGCGGATGGATCGACAAAGTGTTGATGCGCGTCACGGACATTTTCATGGCGTTCCCGCGCCTGATTCTGGCGCTCGCCTTCGTCGCCGTGTTGGGGCCGTCGGTAGGCAACGCCATCATCGCCATTGCCATCACTACCTGGCCGCCCTACGCCCGCATCGCGCGTGCCGAGACGCTCACGGTGCGCAACGCCGAGTTCATCATCGCCGCCCGGTTACAGGGCGCTTCGCGGTGGCGCATTCTGACGCGCCATATTGCGCCGCTGTGCCTGTCTTCGCTGATCGTGCGCCTCACCCTGGACATGGCCGGCATCATTCTGATCGCGGCGGGGCTTGGGTTTCTTGGCTTGGGCGCGCAGCCGCCCACACCGGAATGGGGTTTGATGATCGCCCAAGGCCGCCAGTATCTGCTCGATCAGTGGTGGGTGCCGACGTTGCCGGGCATCGCCATTTTCATCGTCAGCCTCGGCTTCAATCTATTGGGTGACGGTTTGCGCGATGTGTTGGATCCGCGCCATGTCTGAGGTGGAGCGGTTGCTCGATGTCGCGGATTTGAACGTGACGTTTCCATCCCCGACCGGCGCGGTGCAAGCCGTGCGCAGCGTAAGCTTTACCCTGGCGCGTGAACGCCTGGCTATCGTCGGCGAATCGGGTTCCGGCAAATCCACGCTGGGACACGCTTTATTGCGCCTCGTTCCAGCGCCGGGGGTGGTGCGTGCTCGGCGCATGTGGCTCGCCGGCCATGATCTGCTTGCGCTCGACGAGCATGCCCTGCGCCGAGTGCGCGGCGCGCGCATTGCAATGATCATGCAAGATCCCAAGTATTCGCTGAATCCGGTGATGCGCGTAGGCGAGCAGATCGCCGAGGCCTATCGCTTGCACAATGCCGCGGGTCGCCGGGTGGCGCGCGCGCGCGCGCGGGAGATGCTGGAAACCGTGCGGATCCGCGATCCCGAGCGCGTGTTCCACGCCTATCCGCACGAGCGTTCCGGCGGCATGGGGCAGTGCGTGATGACGCCATGATGCTGGCTCCCGGATCCGCAGGTGTTGATCGCCGACGAGCTGACCTCGGCGCTGGATGTCACGGTACAGACCCAGGTGCTGGCGCTCATCGACGATTTGGTGCGCAGCCGCGGCATGGGGCTGATTTTCATCAGCCACGACCCGCATCATCGCATCGTTTTGCGACCGCGTACTGATCATGTACGCCGGCAAGATCGCGGAGGTAACGCCGGGCGGCTGACCTCGATCATGCGCGCCATCCTTACACGCGCGGACTCTGGCTTGTCTGCCGCGCATCGAGGAGTGGCGAACGGTGTTGGAAGATGCTGACGCGCGATCCAGCATGGGCGCGATGATCGAAGTCCACGATCTCGAGGTGAGTTTCGCCGTGGCCGGCGCGCCGTTCATGCCGCGCGGTGTTTCCTTCCATGTCGGGCGTGGCGAGTGCTTTGGTTTGGTGGGAGAGTCGGGCAGCGGCAAGCCGATGGTGTTGCGCGCCATCGTGGGTGGTCGGCGCTGCGCGCGGGCGTATCGATCGATGGCGGAACGCGCCTACAAGCGGTCGCCCCCGCATTCCAACAAAAGCTCCAAATGGTCTTTCATGATCCCTACGGCTCGCTGCACCTGCGCCATACCGTGGATCGCGCATTGAGCGAACCGTTGCTGATGCAGGCGGACGCGCCGAGCGTGTCAGGGGCGCGGCCCTGGCCGCGGTCGACCTCGATCCGCGCTTCCGCTTCCGTTATCCGCATCAGTTGTCCGGCGGCCAGCGCCAACGCGTCGCCATCGCCCGCGCGCTCATGTTGGAGCCGGCGATTTTGCTGCTGGATGAACCTACTTCCGCGCTGGACGTGTCGGTGCAGGCGGAAATTCTCAATCTGCTCGCGGGATTGCGAACTGCTCGCGGACTGACTTACGTCCTGGTGAGCCACAATTTGGCGGTAGTCGCGCACCTCTGCGACCGTCTGGCAGTGATGAACCAGGGCCGCATCGTCGAAGCACTGGATCGTGACAGCTTACGCGCCGGGGCGGCGCTACAACCTTATACCCGCCAACTTCTGCAGGCGAGCCGCGGCTACAGCCGCGAAGCCGCGCGGCAAATGGTCGATTATCAATAAGCCGAGTTTGCCGGAACGAGTGCTGGTTTTCGTCACCTCGCCCGTCAGCTTGGCGGCAAGTGATTGCACGAACCGAAGCAATATTCTGATATTGTTGATTTAATTTTGATGGCATATATAGTGCTTGATCCGCCTCGTTCCGCGCACGATGCGCGCCTGAAATAAAACGATATCATTGAGGACCGCGGATGGGATTGGTCAATCTAGTACAGCAACCGCCGAGCCAGCGGGCAACACCGATCATAGGCGATCTGCAAGCCATTCTCGCAGGTCTGGAGCACGTCCAAAAAGCGGCAAATCGGGAGCAATGGGGCGACACCAGTTCTTACGCCTTGTTCGAGTTGCTGCATCGCATCGACTGTTACGCCGAAGCGTCCGGTCATGCCGACATCAGTACAACGGTGCGTGCTACCGAAGCGTTTCTGGAGGCCGAAGGTCTGGACGGAGCGGTCTTGACGCCGGGCAAGACCGTGCGCTTGGAACTCGCGCTCCAGGACTTGTGCGCGGTGCTGCAAGGTCATATCCACAACCAAACGATGGCGCAAACCAACGAAAAAGCGCGCTGGGCACTGCTGATCGGCAACGACTGCGAAGAATTCCGCGAATTGGCCCAGCACCTGCGCCTCCAGGGGTGGGAGCTGAGCATCGTGTCGAGCGTAGCGCACGCCATGGGCATGATGACGCGCGTGCAGGTGACGGCGGTGCTGATCGATATCGACGGCGCCGGCGGATTGACGCTGCTCCGTTATCTGAAAAACAGCCTGGAGCCGAAAATCAGCTTGATCGCGCTATCAGCCAGCGGCGACTTGAGGACACGCCTAGCATGCCTAGAGGCGGGCGCGCCGTATTTCTTTTCCCGTCCCGCCGATGTGCGCTTGTTGCGCGACCGGCTTGACGAGCTTGCCGGACAAACGGGCGCCGATCCTTATCGGGTGCTGATCGTGACCGATGACAGCAAGAGCGCGGGTGCGTATCGGCGTGCGCTGAGCGCAGCCGGCATGGAAACCCGCATCAGCGCCGACCCGTTCGATTTGTTCAAGGCGTTGATCGATCAGCAGCCCGAATTGCTGCTGATCGATCTTGCCCCCACAGCTATCGACACCGTCAACTTGATCGCCACGTTGCGCCAGGACAATGCGTTCGCGCATATTCCCGTCGTATTCGCAGGTGCGCCAAGCGACGCCAAGCGCTTATGGCGCGCGGCGGGTCTGGGCAGCCACGATGTATTCGCCAAACCGATGGCCATCGAATCGTTGCTCGAACTCATCGGCGCGCGCCTCGGCCAGCATCGAGCGTTGCAGCGCTTGATCACGCGCGATCCGTTGACCGGCCTGATGCGCAAGCTGGAATTCAACGACCGCTTCGAAACGATTTTGGGCATGATGGTGCGCTCCAAGAGCGCATTGTCGGTGGCTTTCGTCGACATCGATCGTCTCGGCGCGCTGAATGCCGAGCACGGCTACGCGGCGGGCGATCAGGCATTGCAGGCCATCGCTAGGTATTTACAGCGGCGCTTGCGCTATACCGATCTCATCGGTCGCTACGAGGGCGGCACCTTCGCACTGCTATTGCCCTTCGCGCCCATGCAAGCGGCGCGGGTCGTCGTGCAAGACATCGCCAGGGACATCGCCCATCTGGCGCTAACAGCGCAGGGCAAGACGTTCGCGGTCACGATTAGCGCTGGCGTCGCCGGATGCAAATTTTCGGCGGATAACGGCGATATGCCGCTATATGCCGCGCAGATGCTCGAAGCCGCCTATGGCGCGCGAGAACGCGCCAAGCGTTGGGGCGGAAACCAGGTGGTGTTGGACGAAACCGGCCCGGCAGGCTGATCCGTGCTCCGTATCAAGGTTCTGGATGCTCGGCCTCTGATCGCGCCAAGCGCTCGAATACCTCGATGAACGTGGCGGGTGGCTGCGCGCCGGAAATCGCGTAGCGGCGGTCGAAGATGAAAAACGGCACGCCGCTGACCCCCAACTGTCGCGCGCTTACATCGGCGTTGCGCACATAATCCTCATCATCGTCGCCGGCGAGTCTGGTGGCGATGTCCTCCGCGTCCATGCCAGCCTCGACGGCAGCGTCCAGCAATACGGCGTGAGCGCCGATATCCAGGCCGTCCTGGAAATATTTGCGGAACAGAATCTCGACCATTTTGTCCTGCAATCCCGCGCCTTCGGCCCAATGGATCAAGCGGTGAGCATTGACCGTATTGGGGGTACGCGGTATCGCGTCGAAATTGAAATCCACCCCCGCCGCTTTGCCGGCGGCGCTCACCCGCTCATAGATTTTGCGCGCATTGGCTGGCCCTCCGAATTTGTTTTCGATATACATTTTTCTATCCATTCCTGCGCGTGGCATGTCGGGATTGAGCTGGAATGGATGCCAACGAATCTCGACGGTCAGATCGGGACATTGGTTCAGCGCGGCTTCGAGATTGCGCTTGCCGATCAGGCACCAAGGGCAGACGGCGTCGGAAATGATGTCGATTCGCATGGTATTCTCTCGCGGGCAGGATAGAACAGAAAAGGGGTTTGATGACTACTTTACACGATGGCGGGTATGTTCACCCACAGCCTGCATTGACGGCGGTCAATGCTCGCGGTTTTCGCTCCGGGACATGAGGCCGCCATGACCACCCGTAACCTCCATCACTTGTTACAGCCCGCCTCGGTGGCCTTGATCGGCGCGAGCGAGCGCGACGGCTCGCTCGGTAAGCTGATCGCACGCAATTTGCAGAGCGGTGGCTATCAAGGCAAGCTGTGGGCGGTCAATCCGAAATATCGAACGGTTGGGGCGCTGGCGTGTTACGCGACCGTGGCGGAATTGCCGGAGCCCCCTGATCTCGCGGTGATTGTCACCCCGGCGCGGACCGCGCCGCAACTGATCAAGCAGCTTGCCAAGCGCGGCACGCGCGCCGCGATCGTCATCAGCGCCGGTTTCGGCGAAACCGGCAGGGCCACCGACGCCAAATTGCAGCAAGCGATGCTGCATGCCGCGCAGCCCGTGAATTTTCGCATTCTCGGCCCTAACTGCCTGGGTCTACTGGTGCCGGGAATCGGTCTCAACGCGAGTTTCGCACACCTCCAGCCGCGCCCCGGGCGGATCGCGATGCTGGCGCAATCGGGAGCGATGCTGACCGCCATCATCGATTGGGCCGATGAGCGCGGCATTGGTTTTTCCCACCTGGTGTCGCTGGGCGGAATGGCGGATGTCGATTTCGGCGATATGTTGAATTATCTGGCCGAACAGGCTGATGTTGACGCAATCCTATTGTATGTCGAAGCCATTACCCACGCGCGCAAATTCATGTCCGCGGCGCGCGCGGCGGCGCTCAAGCCGGTGTTCGTGCTGAAGGGGGCGATTCAGCACCGGCGCGCGCGCCGCCGCCTCGCATACCGGCGCGCTGGCGGGGCACGACGATGTCTACGACGCCGCGTTCAAGCGCGCTGGGCTGCTACGCGTTTTTACCTTGCCCGAGCTGTTCGGTATGGCCGAAACCCTCGCGCAGACCCACCCGCCGCGTGGTGATCGCCTGGCGATTGTCACCAACGGCGGCGGCTTGGGAGTACTCGCCGCCGACGCCTTGGCCGAGGAAGGGGGGCGCCTGGCCGAGTTGGCGCCCACGACCCTCAAGCAACTGGACAAGAAAATGCCACGGGCCTGGTCGCACGGCAATCCGCTGGACATCATCGGTGACGCTACCCCCGAGCGCTATACCGAGGCGCTGGCGGTGATCGGCGCCGATCCGCAGATTGATGCCGTGTTGGTATTGCACTGTCCGGTGGCGACCGCCTCGAGTCTCGCGGTCGCGGAAGCGGTGGTGGCCGCACGCCGCGCGTTTCGCGTTCCGCTACTGGTCAGTTGGGTCGGCGGGCGTTCGATGATGCGCAGCCGCCGGCTGTTCGCGCGCAGTGGCATTCCCTGTTTCGCCGAGCCCGCCGAGGCGATCCATGCGTTCATGCAGTTGGTGCGTTACCGCCGCAATCAGGAACTGCTGATGGAAACTCCGCCTTCGCCCAGCGAGGTCTTGCAATGTAATACTGAAGCGGCGGCGGCGGTCATCGCGCGGGCGCTTAACGAACACCGCGCCTGGCTTGACGCGGGCGAGGTGAAGACGGTGCTCGGCGCCTATGGCATTCCGACGGTGGCGACGGCAACCGTCGCGGACCCCGATCAAGCGGCGCAAACCGCCGCGCGCATCGAGGGTCCGGTGGCGCTCAAAATCGCATCGCCAGATATCAGCCACAAGTCTGAGGTCGGCGGGGTCATCCTCGATCTCCATGGCCCCGCGCAGGTGCGGGCCGCGGCGCTCGGCATGCAAGCGGATCTCCAGCGCCGTCTGCCCAGCGCGCGCTTGAGCGGCTTTACCGTGCAACCGATGGTGCGCTGGCCGCAGGCGTTCGAGTTGATCATCGGCATGGCGAGCGATGAACTGTTCGGTCCGGTGGTATTGTTCGGCCACGGCGGCACCGCGGTCGAAGTGATCGGCGACAAGACGCTGGCGCTGCCGCCGCTGAATCTCGCCTTGGCGCGCGCGATGATCGAGCGCACCCGCGTCGGGCGTTTGCTGGGCGGTTACCGCGATCAGCCGGCCGCCGATCGCGAGGCCATCGCGCTCACCTTGCTCAAAGTGGCGCAGATCGCCGCCGATCAGCCCCACATCGCCGAGTTGGACATCAACCCGTTGCTCGCTTCCGCCACCGGCGTGATCGCACTGGATGCGCGTATCCGCGTCAGCGCCGACGTGGTCGCAGGGCCCGATAGGCTGGCGATCAAGCCCTATCCCAAACATCTGGAGGAACCCATCACCCTCGCCGATGGCCGGCGCTTGTGCCTGCGGCCGATACGCGCGGAAGACGAACCGGCGTTGGTGCGCGGTTTCGAGCGCCTGGATCCAGAAGAGATTCGCCTGCGCTTTCATCACCCCATGAAAACCCTTGATCATCGGCTCGCGGCGCGCCTCACCCAGATCGATTACGACCGCGAAATGGCGCTGATCCTGGTCGAACCGCAAACAGGCGATATCGTCGCCGTGGCGCGCGTCAACGCCGATCCCGATCGCAGCCGCGCGGAATACGCGATCATCGTGAGTAAGCCCTACACTGGCTTAGGGTTGGGCTTTTTGCTGATGGAGCGCATCATTACCTATGCGCGTAATGAAGGCATAGGCGAGATTTTTGGCAATGTATTGCAGGACAACGAGGCAATGCTCGCTTTGAACCGCAAGCTGGGGTTTCATCTCGACCACGAGCCGGGCGAGCTGGGTGTCGTTCGCGTAAGCCTCAAGTTGCAAAAGCCTTCCTGATGTTGGCGCGGCGAGTCGAACCAATATTCACTGTGATGGCGAGGGTAGCAAGCCGCTGGCGCCAGTCTATGCTATTAGTTTTATACCCTGGCCAACCCTAGCTACCGAGAACCCATCATGACGACGACTACCCGTAAAATCCTCGCCGCCGTACCTCTTGCCGATCCACGCGCCGCCCATTATTTGGATCGCTTGCGCGCGCCGCCGGTTGTGAAGTGATCGTCAACACCCTGGGCCGAGTCTACACCGAAGCCGAAATGCTGGAGCTGATACCAGATTGTTTCGCCACGCTGGCTAGCGCCGAACCCTACAATGAGCGGGTGTTCGGGCTGCGCGGCGGCTGCGCGTAGTGGCCCGGCTCGGGGTAGGGTATGACCGATGTCGAGGCCGCGACCGCGCATGGGGTGGCGATCGCGATGGCGTTCGGCACCAACCATGAGTTTGTCGCCGACCATGCGTTCACCTTCCTGATGGCGGATCTGTCGCGCGACCTCACGACCTTCAACGCGCAACGCGGGCGGGGGGCTGGCGTCGCTATTCGACGATTTCGCTGTGGCGCTCGACCGTCGGCATCGTCGGCCTGGGGCGTATCGGGCGCCTTCGCGCGGCGTTGTAAAAGCCTTCGAGATGCGCGTGCTGGTTGATGACATCAAACCCGATCCGGAATCACGCCGCCTGCCGCTGACCAAACAATCGGAACACATGATCAGCGGTCCGCAACTGGTGAAGATGAAAAATCGGCGTTTGTCATCACCGCGCGCGGCGGTGTGATCGACGAAGACGCATTGCATAAGGCATTGACGGAAAAGACGATTGCCGGCGCCGGTTTGGATGTATTCCGGGAAGAGCCGGGCCGGTCGGTTCACCGCTCCTCACGTTCAATGTGCTGGCGTGACGCCGCATATGGCGGGTTTGAGCTTCTGTTCCGAGGATGCGTGATGGCGAATCGCGCCATCGATTCCATACCGCGGTGGCGGCGGGACGCCATCCGGGCGAGGAATATGTTCTCAATCCGCAGGTGTTGAATCTGCCGCGTTGAGCGGGCGCAGGTCTGCTGGTCCGCTTGGGGGTAATACCAGCCCTTTGAACATGGCCGTTACTTTCGAGCAGCGATGAGTCGAGCGGTGGTCACATGAGGGTGCTTGGGATCGTAACGGCGCTGGGGTTTCTTCGGGCCGCGGGGATGCTTTGAAGCGCGCCAGGCGCACGTTTAGCCAGAGTGAGGAGGAAAGCCACGAACTCCTCCAACGGCAAGGTGCGAAACACCCGCTATGCGGCTCGGGCAAGGCTACCGCCATCCCAGCGGCGACCGCGTCCAGCTGGCCGCCAAGTAATTCTACTTTGTCAAATTTATCCATTTGATTTTTATTACAAAATAAGATAATGCAAATTTCTTAAACCCGCAACAGAACAGCCAAAGGCAACATGATGAGTCTGGTTTCAGAAGTCGTTAAAAAGACGACAATGGCTGCCCGAAGAATGGGAAACATTCAGTGGGGGTGGGGCGGTAATGGTGGGCAGTTGGGCAAGGTTGAGAACTGCCAAGTGGGGTGTTTGCGGCGCTGGGGCTGTGGGGGCAGAAGTGACGCACGGACGAACGGTTATTTTTACCGGCGCATTGGACAGACGACCCGAAGCGGTGCGAGGCGGCAGGGATACCGGTGCGCGCGCACCAAGCGGCAAGGTCGATCTGGCGTTGGAGATGATCGGCCACGCCCCCCCCCCCCCCCCTCCAGCGCGGGGTCGGCTTGCCTGGGTGGGGTTTGATGGCTTCTATGGGAGCGATCCGGCGTTGCTGCGTGCGCTCGACGAGCAGCGCGAGGTGTTCGTTGGCGACGTGCATAAAGCGGCCAGCGCATCTACCTGGACGACCCGCAGCCGAGCGTGCCACCGCCCGCCACGGCGCGTGGTCGTCACTCCACGCGGCGCCAAGCACCAACGCCCGCCGTGCGAGACAGAACGCCAAGCAAGACGTAGGCTGGGAGACTGCCAGGCACGGGGATGGCGGAGCTGGCACCACCACATGGCCCTGGGGATGATGGCGATGCTGTTTATGCTGGAGGAGCGGCGGCTCCAGCACCCGACCCGGTCGTTATTGAGCGTACCGACATCCGGAGCTGCTGCACGGGCCAGGTGCCTTGCCGTTGGCGCTCCCGGTTGAGCGACATGTTAGGCGTCGATTTGGAACCGAACACGTGGAATCCAACTCTTCTTCGCCTGGCAAGGCGGTCCGTCGTCTCTTCCCCATCGAAGGACGCAGACGCGCGCTTCAGCAGGGCTGCTCAACGCCATTCATGGCATTGACGCTCACCACCGCGTATGTTTGCCCGTCAATGGTGCTCGACTGGGACGACGCCGCAGCGTGAGCAGCAGGGAAATCAGCGGTCTTCGTGCCGAAGACGTACTTGCTGTACGAACTCTGGTCGCGAATGAGCACTTCGACTGAGCCAGTTGGACTGAAGTCCAGACCCCACCATGCTTCGGCAGCGAGCATGTGCAGGCGCGTGCCGGTATCTCTTCTGGCTCAGCGCCCCATTGGAGGCGAAAGGAGACATCTCCGCAATGACAGCCGCCTTCGATAAGCATGAGAGGTATGCTCCGTGGGACGAACTCGACGCCTAACGTTTGATCTCACCTGCGGGCGCCCGGCCTGACGGCGCAGCCGGCTGGCGAACGTCAGGTGGAGCGAAGGGTTAGGCCGACGCGTCCCTGAAGGCGCGAAGTACGGCGTTGATGCGCGTCTGTAGCCAGCGCCCTGGGATCGAACCACTCCAGGACGTCTTGGTCAACGCGGTAACGAGACTAAGGTCTTGCTGGGTGGGCTGAAGACCTTTGCGATGATGCCCGGACGATGTGTTTCATCTCAGCCTCCGGATGCTCCGGAGTTGGCCTGGCTTTTCCGTGAGGGGTCCAGCAAGCGGCCCCAGCTGGTTTTGGACTTGCTCGAAGTAGATCGTTGTCATCGGCTTCGTTGCCTTCAGAAAGAGATGACTCGATTTCATCTTCGCCTCCGTGTGGAACTGATTGAAACCGGAACGCCGGCGAGAGGAGGCCAGCTGCCGGGAACCTGTTCTCCGTGGGTGTGCGTTAATTCGCCTGCACGGTGAAGGAAGCCTTCAAAGACGCGAGGCACGTCCAAGAAGTCAAGGCCGTGCTCCCGGAGATTAATCGTGCCGCCTTCCGCTCTATTCACGAACCGCATGGCGGCATTGTAGCTACAGCGCGCAGCTACCGCAAGCAGCGGTTGTTTCGGCGGCCTAACGCAGAGGTAACCGGCCCGCGGAGGCGAGGCGCCCTTGGCCGTAGCGGGTCCGCCGACCATTTTAGGCAGCACCGGTGTTTGAACCTGCAGCCTCATGCCAAGCGACAGACGATCACGGCAAGTATAAGCTCGCTACTGATGAAACCTCAGGCCATCCAGCGCCTTGTTGACCTTCCTGTTCTCGCCGTAAATACGAGCCCGACCAATACTTGGTTCTCATCCGCACTTCGCGATTTCGACATACATTCTCCTCGTTCGGTCGCAAAGAGGGGTTCAGTGTAGATCCCGATGTTCAGTCCTCGCTCCAGCCTGCTCGAAGGCTCGCTGGATCTCGTCTTGCGGTGCTGCCGCATAGACAAGTACATCAGATGTTTGACAAAGGGGAGATACACAGAGCCTGACGCGTTGATGAACTCGGCGCCATGTGTCTCAGGGAACTTGATTGCCACGGAGCTGGCAAGGAACGCAGCAACGTTGAGCTTCGCCAAGTCTGAGATCCTCTCTCAGAACGACGCAATCTTCTCGTCGTGGTCATCCTCTGGAGGTCTCCTCTTGGGCGCTGTTTCCGTGGCAGCACTGAAAGTGGCACTGGTAAGGCGCAGAACGGTGCTCGACTTTGGCGGCATTGTGCCGCCTAACGGATCGGAGTTGAGCACCACGCGACCCTGGCGCCCGCAGGCCACGGAACCTGTCGCGTGTGTGCTCCACCCAGAGTTAGCCGACGCCTCCCTCATCATCGCGCTTTCTCCTTACCACCCCGACAAAGTCGAGAAACTCTTGTTATACCGCTGCGTTGCGCCTTGTTCGCATTAACTGTTATGCGACAACGCAGAAGTGCGGTTATTTAGCATGTTTTCAAGATTTTAACAACATTCTAACCGAATCAACTCACTCAAGGTTAAAAGCGTTCGGCTAACTTTTCAATTAGACGCCCTAATGGGCGCTTTATAAACGACAAATTTGCGCCTAACGTTTCTTTGCACAACAAAATCCTCTAAAATCAGCGAATGCAAAAATTTGTATCGTCTAATGTAAAAAGCAAATCTGAGTTCATCGAAATCACCTCAACCACCCAAACTCCTTGATCAGTTTCGCAGCAAGCTGCTTCAAGCATTGCAGCAGCATTCGCACCGAGGAAGCCTATGTCGATTGGGTGCGGCGATTCATTATCTTCCATGGCAAGTGCCATCCGCGCGAATTAGGCGCAGCGCATCTCGAAGCGTTCTCACCCATCTCGCGGTGGAGTTTAATTGCTTTGGCATCCACTCAAAATCAAGCGAAATGCGCGTTATTGTTTCTGGACAAAGAAGTGCCGGAGACCGAATTGCCCTGGCTCGCCAACGTCGTCGCCAGGCGAAGAAGCCGTAGCGGTTGCCGGTGTTAACGGTGGCGAAGCTGGGGCTTTGTTCTCGGGCCAACTGACGGTGAGTTGATCGCCGCGAGTTCGTATGGCGCGGGGCCAGGTTTGCTGGAAGGGTTGCGGTTACGGGTGAAAGATATCGAATTGAGTGCGCGAGCTATTGGTGCGGACGGAAAAGGTTTCAAGGATCGCATTACGATGTTGCCGGCGAGTGTGATCGAGCGCCAAGACCATCAGGTAAGGTCAAGGGCTCGTGTACTCCAGAGCGCGACCTCGAAAAGGGCTTTGAAGGTATACCTGCCCGAGGCGCTGACCTCGCAATACCCCAACGCCGCCGCCGAATGGGGTGGTGAATATGCCTTCCGTCGGTCGTGCGTTCGCGCGATCCGCGCGGCGGCGAGGAACGGCGCCATCACCTCTATGAGAAACCATCCAGCGCCTGGTCAAGATCGCCGCCCACCGTGCGGGCATCGTCAAACCCGCTACCCCGTACACGTTGCGCCATTCCTTCCGCCACCCATTTGCTGGAGGCGTGGCCAAGACATCCGCACGGTGCAGGAATTGCTGGGCACAAGGACGTGCAGACCACCATGATCTACACCCACGTGCTGAACGCGGCGGGCGCGGGGTGCAAAGCCCGCTGGATCGGCTCGCGCCTCGACCCCGCCGCTCATGCCGACTGTTCGGCGATCTCCACTCAGCGGGTGGCGGATTCCGGCGATCGGCCGCTCCAGTGGCCGCAATGCGTCCTCGCGCGCTTCCTGCTGGGTGCGCCAGAGCTTGGCGTAGAGGCTGCCTTGTTCGAGCAGCACGGCGGATTGCCGCGTTCCTGATCGCCATCTTCCAGTACATGATTTCGTCGGCATCGACTACGGTGGAGAGCCGATGCGCGATCACCAGCGTGGTGGTGCGGCCCGCGCTCACTTCCTTGAGATTAGCCTGGATTTCGCGCTCGGTGTGGGTGTCGAGCGCCGAGGTCGCTTCGTCGAACAGCAGAATGCACGGTCTTTGAGGATGGTGCGGGCGATGGCGACGCGCTGTTTCTCGCCGCCCGAGAGCTTCAAGCCGCACACGGTGGTTGATAGCCATCCGGCAAGCCTCATCACGGAATGCGGATGCGCGCCATGCGCGCGGCGTTCTCGACCACGCGAGGGCGCGGCCTTTGACCTGGCCATAAGCGATATTGTAAAAATCGTGTCGTTGAATAGCACCGTGTCCTGTACCATGCCACGTCAAGCGCAGCGATTTCGGTGATTGTGGTGCGGATGTCCTGGCCGTCGATTAGCACCGCGCCGTCGCTCACGTCGGTAAAACCATGAAGAACAAGCGGCTCACCCTGTCGATTTGCCCGCGCCCGTGGGGCCGACGATGGCGATGGTCTTGCCCGCTGGCACGGTGAACGATACGCTCCCGAGATCGCTGGCGCGGGTCATAACCGAACCGGACATCGCGAAACTCGACCGTGCCGCCGCGTGGCGCCAGCGCCGGGGCGCCGGCTTATCCTGGACTTCCTGGCTGACGTTCAGGAGTTGGAACATTTTCTCCATGTCCACCAGGCTTTGCTTGATTTCGCGGTAGACGAAATCCCGGAAGAAGTTGAGCGGCTGATAAAGCTGCATCAGATACGTATTGACCAGCACGAAATCACCCACCGTCATCGCGCCGCTCATGATGCCGCGCGCCGCCATGTACATCACCGCCGTGAGGCCGAGCGAGATGATGCTCATCTGGCCGATATTGAGGAGCGCGAGCGAAGTCTGGCTTTTCACCGCGGCTTTTTCGTAGCGCTGCAAGGCGCGGTCATAGCGCTCGGCCTCGTGTTCCTCGTTGCCAAAGTATTTGACGGTCTCGAAGTTAAGCAAGCTGTCGACGGCTTTGGTATTGGCCTCCTGGTCGGTTTCGTTCATCTGGCGGCGGAACTTGATGCGCCATTCGGTCACCAGCATGGTGAAGCCGATATAACTCACCATGGTCACCAGCGTGGCGATGGCGAAGGTGATGCCGAACAGCCGCCAGAGAATGGCGGTTACCAGGATGATCTCGAATAGCGTCGGCAGAATGTTGAACAGCATGAAGGTCAGCAGACTGTCGATGGCGTCGGTGCCGCGCTCGGCTGGCGCGGGTCAGGCCGCCGGTCTGGCGCTCCAGGTGAAAGCGCAGCGCCAGGCCGTGCAGATGCCGGAACACATTGAGCGCGACATTGCGGATGGTGCGTTGCGCGACCTTGGCGAAAATGCCATCGCGCAGTTCCGCGAACGCCATGCTGAGCACGCGCGCGATGCCGTAGGAGGCGATGGCGGCGAGCGGCAACACGATGGCGAGATGATCCGGCTTGGACAGCGCATCGATCGCCTGCTTGTAGAACATCGGCACGTAAACATTGGCGACTTCGGCGAGCAGCAGGCAGGCGATCGCCAGCACTACGCGCACTTGCAGGTTGAGCTGGCCTCGTTGCCAGAGGTAGGGGAGGAGGGCGCGCACGGGATGCGCTTTGGCCATCGCGGCGGTGATCGGATTGACGGGCGTGGGGGCGGTCGAGGTTGTCATGTGAAATCCCAGGAAGCTGTAGTACGTTTCATGGTACTCGATCCACTGATTTTCAAGGTTTGCGGTGCGCCGCAGTTGCAGCAGGCGGCGCGGTGACGTTGCAGCTTCCAGCGCCAACTTCCTGGTTTGGCCAGGCGTTGCGCGCGCCATTGCGCTGCGCAAGCCCAAAGCCAAGCCTGTGCCGATCTTCTCGGGCCCGCTTCGTGGCCTGCGCTGGATTCCCGGTAGCCGCTACCCATGGCTGCTGGCTGGAATTTACGAACGCCGTGTCCAAGCGCTGCTTTGCCGGCTCGTTCAACCTGGACAGACGGTTTACGACGTCGGCGCGAACGTCGGGTTTTATATAGCGCTCGCGGCCCGCTTGGTGGGCGCAGCGGGCCGGGTGCTCGCCTTCGAGCCCGAGCCGCGCAATCAAGGCTATCTGCGCCGCCATCTCGCGCTCAATGGCATGAATCGGCAGGTTCAGGTGATCGAGGCGGCGGTCGCGGAGCGATCGGGACGAGGTTATCTGCGCGATACCACCAACCCTGCCATGGGCGCGCTGGCCGAGGAGGGCGCACCGGTCGCGTTGGTGGCGCTCGATGATTTCGCGGCGCGGCGCGGCGTGCGCCCGCCGGATCTCATCAAAATCGATGTGGAGGGCGCCGAATCCCGCGTGTTGCAGGGCGCAGCGCGGCTATTGGCCGACGCCCGCCCCGCACTAATCCTGGCGGCTCATGGTTGGCGGCAGCACGAGGCGTGTTGGCGATTGCTGGTAGAGTTTGGCTACGCGCCCCTGCTGCTCCGCGATGGTAGCGAAGATGGCCATTACGAAGTGCTTGCGCTTGCCGCGAGCGCCGCCCGCGAACGGCGGCGCCCAGGGTCAGGATTTGCCCAAGACGGGCACTAGCTGACTAAAAATGCCCAATGCCGCGATTACGGGCATGGGCTCTGCGGGTTGTATTCAGACCCATGCGTGCCGGAGACGGGGCTGCTGACCGGCGTCACCCGGTTGCCGCAGATCGCGTCTTGCGGCGCGGTCATGATGCGCATCGAGCCGACGGCGTTGTTTTTCAGCGTGTTGCCGATGACTTGGTTATGAATCCCGTCGCTCGCGGTGTCCCCACCCAGGCGGATGCCGACGCCGGCGTTGGAATAGATCATGTTGAACGCGAACAGATTGTTGCTGCCGCGCGACGACATGCCGCCCGATTCAGGATCTTTTTGGCCGGTACACCAATTGTGCTCGGCGGTATTGTAGGAAGCCCCTTCTTTGATATCGACGCATTCATTGCCCTGGGTGTCGAAATAATTGTTGTGAATCCAATTATTATTGGAAGCATCGGACTGCGGCGTGGGGTTGGAGGCGAGTTGCTCGGGGGCGGTGCCGATGTAGATGGCCTCACCGTTCTTGCCGCCGGTGAGGTACTTGAAAGCCCACACCCCGCAGTTGTAGAAGCGCGAGTGGCTGATTTCGTTGTGGTGGGCGAAGTATTTCATGCGCAGGCACTCGCCGCCGGCATTCTTGAAGATCACGTTGTCGATCTTGATACCGGTAACCCCTTGCGGGGCGGTGAGTCCTTTGACATACACCAAAATATCTCGATAATCGCTGGCGGTTCCGGTAGTGCCGGCCTGGCCGTTGATCTCCAAATTGGAAAGCTCGATATAGCTGTGATTGATGTCGATGATATGGCTTTTGCCTGCGCCTTTGATGCGCGAGGTGCTGGTGCCGGAGATACGGATAGGCGCGCCGGCCTGGCCGTCGCGAACCGTATGGAAATCCTGCGCGTATTCGCCGGGTGCGAGGATGATTTCATCGCCAGGCTGCGCCAAATCCAGCGCCTTCTGGACGGTGCGCAGCGGCAGATCCCAGTAACCGCCGGAATTGAGGTCATTGCCCGTGGGGCTGACGAAGTAGACCGCCGGCTCGGCGGCAGTGGCCGCCATGGCCGCAGGGGTGGTGAGCGGCAGGGCAAACGTCAAGGTCAAGGCTGCGATGGTCGCAAGAGAAGGACGCTGCGTCGGGACTGAATGGACTAGGGACATGGAAAATACTCCTAATGGTTAGGAAAGGATTTCCGCGTCCCGATAAAGGACAATGCATCCTGCATTCCTTCGGTAACCCGGCTGCCCTGGTCATGTCAGGGTCCGTGGCTTTGCGTCACCCAATCACTTGGGTTTTGCCGTTATCGGGAAGCTGTATCAGTGCTAAAGATGAAAAAGAGCAACATCGTGCCGCGCCGATTCCGCAAAGTACTGCGAGACGCCCGGCGGGAGCAAACGTGCTGCAAATAGGAGGCATGGCTCATGCCAGGTTTTACCCTGGAGGCTGTGCAGCATCGGTTGGCGTCATCCCCATGAAGTCTTGTTTGTGAGGAGTAGCGTAATGTCGGAGAAAATCGCAATTGTCGGCGCCGGTTTGGTAGGCCGCGCCTGGTCCATCGTGTTTGCGCGCGCGGGTTACGACGTGGCGCTCTACGATCTGGTCGCCGGCGCGGTCGAGGCCGCGCTGGGATTGATCGAGCAAGGCTTGCCGGCGTTGGGTGGAGACCGATTTGCTGGGCGGGCGAACGCCGACGGAAGTGCGCGCCAACATCCGCGCCGCGCGGTCGCTGGCCGAGGCCTTGGAGGGCGCTGCCCACATGCAAGAGAGCGCGCCGGAGCGGGTCGAGATCAAGCGCGAACTTTACCAGGAACTCGACCGCTTGGCGGCGCCTACCACCGTGCTCGCCAGTTCGACCTCGGGCATTCCGGCCTCCGATTTCACCGCAACGCTCGCGCATCGCGAGCGCTGCCTGGTCGCCCATCCCATTAATCCGCCCCATATCGTGCCACTGGTGGAAATCGTGCCGGCGCCCTGGACCGACCCGGCGGTGGTGGCGAAAACCCGCGAACTCATGCTCCGCGTCAATCAGTCACCCATCCACCTCAATCGCGAAGTCAAGGGCTTTGTCGTGAACCGCCTGCAGGGGGCGTTGCTGGCCGAAGCCTTCCGCCTGGTCGAGGACGGCGTGTGCGGGGTTGCCGACGTCGATGCCGCCATCGCCGATGGCTTGGGGCTGCGCTGGTCATTCATCGGCCCGTTCGAGACCATCGACCTCAACTCCCCCAAGGGTGTGCGCGGCTATTGCCAGATGCTAGGGCCGCTTTACTTCGACCTCGCCAAGGAGCAAGCCGACCCGCGTCCGTGGGGAGAAACCTTGGTCAGCGCGGTGGAAAAACAGCGCCGTGCGCGCTTGGCGATGGAAGATCACGGCAAGCGCCAGGCGTGGCGCGACCAACGCCTGGCACTGCTGGTGCAGGCCAAGAAGCAGGCCGACGAGAAAGTCGGTAAATAGCGCTTGGATTCCCTATTGACGCGGCGCGCCGCGATCCCAATACGGCTCCGGCGCGTAGCGCTCGGCAAGGAAATCGATGAACGCCCGGACTTTGGGCGCAAGGTGACGGCGCTCCGCGTAAAGCGCGTAGATCGCGAATTCCGGCAACGGATAATCCGGCAACAAAGCGCGCAAGCGGCCCGCTTGCAAATCCTCGCCGACATAAAAAGTCGGCAATAAAACGATCCCCAGCCCGGCCAGCGCCGCGGCACGCAGCGCCAGGCCGTTGTTGGTCTGCAGCCTGCCGCGCGCCGGCACCGCCATTGCCGCGCCGGTTCGATCCTTGAACTGCCACAGTTTGGGCGTCGCCTGGGCGGCGTAATTGAGGCAATGGTGGGCGCGTAAATCGTCCGGCACGGTAGGTGCTCCGAACCGCGCCAGATAAGCGGGCGCGGCGCACACCACCTGCCGGCAGCGCGCCAGGCGCTTGGCGATCAGTGCCGAATCGTCGAGCAGACCGATGCGGATCGTGAGATCGAAGCCTTCGGCTACGGGGTCGATCAGACGGTCGTCGAGGCGCAAATCGATGCCGACCTCTGGATAACGCGCCAGAAAATCCGGCAAGCCGGGGGTGATGTGCAGGATGCCGAAGGTCATCGGCGCGTTGACTTTCAATACCCCGCGCGGTTCGCTTTGAAAGCGCGTGACCTCGAGTTCGGCGCCAGCAATGTCGGCCAGCGCCCGCGCGCTTTTCTCGTACAGTGCGCTACCCGCCTGGGTAAGGCTCAAGCGCCGGGTGGTGCGGTTCAGGAGTTGGACGCCAAGGCGTTGTTCCAGCCGCGAGAGGTATTTGCTGACGACCGCGCGCGACAGCTCCAGCTTCGCGGCGGCGCGGGTAAAACTCGCCAATTCCACGACTTGGCAGAATACAGCGATATCGGTGAGTTGCTCCAAGGGTCTCTCGATTAGTCAAGTTATGTGAACAATATGATTCGATTTAGGCTGATTATCAAATAGCCCGAGTTCCTTAAGATGCGCGCAAAGCTTGAGCAAGAACCCGTGTGAGCCGAGCTTGGGGTTAGCACAGCGTGCTTCTTGGCGCTTCTATATGATACGCCAAGATAACTAATCTTAATTGGAGACTCTCTATGAATCCGACTACCGATTTCGTCAAAGCCAAAGAATTCTTCGCCGCCAAAATGGCGTTCACCACCGGCACCTCCGAATTAGCCGGCAAAATCAAACGCAACGAAGACATCGTCATTGTCGATGTGCGGATGCCGAGCGATTACGCCAAAGGCTACATCCCCGGCGCGATCCATTTGCCAAACGGCAAATGGCGCGGCGCCCAAGGACTGGCGCGCGACAAGATCCACATCGTGTATTGCTACTCGCAGACCTGTCGGCTGGCGGCTGCGGCGGCGCTGGAATTCGCCACGCAGGGCTATCCAGTGATGGAGATGGAAGGGGGTTTTGCCGCTTGGCAGGCCGGTGGCTATCCAGTCGAGACCGCGCAAGCGGCGCTGGCGTAAGGGGCTCGCCGCCATGATCGACAACCACAATGTACTTTACGCAGCGCTCGCGCTGCGTCTTGGCCTGGGGCTGATGTGGATCGCCCATGCCTTGCTCAAGTTGTTGGTGTTTACACTGCCAGGCACCGTGCGGTTCTTCGCCTCGGTCGGGCTTCCGGGTTTTCTCGCCTATCCGGTCTTTGCCGCCGAGTTGATCGGCGGGGCCGCGATTATCGTGGGCTTCCATGGCCACCGGGTTTCGCTGGCGTTGCTACCGATTCTGCTCGGCGCGGCCTGGGTGCATTTCCCGAATGGCTGGGTCTTCTCGAATGTCGGTGGTGGTTGGGAATATCCCGTGTTTCTGGTACTGGCTTCGGTCGTCCACGGATTGCTTGGCGACGGCGCTTGGGTTTGGCGCGGGGTTTTCTTGCGCCCGCGCGGGTTGGTGAGAGCGTAAGCCTAGCGGTGGCGTACCCGTGCGGGGTGGGTCTTGGGAATGCTTGCTATAAATCATCCAGCGGATCGTTGCTGGGTTTCTCGTGGTAGCGGATGTTGGCCAAATAGCCGGATTCCATGCAGAAATCGAGCTGCTTGCCTTCCTGCACTGCGCCTTCCAGCAGGCCGTGGGTGTAAATCGTCGTGCCAGCTTTGTATTTCGGGTTTTTATTGAAACGGGTATGGGTGATGGCGATCCAGGCATCGACGGCCTCTAGACGTTCGGCCATGCCGTCCAGTTTGAAGGTGGTTGATTTGGAGCCTGGCAGTATGCGCAGCGCCAGGCGATCCGGACTGTCGTTGTAGACAACCGCTTTGGGGTGTTTCTTCAGCCATGCTTCGAACTCTTTGGCATCTTTGGCGATATCGGGCTTGAACGGCCCATAAGCATCGCGCTTGAGCGGCGCGGAGATAGAGCGCGCATTGAACAGGCGTTTCAGGTATTCGAGCAGTGTACGGTTCTTACCAATATTGCAAGCGCGAATCGCGACATGGTGGAATTTTTTCTTGTGAACGGCTTCCAGGTTGGCGATCAAGGGTTTGAGCACGGCCTCGCTGGTTTTCAGATTGTCCGCTTGCTGTTTCATTTCGGCTTTGCCGTTCAGTAGTTCCAGCAAATAGTCGATGGCGACGACATCTAGGCCGAAATTCCAACCGCTGGCGAGTTTGAGGGACAAGGCTTTATCGCTGCCATGACAGCAAAACAAGATGCTATTGCCTTCGCTGATACGGAACGAAGCGAGGTCTTTCAGCAGGCTGCTGAGCGTCATGTTAGGATGGTCGTAAACGCTCGCAAGCCCTAGATAACGCGAAGAATTACCGGTAAAACCGTTGACCACTGGTTCGGCGTGCAGCCATTCATAATGTTTCAGGGCGGAAGGATGGGCTTTGGTGTCGATGAAGGCAGCGTTGGGCATGTCGACCTCGTGTTCTTATGCATGAGTGGTAGCGAGAGGATGCTCGATTCCAGCCCATCAATCATAAAGAAAGCGTAAAATTTCGGTAAAGCGGCCAAATTTGGCGCCTGCGCCCACAACGCGGCCTGAACGGCCACGGAAATTACCGGCGCGCGCCGGTCGCGCGTTTGGGTTTCGGGCGCGTACGTTCGCCCGCGCGGCGCGGGCGCGCCTGGGGCCGATAAGGATTGGCGCCGCTTTTGAATTCGATCCTGACCGGCGTTCCCTTGAGCTTCAGCAGCTTGCGGTAAGTATTGGCGAGATAACGGCGATAGGATTCCGGCACATGGTCGATGCGGTTGCCATGGATGACGATCAGCGGCGGATTGCGGCCGCCCTGATGGGCATAGCGCAATTTGATGCTATGGCCGTGCACCAGCGGCGGTTGGTGGTCGGCGAGCGCTTTTTCCAAGATGCGGGTGAGGTCGGAGGTAGGCAGTTCGCGGGTGGCGGAGGCATAGGCCGTATCGACCGCGTCTAGGATGTCCATGACGCCGGAGCCGTGCAGCGCCGAAATGAAGTGGATCTCGGCAAAATCCAGGAACGCCAGCTTGCGGGATAAGTCACGGCGCACCTGCGCCCGGGTCGCGCCGTCCAGTCCGTCCCATTTGTTGACGGCAATGACCAGCGCCCGCCCGCTGTCCAGGATGAAGCCGAGCAGCGACGCGTCTTGCTCGCCCACACCTTGCCTAGCGTCGATCATCATGACCACTACGTGGGCCTGTTGGACGGCTTGCAGCGTCTTGATCACACTGAATTTTTCGATAACGTCGGTCACCCGGGCGCGACGCCGTACGCCGGCGGTGTCGATCAAGGTGTAGCGACGGCCGTCTTTGGTGAACGGAATCGCGATGCTGTCGCGGGTGGTGCCTGGTTGGTCATAAGTTAGCACCCGTTCCTCGCCGAGTAGGCGATTCACCAACGTGGATTTGCCGACGTTGGGGCGGCCGACGATGGCGAATCGGATCGACTGGTCGTCGTCGGCAGCGCTGCTTTCGCTTGGCGCCCCGCGTTCGGCGAGCGTCGCGCAGACCGATTCGATGAGCGTGTCCACGCCTTGATTATGCACAGCGGCGATGGCGAACACCGGCCCTAGGCCGAGGGCGTGGAACTCGGCGCCGGCCAATGCCGACTCCAGATTCTCGGCTTTGTTGGCGACCACGAATACCCGCTTGCCAAACGCGCGCAAGCGCATAGCCAGGGTTTGGTCGGTAGCCGTCAAGCCAGCGCGGGCATCGGTGAGCAACAGCACCAAGTCGGCTTCCTCGACCGCTTGCAGCGCCTGACGCGCGACCAATTCCTGCAATTCATCCGCCGCGTCGGTAAGCCCGCCGGTGTCGACCACCAGATAGGGGTAAGGCCCGACTTTGCCGATGCCGTAATGGCGGTCGCGGGTAAGCCCCGGCACGTCGGCCACTAGCGCGTCTTGGCTACGGGTCAGGCGATTAAATAATGTCGATTTACCGACATTGGGCCGGCCGACCAGGGCAATGACGGGGAGCATGCTAATGTTAGCCGGACCCGCCCGCCCGCAGCGCACTGAGTTCGCCGCCCTTGTCCAGCACGAACAGAATATCGTCGGCGGCGAGCGGCGAGGCATCGATGCCTTTGCTGTCGGGGCGTGTGCGGCCGACAATTTTGCCGCTGTCCTTTTCCAGCCAATGGAGATAACCTTCGAAATCGCCCACCACTACGTAGTCGTCGATCACCACCGGGGCTGACAAGCGCCGCCCGCTGAGTTCGCTTTGCTGCCAGAGCGCGCCGCCGTTGCGCCGATCCAGCGCCCAAACGGTGTCTTTATCATCGCTGACATACACTTGACGGCTGTCGACGTCCAGCCCCGCGTGGCTGGAAAAATCGCGCGTCCACAGGGTATTGCCGTTCTGCAGGTCGATGGCGGTGATATTACCCTGATAGGCGGCGATATAGAGTTCGCTGCCGGCCATGCGCGGCGTGGCGTCGATATCGACCATACGGTCGATTTCCGTTCGTCCGCGCGGCGGTGCAATGGTTTTCTCCCAAACCGGCGTGCCGTTGGCGATCGACAGCACGACCATTTTGCCGGTATCCAAGCCGACGATGGCAACATCTTGTGCGAGCAGAGGGGGCGAGCTCCCGCGCAGCGTGAGCGGCGGTACGGTGTAGCTGTATACCCAGCGCTGAGCGCCGCTCGCGGCATCCAAGCCGTATAGATTGCCGTCGATAGTGCGCGCCACTACCATGCCATTGGCGGCCTGCGGTGGCGCCAGCACCTCGCTGGAGACGCGCACGCGCCAGGCTTCCTCTCCATTGTTTTGGCGCAGCGCGATCACTTCGCCATCGTCGGTGCCCACCAGCGCGAGGCCAGTACCAACCCCGACTCCTGCGGAAATCTCCGCTTTGGTTTCGGTTTTCCATTGCAACTGCCCGCTGGCGGCGTCCAGGGCGCTGACATCGCCCTTGTGGCCGGCGACGAACAAACGCCCGGCGCTGGCGGCTGGTTCGAGGTTCAGATAGGTTTTACCGGCGCCGGAACTGACCGCGCGGCTCCATAAGGTTTGCACACCGATATTGTTCGTGAGTGGCTGCAATGCGGCGGGCGGTATCGAATTATCGGTACCGACGAAATACGCGTTGATCCAGCCGCAACCGGCGATCAGCAGTGTCAACGCCAGCAACGCGAGGGAACGGGCCATGGGTGCTATCTTCCTCAGCCAGGCTTGGCGGTGGACGCCGGAGCGGGGGCGTCGGGTTGTTTGGTGGGGGCGAGCAAGGCATCCAGCTTGAGTTGCAGCAAGGTGCCCGCGCCTCCCGTGCTGAGCGCGCTGCGCGCTTCTTCGTAGGCGGCGCGCGCTTGGTCGGGTTGATTACGGGCAAGCAGGATATCGCCTTCGATTTCCTTGGCGTCGGCCTTGAAGCTGGAATTCTTGATTTGCTTTAGCTGGGCTTCGGCGTCACTGAATTTGTCCACGGCCAACAACACCCGCGCCAAGCGCAGGCGCGCGATATCGACGACCGCTTCCTGATTGCCGTGCGCCACCACCCATTCGAGTTGTTTCGCGGCTTCCGCATTGTTGTTTTGCTGGGTCTCCAGCTTGGCCAACATCAGCGCGGTCAGCACCGCGTAAGTGGATTTCGGATAGCCGTCGATGATCTTCACCGACTCACCGCGCGCTTTGGCCAGATTGTCCTCCTCGACCGCTTTCAGAAAAGCTTCGTAAAGTTGCGAAGCTTGTTCCGCTTGGCGCTGCTGGTAGTGAGTCCAAAACTGCCAGCCGAACACGATGCCGAGGCCGAGGACGACGCCGGCAACGATGCCGGCGCCATTGGCTTTGAGCCAGGTGGTGAGCGCTTCGAGGCGCGCTTCTTCTGAATAAGGATCGAAACTCATGCAATGTTCTCCCGTGGAACGGACAACTGGGCGCGCAGAAAGCTGTCCAGTTCCGTCATGCTCAAATCGAGTTGGGGGCGGTCTTCGCGCAGCGGTTTGACGGCGATACGCCCGCGTTGGATTTCATCTTCGCCCACGATCAGGGCGAAGCGCGCGCCGCTCTGGTCGGCGCGTTTGAACTGACTTTTGAAATTGCCACCGCCACAGTTTACCAGGAGGCGTAGCATGGGTATTTGATCACGCAGCTTCTCGGCGAGCGCCAGCGCCGTGTTCAGCGCCGTCTCCACGGCGACCAGGTAGGCATGGGGGGGCCAAGGCGGCGCTGTGGATATCGCTCGCGAGCATCGCCACCAGCCGCTCCATGCCCATCGCGAAACCGATGCCGGGCACGGCGCGCCCACCGAGTTGCTCGACCAGTCCGTCGTAACGTCCACCGCCGCATACCGCGCTTTGCGCGCCGAGGCGGGTGGTCGTCCACTCGAACACGGTGTTGTTGTAGTAATCCAATCCGCGCACCAGCCTGGGGTTGATGTCGAAGGCGATGCCGGCGGCCTGGAGCAGGGCTTGCAAACCCTCGAAGTGGCGCCGTGCTTCCGCATCCAGATGGTCGAGGAGGAGTGGCGCTTGCGCGATCAACTCGGCGAGCGCCGGATTCTTGCTGTCCAGGATGCGCAGGGGATTGCGGTACAGACGGCGGCGGCTGTCTTCGTCGAGTACTTCGCGGTGCGCTTCGAAATAGGTTGTCAGGCGTTCACGGTAAACGCCGCGCGCGGCGTTGGAGCCAAGCGAGTTGAGGTGCAGCTTGAAATCGTCGAGCCCTAGGTGTTTCCACAGGCGCGCGGTAATGCAAATGAGTTCGGCGTCGATGTCGGGGCCCGGCAGGCCGAACGCTTCCACATCAATCTGATGGAATTGCCGATAACGGCCTTTTTGCGGCTTTTCGTAGCGGAACATCGGCCCTATGCACCAAATGCGCTGGGTCTGATTGTGCAGCAAGCCGTGCTCTAGGCAGGCGCGTACGAAACCGGCGGTGGCTTCCGGGCGTAGCGTCAGGCTGTCGCCATTGCGGTCCTGGAAGGTATACATTTCCTTTTCGACGATGTCGGTGACTTCGCCGATGGAACGACTGAACAGCTCAGTATTTTCCACCAGGGGGATGCGCATTTCGCGATAGCCATAGGCGCTCAATAGCTCGCGCGCCGTGGCTTCGAGCGCGGCCCACAACGGCGTTTCCCCAGGCAAAATGTCGTTCATGCCGCGGATGGCTTGCAGTTTATTGACCATGGCGATAATTACAGGGTGACGTCACTCGAAGGTGTGCAGGCGCTACTTGATTTTCCTCTCATCTCCTAGGCGCCGCTGCCCCGGGAGAAGAAGGGGCGGCGGTTGATCGCGCCCATCACACATGGAATACGCGTCTTCTCCCGCCGGGAGAGTACCAGGGTGAGGGTAATGTTCGAGACTCGAAAAGCCAACAGCAAACCGCCAATATCCACTGTCAACCTTGTTTGGGCGCTTCCAGCACGAAACGGACGACCGTGCCGCGTTTGGGCGCATAAACTGTTTTATCGATCAGGCGCTCATCGAGTTTGATCTGCACGGCGTTGATGTTGCCGAGCTTGATGGAAAAAGGCGCGGCCCCGCTCAGCGTGTTTTTCCTTGCCGCGCATCACGCCGAACAACAGTCTTTCGCCTTTGGCGTCCTTGACTTCGACCCAACACTGTTCGCTGAATTCGAGCGCCAGTGTATGGGTGCCGGGTAGGTTGGCGGTGGCAGGTGTTGCGGTCGGTGGCGTAGGGTTGGGAACGGCGACCGCTGGGGCTGGCGCGCTCGGCGGCGGGTGAGCAGCGATGGAATGCTGTTGATGACGGCATTGGAATTCTCGCTGGCGCTGGACGTGGAGTTCGCTGCCGCTTGATTCGGCAATTCTTCGGCTTGCGCGGTTGCGGTAGAGAGTCCGACTGTGGCCGTTGAGGTTGTGCCTGAACACCGTGGTTGCCGGGGTGCTCGCCACGGGCGATGCCGGGCAAGGCCAGCGTTTGCTGCTGGCGCGGCAGGGCGAGGCTGGCGTCAGGCCCGGCGTTGGGATTCACCAATGTCGTGACATCGGCAAGCTTGAAATCGGACGATACCCGCTCCAGGCCCATCCATCCCAGCTGTGATGACCAGCGCCAACACCAGTGGATAAGAAATCCAGCGGATATCGCGCATCCGCGTTTGCGGCCGAATCGGATGGGCGACATGCAGCGGCGGCGGCTCATCCAAGCCGAGGGCTTTATAGCGCGCAAGCACTTCGTGTTCGGGTAAATCCAGCAATTGTGAATAGCGCAGCAGATACATGCGTGCGAACACCGGCGCGCCCAGCGCTTTGTAATCGTCGGTCTCGAGCGCCTGGATGATCGATAGATTCATCCGCAGGCGATCAGAGATGTCTTTCGGTTCAAGGTGTTGTGCAATGCGTGTAGCGCGCAAGATAGCGCCGAGCGATTCCGCGCCCGGCACCGGAATAGGGGTAGTGCTAGTCTGGGATTGTCGGGTATTCATTTTGATTTCGCCAAACGTTGGGCTTCGCTGGAATCAGCGAATTTTGACAATAGCAGGCGCACGTAATTATCGCGTGCTTGTTTGTCGCCTAAAGCCTGTTCAATTCGGATTGCCAAATCCAGGCTCGCTGGACTGTAGTCGGTCTGTTGATGATAGCGCTGCAAATACTGGCGCGCCTCCTGATATTGCCGCTGGGCGTAGCTGAGATTAGCCAGTTCTAGGAGTGGCGCAGTGGCGTAGGGATTGGCTTCCACCGCCTTGCGAAAATATGTCGCCGCCTGGGCGCTGTCGTTGCGCAGGCGCGCGCACACGCCGGCACCGGTATAAGCGGTCTCCGGTGAGGTATCGGTACTCTGCAGCGCGGTGACGAATTGCTGCTCGCCCTCCGCGGTCTTGCCGATGGCGCACAGCAAGCGGCCGTAGTTCATGCGCGCCAGGCTGTAATTGGAATTCTGCGCCAGCGCTTGCTGGTAGGCGCTTTCGGCGAGGCGGGGTTCGTGGATTTCTTCGTATAACACGCCCAAGGCGTTGTGGGCTTCGGCGATGGTGCCGTCCAGTTGCAGGGCTTTTTTCAGCTTCTCCTGGGCGATGTCGAAGCGTCCCGATTGCATGTAGCCCATGCCAAGCTTGAGGTTTAGCATGGCGACCTCATGGTCGGGCAGAACCGCGGGGCCGGTCCGGTTGCTGGCGCAACCGCCGAGCGCGGCGAGCGAGAGTGCAATCACGATACGCCAGGGCCACGGGTTCATTTCCCTGCTCTAGGCGTCGGCGCCAGCAGACTGGCGGCGGCTGCGGTCCTTGACCTTGCCAGCGAGTTGTCCACACGCGGCGTCAATGTCACTGCCGCGGGTTTTACGTGTAATCGTCATTACATCATGGGCGAGCAAGACCGCGCGGAACCGGTCGATCACCGCGGCGCTGGAGCAGCGATAAGGCGCTCCAGGGAATGGGTTGAAGGGTATCAAATTCACCTTCGAGGGGATATCACGGATCAACCGCGCCAGCGCGTGGGCCTGATGTTCGCTGTCGTTCACCCCCTCCAACATGACATATTCCCAGGTGATGCTGCGGTGCGGTTTGTCGGCGATGTAATGCTTGCAAGCGGCCAGCAGGTCGGCGAGTGGATAGCGCCGGTTGAGCGGCACCAGTTGATTGCGCAATGTATCGTCCGGTGCGTGTAGAGATACCGCGAGGCTCACGTCCGCTACTTCATGCAAGCGATGGATCGCGGGGGTGACGCCGGCGGTGCTGAGCGTGATGCGGCGTTTCGACAAGCCGAAGCCGAGGTCGTCTTGCAGCACACTGATGGCTTTGACCACATTGTTGAAGTTGTACAGCGGTTCACCCATGCCCATCAGCACCACATTGGTGATGAGCCGGCTGCCATTCACGCCGCCACCGAGCAGGCGATTGGCATGCCACAGTTGGCCGATGATCTCGGCGGGCTTGAGATTGCGGTTGAAGCCTTGCCTGGCGGTCGCGCAGAACGTGCAATCGAGGATGCAGCCCACTTGCGAAGAGACACACAGCGTGCCGCGATCCGGTTCAGGGATGTAAACGGTTTCGACACAGTTGGCGCTATCGATCTGGATCAGCCATTTACGCGTGCCATCGCGCGACAGCGTATCGAGCGCGAGCGGCGGCAAGCGAATCTCGGCGATCATCTTGAGCCGTTCACGCAGCGCTTTGCTGAGATTGGTCATGGCATCGAAATCGATGACGCCTTCGTGGTAGACCCACTTCATGATCTGGACGGCGCGAAACGGCTTCTCGCCGAGAGCGACGAAAAACCGCTCCAGATCGGCGCGATCCAAGTCCAGCAGATTGGTTTTGTCGTGGGTCACGGCGGCTTACCGTGTGCGCGGGCAAAGCTCGCTCTGGCTGAAGAAAAACGCGATCTCTTGGGCTGCGGT
>JAXMFZ010000089.1:0-1973 GCA_046347515.1 Gammaproteobacteria bacterium | reverse complement strand
CAACAGCATCGCCGAACGTACCCACATCCTCGCCCTCAACGCGAGCATGCACGCGGCGTCCGCCGGTGAAGCGGGACGCGGCTTCGCGGTGGTGGCCGACGAGGTGCAGCGCCTGGCCGAGAACGCGCGCCAAGCGACCGAACAGATCGCGGGGCTGGTGCGTAACATCCAAACCGAAACCATGGACACCGTGACCACCATGAACTCGGCGATCAGCCAGGTCGTGGAAGGCAGCCGCCTGGCGGAACAAGCCGGCGAACGGATGAAGGAAACCCAGGAATCGACCGCCGCGCTGGTGGCTTCGGTGCGACGCATCGCCGAGGGTTCGCAAGTGCAGGCGAAGATGAGCGACGAGCTGCGCATCCGTGCACGCCAGATCGAGGAAAGCACCCTCAAGACCAATCAACAGCTGCAAGAACAGAACGTGCAAACCGACAACCTGCTGAGTTACGCCAGCCGGTTGGTGGATGCGGTGCGCGTGTTCAAGCTGCCGGGTCTTGATGATCAGGATCAGGCGCAAGCGGCGTTTGCGGGCCAAGCGCCTGCGGCGATGACGGTCGAGAAAGGCGCGCGCCTCAAGGTCGTAGAGGGTTGATCGGGGTAGCGGAGCAATCCTGAAGGGGTTGCTCCGCGCCTTCTCCTCGGATCGGCGAAGATTTTAGGGTTCCAAAAAAGACATAGTCATGGCCAGCGAACATCACGATATTTTGAACGCCAAGCTCGTCGAGCTGATCGACATCCTACTCGAGGCTTTTGCGGACGAAGGCGATAGCGAAGCCATCGCCCAGGGTCTGGAGCGCTACGCCCTCCAGGTGGGAGAGATTGCCCAGGTTGCCGAAGCCGGCGCTATGTCCGGTCTTCACAACGTCGGCCTGCTTTACCAGGAGGCGGTGGGGCAATTGATCGCACGCGCCGCCGTGCCGAGCGAGCAAGATCGTGTGGCTTTGGAAGAATGGCCGATGCGGGTCATGGCGTATCTGGAAGCGCCGACCGACGCCGCGAGTGGTCACGCCTTGATCGAGCATTTGCAGACTTTGCCCTGGACCGAGCCAGTCGCCAATCTGGGCGAGGAATTGTTGATCGAGATGCTCGCACAGGCGCCAGCCGCCGTCGATGTCGAGGTTCAGGCCGAAGACGAACATAGGCCGGCGCCGATCGCCGCGCCGGATTTCGAGCAACCGGTAGGCGAGGAGGCCGTGGCGCCGACCGATGCTCCTACCATATCCAACGAAACGCCGACGCCGGTGGTGGTCGCCGCAGCCGCAGCCGAACAAGAGCCCGCCGTGGCTTCTTTGGAAATGGACGGCATGGAGGCCGAACATGTGGACGGCACCATCGATGCGCCGGCGCTGGAGGAATTGCCGGCAATCGAAGCGGCGCCCGTTCTCGAGTGGGAAGAAGCGGGGGCCGACACCCAGACGCTTGAGCCTGCGGATGTTTTGCAGCTACGGGTCGCCGAGCTGGTCAATATTCTGTTGGAATTTCCAGAGCAGGCTGATACCGACCCGGCGGCATTGGCAGCCGGTTTGGAGCGCTACGCAAGCCAAGTCGAAGTGATCGGGAGCGTGGCGGAATCCAGTGAGCTATTGGGGCTATTCAACATCTGTGTTTTGTATCGGGAAGTGTTGGATGGATTGCTCCAGCGCGGTACCGGTGTCAGCGTTGCTGAACGCGCCTTGCTGGAAGAATGGCCTACCCATGTGATGGGCTATCTGACCGCACCCGCCGATCCCGACGCGCAGGGCGCGCTCATCATGCATCTGCAAGACCCGATATGGAAGATGGCGATTCCGCAGGAAGACGCCGAGCTACTCGTCGAACTCCTGGCGCGGCAAGCGGCACCCCTGGCGGAAAGCGCCGAGCAAACGTTGGTCGGCGCCGAACCGGTGGCCGAGGACATGCCGATGGCTGCCGCGCCGGAGCCCATCGTCGTGGAGCCCACCCACGATCTCGAAGCGGCCACCGCGCCGGTC
>JAXMFZ010000088.1:0-2623 GCA_046347515.1 Gammaproteobacteria bacterium | reverse complement strand
GCGCGGATGCTGCGCGCCCATTCTTGTGTTCTAATCCTGGATTTGCGGCTGCGGGGGAGCTCGAACATGGCGGATCCGGCGGTTCTTCACCATATCGTGATCGTCGGCGGCGGTGCGGGTGGTTTGGTGCTCGCTACCAGGCTCGGCCATACCCTCGGCAAGCGCAAGCGCGCGCGCATCACCCTGGTGGACAGCGAACTCACCCATGTGTGGAAGCCGCTTTTGCATGAAGTCGCGGTCGGCACGCTCGATTCCCACGAGGACGATGTGATCTACCTCGGCCATGCCAACGCCCATCATTTCAGATTCCAGCAGGGGCGCATGGACGGCTTGAACCGCGCGCGCCGCGAGATCAGCCTAGCGCCGGTGTTGGATGAGCAAGGCCACGAAATCATTCCGCGCCGCGCCTTGGGCTATGACACGCTGGTGATCGCGGTGGGCGGTATCTGCAATGATTTCGGCGTTGCCGGCGTAGCAGAGCATTGCCTGTTTCTGGATACCCACCGCCAGGCCGACCAAGTGCAAAAACGCTTGTTGAATGCTTGCTTGCGCGCTCAAGTTCAAGCCGGGCCGTTGCAGCCAGGCCAGCTCAGCGTGGCGATCATCGGCGCCGGCGCGACCGGTGTGGAGCTCGCCGCCGAACTGCATAAAGCGACCCGCGATCTGGTCGCCTACGGGCTGGATCGCATCAACCCGGAACAAGACGTCAGAATAAGCCTGATCGAAACCGCCCCGCGGGTGCTGCCGGCGCTCCCCGAACGCTTGTCGGAAGCGACCGAAAAAGCGCTACGACGCCTCGGCGTCGCCATCCATGTCGGCGAGCAAGTCGTGCAAGTCACTGAGGAGGAGGTCGTCACCAAGAGCGGGCTGCGACTGCCGGCGGAACTCAAAGTGTGGTCGGCAGGGGTGAAGGCACAGAATTTTTTATGCGATTTGGACGGATTGGAAACCAATCGACTGAATCAATTGGTAGTCGAGCCGACCCTGCAGACCACGCGCGACGACCGTATCTTCGCGCTCGGCGACTGCGCAAGCTGCGTACCCCAAGGCGGCGACAAGCCCGCGCCGCCGCGCGCCCAGACCGCCTACCAAGAGGCGTTGCTATTGGCCAAATCGCTGTGCCGCCGACTGGAGGGTAAGCCCTTGGAGCCGTTCGTTTACAAGGATTACGGCTCGCTAATCTCGCTCAGTTATAGCTCGGTGGGCAATCTGATGGGCAATCTGCTGGGCAATGTGATGATCGAGGGCTTTTTTGCACGACTCGCCTATATCTCGCTCTACAAGAAACACCAGCTTGCCTGCACGGCATGACTGGGTGGTGCTGAACACCTAATCAACATTGAGACGGCGTACCAAACCGCGCCTGAAACTCCATTGAAGCAAGGCTGGTATCGGGCGGTCTGACTCAATGAGTGCCAGTTCATCGCTGCGTTCCAGACGATAGCCGTGCTGGTAGACTGCCCGCAGCTTGCCAGCCGTTTTTCCGGCTTGAGCTTTGAGCTTGTTGCGAATCCGGCTGATATGGGTATCGACCGTGCAGGTGTTGAGGTCCGGGTTGCGCCCCCATACGTTTTCCAGAATATGGGCGCGCGACAGCAAACGCCCGGCGTTGCGGAAAATGCATAACACCAGATCGAATTCTTTCTGCGTGAGTTCAATCGGCTGGTTGTCGAGGTAGACCGAACGGGTGACGGTGTCGATGGTGTAATGACCGCGCTTGAGCTGGCGGCTGGTGTCCTCTTGGCCCATACTGCGGCGGCTGACAGCGTCGATCCGCGCCAATAGCTCGCCGCGCTTGACCGGTTTGGTCAAGTAGTCGTCGGCGCCCGCTTTGAGCGCGTACACCACATCGGCCTCGGCGTCTTTGCCGGTCACGAACAGTACCGGGATCTGCCAATCCGCACGTTGCCGTATCCATTGGAGAATCTCGATGCCGTCACTGCCGGGTAGCATCCAGTCGAGAATGACGGCATCCACGGTGTCGCGGCTCAGTTCGCGCTTGACGCTCTTGCCATCGCCGAAGACTTTGCAGTCATGGCCGGCTTCTTGCAGCCATAACTGGATGATCTCTGCGGAAGCGGTATCGTCTTCTACCAGAAAGATGCGCAAAACTCTTGATTCCTTATTGGGAGCACAACATTTTTTGCAATTTTGCCACAAATCAGTATCATTACAGAATAGTAAGTTTTAAACTAACGCTAACTTTTTTGAAAATTATACTCTAGCCGTTGACTTATTGGTTTATGACCATCCATTCACTCTTAGCCCAGAGCTTTTTCGATAGCCTTAAGGAGATACCGTGATGAATCTCAAATTACGCAAAATCAGCTTGGCTGTAGCTGCTTCCACGCTGTTGATTTCGGCTTCCGCCGTCGTCGCCCAGGAAAAACTGTACGTCCAGTGCGGCGCCTTGGGTGGACCGGTGCGCGACTCGCAGGGCGAGTGCGTGCTGGCGGCGGGCGGCTCGCCGCTCGAGAAATGTGGTGCGCCGGTGACCGAAGCTAAGCAGATATCGATCAGCTTGGCGGCGGACGCCAACTTCGATTTCGACCGGTCCGAATTGAAGCCTGGCGGTAAGGCAAGCCTCGACAAGTTCGTCGGCGACATGGCGGGGGTCGATGTG
>JAXMFZ010000087.1:0-2928 GCA_046347515.1 Gammaproteobacteria bacterium | reverse complement strand
GGGCAATCATTGCCACCGAGCGGGCGCTAGACAAGCGGCAGAAATGCACGCGCACGCCGATGTCTTCGATGAGCGCGAGGTCGCGAGCGAGAATGGCGGTTTCCGCCGCCGTCGGAATACCGGGCAAGCCTAGACGGGTGGCAACCTCGCCATCGTGCGCGCAGCCGTCTGCCGCCAGCCAATGATCGACAGGATCAAGAAATACGGTCATTTCGTAAGTCGCGGCATATTCCAGCGCGCGCCTGAGCACGGCCGTATTGACGATCGGCCGCGCGGCATTGCTCACTCCGATGCAGCCCGCGCTCTTGAGCGCCGCCATCCCGGCGAGTTGTTCGCCGGCCAACCCGCGCGTCAGCGCGCCGAGCATCAATACACGCGCGCCGCCCGCGGCCTCCGCGCGCCGCCGAATGAGCTCCACCACCGCGGTCTCATCGATCACCGGTTCGGTATCCGGCGGCACGACCAGCGTGGTAATACCGCGTGCCGCGGCCGCGCGCGTTTCGGTCACGATCTCGGCTTTGTACTCGGCGCCGGGTTCGCGGAGGCGGGCGCTGAGGTCGATCAGCCCCGGACACACGATCTGGCTGCGGGCGTCGATGACCCGCTCCGGTGTGAATCCGGCGGGCGGCTGGCCGACCGCCACAATCCGACCCTCGGCGATGGCAAGATCGCGCACGCCATCGATGCCGTTGCCCGGGTCGATGAGGCGTCCGCCGCGAATCAGCAGCCGTTCCATCAAGCACTCTCGGGTTGGGCATGGGCGCCGAGCGTGAGCGACATGATCGCCATCCGCACCGCGATGCCGTTGGTGACTTGCTCCAGGATCACGGAATGCGAACCGTCCGCCACCCGCGAGTCGATCTCCACCCCACGGTTGATCGGCCCGGGATGCATGACGATGGCGTCCGGCTTGGCGCGCGCCAGGCGCTCCGGTGTCAGTCCAAACTGGCGGAAATATTCGTGCTCGCTCGGCAGCAGCGCCCCTTGCATGCGTTCTTTTTGCAGCCTGAGCATGATGATGACGTCGGCATCGCGCAACCCTGCGTCCATGTCATGGAATACGCGCACACCGAGGTTTTCGACGAACGCCGGCAACAACGTCTTGGGGGCGATCACCCGCGCTTCGGCTACCCCCAGAATATTGAGGGCGTGAATCTGCGAACGCGCCACCCGCGAATGGAGGATATCGCCGACAATCGCGACGGTAAGATTGGCGAAGTCCGGTTTGTGGCGGCGGATGGTGAACATATCCAGCATCGCCTGCGTGGGATGGGCATGGCGGCCATCGCCCGCGTTCAGCACCGCGATGTGGGGCTTGACGTGACGGGCGACGAAATCCGCCGCGCCGCTCAGGGCATGGCGCACCACGAACATATCGCACTGCATGGCCTCGACGTTGCGCAAAGTGTCGAGTAGCGTTTCGCCCTTGACCGTCGAGGAGACGCTGATGTTGAGGGTGAGCACATCCGCCGATAACCGCTTGGCGGCCAACTCGAACGTGGTGCGGGTGCGGGTGCTGGGCTCGAAAAACATATTGACCACGGTCTTGCCGCGCAGCGTCGGGAGTTTCTTGACGCGGCGCTCCGCCACGCCGGTCAGCGATTCCGCGGCATTGAGAATCTCGACGAGATGGGCGCGGTGCAAGCCTTCAATGGTCAGAAAATGGCGCAGGCGATTCTGGGAATCGAGTTGAATCCCCGCGGCGCTCATACCATCGTCTTCACTACCAAGCGCAAGGGATCGGGGCCGATGAGCTTGACGTGTTCATGTGCCGCCAGTTGCAAATGGGCGCCGGTCACATCGGCACTGATCGGCAATTCGCGCCCACCGCGATCCACCAGCGCCGCCAGCAGGATTGAACTTGGCCGTCCATAATCGAAGATTTCGTTGAGTGCGGCGCGAATCGTACGCCCCGTGTACAGTACGTCATCGACCAGGACGATATGGCGAGCATCGATATCAAACGGGATTTCCGAAGGCCGCACTTGCGGGTGCATACCGATCCGGCTGAAATCGTCGCGATAGAACGAGATATCGAGCTTGGCGAGCGGCTCGCCGATGCCGAGCGCCTGGCGCAAGCGTTCCCCGACCCATACCCCGCCGGTGTGGATACCGACGAGTACGGGCTTGTCAATGCCGCGTTCGGCCAATAAACGGCGCAACTCCATGGCCATCGCCGCGATCAGCTGCTCTACGTCTTGCTGCATGGCGTTTGGCCCTGTTGCAGGTTAAACCAAGACTCTAGGATCAACGCCGCCGCCAGCGCATCCACCTCGGCGCGCCGCGGTCTGCGCTCATGGATTTCCATGAATCGGCGTTCGGCTTCATGGGAAGACAAATGCTCATCGACGGTCTCCACGGCGAGTTGAAACCGCTCGCCCAAAGCGCGCCGGAATCCGAGCACGGCGGCGGTCACCGCATTGGCACTGCCGTCGGCGTGGCGTGGCAGACCGACCACCAATAACCGCGGCCGCCACTCCTGGATGAGCCTCTTGATCGCATCCCAGTCCGGGCCGCGCGCGGCGTTCATCAACGTCGTCAAGGGATTGGCGGTAGCCGTGAGCTCCTGGCCCACGGCCACGCCGATGCGGCTGGCGCCGTAATCAAACCCTAGCACCGTAGCAGGCGTGGTCATGGTCAAGCGTGCCCCGCCACATTGGACAACAAGCGCAGATCGACGCCGAGCGCGGCGGCAGCGGCGGCCCACCGCTCACTGGCCGGTCGCCGAAACAAGATGTCGGGATCAGCCGGGCCGGATAGCCAAGAATTTTCCGCTATCTCGCGCTCCAGTTGGCCGGGCCCCCACCCCGCATAGCCGAGCGCGATCAAGGTTTCCGCCGGGCCTGCGCTGCTACCCAACGCTTTCAGAATATCGCGCGACGTGGTGAGGCCGATGTCGGGGGTGATCTTGAGCGAAGAATCCCAAGA
>JAXMFZ010000086.1:0-3433 GCA_046347515.1 Gammaproteobacteria bacterium | reverse complement strand
ATGGCATCCGCGCCGAGGTCGCGGTCGTCGAGCCCACGGGCGCCGAGACTTTGGTCGTCGCGCGTATGGCGGGCAAGGAGATCCAATCGGCATTCCATGAACGGCACGGCTTCAGACCCGGCCACATCATCCATTTACGGCCGCGCGCCGAGATGGTTCACCTGTTCGATGCCGCCAGCGAGAAACGGTTGAACTAGGCATCTATACTGATCGCAATGGCATGCCGCTCAACTCGCGCGTATGCCGCATACTGACCACTGATGCAGGAGGAAGATCGATGACTGGTTTTACCCGACGCGAATGGCTGCGCGGTACCGCTGCGCTGGCCGCCGGCGCCACTTTGGGCGGATCGGCGCTACTCGATTGGGCGAAAGCCTGGGCGGCGGATGCGCCCTTCAAGCCGGAAGCGGGCGCCAAGCTCCGTATGTTGCGCTGGAACCGCTTCGTGGTGTCCGAGGATATTCAGTTCGATAAAGCCATCGCGGCGTTCAGCAAAGCCACCGGCGTCGACATCAAACTCGACAAGGAATTCATGGATGATATTCAGCCGAAAGCGGCGGTGGCGGCCAATGTCGGCGCCGGCCCCGATGTGATCTGGGGAACGATGTCGATTCCGCAGCTGATCCCCGACAAGCTCCTCGACGTGACCGATGTCGCCAATTACCTCGGCGAACGATACGGCGGCTGGCATGAAACCCCCAAGAGATACTGCGTGCGCAACGGCAAGTGGACAGGTCTTCCGCTGTGCATGGGCGGCAGTTACATCAATTATCGAACCTCTTGGGTGAAACAGGCGGGGTTCGCCAAGTTCCCGGAAACCACCGACGATTTGCTGAAACTGAGCAAGGAGCTTCAAAAAATCGGCCACCCTGGCGGCATGACGCTGGGGCGCGCGAGCGGCGACGGCAATGCCTGGACGCACTGGGTGGTATGGGCCTTCGGCGGCAAGATGGTCGATGAGCAAGGCAATGTCGTGATCAATAGTCCCGAGACCAAAGCCGCGCTGGAGTACGCCAAGGAACTCGCCCAGTATTGGATTCCCGGCACCGCGTCCTGGAACGACAGCAGCAACAACAAGGCTTTTCTGGCGGGCGAAGTCTCGTACACTGCCAACGGCATTTCGATCTATGCCAAGTCGACCGCCGACAGCAAGGTCGAGCCAGATGACAAAACGAAAGCCGACGCGAGCGCACTGAAAGCCTTCGAGGACAACAAAAAAAAGATGGCGGAGATCGCCGCCGACATGGATCATGCCTACTATCCGCTGGGCCCAGTGGGCAAGCCCACCGAGTTGCAGTTGTGCTATCCCGTCGAGGCTTTCGCTTATAGCAAATACCCCAACGCCTGCAAAGCCTTGCTCGCATTCTTGATGGAGAAAACGCAATACGACGCTTGGTTGGAGCAGTCGGTCGGTTATTTCACCCAAACCCTCAAAGCCTACGACGATCATCCGGTGTGGACCGAAGACCCGAAGCGGCGCGTGTACAAAGACGCCAGCACCCGCTCGCTCGACATGGGCTATGCCGGCCCGTTGGGCTATGCCGCCGCCGGTGTGCTCGCCGATTTCGTGATGGTCGACATGGTGTCGCAGGTCGCGACCGGTCAGGCGACCCCCGAGGAAGCGATGAGCACGGCCGAGAAGCGTGCCCAACGCTATTATCGGGTATAACGTGGCGTTTTCCATTTCGTGACGGCAATTTTGCGCATGACTTCAGAGCCTTCCGCGCGCTTCGGCGATTTTGCGTTTTCCGAACTGTTCGAGGTCGCTGGCCTCCAGCGCCTCGACGCTCGGTTCCTGGCCGAACTTGATCAACGCGACCCCGCGCTCGCCGAGCGCCTGACAGCGTACCGCGATGGCGCGGCGCTGGCGGCGCTGGAGCTGAGCGAATTTCTGCTTGCGCTCGCGCCCGTGGTCGAGGAGTTTCTGGCGCGCTTGTTCGGCGTCGAGTCGGAGCTAAGCGCCGCCCGCCAGGCGACGCTCAGCCATGACGCAGTGCTGGAGTTCCGTAAAGAATTCGTGCAAAAGCGCGCGCGGCGCTACCGCAAGCCGATCACCCGCGCGTTCACCGAACTCGACGCCTGGTTGAGCCAGCGCCTTGGCGCGGCGCCCGACCGCGAGCTTGCCGTCGCCCGCTACGCACTGCGCTGGCTCGCCGACGAGGCGGCGCACGCCGACGACCTGGAAACCCTGACCCAGTGGACTGCGCTCGCCCTCACCGACCCCACGGGCCAGGCGGAGGTCGCGGGCTGGGTCGGGTTCAAGCTTCCCAACAAAGTCGATCACGCGCAGTTGGTGCCATTCCAGCGCAACGACGCCGAGCGTCTGGAACGCATCCAGGGCGATCCGCGGAACTTCCGCCGCCGCGATGGTTTCACCCTCACCGATCCCCGCATGACGGCGCGCGCCGTGCAGGGCGAGGTGCATTACTGCATCTACTGCCACGACCACGACGGCGATTTCTGCTCCAAGGGCTTTCCCGAAAAAAAAGGCCAGCCCGACCTCGGGTTCAAGAAAGACCCGCTGAATGTGGTGCTGACCGGCTGCCCGCTGGAAGAAAAAATCTCCGAGATGGACAGCCTCAAGCGCGACGGGCGCGCCATCGCCGCGCTCGCGGTGGCGATGGTGGACAACCCCATGGTGCCCGCCACCGGCCACCGCATCTGCAACGATTGCATGAAGGGCTGCATCTACCAGAAGCAAGACCCGGTCAATGTGCCGCAGATCGAAACGCGGGTGCTCACCGACGTGCTGGAACTGCCGTGGGGCGTGGAAATCTATGATCTGCTGACGCGCTGGAACCCGCTCAGGCGCGAACAATACCTCCCCAAGCCCTACAATGGCCGCAAAGTGCTGATCGCCGGCATGGGGCCGGCGGGCTTCACCATGGCCCATCATCTCACCCTGGAAGGTTGCGCGGTGGTCGGCATCGACGGCCTCAAGATCGAGCCGTTGCCGGAAGCATTGCTGAAGCAACCGGTGCGGCGCTGGGTCGATCTGGTGGAGCCGTTGGATGATCGCATTCTTTACGGTTTCGGCGGGGTGGCGGAGTATGGCATCACCGTGCGCTGGGACAAGAATTTTCTCAAACTGATTTACTTGAGCCTGGCGCGTCGCCCGCACTTCCAGGTGTTCGGCGGCGTGCGCTTCGGCGGCACGGTGACCGTCGAGGACGCCTGGAGCCTGGGTTTCGATCACGTCTGCATCGCCACCGGCGCGGGCTATCCGCGCGTCATCCACGTCGGTGGCAGCCTCGCGCGCGGCATGCGCCAGGCCAATGACTTTCTGATGGCGTTGCAATTGACCGGCGCCGGCAAGGCATCGAGCCTCGCCAATCTGCAAGTGCGCCTGCCGGCGGTCGTGATCGGCGGCGGGTTGACCGGCGTCGATACCGCGACCGAGGTGCAAGCGTATTACATCAAGCAGGTCGAGAAA
>JAXMFZ010000085.1:0-4302 GCA_046347515.1 Gammaproteobacteria bacterium | reverse complement strand
CGCATTGCGGTTAAGCCCGCGAGCTTGGTTTACGCGCGCGACTTCTCTATGCTTGGATAAGCCTCACAAACCGTTAAAGAGGATTCGGTCATGTTCAAATCACTGATGCCCCGCTGGCTCGTGCTCGCCAGCCTGGCGTTTATTCTGACCACCGCGCGCGCCGAAATGACGCTGCGCATCGCCAACGAAGGCGAACCCGAAACCCTCGATCCGCAATTGGTTTCAGGCGTCTGGGAAAGCCGCATTTGCGGCGATTTGTTCCTCGGCCTTACGACTGAAGCCGCCGACGCCAAAACCATCCCTGGCGCCGCCGCGTCCTGGAACGCGAGCGCCGACGGGCTTACCTATACGTTCAAGCTGCGCGATCACAACTGGTCGGACGGCCAGCCGGTGACGGCGGATGATTTCGTGTTCGCCTTCCGCCGCATCCTCGACCCGGCCACCGCCGCCGAATACGCATCGCTCCTGTTCATCATTAAGAACGCCGAGGAACTCAACAAAGGGCAAGCCAAACCCGAAGACCTCGGCGTCAAAGCGCTGGACTCCAAGACCTTGGACATTACGCTGAAAGCGCCCGCGCCGTACTTCATCGACATGCTCACCCACCATTCCACCTTCCCCATCCCCAAGCACATCGTGGAAAAGTACGGTAAAGACTGGATCAAAAAAGGCAACATCGTCGGCAACGGCCCCTACGTGCTGAACGAGTGGCTGCCGAACACCCATATCATCCTCGACAAGAATCCCAAGTTCTACGACGCCGCCAACGTCAAGATCGACCGCGTGATCTACGATCCCAACGAAGATCGCGGCGCTACCCAGAAAGCCTTCCGCGCCAGCGAATTGGATGTCACCAAGGATTTCGCCTCCGATCAAATCGATTGGCTGAAGAAGAATCTGCCGGAGGAAACCCATATTGCGCCCTTTCTGGGCATCTATTATTACGCCATCAATACCAAGAAACCGCCGTTCGGTGACCCGCGCGTGCGGGTGGCCTTGTCCATGGCCATCGACCGCGAGGCGATCACCGACAAAGTACTGAAGACCGGCGAACTGCCCGCCTACAGCTTCGTGCCGCCGGGCGTCGGCAATTATCAGGGCGGGCCGGCGCTGATTGCCTGGAAAGCCATGCCGTATGCCGAGCGCATCGCCAAAGCCAAGCAACTCCTTACTGAGGCCGGCTTCGGCCCCGATAAGCCACTGAAATTCACCCTGAGCTATAACACCAGCGAAAACCACAAGCGCATCGCGGTTGCGGTCGCCGCGATGTGGAAGCAACTCGGCGTGCAGGTCGAACTGTTCAACAGCGAAGCCAAAGTGCATTACGAAAATTTGCAGCAGCACAATTTCGAGATAGGGCGCGCAGCCTGGATCGCCGATTACAGCGATCCACAGAATTTTCTGTATCTGCTGGAAACCCGCACCGGCGCGCAGAATTACGCACAATATTCCAACGCGGATTACGACAAGCTAATGCAGGAAGCGGAAGTCACGCAGGATTTACCAAAGCGCGCAAGCATTTTGGCCAAGGCCGAAGCCATCGCCATGGCCGAGCAGCCGGTCATTCCGATTTACTACTATGTTTCCAAGAACTTGGTATCGAAGAAGGTCAAGGGTTGGATCGACAATACCAAAGACATCCAGCGCACCCGCTGGCTGTCCGTCGAACCTTGAAACCCCGTCAGCTCACGCCGCAGGGCGGATCAGGATACAACCGACTTTATCCACTTCGCCGGCGTGGCCGGGCAGGATCAAGGTAGTCGAATCCATTTCGGTGACGATGGCCGGACCCTTGATCAGATCACCCGCGCCGAGCTTGGCGCGGTCGTAAATCTTGGCCGGCTGGTCGCGGCCTTCGACGTAGATCATCGTGTCTTCGTAGACCGCCGCCGCTAAATTGCCGCCGCGCGCGATCGGACGGGCTTGCGCCGCGGTCTCGCGGCCTTGCACCAGAGCGCGCAGGTTATAGAGTTCATGCGGAGCATCGAGCGCGAAAGTGAACAATTGCTCGTGTACCGCGTCGAACTTGCGCCCCACTTCGGTAAGCCCGCCGCGGGCGAAATCCGTCGGGCTGATATCGACGGTGAGCCGCATCCCTTGGCCGGCGTAGCGCAGATCGATCTGGTACAGCGTGGTTTGCTCGCTGCGCGGCACGCCTTCGTTGTCCAGGCTGAGCGCCGCGCTTTCGGCCAATTCCTCCAAGATTTGTCGCACTTCGGCATCGCTAGTGTTATCGAATCGCCGCACGAAGGTACGCGAAGCTTCGTCGCGCACGCGCGTGGTCGCATCGCCATAGGCGCACAGCACGCCGGGGCCGGGCGGCACGATCACCGGCCAGGATTGCGTCAATTTGCCGAGTGCGTTGGCATGCAACGGCCCCGCGCCGCCGAATGCAACCAGCGCGAAATCGCGCGGATCGAAACCCTGCTCTACCGACACCAGGCGCAGTGCCCCGAACATGTTCTCGTTGACGATGTTGACGATGCCTTCCGCCGCTTGCTTGAGCGCCAAACCGAGGGCTTTGGCGATCCTGCCGACCGCCGCCTCCGCCAGCGCGCGATCGAGCGCCATGTCGCCCCCCAAGCGCGCGCTGGCGGGCAGATAGCCGAGCACTACATTGGCGTCGGTCACGGTGGGCTGTTCGCCGCCCTTGCCATAGGCGGCCGGGCCCGGCACCGCGCCGGCGCTTTGTGGGCCGACCCTGAGCGCTTTGGTGAGCTCCGGCACAGAGGCGATCGAGCCGCCGCCGGCGCCCACCGTGCGTACATCGACCGAGGAGGCGCGCACGGTCACATCGGCGACGCGGGTTTCGCGACGGGTCTGGGCAATGCCTTTCTGGATCAGCGCAACGTCGGCGGACGTGCCGCCCATGTCGAAGGTGAGCAATCCTGGAATCCGGCCTGCTTGGCGATCCAGATCGCGCCGGAGACGCCGCCTGCCGGGCCACTCAGCAATAAGTTCACCGGCGCCGCCTTGGCGGCCTCGGCCGAGGCCAAGCCGCCATCGGAACGCAGAATGTGCAATTGCACGCCGGGCATCCGCCGATCCAGTTCGCGGTGCAGGTTCTCGACATACTTCGCCACCACCGGGCGGATATAAGAATTCACCACGGTGGTCTCGGTGCGTTCGTATTCATACATCTCCGGGATGACCTCGGACGAGATCGACACCGGCACGCGCGGCAGCATTTCAGCGGCGATGGCGCGGATGCGTTGTTCGTGCGCGCCGTTGGTATAAGCGTTGATCAGCGACACCGTCAGCGCCTCAATGCCGGCTTCGGCCAAGCGCCCCAAATCGGCGCGCAGTTTCGCTTCGTTCAGCGGTTCGACGACTTCGCCCTTGGCGCCGATCCGTTCGTCGGCTTCCATCGTCAGCTCTAGCGGCGCGAGCGGCGGGCGTTTGTTGAAGATCACCCAAGCACCCAGTCCACCCGGCACGTAAGAACGCGCGATTTGCAGCACTTGCTTATAGCCCTTGGTGACCACCAGGCCGACGCGCGCGCCGCTACCCGTCAGCACGGTATTGGTGGCGACCGTGGTGCCGTGCATGACGTGGCTGATCTGGCCGGGATCGATACCGGCTTCACGGCAGATCTTGTCGATCCCGTTCAGCACGCCTAGCGAGGAATCCTGTGGCGTCGAGGGTACTTTGGCGGAATGCACATCGCCACTCTGCTCGTCGATCAACAGTAAATCGGTAAAGGTTCCGCCGACATCGACGCCCAGGCGAAAGCCCACGCCGCCGGTGCGCGGACGCAGTGGGGATCGCTGCGGCTGTGAAGCGGCAGGGCGAGTCGGGACAGCGCGCGTCGCCCCGATCGGCGCTATCGTGGCTGGGGCAATCGTGGGCGGTGGCGCGCTCCGTGGCGTGCTCACCGGCGCCGCCACTGGCGCTGGCGATGCCGCAGGGCGGGAGGGTTGAGGCGCCGGTTCGGAAGATGGCGGCGCGTCTTCCTTGGTTTTGCGCCCAGCACGGCCTTCCAGGCGCTCGAACGCACCTTTCAGTTCGGCGAGCTGATCATTGTACCAAGCGGTGAGATCGTCGTTTTTCTGCGTCATCGGTGGTGGTTCTCCCGGCGGTCGGCGCGCGCCCTTCACTCCAGCAACACCCCGGCGCCCGCGGGCCAGCACAAGGTTTCGTGGTCGCCCATGCTATAGGATTTATCGGTGGTGTCCCGGTGTTGCTCGACCCGCACCAGCAAGGCTGGCGGGTCCTCGATCACTTGCGTTTCCAGCGAGCGCTGGTTTTCGGTGGCGACATAACGACCGGCAATGCGGTTCGCCATGTCCGGCTGTTCACCGG
>JAXMFZ010000084.1:0-4741 GCA_046347515.1 Gammaproteobacteria bacterium | reverse complement strand
GACCAATAGCGACGAGCCTGCGCCAACAGCGCACGGCGCTGCTCCCGATCCAAGCCGCGAAACGGCTCATCGAGAATGACCAGCCGCACTCCGGGGCGCAACATCGCCCGCCCCAACCGCACGCGCTGCCCCTCGCCGCCCGACACCAGCCCCCCGCCCTCGCCGAGGGGCGTCTGCAAACCCTCCGGCAAGCGCTCCAGCACACCAAAGAGATTCGCCGACTCAATCACCGCATTGAGCGCGCTCACATCGTCGCCCTGGCTGCCATAGCGCAAATTGTCCAGCAACGAACGATTCCAAAGTTGCACCTCCGGATCGACCCAGGCCGTGACACGACGCAACTCGATGAGGCGCTCGCCGGTCAGCGGCTGGCCATCGACCATAATCCGTCCACGGGCGGGTCGATGCCAACCGAGCAGCAACCCCACCAAGCTGGATTTGCCCGCGCCCGACGGCCCCACAATGGCAACGTGTTCGCCGGCGCCGATGGCGAGGCTGAGATCGCGCAATATCTCGTGCCCCCCCGCATGGACTTGCAATTCTTCGAAGGCGATGGCGACCCCCGTCCCCCGCGCCAATTCGGAGGCACCCATGGCAACGGGCGGCGCAGCGGATTCCTGAACCGGCACGCCTTCATCCGGCGCACCGAGCGGTTCCAATACCCGCAGCACCCGGTTACGCTGCATCGGATACTGCAGAAGAATGCGCGCCACCTCCTGGCCCAGCGCCGGCAGCCGCAGCGTCCAATAGACCAGCAGTAGAACTCCGCTGGCCTCGCCCTGGCCACCGATGTAATTGAGCACCATCCAGATCGAGAACAGCACACCCAGCAATCCGGCAAGCGCATGCAACAAAGCATAAAACCGATGGAACGTAAGGCTGGCCTCGGTCCATTTCACTACCATTGCTTCATGTTCGCGCCGCACCGCCGGCTCGGCGCGATGGGTGCGAATCGGCAACAATCCCAGCAACGCATCGAGATAAAATCGGCTCAAGGCCCCCTCGTGCGTGCGCAGATTCAAATCGCGCTCGATCAAAAGCGGCTGGCTGCCAACCCAAACCCCGATAGCCACCAACGCCGCCAGTAGCGCGATCAATGTCCCGCCCGGATTCAGCCAGATCAGCCCCGCAGTGGTGAGAATCAATTCGCATACCGTGCGCAGCAACGCCAACCCCAGCTTGGGTAAATCCCGTAAATTGCGCATTTCGTAGGCGCGGTGCGCCATATCGGAAGTCAAGCGGCTGTGAAAATAACGATCATGCAGGCGCGGGAGCTTCTCCATGAACAGCATGCGCAGGCGGTTTTCCAGGCGGCGCCCCATGCGCGATTCAGCGGTGCTGATCGGGTACTCCAACAACAGCAGCAAGCCGAGAAACACGAATAGCGCGACCAGCGCCGCCAGGCGATTCTCGGGTTGCACCCAGCCCTGGCCGAGGTCGAGTAGACCGCGGAACAACAACGCCTCGATCATCACGCCCAGCGCCGCCAACAGTAACGCCAGCGCGATCAATACCGGCGTGAACAGCCCGTCCGCACGCAGCAGACGGACGATCTCCCATTCTGGCGGGCTGGACGCCTCGGTCAGAGCGGCCGCCAGTTCGCGCGGCAGCGCATCGGCTTGCGGCTGGTGCTCCTGCGCGCCGCGCCGGCCTAGCACTTGCACCAGTACCGCGCCCTTAAACAATAACGATGGTTCCTCCTCCGCCTCCGCCGGCAACGGCCGCACGGACCAATAATGCTCCGGAATGCCTTGCACGCCGCCGGCGGTGTTCTGCGTGCGCGCTACGCCGGTAAGCTCGAGCACCGCGTTGCTTCGTCACCCGCATACAATACCCGCGCGGATCAGTGCGGCCTGTACAGGTCGCGGCGTCCAGCGCGGCCAGCGCCTGCCAGCTCGGATCGGCGCTGGCATCCGCGAAACGCGCGCTCGGCATCGCCCTCGGAGAGTCAATGTCCTTGAGCGTTGCCCAGCAGCGTCAAGCCCGCCGACCCCGCCCATTCACGCCAAACGCTGGCCGCGACCGGCTGACGATGGATATAAAGGTCGCCGAGGAAGCGCTGCTTGGGAACCCACCGCCGCCGCTCACCGGATCCATCGCGCAACCATGCACCGTGCAGACGCCAGGCGACGACGAAATAGGTCAGACCATCGGCGAGTTGCACGACGACCAGCGCTGGCAGGTTGTCGGCAATCAACAAGTGGTCGGCGGGCACCATGACTTGGGCGGCGTCCAGCCCCAGTTGCACGGCAACCTGTTCGAGCATATCGATCGAAGTGCCATCGATATCGGTTTGGCAGGCTTCACGCAAGCGTCCATAGCTGACTGGAATGTGGAACCCTTCCAACAAGCACTTCAACGCGGCCGGGCCACAGTCCATCGCCGACGTTTGCACGACTTCGGGCGCCAGCCAACGGCGGCCGTCATCCTCGGGAATCCTGTCGAACCACATGCCTCAGCGCACCGCCTGTGGGCTGACGACCAGCGGAGGGGAAGCGGAACCGAATCCGGCGGAACGCATCACGATGGTGGCCGGCGAAATGCGCTCGACCTCAATCTCTACCCGCCCGGTCAATGCACCCGAGGGGTTGTTGGGCTCTGGCGCGCGCGCGCGTAGCCGCAGGGTGACTTCGCCCCACTCGCTGGGTGTATCGCGGTCGACGCTCAACACCAGGGCGGGATAAACCGGCGTGCGCCCCGCGGAACCATCAGGCCGGAACAGGGCATGCTGGCCGCGTGCGATCCGATGCAAGTGGTCCTTTGGAAAGCGCGCGACCAGGGTTTCGCCATCGCTGCCGCGGGCTTCCTGGCTGGACTCGAAAAAGGTGACTTGCGCGAAAAAAAACCAGATGCACCAGGCGCACAGCAATAAGATCGCAACCACGGTGCCGATCAAGGTGAAGTGATAATGGTCGGCATTCAACGAACGGGTCGAGCGCGCAAACGGAATCGCCATTTCACCTCCTCAGGGCTGGCACGGCTGCGCCATCCATTGCCATCGGCGCGTCAGGCAAATCCGAGCGCCCGGTATTTCTGGGGCGATATACCCAACCAGCGCTTGAACGCCCGATTGAAATTGCTGCTGTCGGAAAAACCCAGCAATTCGGCGATTTGTGCGACACTCAAGCGCGAACGGTTGATGTATTGCAACGCCAGGTCGAGACGGGTTTCATCGAGCAATTGCTGATAGGAAGTCTGTTCGTCGCGCAAGCGCCGTTGCAAACTGCGCAGACTGATCTGCAATTCTTCGGCGATTTGATCCTCGGAAAACTTACCGGTCGGCAGGCGGTCGATGAACAAGGTCCGCACCCGTTCGGAAAGTCTGCCGGGATCGAAGCGCGCCAGATAATCGGCGACGATTTTATCGTTTTGATAAGCGAGTTCGGCGTTGCCCGTCGGCAGTTCAGCCTCAATGGTCGCCTGATCGAATAATAACGTGTCCTCGACCGCATCGAATGCGATGGGCGCTTTGAAGAAATCAGCGAAAGGTGTGACATCGTCCGGCCGTGGGCGCCGTAGGCTCACTTGGCGCGGGCTGAAATCGCCGCGATGCAAGCGCCGGCAGAAACCAACGATGCCCGCCAACAATGCCTCGCATAATTCAAAACTGCTGTCCGCTTCAGCAGCTTCCAGGCTCAGTAAATAGCCATCGGCCAGCGCGGCGAACCGCAAGGTGATGCCGTCGGATACGATAGGATGATAGCGGGCCAAGCGCAGCAGCGCGCTGTACAGGCTTTGACTGGCCAGCAGCGAAAACCCTAGCGCGTGCAGTGTAGTAGGTTCGATATAACGCGCGATACGAAGGCCAAACGCGTGATCTCGGGTTGTCAACACCACTTGCCGTACCAATCCTGCAAGCACGCTGTCCGGATAGCGCGCATTAGGGTTGCGCATGGCCTGTACGTCAAGGGCCGCCTGGCTGAACAACGTGCTGCTATCGATACCATAAGAATCGATGGCGCGCGCAATCGCCACCGCATAGCTCGTGAGGGTGCTCGCTGGTCTGTTCATCGCCGCTTGTAAATATCGTCCATGCTATCCACTGCGCTCCTTACTCAAAATAGCAACGGCGTATGGTAGACGGTCATTCCCATAGCGTCCAGATGACGGCGATAGTGAAACGCGGCGCCAGGCGAGCGCGGAGAAAGATTTGCGGTGGGTGTGATGCTGGGATAACCAAGCATTCGGTCGAATGAGTCGAAGCTGCACCTCTAACCGGGCCCACCCAAATAAGCGGCGCGGACTTCTTCGTTGTCAAGCAATTCCCGAGGCGTCCCCGCCACCGTCACCTTTCCGGTTTCTAGCACATACCCGCGATCAGCCACCGACAGCGCCATGTGCGCATTTTGTTCGACCAATAGGATCGTCATACCGAATTCACGGATGCGGCGGATGACGTCGAACAATTGCTGGACGATCAGCGGCGCCAGCCCGAGCGAGGGCTCATCCAACAACAATAATTTCGGCTTCGCCATCAATCCGCGCGCCACGGCCAGCATTTGCTGCTGACCGCCCGATAGAGTCCATCCCAATGCCTTGGACAATCGTTTCAGGTCTGGAAAAATCGTAAACATCTGCTCGGTCTCCGACGCCATCTCTTGGCGCGAGAGCCGGCGTCCGTTGGATGCGCCCAGCATGATGTTTTCGACCACGGTGAGGCCAGGAAAAATGCGCCGGCCTTCAGGTACGTGCGAGATCCCCAGGCGCACAATCGCTTCCGGCGCCTGGTGGTGGATGGGAC
>JAXMFZ010000083.1:0-4876 GCA_046347515.1 Gammaproteobacteria bacterium | reverse complement strand
CGAGAACATCATCGGCGTTTATTGCGCCCCCGACAAAGAAGGGCAAAAAATCGATCCCTTGAAGGAATACGCCCTCGCCCAACACCTGCCCGTCTTTCAACCGGCGTCTTTCAAGAAACCCGAAGTCTGGGAGCAGCTACGCTCGCTCAAGCCGGACCTCGGCGTCATGGCTTACGTCACCTTGTTCGTGCCGCAAGAAGCGCTGAATACGCCGACCCACGGTACGATCCAATACCACCCTTCGCTGCTGCCCTGGCACAAAGGGCCGAGTTCGATCAATTGGCCGATCATCTTCGGCGAACGCAAGACCGGCTTGAGCGTTTTTTGGCCCGACAATGGCCTCGATACCGGCCCCATCCTTCTTCAGAAAGAAGTCGAGATCGGCGCCGACGATACCCTGGGAAGCCTGTATTTCGACCAGCTCTTCCCGCTCGGCGTGGAAGCCATGCTGGAAGCTATCGACTTGGTCAAAGCCGGCCGCGCGCCGAAAATTCCGCAAGACCCCAAGGCCGGTTCCTACGAGGGCTGGTGCCGCGCGCAGGACGTACGCATCGACTGGAGCAAGCCGCAGCGCCAGGTTCACGACCTGATCCGCGGCGCCAACCCGCAGCCGGGCGCGTGGACTTTCCACGCCGGTAAAATGTTGCAGATTTTCGACGCGGTCAAACTCGCCGGAGCGGGCACGCCGGCGCCGGGCGAAGTGCTGGAGATCAACGACCAGGGCTTCAACGTCGCCACCCGCGACGGCCCGATCCAGGTGCTGCGCGTGAAACCCGACGACAACAAGAAAATGGCCGCGCGCGAATATGCGCGGATCGGCGACCTCAAAGTCGGCGACCGCTTGACCTGACTGGCCCGCCAATCACCTTTACCGGAGGAGTACCCCATGAGCGCCAAACCCAAGAGCGATATCGAAATCGCGCGCGCGGCAAAGCTCCAGCCCATCGTCGCCGTCGCCGATCGCCTCGGCATTCCGAACGCGAACCTGATCCCCTACGGCCACACCAAGGCCAAGGTCGATTTCGACTTCATCCGGTCATTGCAGAATCGCCCCGACGGCAAGCTGATCCTGGTCACCGCCATCACCCCCACCCCGGCCGGCGAAGGCAAGACCACCACCACGGTAGGCCTAGGCGACGGCCTCAACCGGATCGGCAAAAAAGCCATCATCTGCCTACGTGAACCGAGTCTGGGGCCCTGCTTCGGCATGAAAGGCGGTGCGGCGGGCGGCGGCTACGCGCAAGTGGTGCCGATGGAAGACATCAATCTTCATTTCACCGGCGATTTCCACGCCATCGGCAGCGCCCACAATCTGCTGGCGGCCCTTCTTGACAACCACGTCAACTGGGGCAACGAACTCGGGCTGGACAGCCGCCGCATCGCGCTCAGGCGGGTGATGGACATGAACGACCGCGCCCTGCGCGACATCGTGATCTCGCTCGGCGGCCTCGGCAACGGCTTCCCGCGGCAGGACGGCTTCGACATCACGGTAGCTTCGGAGGTGATGGCGATTTTCTGCCTATCCAATGACCTCAACGACTTGGAAAAACGCCTCGGCAATATCGTGGTCGGCCATACGCGCGAGCGCAAGCCGGTGCGGGCGCGCGACCTGCGCTCGACGGCGCGATGACCGTGCTGTTGAAAGACGCGCTGATGCCCAATCTGGTGCAAACCCTGGAAAGTCATCCAGCAGCCGTACAGGGCCGTTCGCCAACATCGCGCACGGTTGCAACTCGGTGATGGCGACCAAGACCGCCCTGAAACTCGCCGATTATGTCGTCACCGAAGCCGGCTTCGGCGCCGACCTGGGAGCCGAGAAGTTCTTCGACATCAAATGCCGCAAGGCGGGCCTCACGCCGGCGGCGGCGGTCGTGGTCGCCACGGTGCGCGCGCTCAAGATGCACGGCGGTGTCGCCAAGGAAGACTTGGGCAGGGAAAACGTCGAGGCGGTGCGCAAGGGTTGCGTCAACCTGGAACGCCACCTCGGCAATGTCAAACGCTTCGGCGTCGCGCCGGTGGTCGCGATCAACCGTTTCCTCACCGACACCGACGCCGAACTGGCTGCCATCCGCGAAGCCGCGAGCCGCTATGGCGCGGAAGCCATCGTCTGCACCCACTGGGCCGACGGCGGGACGGGCACCGAAGCGCTCGCCCGCCAGGTGGTGGCGATGATCGGGCGCGGCGGCGCGGAGTTCAAGCCGCTCTACCCCGACGCCATGCCGCTATGGGACAAGATCAAGACCATCGCCACCCAAATCTACGCCGCCGCCGACATCGGTGCGGATGGCGCGGTGCGCAAGCGCATCGACGAACTGCAACAGGATTATGGCCGCTTCCCGATCTGCATGGCCAAGACCCAGTACAGCTTCTCCACCGACCCCAACCTCAAGGGCGCGCCGTCGGGCCACACCATCAATGTCCGTGAGGTGCGCTTGTCGGCGGGCGCGGAGTTCATCGTCGCGATCTGCGGTGAGATCATGACCATGCCGGGCTTGCCGCGCGTCCCGGCGGCCAATAGCATCCGTTTGAACGAGCAAGGAGACATCGAAGGACTGTTTTGAGCCACGCCATGCCACTCGACGCGCGCAAGAAAGACGGCGAGCCGGTCGATAACCGCTTGGAGGAAGCCATCGGCCGCCAGGTACGGGCCTACCGCACCCAGCTCAAGCTGACGGTGGCCGAAGTCGCCAAGCAGGCCGGGCTTTCGCCCGGTATGTTGTCGAAAATCGAAAACGGCATGACCTCGCCCTCGCTCGCCACCTTGCAAGCATTGTCGCGCGCCCTCAACGTGCCGGTCACCGCGCTGTTTCGCAAATTCGAGGAAGAGCGCGACTGCACGTTCGTCAAGACCGGCGAGGGGCTGGTGATCGAGCGGCGCGGCACGCGCGCCGGCCATCAGTACCAGTTGCTCGGCCACACCATCGCCAAGCGCGTGACCGTCGAGCCGTACCTGATCACCATCAGTGAAAAATCCGACGTCTTCCCGTTGTTCCAGCACGCCGGTGTTGAATTCATCTACATGCTGCACGGCGAAATCGTCTATCGCCACGGCGACAAGACTTACACCCTCACGCCGGGCGATTCGCTATTCTTCGATTCCGACGCGCCGCATGGGCCGGAGGAATTGGTCACGCTGCCGATCCGTTTCCTATCGATCATCGCCCGCCCGCCGGCGGAAGGTTGACGGCGCTCCGGCGAGCGAGCGCCCAGTGCAAGCGCGCGATGCGATAGGCATCGAGTATCGACATCCCGTAGATCAGCCACCATCCCGAGTAACGCAAAACCAGGCCGTGGGCGGGCGTGGTGAGATTCCAACCGATCCAGCCAAGGATGAACATGAACCACACGAACGCCACGCCCCGCTGCAACTGGCCGACCGCCCAATGGCCGCTGCCTGGGGCGAGTAGCGCGAGCGCGAGCACCGCATAAGGATGCCAGGGCTTGCGCGCGGGCGCGGCTTCAGGCGGGGGCATGGGCGAGCGAGCGATGAATGGCGATGGCCTGCTCTAGCAATCCGCGCACGATGTCGGGTTCGATCCGACTGGCGTGGAATTCGGCCTGGCGCAGCACCAGATAGTAAGCGCGCTCGCCCTGCCAGACCTGGTAGACGATGCGCACACCCCTGGGGGTGATCAGGAGTTCCTTGACGCGCGGATCGTCGAACAAGCGCAAGTGGGGCTCGAGCCGCTCATACGGCGGCATGTGTTCGGGATCGTCGCTGCGAATCGCGGCGTGGGTGGGCCAGCCGGGCGGCGTCTTCAGGCTATGGTCTAGCCGCTCGGATGGTGAATAAAATTCGATGTTTTGCGGGCGCATGAGGATATCGAGCACGCCCCCGTAAGGCAACGGCGCGAGTACGGTCGCGAGCAGCCACAGCGACGGCAACTTGCGCATCGCGATGGTGTCCAGCACCGGCTCCAGCCGGACCGCGAATCCCTGAAAATTTCCCTCCAAGACTGGGAAACCGACGCCCTCTTGGATGACCCGATAGCGCTCGAACAATGGCAGGCAATCGGCGAACAGTTCGGCGCGCCGCCGGCGGTAGCGCTCGCGGTCATAACGATACAACCCCCCCAAGCCAACAACAGCGGTCAGGCCGAGGGCTAAAACGTCCCAGCGCGCCATGTTCACCTCACCCTCTCCGCGCCGGAGAGGGTAATCGTAGGCCGGGCGCGCGCGCGCTCAATGCCCCCGTGGCCTGGGCCAGGGCATGGTGAACTGGTCGCCGCGCCGCACGTACTGATAGCGATGGAACGCGAACCATAGCGAAGCAACGATGTAAAACACCATCATCGCCAGCAATTGCCTTCCGTAACCGAGATAAACCGCGAAAAACGTAGCGATGCAAAGCACCAACAATACCAGCGCAGGAAGCGGATGGAACGGGTGTTCATAGCCGCGGCGTATCGACCCCAACGGCCATTTGGCTCGGAAGCTCATCATGTTGAAAGGCATGAAGGTGTAATTCAGCAGGCCCGACAAAATCGAGAACGTGATGATCTGCGCCAACGGGATGTAGAGCGCGAACACCGCCACGATCGGGATCAGGAACAGGATCGAGCGGAACGGCGTGCGGTAGACCGGATGCACCGCGCCGAACCAGGCCGGCAGATAGCGGTCGCGGCCCATCGAAAACCACGCGCGCGCCGAATCGTTGATGCAACCATTGGCGGAGGCGAGCGCCGAGAACAGCGTGCCGACGAACAAAATGACGGTCAGTGCGATGCTGCCGGAAATTTTGGCGGCGTCGTAGAGCGGCGCGAGTTCCAAGTCCCAACCCACGTATTCCCAAGGCAACATGCCACAGACGATGTACCAGGTGAGCGCCGCGGCGATCAGCAACGTGATCATCCCGGTCATGGTGCCGAGCGGCAGC
>JAXMFZ010000082.1:0-5402 GCA_046347515.1 Gammaproteobacteria bacterium | reverse complement strand
TGTGTTATGCGCTGCTATAGGGCTGTTGGGCGCAAATCTGGCGACAGCGGATGATAAAGCCGCGCTGACCGCACCTCCTCCCGGAGGTTCTCCCAGTTTGACGCCGCCCGTGGTGTTGACGCATACATTGAGCTTTGACCTGGCGCGTTCGGCCAAGATCGTCGGCGCGAAATGCCTGTTGAACGCGAAGGGCCATGTGTTCATCAATTCGTTGGGGCCGGCCGAGATCATGCAGGTCAACGTGGAAGGACTACCAGCCAATACCGATTTTGACTTCTTCGTCATCCAATTGCCCAATGCGCCGTTCGGTTTGTCCTGGTATCAAGGCGATATCGAGACCAACCGCAACGGCCAGGGCCATGGGACTTTCATCGGCCGTTTCAACATCGAAACCTTCATCGTCGCGCCAGGCAGCGGCATCGCCCCCCAGGTGCACGACAATGCGTTCCCCGACGAGGACAGCAACCCCGCCACCGGCCCGGTGCATACGTTTCATCTCGGGCTTTGGTTTAATGCGCCGGCCGATGCCGTGAGAGCCGGCTGCCCTGGTGACGTGACGCCGTTCAATGGCGAGCACGATGCCGGTATTCAGGTCTTGTCGACGCGCAACTTTCCCGATGCGAGAGGCCCGTTGATCGGCTTGAAGCCCTAACCTCGAGCGCGGCCCTTCGTTCAGCCCAACGCTGATTCCAGCACGCGGGCGACATGGAGCGCATCGCGCGCTCCACCGTCCTTGATCTGATGCCGGCAGCTCACGCCGTCGGCGACGATCAAGGTGTCGGTGGCGGCGGCGCGCACGGCGGGCAACAGGCTCGTTTCCGCCATCTTCATCGAGACCGCGTAGTGCTTCGCTTCATAGCCGAACGCACCGGCCATGCCGCAGCAACTCGATGAGATGGTTTGCACCTCGAGATCGGGTATTAGCTTCAGTGTTTGTTCCACCGCACCCATCGTCCCGAATGCTTTCTGGTGGCAATGGCCGTGTAGCAAGGCACGGCTGGTGGCGAGTGGCTTCAGTTTGAGACTGAGCCTTCCCGTCCGGCTTTCCCTAGCCAGGAATTCCTCGAACAGCAGCGCTTGGCGTGCCAGCCGGTCGGTTGCGGTACCCGGCAGCAGAGCTAAGAACTCATCGCGCAACGTGAGCAGGCATGACGGTTCCAGGCCGATGATCGGCACCTCGCGATCCACATAAGGCGCGAGCGCGGCAAGCATGCGCTTGGCCTCCGCGCGGGCTTGCTCTACCAGGCCGGCGCTGAGAAACGTGCGCCCGCAGCATAAGGGCCGTCCCCCATCGGATGGCTGGGCTATTTGCGCGCGATAATCCGCTGCTTCTAGCACGGCGCGCGCGGCGCGGGCATTTTCCGGCTCGAAATATCTATTGAAGGTATCGACGAACAGCACGACTTCATACTGACCCTGCGCCGTTTGTTCGCTGCTGCGCGCTTGAAAAAAATCGCGCCGCCATTGCGGCAGGCTGCGCTTGGCGCTGAACCCTAGCCAGCGCTCACTGAGCCGCGCCAGTACCGGCACCCGGTCGCGCAGATTGGCGATCATCGGAACGCGCGTGACCCACGGCGCGTAGCGCGGTAAATAGGCGATCAGGCGGTCCTTCAGGTTCAGGCCGTGGCGTTGGCGGTAGTGATGCAGGAATTCGATCTTCATCCGCGCCATGTCCACGCCGGTCGGGCATTCGCGTTTGCAGCCCTTGCAACTGACGCACAAATCCATCGTCTCGTACAGCGCATCCGAGGCGAGCGCATCCGGGCCCCATTGGCCGCTCAGTGCGAGGCGCAAGGTGTTGGCGCGCCCGCGCGTGAGGTGCTGCTCGTCGCCGGTCGCGCGATAAGAGGGGCACATCACGCCGGCGTCGAACTTGCGGCAATGGCCGTTGTTGTTACACATCTCCACGGCTTTGTCGAACCCGCCCCACTCACGCCAGTCGAGCGCGGTGCTGAGGGGTTGCGTCGCATAGCCGGGTTTGAAACGGAACAGGCTACGGTCGTCCATCCGCGATGGCCTCACGATCTTACCGGGATTCATGAGGTTATGCGGATCGAACAGCGCCTTGATTTCACCAAGCGCGGCGCTGAGGCGCGATCCGAGTATCGGTTCTATCCACTCTGAGCGCACCAGGCCGTCGCCGTGCTCGCCGGAAAAAGCGCCTTTGTATTGCTGCACCAGGGCGCAGGCTTCCTCGGCGATGGCGCGCATCTTCGCCGCGCCGTCGCGGCGCATATCGAGGATGGGTCGCACATGCAGCGTGCCGACCGAGGCGTGGGCGTACCAGGTTCCGCGCGTGCCGTGTTTGGCGAATACCTGGGTGAGGCGATCCGTGTATTCAGCCAGATGTTCCAGCGGCACCGCGCAATCCTCGATGAACGACACCGGCTTGCCGTCGCCTTTCATCGACATCATGATGTTGAGGCCGGCTTTGCGTACCTCCCAAATATCGCGCTGCAAGCTGGCGTCGGTCACTTCCACGACGCTGCCGGGAAGCCCCAAGTCAGCCATCAGTTCGACCAAGCGCTTGAGCCGAGACCGCGCGGCAGCTTGATCATCCCCCGTGAATTCAACGAGCAAGATGGCGTCCGGCTGGCCTTGGATAAAGCGCTCGACGGTGGCGCGGAACGCTGGAATATCGCGCGCGAGGTCGATCATCGTGCGATCCACCAATTCCACCGCGTCCGGGTCGAGCGTGACGATATGCTGGGTGAGATGCATCGCCTGATAAAACGCCGGAAAATGGCACACGCCCAAGGTTTTATGCTTAGGGATGGGCGCGAGCTTGAGGCGCAAGCGCTGGAAATAGGCCAGCGTGCCTTCCGAACCCACCAGCAGATGGGCGAGGTTGTGCGGCGCGTGCGGCTGCACCAGGTCGAGGTTGTAGCCCTGCACGCGCCGCAATACCTTGGGCCAGCGCGCGGCGATTTCATTCTGTTCGCGGCTGACGATGGCGTGTATTCGTTCGACCAGATCGCGCAGACTGTTCGATGCCCCGCTCAGTTCATCGCTAGGCCCGAAACGATACTCCACACTGCCCGGCAGCCAGGCATCGATGGTTTGTACGTTATGCACCATGTTGCCGTAACGGATCGAGCGCGCGCCGCAGGAATTATTACCCGCCATGCCGCCGAGCGTAGCCTGCGCCGAGGTGGATACGTCCACCGGATACCAGAGTCCGTGCGGTTTGAGCCGCGCATTCAAATGATCAAGCACCATGCCGGGCTGGACTTCGGCCTCGCGCCGCTCGGCGTCGATAGCGATAAGTTGGTTGAGATACTTGGAATTATCGATGACCAGCGCCGCGCCCACGGTTTGGCCACACTGCGAAGTGCCCGCGCCACGCGGCAGAATCGGCACGCCCTCCTCGACGGCGATTTGCAGAGCGACGCGCGCCGCGTCTTCGGTGCGTGGAATCACCACGCCCACGGGTTCGATCTGGTAGATCGAGGCATCGGTCGAGTAGCGCCCGCGGCTCGCGGCGTCGAATAGCACTTCGCCGTCCACTTCGCGGCTCAGGCGGGCGGCGAGGGCGCTGGTGTGGGCGGAAGCCGTCATCGACGCGCCACTAGCAACGGCATGAGGGCGAACACTCCCAGCAGCGCGAGGTAAACGGCGCCCGCCACCGGGTCACGATTCGCGAAGTATTCCTTGAGTGTCAAACCGCGCAGCCAGAGAATCACAGTGAACTCGGCGATGAGTAGACAAATCAATCCGATGCCGCCGACCGCAAGCCATGGGGGTGCGCCCGGCTGCGCAGCGAAACGTCCCGTTATCCACCGCGCCGCCAGAAATATGACGATCAGCATGGGCAGCGCTTCCAACAATTCAGCTGTTCTCGCGCCGAGGCGTGGAACTACCCACAGGACGCGGATGAATCCCAGCACGAACCCGGCCCCGAACACGATGGCGAAATAATAGACGCCCGCCTTCAGAATCATCGCAGTGGATTGCCTCTGCCGTCGCGTGGATCGACCGGCGTGAGCTTGGCGCTTCCAGTAGTCTGTTCCAGCAGCGCGCCGGCGGTCAGCACCGCGGCCTCGCCGCGCGGTGGCCCCATGATCTGCACGCCCACTGGCAGGTTACTCGCGGTGAAACCCGCCGGCGCTGCCAGCACCGGGCACGACGTCAGGGTCAGCACGAAGGTGATGCTGATCCAATGGATATAGTTGTCGAATTTCTGGCCGTTCACCTCGCTGACATAACGCATGTCTACGTCGAACGGCGGCACGATGGCGGCGGGACAGAGCAACAGGTCGTAGTTCTGGAAGAACTCGACCGTGCTGCGATATAGCCGGGCGCGCTGGAGTTCGGCCTTGACGATATCGGCGGCGGTGAGCGCTAAGCCTTTCTCGATGTTCCACACCACTTCAGGCTTGAGCTGGTCGCGGTGGTTTCGCAGATGCTCCAGGTGATTGGCGGCGAACAGTGTTGCGCGCAGGGTTTGGAAGCATTCCACCGCTTCGGAGAAATCCGGATGCGCTTCCTCTACCGTAGCGCCCAACTCGGTGAAACGCTGCGCGGCTTGGCGGCAGATGCGTTCGACTTCAGGATTGACCGGCACTACGCCGAGGTCGGTGCTATAGCCGATGCGCTTGGGCGCGCGCGCGTGTCTGACAGCTTGCACAAAGGATTGCGCGGGGGCTGTCAGGGATAACGGGTCCTCATGGTGCTCGCCGACCATCGCATCGAGAAGCAATGCGACGTCAGCCGCTGTGCGCGCCATCGGGCCATTGACCGACAGCGTATTCCAAGGAAGTTCAGAGGGGCCGTGCGGTACGCGCCCAGGGCTGGGGCGCAGCCCTACGATGCTATTGAAGCTTGCTGGTGTGCGCAGGCTGCCGCCGAGGTCGGAGCCGGTAGCCAGCCACGCTTGCCCCGCCGCCAACGCCGCCGCCGAGCCGCCCGACGAGCCGGAAACCGATTTTTCCACGTTCCATGGATTGCGCGTCTTGCCGAACACTTCGTTGAAGGTGCTCGCGCCCGCGCCGAATTCAGGGGTATTGGATTTGCCGATGACGATGGCGCCGTTCGCCTCCAGCCGTTCGACGAGAATGTCCGAGCGTACTGGGATATGGTGGGTATAGATTGGCGAACCATAGGTCGTGCGCACCCCGGCGACATCTGTGAGGTCTTTGACCGCTATCGGCAATCCACCCAGCATCCCGCGCGGGCGTTTACCGGCGACGATGGCCTTGGCGTGGTCGCGGGCGCGCTCCAGGCAAAGGGTCGGCAGGGCGTTGAGGTGCTGGTCGGTGGCCGCGATGCGCGCGGCGGCGGCATCGACCAATTCCAGCGGCGAGATTTCCCGGCGCTGGAGCAGGTCGACGGCTTGTTCGGCGCTGAGGCGGTAGAGCTCGGTCGGTGTCATGGTTTGGTTTCCCGGAGTCGTTTGAGTTCTT
>JAXMFZ010000081.1:0-5917 GCA_046347515.1 Gammaproteobacteria bacterium | reverse complement strand
ACCACGACCGCTTGGCTGCCGGGTTTGACGCCGTAGAGCTTGATCAGACGCTGGGCGGCGGAGGCTTGCATCACGCCGGGGAGGTCGTTGTTGCGGAACGCCACCGGCTGTTCGATCATGCCGCTCGCCACGACGAGTTCCTGCGCGCGCACCTTGTACAGGCGCTTGCCCTGGATCACCGGCAGATAATTGTCGGCGAACCAGCCATTGCAAATCGCATGGGCTAGTACCTGAATATTTTTCTCAGCCACGACCCGCGCCGTCAGCTCTTGGCGCAGTTCGGCGGCGCGCCTGCCCTCGGTGTCGAAGCGCGCGTAACAAAGCGCACCGCCCAGGATTGGATTTTCCTCGATCAGGATCACCTCGGCGCCCGCCTGCGCGGCTTCCAGCGCCGCCGCCATGCCGGCGGGGCCGCCGCCGACCACTGCCACGTCGCAGAACAGATAAGCCTTGTCGTAGTAACCATGATGAGCATTGAAGTTGACCTTGCCCAGGCCCGCTTTCTTGCGGAAATACGGTTCCCAGATTTTCTGCCAGACGCCCTTGGGCCGAAAAAACGCTTTGTAGTAAAACCCGACCGGCAACAGACGCGCGAATTTCTCGTTCAGCCTATCGCGGTCATGCTCCAGGCTGCCGTTGTAATTCTGCCCCATCACCCGCAAGCCCGCGCTGAGCGGATGGCGGTCGGCACGCACATTGGGCTCGTCCGGCAATTGCACCAGAGTATTGGCGTCCTGGCCGGCCATCGTGAGAATGCCGCGCGGGCGGTGGTATTTGAACGAGCGCGATAGCAGCCACACGCCGTTGGCAGCCAGGGCGCTGGCGATGGTATCGCCCTGAAAACCGAAATAGTGCTTGCCTTCGAAGCTGAAGGCGAGCGGCTTGGAGCGGTCGATGAGGAGGCCGGCGGGCGCGGGCAGACGATGGGAGGTGTTGGCCATCAGAAATCGATCCGATCTTTGAAGATTTCGCTCGCGGGGTAGGTGCGCAGGATTTCATCGGTCACGGTGTTGCGCTCGGCGATGAACCAATATGACGTCGCATTGTGGCACCACCATTCCCGCACCACACCGGCGCTGTTATCGCTATTGAAAATGTAATCGGCCCATTGTTCGGACGTGCAGCGCGCCGGATCGGGCATGGCGATCACTTCGCCGCCGTAGGTGAATTCGGAGATGTTGCGCGGGCCATTGAGAGGGCAGGGGAGGAGTTTCATGTCAGGAGCTAATGACTCGCCGCCGTCGCGCCCATTTCATTGACCTGCTCGAAGGTCTTGAAGCGCTCCAGCCGAAACGGCTGGATCAGTTCCGGCACTTTGCCGGTGGCGACCAGTTCGGCCATGGTTTTGCCGCAGATCGGCGTGGCCTTGAAGCCCCAGGTGCCCCAGCCAGCGTCAAGATAATAATTCTGCACGGGGCTCAGGCCCATGATTGGGCTGTAATCCGGCGTCATGTCGGTGATGCCTGCCCATTGCCGGAGCAACTTCACTTCGGCGATGAAGGGGAACAGTTCGATGGCGTGGGCGAGCAGGCTTTCTTTCAAATCCAGCGTGGAGCGGGTCGAGTACAGCGGGTAGGGGTCGGAGCCGCCGCCGATGACCAACTCGCCGCGCGAGGTCTGGTGGACGTAGCAGTGCAACTGCGTGGAGCTCACATGCGGGTCGAGAAAGGGTTTGAGCGGTTCGGTCACCATCGCTTGCAGCGGATAGGTCACGATTGGCATTCTGAAACCCGCCAGTTTGGCGAGCCGCGAACTCATGCCCGCCACCGCTTGCACCGCCGCGCCGCAGCGCACCGTACCACGCACGGTCTCGACCGCGACTACTTTGCCGCCCTCGACGCGCACCCCGGTGACTTCGGTGAGCTGGTGGATTTCCACCCCGCGTTGCACCGCGCCGCGCCCATAGCCCCAGGCCACGGCGTCATGGCGCGCGGTTGCGCCGTCGGCGTGCCAGAGGCCCGCGAGGATGGGGTAGCGCACGTCTTCCGAGAGATTCAGGCTCGGCACCAACTCGCGGATTTGGCTGCGATCCACCAATTCTGAGCGCGCCCCCAAATGCTTGTTGACTTCGGCGCGCCAGCGAAAGCTCCGCACCGCCGCGTCGGTGTGAGCGAGCGTCAACTGGCCGCGCTCCGAGAACATAATGTTGAAATCGAACTCGTTGCTGAGGTGATGATAGAGTTTGACCGACTCGCGGTAGAACGCGACGCCTTCCTCGGTGAGGTAGTTGGAGCGAATGACCGCGGTGTTGCGCGCGGTGTTGCCGCCGCCGATATAGCCTTTTTCCAGCACCGCGATATTGGTGATACCGCGTTCCTTGGCGAGGTAATAAGCCGTTGCGAGGCCATGGCCGCCGCCGCCGATGATGACGACATCATAGGCGGGCTTGAGCTCGCGCGCGGCGTTGAAATGGCGCTCGCCCGGATACTGGCGGCCGAGGCCGTACTTCAAGAGCCGAAACGGCATTGCCGGGTCTAACGCACTACGGTGACGGGGCAATGCGCGAGGCGCACGATGTGCTCGGCGACCGAACCTAGCACCATGCGCGCGATGCCGGTCGCGCCTTGCGAGCCGCAGATGATCTGATCGAAGCCCTCGGCTTCGGCGAATTTGACCAGCGCCTTGGCGATGTCGCGGCCATGCAGGATCGCGTAATGCGGATTGGCGAGTCCGGCGGCCTGCGCTTCTTTTCCGGCCTGGTGCAGGGCGTCGTGTAGCTGCGAGTTGACCGCGTTCGCCAGCACCGAATCCCAGCTCGCGTATTGGCGGGTGTCCTCTGCCGCAACCGCGCTGACCGTGGCAAAAGTAAGCTGGGCGTTCAGTTCCTTGGCAAACTGTACAGCGTATGCAACCGCGCCTTGCGCCGAGCGCGAACCGTCGGTGGCGCACAGCAGTTTGTTGATCTTGCCGGCCATGATGGCGTCCTCCCAATAGCGTGGTGGTTCAGCAATCGAGTGTGTTGTGGCGCTCCCATTCGCTCAAGTGGCCGGTGTAGTCCGACCATTCCTGCATCTTGAGCTTGAGATAGGACTGGATGGTGTCGTCGCCGAACGCGTTGCGCAGCACTTTGTTTTTCTCGAGCAGGCGCAGCGCGTCGAGGAGGGTCGCCGGCAGGCGTTTGGCGGCTTTGATCTTGTGGCCGTCCTCGTACATGTTGATGTGCAGCGGCTTGCCTGGGTCGCGCTGGTTCTCGATGCCATCCAATCCCGCCGCCAGGATGCCGGCTTGCAGGAAATACGGATTGGCCGCGCCGTCCATGAGCCTGAGTTCGAAGCGCCCGGCCTCGGGCACGCGGATCATGTGGGTACGGTTGTTGCCGGCGTAGGTCACGGTGTTCGGGGACCAGGTGGCGCCGGAGCGGGTACGCGGCGCGTTGATGCGCTTGTAGCTGTTCACCGTGGGGTTGAAGAATGCGCACAGCGATTCGGCGTTGTGGATGATGCCGCCGAGGAACTGGTAAGCGAGCGGCGCGAGGCCGAGTTCGTCTTTCGGCTCCAGGAACAGATTCTTCTTGCCGGTTTTGTCCCAGATCGACACATGGGCATGGCAGCCATTGCCGGTGAGGTTGGCGAACGGTTTAGGCATGAAAGTGGCGCGCAGGCCGTGCTGTTCGGCCAGGGTCTTGACCATGTACTTGAAGAACGCATGGCGGTCGGCGGTGATCAGGCAATCGTCGTAGGTCCAGTTCATCTCGAACTGGCCGTTGGCGTCCTCGTGGTCGTTCTGATACGGTTCCCAGCCGAGTTCGATCATGGCGTCGCAGATCGCGCGGATTACCGGGTAGCGGCGCATCAGCGCGGACTGGTCGTAGCAGGGCTTGGATTGCACGTCGGCCGGGTCGGAGATGGCGCCGCCATCCCGATTGATGAGGAAATACTCGCACTCGACGCCCGTCTTCATCCGATAACCTGCTTTCGCAGCGCGCTCGATCTGGCGCTTCAGCACCACGCGCGGCGACGACTCCACCGGCTTGCCGTCCATCCATAAATCGGCGGCGAGCCAGCCGATCTCGCGCTGCCAGGGAATCTGGACCAGGCTCTCGGGGTCGGGGATGGCGAACATGTCGGGGTGTGCCGGGGTCATGTCCAGCCATACCGCGAAGCCGGCGAAGCCGGCGCCGGCGCGCTGCATTTCGCCGATGGCGCGGGCCGGCACCAGCTTGGCGCGCAGTATGCCGAACAGATCGACGAAGCTGATCAGGAAATACTGGATGTTTTGTTCTTTTGCGATTTTGGCGAGATCGGTTGCCATGCGATGTTCCCCTCGGTAATGGTTTATTTTCGGTATATGTTCGTGCTTATTGCTCATTCTCTCAATAATTATTGCGCCCCGGTATCCACTCCGTCCCCACCAGCGGCACGCCGGCCATCGCCGCGGCTTCGATGGTGAGCGCCACCATATCCTCGGGTTCGAGGTTATGGACGTGGCTTTTGCCGCAGGCGCGGGCGATGGTCTGGAGTTCCATTACCATGGTAGTGACGTAATTCCTGAGCCAGCGCGCGCCTTGTTCGGGTTTGAGGCGCGCTTCGAGTTCCGGTATCTGGGTGGTGACGCCGACCGGGCAGCGGCCGGTGTGGCAATGGTGGCAATAGCCCGGCGCGGTGCCGAGTTTGTGGTAATCCTCGATATACACGGGCTTGTTGCAGCCCAGCGCGACCAGCGCGGCGACGCCGATCGACACCGCGTCCGCGCCCAGCGCCAGCGCTTTGGCGGCGTCGGCGCCGCTCCGGATGCCGCCCGAGACGATGAGCTGCACCTTGCGGTGCATATCGAGCTCCTGCAGCGCTTCCACCGCCATGCGCACCGCCGGCATGGTGGGGATGCCGACGTGTTCGATGAAGACATCCTGGGTGGCGGCAGTGCCGCCCTGCATGCCATCCAACACGATGGCGTCGGCCCCGGACTTCACGCACAGCGCAATATCGTATTTGACGCGGGTCGCGCCGATCTTGACATAGATCGGTTTTTCCCAATCGGTGATCTCGCGCAGTTCGGCGATCTTGATTTCGAGGTCATCCGGACCGGTCCAGTCGGGATGGCGGCAAGCGCTGCGCTGGTCGATGCCCACCGGCAGGGTGCGCATGCCCGCCACCCGCTCGGTGATCTTCTGGCCGAGCAGCATGCCGCCGCCGCCCGGTTTCGCGCCCTGTCCGACGACGACTTCGATGGCGTCGGCGCGGCGCAGATCGTCCGGGTTCATACCGTAGCGCGAGGGCAACACCTGATAGATCAGGGTTTTCGAGGACTGGCGTTCTTCCTCGGTCATGCCGCCGTCGCCGGTGGTGGTGCTGGTGCCGAGTTCGGTGGCCGCCCGCCCCAACGCTTCCTTGGCGTGCGCGCCGAGCGCGCCGAAGCTCATGCCGGCGAAGGTAACTGGAATCTTTAGCTCGATCGGTTTTTTGGCGAAACGGTCGCCGATGACGACGCCGGTCTCGCATTTTTCGCGATAACCTTCGAGCGGATAGCGCGAGATCGAAGCACCGAGAAACACCAAGTCGTCGAAAGTCGGCAGCTTGCGTTTGGCGCCGAAACCGCGGATGTAATAAATGCCCTCGTCGGCGGCGCGGTGGATTTCCGCCAGCACTTCGGGCGTAAACGTCGCCGACGGGCGCAGCACGGGATCGGGTTTGCTGTGATCGTTCATGGTGGTGATGTCCCTCGCGCCTCAGTAAGCGTCGGCGTGGTCGATCTTGAAATGGTAGAGTTTGCGCGCCGAGCCGTAACGGCGGAATGCTTTTGGGTCGGCCTCGACGCCGGCCTTGGCGAGCAGAGCGCCGAGCGTGGCGAGGTCTTCCGCCGTCATGTCTTTCTCGACGCAATCGGCGCCGAGGCTTGCCACCTTGCCGCGCACGTAAAGCGTGGCTTCGTAGATCGAATCGCCGAGGTGATGGCCGGCGTCGCCGCACACCACCAAATG
>JAXMFZ010000080.1:0-7382 GCA_046347515.1 Gammaproteobacteria bacterium | reverse complement strand
GACCTCCGGATCGGTGCTGTCGGTTTTATCGCCGGCGACCTGAGAGACCAACACGCCTTGGGTTTCGAGCAAGCCGCGCAGTTCGCCGAGCAACCCCGCATCCTCGGCGAAGCGCTCCATCAAGATATGGCGCGCGCCTTCCAGCGCCGCCTTGCCATCGGTGACGCCCTGATCCGCGTTCAGGTAGGCGGTTGCCGTGGTGTGCGGGTCGCGCGTCGGATCGCCGAGCAGTACATCGGCGAGCGCCTGGAGGCCGGCTTCGCGCGCGATCTGCGCCTTGGTGCGGCGCTTGGGCTTGTACGGAAGATAGAGGTCCTCGAGGCCCGCTTTGGTTTCCGCCGCGCCAATCTGGGCGCGCAACTCCGCCGTGAGTTTGCCTTGTTCCTCGATGCTGGCGAGGATGGTCGCGCGCCGCTCTTCCAGTTCGCGCAAATAGCCAAGCCGCTCATGGAGCGAACGCAACTGCGTATCATCGAGTCCGCCGGTGGCTTCCTTGCGGTAACGCGCGATGAACGGCACCGTGGCGCCGGCGTCGATGAGCTGGATGGCGGCCTCGATCTGTTGGGGCCGAACCGAGAGTTCGGTGGCGATGCGGTGATGAATCGGTGGCAACATGGCGGATCGTCGTCGGATGGTTGGCTAGCCTCGCGAATGTGCCGCAAGCCGGCGCGCGGCGCAAGAGGCGGCGGCGGCGATGTTTGACGATTGGTAATATCTCGGGTGGCGCCAATTTCGCATTGCGACGCTCCGCTGACTGCGCTACATTGGCAACCCAGTGATCCCCCAAGGATACGAGGAGCGCCATGTCCACGATTATCGCCTCGGCCACCGCCAACGCCGCGCCACCAACCCCCGCTGAACGCAAACCGGGTTATTACGTCAAGTACAATCTGTTCGCGCTAGCGTTTCTGGTACTCACTGTCATGTTTGTCGCCTACCGCCTCTATCAACAGGCATGGGGCTGGGCGGCGGGCCTGGACTCGACCTCGCCGGAGTTCGACAAATACTGGATGACGCTGGTCAGGATCGAACTGCCGGTGTTGTTCGGCTTGTGCTTCCTGTGCTGGGGCTATCTGTGGGTGACCCGCGACCGCAATCTCGCCTGCCTCGACAAGCGCATCGAACTGCGCCGTTATTTCTCGTTTACCATGTGGTTGGTGGCCTACACGTTCGCGGTGTATTGGACCGCGAGCTTTTTCGCCGAGGGCGATGGCGTCTGGCATCAGACCGTGATCCGCGATACCAGCTTCACCCCCAGCCATAACGTGTTGTTCTATGCCTGCATCCCCACCTACATCTTTTTTGGTGTCGGCGGTTTTTTGTATGGCATGACGCGCCTACCCGCGTTCTCGCGCGGGGTTTCGGTTGCCCATGTGTTCGCCGTGCTCGGCCCGTTCTTGATTCTGCCCAACCTCGGTTATAACGAATGGGGCCATGCTTATTGGCTGACCGAGGAGATTTTCTCCCATCCGCTGCACTGGGGATTCGTGGTGCTGGGCTGGAACGCGCTGGCGTTGCCGGGGGTGGCGATGCAAATCCTGCACCGCATGGTCGAGCTGTTTCGCGAGGTGTTCGGAGACGCCGGCAAGGCAACCGTTTAGAGGATGTGAGCGCCGATGCTTGCCATCAATAGACAAGTGCTGGAAGCCGCCGGATTGGCGCCGGAAGCGGCGCGCCTGTCGCGCATCTGGGACTTTCTGGTGGTCGCGGCCGTCATCCTTTTGTTTATGGGCGCCATCCACCTGCACGTCATGCTGACGGTAGGCGACTGGGACATGTTCATCGATTGGAAAGACCGCCAGTTCTGGGTGCTGGTGATGCATAGCGCGAACGATGCGCTGTTTCCCGGCTTCGGCGCGCAGACCGCGAAATGGTGGGCGGGCTGCAACCATTGCGACGCGGGCGCGGCTGCACCGCTGGCCAATGGCTGCATGGCTTATCAGGGTTGCGCCGCCGATGGCGCCACTTGGTATTGCGAGGGCAATGGCGCGCACCGCGAATGGCCGGATCGCAATGACCTCCTGATCGAATTCCTGACGAGTGGAGTGAGTCGATGAACCGTCTTTTGGTTTGGTTTGGCATGATGTTGCTATTCGGGGTTCTTGCCAGCCTATGGCAGGAACCGGCGTACGCACACGCCCGGCTGGTCAAGTCGGTACCGGCGCAGCGCGCGGTGCTGAAGACCCTGCCCAAGGAAATCAAGCTCTGGTTCAGCGAGAAGCTCGAACCAGCCTACTCGTCCATAGTGGTCATCGATCAGCAGGGCAAACCGGTATCGACGCCGCCCGCCGCGGTGGCGCCCGCTGATCCCAAGCTCATGGTGTTGCCGCTCGAGAGCCTGGCGCCGGGCGTGTATCAAATCCAGTATCGGGTGCTGTCGGTGGACGGCCACGTCGTGGAAGCGGGTTTCAGCTTCACCTTCCAGCCCGCGCCCTGAGCGCATGGAGCTGTTCTGGCACTGGCTGCAGGTGGTGAGCGGTGCCATTCTGGTCGGCAGTTTCCTGTTTCCTTCGGCACGGGCGCGCAAGCTCGCCTGTGGCGCAGCGTTCGTATTCTTGCTCTCTGGGATCGGCCTATTGTGGCTACAGACCCTGGCGGCGCGGGCGCAAGGTCCGGCGGCGGTCAACGTCGAGGAACTGATCGCGTTCGCCACCCAAACCACTACGGCCATGTTTGGCCTGCTGTCCGAGGGCGCTGGTGATCGCCATCATCATCTGGCTGGCGGTGGCGCTGTAACCGACGCTGTGACGCCACTGGCCTTGGGCTTACTCGCGCAGGCCATTACCGCCGCCGCTGGGCACAGTTTTGCAGCAGAGGGAAAGCAATGGATCGCCGTGCCCCTGCACGCGGTGCATGTCGCCGCTTCCAGCCTGTGGTTGGGCGGTCTGGGGTGTTGCGGACGGCGTACGCCGCGCCGGAGGGCTGTCCTGCTTGGGGCATTGCGCCGGTTTTCGCGGCTCGCGCTAGCTCTGATGGCGGCAATCCTCGCGAGCGGCGCGGTGATCGCCATCGTTCATGTCGGGCGCTGGCCGGCGTTGTTCGGCACCTCCGGGCAAACTCTGCTGTTGAAGCTCGCGCTGATCGCTGCTGTGTTGGCGGTGGCCGGGAATTTGCGCTGGCGCCTGCTGTTTGGCTCTCGACTCGTGGACACGAGGCGCGGCGCCGCCGCGCTTCGCCATTTGGCTCACGCCGTTCGCTGCTGGGGCTGGCGGTGATGGGGTTGGCGGTGATGCTCGCTACCGCCGCCGGTGCGCCACCAGCAGATCGTCTGGCCGTTTGCATTTCGCCTGACCTGGGCGCCAGGCCGTCCCTCATGGTGCCCGCCTATCCCGATACCTATCGGTACAGTACCGTATCTTACGATGCGCTGTCGATCGCCAATGGCGAGCGCTTGTTCCAGCGCACTGTACGCCAGCTACTTGCGGTAATGCGAACGGCGACGGTGAAAACTGTGCCAAGACTCTGCCAAAAGCCCCCTGCCGATCTGACCGCGCCCCGTGCCGCCGATCACACGGCGGGAGATAGGTACGGCTGGATTACCCACGGTATACCGCAGTCCGGAATGCCGCCGCGCTATTAGCCTGACGGAAGACGAGCGCTGGGATCTGGTCAATCTCAGAAGATACGCTGGCGATGGGTTACCGCGCGCGTCGCTGCGCACCACCATCGCGCCTGAGCGGGCCGTGGAAGGCGGCGCCGGATTTCAGTTATGTCACCCGCGATGACGCCAGTAAGCCCGTTGAGCTTAACGGCGAGCAGTCCGCGCTGCTGTTGGTGTTCTTCAGACTCCTGCGACGCGCGACCCCGGCTCGCGCAACTCGACGCCTTGAGTGAGCGCCTGGCGCGCCTGGATGTGCGCATCCTGGCGGTGCCTGACCTAACCCCGCCCGATACCGGTTGCGAGGTTCCTTCGCTGCGCTTTGCGGTGGTGCGCGACGGCGTCGAAGAGGCCCTCGCCAGTTATCGGTTGTTTCGCCACACCCTCGAAAATGCCCGTACTGGCGGGCGCGAGGCATCACCCGTGCACATGGAGTTCTTGATCGACCGCTTCGGCTACTTGCGCGCACGCTGGTTGCCCGAGGACGTGCAACCGGGCTGGCGGGACGAGGCCTTGCTGTTGGGCGAAGCGGCGCGGCTGCAACGCGAGCCCCGCATCGCACCGCCGCCCGACCCTCACCTCCACTAGCGCCCGCGCGGCGTCCGTGGCAACTGTCGCGACTCACGTGATCGTCCGCGCCCTCTTCTTACCGTTTCATCGCCCGCAATCCGATCTTCGTTGATCGTTCGTAGAAGACAGCAAGGATGAGCTTGCACCACGAGTCTACTGCTCGCGGCGCCGCATCCCCAATCTTGACGCCCCAAAACGGTCTTTGGCGACAGCCGCTCAGCCCGTCCAGGGGAGTCGTGTGATCATCTCACGGAGTATCCTCTTATGTTGCTTATTTCAGCGAAATCATTGCGTACCCACCTTGCCGTCCTGACCGTCGCCGCCCTGCTGACGCCCAGCGTCGGCTGGACCGCGAGCGGCCCAGGCAGCGGCGGCTCGGATGGGGACGGCATCGATACCGTGGTCAAGAGCGATTCCGTCGCCGCGCGCCTGGGTGGTTTTCCCGGCATTCTGGCGTTTTTGCATAATTTTGCGGTCCCGGCTCTCCTGGCTGACGCGGAGATTGCGTCATTTTTCGGCAACCTCAGCGAATCGCCGGATGACATCGAGCAATGCTTGGCGATGCTCCTGGATCATGACCTAGGCGGGTCTTCACCGAAGAACGGCGCCCAGCTCGACGACGGCCACCGCTGCCGCAGTTCCATGTCCGATATCCACCGTGGCCGCCATATCCCCGATCGCATCGTCGATAAATTCATCGCCATCGTCGGCCAGCAAGCGACAGCCGCGGGCGTGGCCCCGGCCGACATCCAGGTCGTCGCCAAAGTGCTAGACCGCTATCGCGGCGGCGTGCGCAACAAGTAATTACCCGCAGCGGCGCTCGCGCCGCCTTCCATATCTTGCCGTTCGAACCGCCTGCCCGGCAGGCGGAGCGCCGGCCTTTTGTCAGGGGATTCATCGCCATGATTCACATTCATCAACGATTGTCGAACACCGTTCCGGCAACGCTTCTTGCCGTCGCACTCGGCGCCGGCGCGGCGCTAGTCGCCGCCGGCGATATGGCGTGGGCGCAACTGCCGCCGCCTCCCGAGGTCACACCGGGATCGCTGAAAGACGCGCCGATCCCGACGCCGCGCCAGCTCGCCCGTTACGTCCGCGACCGCCAGGCGGCGATCGCGCTGGGCAAGGCCTTGTTTTGGGACATGCAAGTGGGCAGCGACGGCCAGGCGTGCGCGAGCTGTCACTTCCAGGCCGGCGCCGACAACCGTAGCAAACATACGCTCAATCCCGGCCTGCGGTTGCCGCCCAACATCAACGGCAACGGCGTCTTCGACCCGACCCGCAGCGGCGCGCGTGGTCCCAATTACACCCTGCGCCGAGGGGATTTCCCCTTCATGTGAAAAGCGACCCGGAGAATCGCGATTCGGCGGTGGTGTTCGACACCGACGATGTGGCCTCGTCGCCGGGTTCGTTCCGCCGCGATTTCGTGGCGATCTCGCCGGGCAATGCCGAGACAACTGCGCGCGTTGCGGACGACATCTTCCACGTCAACGGCACCAACGTGCGCCAATTACCGCCGCGCAACGCGCCTACCGTGATCAACGCGGTGTTTTTCTATCGCAATTTCTGGGACGGTCGCGCCAACGCCGTTTTCAACGGCGTCGATCCGTTCGGGCGGCGCAACCGCGCGGCTTTCGTGCTGCGCGAGCGGCGCACCGGCGATGTGGTGAAATCCAAGGTCCGCCTGGACAATGCGAGCCTCGCCTCGCAGGCCGTGGGGCCGGTGTTGAGCGACCTCGAGATGTCGTGCCGGGGCCGGATCTTCAAGCGCGTCGGGCAGAAACTCCTCGACTCACACCTGCAACCCCTGGCCTTGCAACAAGTCGATGCTACCGACAGCGCGCTGGCGGCTTATGTCGACGCGAGCGACGGCAAAGGCCTGGCGACCACGTATGGCGCCCTGGTCCAGAAAGCGTTTCAACCACCGTGGTGGCGCTCGACCAAACGCTTTGATGTGGACGGCAATATCGTCGCCGGGGCGGTGACCAGCGAAGCAGCGGTCGAGGACGAAAACGAAGCCATCACCGGCGAGACCCTGGACGCGGTCACCGCCACCATGGAAGGCGACGTCATCACCGAGGGAGCGGCGGCTGCGCCGCGCGAGACCTTCTCGCAGATGGAATTCAATTTTTCGCTGTTTCTTGGGCTCGCGATCCAGCTTTACGAGAGCACCCTGGTTTCCGATCAGACGCCGTTCGATCGTTTCGCCGGTGACCGCGGCAACCTGCCGGATGCGAACGCGCTCACGTCCCAGCAGCAAGAAGGCTTGGGCGTGTTCATGAATCAGGGTCATTGCGTGAATTGCCACAAGACCGCCATGTTCAGCGGCGCATCGACCCTGAATCTGCTCCCAGAAGCCCAGGAGGGCGGCCTGATCGAGCGCATGCTGATGGGCGACGAGACACGCGGCCCCGCCTTCTACGACAACGGTTTTTACAACATCGGCACGCGCCCGACCCAGACCGACCTTGGCGTGGGCGGCATTGACCCGTTCGGCAATCCCCTGTCGTTCACCCGCCAATATCTGTCGGGCCAGCGCCGCGACGTCTTTGACGTCAATCCGTGCAGCTTTGCGATTCGCGTCACCAAGGAAAGCGCCGGCGACCTCAACGGCGACGGCCTCGACGATCCGTTTCCAGCGACCACGCGCTTTCGCAGCGTGACCTGTAAAGACGGCACCACCGCGCTCGAACCGATAGCGCCACGAAACCTGCTGAACCGGCTGCGCAGCGCAGTCAACGGCGCGTTCAAGACGCCCAGCCTGCGCAACGTGGAACTCACCGGCCCGTATTTCCACAGCGGTGGCAAGGCGAGCCTGGAAGAAGTCGTGGAGTTCTACAATCGCGGCGGCGACTTCGCCCAGGACAATCAACGCGATCTGGACCCCGACATCGAACCGCTGGGGCTGAGCGAAAGCCAGCGCGCGGCGCTGGTCGCGTTCCTCAAGGGCTTGACCGACGAGCGCGTGCGCTGGGAGCAAGCGCCCTTCGATCATCCGCAGCTTTTCATTCCGAATGGCCATCTCGGCGATGAGAATGCGGTGCAGGATGCCGATGGCAATGGGGAAGCCGACGACGAACGCCGTGAAATTCCAGCCGTCGGCGCGCAGGGACGGAAAGCCAAGGGACTTCCGCCTCTGCAAGGCTTCGTTGCCGGCCTGCGGCCTTGATGCCGGTTTCGTTCGCCGTCTCAGGGCAAGCACGCGCGGTCTTAC
>JAXMFZ010000008.1:0-111068 GCA_046347515.1 Gammaproteobacteria bacterium | reverse complement strand
ACCCAATTGGGCGCGATACCAGCGCTGCCGGAGCGCGCCGCGGTCGAACGCTTTCTCGCCCAACACCCATAGGACCCGTCGATGGACGCTCGCAAGCTTACCGCCACGCAATTGGCCGCCATAATCGACCATACGTTCCTGAAGGCTTTCGGCCCGCCTGCGGACATCGAGCAACTGTGCGCGGAAGCGCGTGAGTACGGCTTCGCGGCCGTCGCCATCAACCCCGCCGAGATCGAGCGCTGCGTCGAACTCCTGCGCGGCAGCCCGGTGAAAGTCGGGGCGACGATGGGCTTTCCGCTCGGCCAGAACAGCGGTGCGGTCAAGGATTATGAAACCAAGGACGCCATCGCGCGCGGCGCCGAGGAAATCGACATGGTGATCAACGTGCGCGCCTTGCAAGCCGGGCGCACCGACATCGTGCGCGCCGAGATTACGGCGTTCGCCGACACCTGCCGCGCCGCCAAGGTGATCAGCAAAGTGATCCTGGAAACCTGTTACCTCAATGGCGAGGAAAAGCGCGCCGTGTGCCGCATCGCGCGCGACGCCGGGGTGGATTTCGTCAAGACCTCGACTGGCTTTGGCAGCGGCGGCGCGACGGTGGATGACATCCAGCTGATGCGCGCGGAAGTCGGCCCGACCTTAGGCATCAAGGCATCCGGCGGCGTGCGCACGCTGGAAGCGGCGCTCGCTATGATCGATGCCGGCGCGACCCGGATCGGCAGTTCGGCGAGCGTCGCCATCATCCAGGCTTTGCAACGCCAGTAATATATCCCACCTCGGAGGACACATGGCCCTCAGCGATTACAAGACCGCCCTGGTGACGGGCGCATCCAGCGGTATCGGCGCGGCTGCCGTGCAGGCACTGGCCGCGCGCGGCGTGCAGGTGTACGCCGCCGCCCGCCGGCGCGAGCGGCTCGATGCGCTGGCCGCCGCAACCGGCTGCCAGCCCATCCTGTTGGATATCTGCGACAGCGCGGCAGTGTACCGCGCGCTGGGCGGGCTGGAAATCGACATCCTGGTCAACAACGCTGGCCTCGGGCGCGGCATCTTCGGCCTCATCCAGGCCACCCCTGAAGACGTCGATGTCACTATAGCCACCAATGTGACCGCCCTATTCCATGTGCTGAAGGCGGTGGCCTCAGGCATGGTCGAGCGCAAGCGCGGCCACATCGTCAATATCGGCTCGGTGGCGGGCCTTTACCCGATCGTGTCGTCCATCTATGGCGCGAGCAAGGGTGCGGTGCATTTGCTGTCACAGAATCTGCGCTTGGAACTTCGGGGTAGCGGCGTGCGGGTGACCGAAATCTGCCCAGGGCGGGTGGGCACCGAATTCTTCGATGTCGCGGTGGACGATCCAGCGACGCGCGCCAAGGTCAAAACAACCGGCATCCAGGATTTGCAACCACAGGATATCGCCGACGCGATACTCTACGCCGTCGCCGCGCCGTGGCGGGTCAATGTCAGCACCATCGAGATCGTACCCAACGAGCAGGCGTTTGGTGGTCTACACTTTACGCCGGTTGAACCCCATCTCGGCTGATTTGCCACCTCATTCAGGAGAATGATATGCGTTTCTTGGCAAGCGTTATTGCCACTTTGGCGCTGCTGGCGGCATGCGTTGGCGCACCTCTCTACGCGGCTTACCCCGAGCGGCCTATTACCCTCATCGTGCCTTGGGGCGCGGGTGGCGGCACCGATGCCACGGCGCGCATCATCGCGAGCTTGATGGAAAAAGACCTCGGCCAGCCGGTCAACGTGGTGAATCGCACCGGCGGCAGCGGCGTGGTCGGCCATCAAGCCATCGCCACCGCCGCGCCCGATGGCTATACACTCGGCGTCATCACCGTCGAGATCGGCATGATGCACTGGCAAGGCCTTACCGATATCAGCGGCACGTCCTATACCCCGCTCGCACTGATGAACCTCGACCCTGCCGGCGTCAACGTGCGCGCCGACGCGCCATACCAAACCCTGGCCGATTTGCTCGCCGACATCAAAGCCAATCCCGGCAAGCGCAAAGCCTCCGGCACCGGCCAGGGCGGCAGCTGGCACTTGGCGCTGGCAGGACTGCTGAAAGATCAGGGCATCGATACCGCCGCCGTTCCCTGGGTGCCCAGCAATGGCGCTGCCCCGAGCTTGCAGGATTTGGTCGCCAACGGCGTCGATCTGGTCACTTGCTCGCTTCCCGAAGCCCGCGCGCTGATCGAAGCGGGCAAGGTGAAAAGCTTGGCGATCATGGGCACCGAGGCGTCACCGCTGTTCCCTAAAGTACCGACCTTGAAAGCGGCCATCGGCAGCGCTTGGACGATGGGCGCGTGGCGTGGCGTGGCCGGCCCCAAGGGTTTACCCGCCGAGGCGCAGGCAGCACTGGTGGCGGAGTTGAAAAAGATTTATGACAGCAAGGAATTCAAAGATTTCATGAGCAGCCGCGGTTTCGGCCTGATTTGGGCGGGGCCCGCTGACTTCGCTACGTTCATGGCGAAATCCGACGCCGACCTCGGCGCCACCATGAAAGCCGTGGGGCTGGTCAAATGATCGTGCCTGAAACCCGCCGTGGTTGCAGGCAATGACCTAACCGGAGGAATTCCGGGAGGGTGATCTGAAGATCAACGATGCATTGAGTGGCGGCCTGCTGCTCGTTTTGGGCGGGGCCGTGGTCGCCTACGCCAGAACCCTACCGAATATCCCCGGTCAACGCTTCGGCGCGGCGCTCTTTCCGAACGTGATCGGTTATGGGCTGATCGCTTGCTCCTTGCTCCTGATCGTCCAAGGCGCGCGGCGCTGGCGCGCAGAACCGCTGATGGAACCGGCACACTGGATGCGGTCGCCGCGCCTCACCCTCAACTTTCTGCTGGTGCCGGGAGTGCTGCTCTTCTATGTACTCGCCGCCGATCCGCTCGGCTTTCTGATCTGTGGTGCCATCGCACTGCTCGTACTATTCCTGGCGCTTGGCGTGCGTCCCTGGAGAGCGCTGCTGCTCTCGCCCTTGCTCGCGCTGGCGCTGCACTTTGTGTTCTATAAGCTGCTGCGCGTACCCTTGCCGTGGGGCTTATTGGCGCCGTTTGCCTGGTCATGAACGACATTCTGACCGCTTTCGGCTTGGTATTCGCCCCCTATACCATGGTCGTGATTCTGGGTTCGGCGCTGTTCGGCTTGTTCGTCGGCGCGGTGCCAGGGCTCACCGCGACCATGGCGACGGCGCTGCTGGTGCCCGTCACGTTCTTCATGGCGCCGGTGCCGGCGGTCGCCGCCATCGTTACCGCCACCGCGATGGCGATCTTCTCCGGCGACATTCCCGGCGCATTGCTGCGCATCCCCGGCACCCCCGCTTCCGCCGCGTACACCGACGAAGCCTACGCGATGACCAAGAACGGCCAGGCCGACACCGCCTTGGGAGCCGGCTTGGTGTTTTCGGTAATAGGCGGCTTGTTCGGTTGCGTGGTGCTGGTGACCGCGGCTCCGGCGCTCGCCGAGGTGGCGCTGCAGTTCAGCTCTTACGAATACTTCTGGCTGGTGTTGCTCGGACTCTCTTGCGCGGTGTTCATCAGCTCGGAGCGGCCACTCAAGGCCATCTCCTCGCTGCTGCTTGGCCTCTTGGTGTCCTGCATCGGTCTCGACAATCCCGCCGGCTTTCCACGCTTTACGTTCGGCAACACCGAACTTCTCGGTGGGGTGAATCTCATCCCGCTGATGGTCGGCATGTTCGCGGTGTCGGAAATCCTGCGCTACGTGACCCAGGTCGATGCGCCGCTCCTCGTCAGCGCCGAGCAGATCGGCAACGTATTCCACGGCCAATTACGGTTGTTGTTCCAATACCCTATGAGTGTGCTGCGCGGCAGCGCTCTAGGAACAGTGATCGGCGCCTTGCCCGGCGCGGGCGCCGACATTGCGGCGTGGATTTCTTACGCGCTCTCCAAGAAATTCTCCAAGACTCCGGAGAAATTCGGCACCGGCCACGTCGAAGGCATCGTCGAATCGGGCGCCGCCAATAACAGCGCGCTAGCCGGCGCCTGGATTCCGGCGCTGGTGTTCGGTATCCCCGGCGATTCCATCACCGCCATCGTGATCGGCGTGCTGTATCTGAAAAACATGAATCCGGGTCCAACCATCTTCATCAACAATCCGCAGAATATCTACGCGGTGTTCATCGTGTTCTTCCTCGCCAACTTGCTGATGCTACCGTTAGGCTGGGTGTGCATCAAATCGGCCAAGCAGATCCTGCGCGTGCCGCGTAATATCTTGATGCCCACCATCCTGCTCTTTTGCGTGCTAGGGTCTTTCGCGATCAACAACACCGTGTTCGATGTCGGCGTGATCCTGGTGGCGGGGGTGATCGCCTATTTCATGGAGGAAAACGGTTTCCCGGTGGCGCCCGCGATCCTCGGCGTGGTGCTCGGCACCATGCTCGAGCAAAACTTCACCACTTCGATGATCAAGGCCGACGGCAATTTCGCGGCGTTTTTCGAGCGGCCGATCGCCGCCTTGCTCGGCGCGTTGACGCTGCTGGCATGGCTGCTACCGCTGGCGTTGCGGTTCGTCCGCAAATCACGCCGCGCTTAATGCCGGAAGATGGCGGCCAGATGCTCCAGCACCGCAGCCGTTGCCTCCGCCGCACCGATGGAGATGCGGATGAAACGTTCGTAACCAGGATCGCGCCAAGAACTGATCAATACCCCGCGTTTGAGCAAGGCTTGCGCAACCTCGGCGCCAGGTAACGGAGTTTCCGCCGACACGAAGTTGCACACCGAGTCCATGGGCTTGAGTCCGAGCGCACGCAACCCTGCCAACAGCTTGCCACGCTCCTGCGCGCAACTGTTTAAAATGAACTGAGTATAGGCGCGGTCGTCGTAGGCGGCGCGCGCCGCCACTTGGGACAGGATGGGAATATGCAGCGGCCCCATGCAAGCGCGCAGGGCGTCGGCGATTTCGAGCGAACCGCACAAACCATACCCGACCCGCAATCCCGCCAGCGCATAGGCTTTCGAGAACGTCCGCGTGGTCAGCCATAAGCCCTTGCGCTGCTTGAGCAAAGGCAAGGGATCGGCGCCGCCAGCATGCGCCGCGAATTCGTGGTAAGCACCGTCGATCAAGAGCAGCACGTGATCCGGCGTGGCCGCGATCAAGCGCGCCAGTTCGGCGGGAGTCGGCATGACGCCGCTCGGATTATTCGGCACCACCGCGATCAGCATGCCGGTGCGTTCGTCGATGGCGCCGAGCATCGCGTCGATGTCGAGACCGCCGTCGGCGCGCAGCGGCACATGGGTGACGCGGGCGTTGGCGCTGGCGTACATCATCGGATAACCGACGAACGTGGGCCGCGCGGCGACGATGGTGCTATCGCCAGCGCTCACGATCTCGATGATGAGCTTGAGGATTTCTTCGCTGCCCGTACCCCAGGCGATGCGCTCGGGTGGAATGCCGGTATCGCGCGCGATGCGCTCGGAGAGTTCGGGGCAATTGAAATCCGGGTAGCGGTTGCTCTGCGCCACCGCCGCGGCGACCGCTGCATGCACGGAAGGCGCGGGCGGGTAAGGGCACTCATTGAGCGCAAGCTGATGGATTGCGTCAGGATTCAGGCCATCCTGGCGAAGCTTGGCGGCGGTCGGCGGCGTCGGGCGCGGCGCAATCGCGCGGATAAAAGCAGGGATGGGATGATTCTGATAAAGAGGAGAATTACCCATGCCTAGCTGTTGCCTCCGAGGTCGGCGCGCGCCTTGGCGAGAGTCCCCAACAAGGCGATCAACAAGGCATCGCGTTCGCGTGCGATTTGCTCCACTGAACGCCCGCCGGCCTCGTCCGCGACGCCTTGTATCAGCTGATTGCAAACCGCGGACGTCAGCTCCGGCCTGCCCAAATCCGCCCACCAATCCTGGATGGGCGGGCCAAAATGCTTGAGATAACCCGCCATGCCGCCCTCGCCGCCGGCCAGCGCGAAGATCATGTGCGGCCCCATCAAGGCCCAGCGCAGGCCGGGGCCGTAGGCAATACCGGTATCGACGTCGGCCACGCTGGCGATGCCGCTGGCGACCGCATGCACGGCCTCACGCCACAGCGCCGCTTGCAAACGATTGACCAGATGCCCTGGCACTTCCTTGTGGAGGCGGATCGCTTTCTTGCCGATGGCGGTGTAGAAGGCCATGGCCCAATCGACCACGGCGGGATGGGTGAGCTTGCCACCCACCACCTCCACCAAAGGAATCAGATGCGGCGGATTGAACGGGTGACCGGTCACGTAGCGCTCCGCATTCTTGCGCCCTGCCTGCATGTCGCTGATCAACAACCCCGATGTGCTGGAGGAAAACACGGCGTCGGCGGGCATCGCGTCATCGATCTGGCGCAATAATTCGAGCTTGATCGGCAGTCGCTCCGGGGCGTTTTCCTGGATGAAGTGCACACCTTGCACCGCCTCGCGCGGGTCGCGATAAAACCGCACACGGGATGGGTCGGCTTGCGGCGCAAGGCCAAGCTGGGTGAGCGCCGGCCAGGCGCGATCGATGGCGCGGCGCAGCCGCTCCTCGCCGTCGGAGGCCGGGTCGCTGGCCTGCACCTCCAGCCCGCGCGCGAGGAAATACGCCGCCCAACTCGCGCCAATGGTGCCCGTGCCGATCACGGCGACGCGTTTTACTTGACGTGGATCATCCACCATGATTTCTCTCTTCTTGCAAGTTATCTGTTGATAAAGCTATTGTAGTACCGAGTGGGTATTTACATAACGATTTGAATGAAGCGTTGTTACGCGATGCTGAACAACACAGCCAACCCTCGATAACGACAATCCAAGGATCCGTAATGGGCTATTTCATTCAGCAAGTCATCAATGGCATTACCTTGGGCATGATCTATGGCCTGATCGCCATCGGTTATACGATGGTGTACGGCATCATCGGCATGATCAACTTCGCCCATGGCGAGATCTACATGATCGGCGCTTTTATCGCGGTCATCACCCTCACCCTGTTCGTCATGGCGGGCATCACTTTCGTGCCTCTCATTCTGATCGTGGTGCTGATCGTTTCCATGTTTTTCACGGCGTCTTACGGTTGGACCCTGGAGCGCATCGCCTACCGCCCGTTGCGCGGCGCGCCGCGGTTGGCGCCGCTGATTTCGGCCATCGGCGCCTCGATCTTCCTGCAAAACTATGTTCAGCTTCTGCAAGGCGCCCGCCCGCGCCCTACCGCGCAGATGATCACCGGCGGCTACGCCCTGTTCGAGGAAGGCGGCTTCGCCGTGCAAATCACCAATATTCAGATCCTGATCTGGGTCATCACCGTGGCGCTGATGATCGCATTCGCCTATATCATCAATCGCACCGCGCTCGGGCGCTCGCAACGCGCCTGCCAGCAGGATAGAACGATGGCGGCATTGATCGGTGTGGATGTGGACCGCACCATTTCGCTCACCTTCGTGATCGGCGCGACCCTGGCCGCCGTGGCCGGACGATGGTAATGCTTTATGGCGTCGTCACTATCGGCTGGCCGGCCTCCCTGGCGCGTTCACGGCGGCGGTGCTGGGCGGCATCGGCTCGCTTCCCGGCGCCATTTTGGGTGGGCTGATCCTGGGCCTGATCGAAGCCTTGTGGTCGGCGTACTTCGCCGTCGAATACAAGGATGTCGCGGCTTTTTCCATATTGGTCGTGGTGCTGATCTTCCTACCCACGGGTTTCATGGGCAAACCGGAAATCGAGAAAGCTATGGCCGCCCTCGCTCCTGCCGCCAAACTGATTTCCCCGCTATCGTCATGACGCCGGCTTGCCGCGGCGGTCGCCCTGGTGCTGGCATTTCCGCTGATCGGCCTCAAGATCGTCGACCAACCGCCGGCTCGCGCATCGATACGCGCTTCAAAGAACTCGCCATCGCCGTGGCCATCGTATTCGTGGGCCGCCTGCTACTGCGCACTTTCGTCAGCCTGCGCCGCCCGCGCGCGGACAAAACCCCCGGCGCGCTCGCCCGCGCCGGCGCCGTGATCGCCCCTTACGCCATCGGATTGCTAGCGGCGGCAGGCGTCATCTTCGCATTCGCGTTACCGTTTCTGCCGTTCTCGAATCGTTATATCGTCGATATCGGCACGACGGTGCTGATTTACATCGCTCGGCTGGGGTTTGAACATCGTGGTCGGGCTGGCCGGCCTGCTCGACCTCGGCTACGTCGCGTTTTACGCGGTCGGCGCTTATACCTACGCGCTGCTCGCCACTCATTTCGGCTGGTCGTTCTGGATTTGTTTACCGCTACGGGTTGTTGGCGGCAAGCTTCGGCGGTCATGGTGTTGGGATTTTGGTGCTAAGACTGTGCGGCGATTATCTCGCCATCGTCACCTTGGGTTTCGGCGAGATTATCCGTCTCATTCTCATCAATTGCGTGGTTCGCTGGCGGCCTGAACGGCATCGCTAACGTCCTGCGCCCGTCCTTCTTTCGATTTATCTGTACGGCAGAATCCCTGAGGGGTTACTGCATTTCATCAATTGTTCGGCATCGAATTTCAGCCAGTCCATCGGATTATTTTTCTGTATTACTTAATTTTGTGCTCGCGCTGATCACTAACGCTTTTACCCTGCGCATCCGTGCTCCCCGGCTGGCCGCGCCTGGCATTGCGCGAAGACGATCGCCTGCCGCGCTCGGCATCAACCCGACCAATACCAAGCTCACCGCCTTCGCCATCGGTGCCATGTTCGGCGGTTTCGCCGGCTCGTTCTTCGCCACTCGACAGGGCTTCATCAGCCCAGAAAGTTTCGTATTCATGGAGTCGGCGACCATCCTGGCGATTGTCGTGCTGGGTGGCATGGGCAGCCAGACGGCGTGGTGATCGCGGCGCTGGTACTCACTCTGCTGCCGGAACTCGGGCGTGATTTCGCCCAATACCGCATGCTGGTCTTCGGCCTGGCGATGGTATTGATCATGGTGTGGCGCCCGCAAGGCTTGCTCGCTCACCGCGAACCGACGATCCGCCTGCGCAAGCGGCGCGCGGCGCGCGCGGAGGCGATATGAATCCGACGATCACTGGCGACGATGCCCTGATCACGGTCGAGCACCTCACCATGCGATTTGGCGGTCTGGTGGCGATCAGCGACCTGGGGTTCACCGCGCGCAAGCACCAGATTACCGCCCTCATCGGCCCAAACGGCGCGGGCAAGACCACGGTGTTCAACTGCATCACTGGATTTTATCGCCCAAGCGTGGGTCGCCTCACCCTGCGTCGCGATGAGGGGCCGCTCTACCTCGAGCGCATCGACGGTTTTCGCATTGCCCAGGCCGGCGTGGCGCGCACATTCCAGAACATCCGCCTGTTTCCCACCACATGACGGTGCTGGAAACTCGATCGTGGCGCAGCACAATTATTTGATGCAGGCGTCTTCTACACCGTGGGGGCTGTTTGGCTCGGCGCGCTACTGCCACGCCGGCGCGACGCGGTGGCGTTCGCCCATTCCTGGCTCGAGCGCGTCAATCATGTCGAACATGCCGGGCCGACTGGGATGCCGGCAACTCTACGGCGCGCAGCGCCGGCCTGAAATCGCACGCGCCATGTGCACGCGACCCATCCTGCTCTGCCTCGATGAACCCGCCGCTCTGGCTCAACCGCGCGAGTCCGCCGAACTCAACAGCTTGCTACTCGATCGCGATCAAGACCGTATCGGTATTCTGCTGATCGAACACGACATGAGCGTGGTCATGGAAATTTCCGATCACATCGTCGTGCTGGACTACGGGCGCAAGATCGCCGAGGGCCACCGCAGGAGGCCCGCAACTGGACCTCGCCGTCATCCGCGCTTACCCGGGCGAACCGGAAACCGCTGATGCCAGCGGCGCCATCAACGCCGAATCGCGGAGTTGACGCCATGCTCACGATCACCGGTGTTCATACCTTCTACGGCCGCATCGAAGCGCTGCAAGGCGTCGATGTGCACGTCGAGCGCGGCGAAATCGTCACTTTGATCGGCGCCAATGGCGCCGGTAAGACCACGCTGCTGATGACCATCTGCGGCAAACCCCCGGCCGCGCGCGGCAGCATCGTATTCGATGGCGAAGACATCACCCGCCTGCCGACTTTCGCCATCGTGCGCCGCGGCATTGCCCAGGTGCCCGAGGGGCGGCGTATCTTCCCGGCGCTTACCGTATATGAGAATCTGCAGCTTGGCGCGACGGTCAGCAACCCGCAATACTTTGATGACGACTTGCGGCGGGTCTATGAACTCTTTCCGCGCCTCAAGGAGCGCCAGAACCAGCGCGGCGGCACGCTCTCCGGCGGCGAGCAACAGATGCTGGCAATCGGCCGCGGTCTGATGAGCCGTCCGCGCGTGTTGTTGCTGGACGAACCCTCGCTCGGCCTGGCACCGCTGATCGTCAGGCAGATTTTCGCGATCATCCGCGAGATCAACGAACAGCAGAAAATCACTGTATTTCTGGTCGAACAGAACGCGTTTCATGCGCTTAAACTCGCGCACCGCGCTTACGTACTGGCGAATGGCCGCGTTATCATGTCAGGCACTGGTCGCGAACTGCTGGCCAGCAAAGAAATCCGCGCCGCCTATCTCGAGGGCGGCCATTAGCAAAGGGCGCGCAAAATGGAAACCCTGCTCGACACTACGCCCACGGTATTCATCGGCGTCACCGTGGTGTGCATGGGGCTTGCCGCTTACATGACCGGCCAAGCGGTCGCCAGCACCTGGCGTGCGCCCTGGCAAGCCATTGTATATGCGGCCTTGCTCGCGTTTGGATCGCGCTTTCTGATCTTTGCCTTGTTCAACGGCAAACTATTATCCGCGACCGGATTCATCATCGACGCGCTGGTGCTGGTCACCATCGCGTTGTTCGCTTATCGCATTACCCATGTGTCGCGGATGGTGAACCAATACCCGTGGCTATATCGCCGCCGTGGGCCATTCGCTTACGAGCAGATTCCTTGACCACGTTTTCCGGCATAGTGCCAACATGTTAGAGTATCGTTTCTAAGTCAAACACAATGAGGAGAATCTTATGCAGAAATCCATGATCGCTCTCGTCGCCGCCGTGGCGGCGGCATTCACCGCAACCGCCCAGGCGGATATCGTCATTGGCTCGGCTGGCCCGATGACCGGTCAATACGCAACGTTTGGCGAACAATTGAAGCGTGGCGCCGAGATGGCGGTGGCCGACATCAACGCCGCGGGCGGCGTCAATGGCGAGAAACTGGTGCTGGAAATCGGCGACGACGCCTGCGACCCCAAACAAGCAGTGGCGGTCGCCAACCAAATGGCGAGTAAGAAAGCGGTATTCGTCGCCGGCCATTTCTGCTCGGGATCGTCGATCCGCTTCGGAAGATGTACGCCGAGGAGAGCGTCGCAGATGTCACCGCCTCCACCACAACCCGAAATTCACCGAGCGCGGCCTGAAGAATGTGTTTCACACCTGCGGCGATATGACTGACCAACGAGCATCATCATGGCAATTATCCGCGCCGATAAATTCCCCAAGGCCAAGATCGCCATCCTCCGCGGCGTCACACCACGGCAAAGGCCTGGCCGATGAACAAAACAATTGAACAGCCGCAAGATCACCGAGGCCATGTATGAAGCCTATACCGCAGGTGAAAAAGACTATTCGGCGCTGGTCAGTAAAATGAAAGCCGCCAACATCGACCTCATCTATGTCGGCGGCTACCACACCGAAGCGGGCCTCATCATGCGCCAAGCGCGCGAACAAGGGTTGAAAGCCACGCTGATGTCGGGCGATGCGCTGGTCACCGAAGAATACTGGGCGATCACCGGCGAAGCCGGCGAAGGCACGCTGATGACCTTCAGCCCCGATCCGGCGCGCAATCCGCAAGCCAGCCCATCGTCGATAAATTCATCAAGCAGGGCTACAAACCGGAAGGCTATACACTCTACACCTACGCCGCCGTACGGGCGTTCGCGCAACCGCTGCCCAGGCCAAATCCTCAGGCGGCAGATCTTTCCAAAGCCTTGCACAGCGGTGAGTTCGACACCGTGCTCGGCAAGATTCGCTTCGACGAGAAAGGCGACGTGACCGCACCTGGTTACATCATGTACGAATGGAAAAAGAAGGTATTACGACTATGTGACCGCGAACTAAACTGGAATTTTGTAATCAGGGCGCCTGTAGGCTCAACTTGCTGATGGCAATATCTGACCGGTAACAACGGAACTTTGTAACCAAACGTGATTCAGCGTAAGGATTCTGGGATTGGGGCTGGCGGTAAAGTGGGGCAGCGCAAGTGAATCCGTGAGTGTCGGCGTCGGCACCGCGGCGGGGGTGTGCTTCATCACCGTGCTAAAACCAACCTCGTCTATCAAGTGGAGCGCGTCATGGGTTACCCTGGGCGCGGTGCATAATTTCTGGTTTGGGTCGGGCAAGGGCGAGGCGCGGCAATGCCTGCGCCTGATCCGAGGTGCTTTATAAGGATCCATCCAGAATCACGCGTTAAGTTAGACTTCATAATCCATCCATGTTACGTTCACGCGCCCACAGCCTTCGCCGCGTTCCTCTGGATTCTACCGATCACGGCCTTCGCATATCACTCGTTCGTCAACCACCGGCCGGTCGCCGAACAAGCGCTCGCCAATCTTCAGCTCTGGCCCTAAGTGTCGCTGATGCGGCATGTCTTACCAAATCTTCGTCGAAAGAACCCTATTCTGCCGCCTGGAACCCAGGCCATCAGAGGCTCGGAACCGGGCAGGGCGGATGAATGCAGCGTCAGCCGTCGCTTGTTCTCTCTCAAGCCGGCGCTATGAACGGCTGCGAGATCGCCTGAAACACCGGCAACCCCTCAAGCTTTGCCGCATGGGCGCCGAGGGCTGGGAAATCGGCCATCGCCACCAGGCCCCGGTGCTTCGCTGAGCGCAACACTGCGGCGACGGCGATATCGGCATGGCGATGCGCCAGCATCGAACCAGTAATCGCCCGCTCAGCGGCGCGGTCAGCTTCGAGGAAGACGGCGGCCTTTCCGGCTATCTGCATTGCTGGCAGCGGATTACGGCCCAAACCTCCGATATCTCCTGATGCAGCCGCTTTTCGTAAAATAGGCTGACGGCGCACGCCCAACCCCGTGGCAAAGAGCCCCGCGATCTTCAGCGCGCTCTGATGCCGGGCCAGCTCGGCGACCGGGAACAGGCGGAGTTCAGCCGGCATGAGGCTGTCGAGATAATCCAGGATGCTATGGCTTTCGATCAGCACTTCGCCGTTATCCAACACCAAAGTCGGCACTCGGATGAGCGGGTTAAAGGGCTGGATTTTCTCCATATCGCCGAACACCGACCACGGCCGGTGCTCGAACGGCAAGCCATAGAGCGTCAGCGCGATGCCGACGCGACGAACGAACGGAGAATCATATTGGCCGATCAGAATCATGGGCAGCGCTCCCGGAACGAAGATATTACGTTATCATGATCGTGCATTCCGCAAAGACTGCGTTTAGCGTTCTTCACATCCGCTGAAAATAGCGTAGAATTGTCTGCTTTTTGAAATTCGACGCCAACTTATCCTTATCTGTTACCGGAGAAACCACAACCATGGTCACCATACGCTTGGCCCGCGGCGGCGCCAAGAAGCGCCCTTTTTACCATGTGGTCGTTACCGATAGTCGCAATCGCCGCGACGGCCGTTACATCGAGCGCATCGGCTATTTCAATCCGATTGCGAGCGGCGCCGATGTGCGCCTGAACTTGCAACAGGATCGCTTGAACTATTGGCTGGGTCACGGCGCCCAACCTTCCGATCGTGTCGCCAGCCTGATCAAGGAAAACGCCAAGACCACGCTGGCTGCCACCGCAGCGGCCTGACCAACGCCGATAGCAACGGGTACGATGCCGGAACAGGGCTGGATCGTGATTGGGCGAATCGTCGGTTTGCACGGCTTGCAGGGCTGGGTCAAGGTGATCTCCCATACCGAGCCGCGCGACAACCTGGTCCATTTCGATCCCCTCTATCGCCATACGGGTGACGGCTGGCAGCCGGTCAAGATCGCTGACAGCCATTATCAGGGTAAGGGTGTCTTGGTGAAGTTCTCCGGCTGCAACGACCGCACCGTCGCGAGCGCCTGGATCGGACAAGACCTGGCGATCCGCCGCACGCAGCTCCCGCCGCCCGCGCCGGGCAGTTACTACTGGCGCGATCTCGAAGACCTGGAAGTCGTCACCCTGGATGGCGTTGCGCTCGGCAAAGTCGATCACCTGCTCGCCACCGGCGCCAACGATGTGCTGGTCGTCAAGGGTGAACGTGAACGTTTGATCCCATTTCTACGCGATTCGGTGATCCAGTCGGTCGATTTCGAACGTGGCGTGATCCGTGTCGATTGGGACCCGGACTTTTAGGCCATCGCCCATGCGCATCGATGTCATCACCCTGTTTCCGGAAATCATCGCCGGCGCGCTGGCGCACGGCATTCCGGCGCGTGCGCTGGACCGGCGCTTACTCACCCTGCATACCTGGAATCCGCGTGACGCAACCCACGACCCCCATCGCACCGTCGATGATCGCCCCTATGGCGGCGGGCCGGGCATGGTGATGAAGGTGCAGCCGCTGTGCGATATTTTGGCGCGCGCCCGCGCTGTGGCCGGCGGGCGTGGCCACGTCATCTATCTCAGTCCGCAAGGCCGCCTACTGAACCAGGCCGGGGTGCGCGAACTCGCGGCGCGCCCGCATCTCATCTTGATCGCGGGTCGCTACGAAGGCGTCGATGAGCGCTTCGTCGCCGCTGCCGTGGATGAGGAATGGTCGATCGGTGATTATGTGCTGAGCGGCGGCGAATTCGCCGCGCTGGTGATGATCGACGCCATTGTACGCCTGCTGCCGGGCGCGCTCGGCGATGCTGAATCCGCCGCGCAGGATTCATTCATGGCCGGCCTTCTCGATTGTCCACACTACACCCGCCCGGAAATCAGTAACGGCGTATCGGTACCGGAGGTATTGCTGAGCGGCGATCATGACGCCATCCGCCGCTGGCGCTTGCAACAATCGCTGGGCCGCACCTGGCTGCGCCGCCCTGACCTGCTTGCGCAGCGCTCCCTGAACCACGAAGAGCAACGGCTACTCGACGAATTCATTCAAATCCATCAACCAACCAGCGCTGTCGCCGAGCCCGCGCGCGCGCTTTCTTAAGAAACGAGGAATCCCATGAGCAACATCATCGAACAACTGGAACGCGAGCAGATGACCCGCGAATTGCCGGACTTCGCGCCCGGCGACACCATCGTCGTGCAGGTCAAGGTCAAGGAAGGCAATCGTGAGCGCTTACAGGCGTTCGAAGGCACGGTCATCGCCAAACGCAACCGTGGCCTCAATTCCTCTTTCACGGTGCGCAAGATCTCGCATGGCGAAGGCGTCGAAACGCGTGTTCCAGACCTACAGCCCCACTGTCGCCGCGGTACAAGTCAAACGCCGGGGCGCGGTGCGCCGCGCCAAGCTTTATTATCTGCGCGAGCGCGAGGGCCGCTCGGCGCGTATCCGCGAGAAGCTGCAAAGCAGGACGACCGTCGAGGATGTGAAACCAGTCGCCGAAGAAACCAAACCGGTCGAAGAGGCGAGCAGCTAGCCCTGGCCTCGGCGCAGCGTGTGCACTCAGCCGGGAGCGTTGATCGCGCCGACCCTGGCGATCGCGCGCGCGGCGGGCGAGCGCATCCTGGCGGTTTATCGGGGCGCTTTCGCGGTTGACTGGAAAGCCGACGAAAGCCCGTTAACCGCCGCCGATCTGGCGGCCCACGAGGCCATCGTCGCCGGCTTGGGCCGGCTCACTGGCGATCTTCCCATCCTGTCCGAGGAATCCGCCGCCGCCTCTTGGGAAGCCCGGCGCCACTGGCGGCGTTTCTGGTTGGTCGATCCCTTGGACGGCACCCGCGAATTCATCCAGCGCAACGACCAGTTCACCGTCAATATCGCCCTCATCGAAGACAGCGAGCCGGTGCTCGGCGTCGTGCTGATTCCCGCGCAAGGCCTCGGTTATTTTGCCGCTCGCGGTTTCGGCGCATTCCGGCAAGCCGATGAGGAATCACCGCAACGTATTGCGGTTCAGCCGCTGCAACCCGAGCAGCCCATCCGGGTGGTGGGCAGCCGCTCGCACGGTGGCCCGCAACAACAGGCTTTCATCGCGCGTATTCCACAGAGTGAATTCGTAGCGCTCGGCAGCGCCCTCAAATTTTGCTGGATCGCCGAAGGTCGGGCCGATGTCTATCCGCGCTTCGGCCCGACCTACGAATGGGACACCGCCGCCGCGCAGTGCGTGGTCGAAGAAGCCGGTGGGCATGTGGTGACCCTGGCCGGCGAGCGCCTGCGCTACAACAAGCCGTCGCTACTCAATCCGCATTTCCTGGCATTCGCCGACATCCGCCATGACTGGCGCGCTTACCTCGCGCCGGCAACACCTTGAAAGCCGGCGCTAAAGCCCCCATTCCTAGCGGCAATCCGCCTATTTGGGAAAGAGGAAAATAGCATGTCAAGCGCTCAGCAACAAAAAGAAACCCTGGGCTTTCAGGCCGAAGTCAAACAACTGCTGCATTTGATGATCAATTCGCTGTACTCGAACAAGGAAATTTTCTTGCGCGAGTTGATCTCCAATGCTTCCGATGCTTGCGACAAACTGCGCTTCGAGGCGCTGACCGATGGCGCGCTGTATGAAAACGACGGCGAACTCAAAGTCCGCGTGAGCTTCGATAAAGCCGCCCGCACCGTCACCGTGAGCGATAACGGCGTTGGCATGAGCCGCCAGGAAGTGATCGACAACATCGGCACCATCGCCCGCTCCGGAACCCGTGAATTCTTCCAGTCCCTGACCGGCGATCAGGCGCGCGATGCCCAGTTGATCGGCCAGTTCGGCGTCGGCTTTTATTCGAGTTTCATCGTCGCCGACAAAGTAACGCTCATCACCCGCCGCGCTGGCATGAGCGCCGAGCATGGTGTGCGCTGGGAATCTAGCGGCGCGGGTGACTACACCATCGAAAACGCTGACAAACTGACGCGCGGCACCGAGGTCACCCTGCATCTCAAGGAAGGCGAGGACGAATTCATCGATCAGTGGCGGCTACGCGCCATCATCGGCAAGTATTCCGATCACATCAGCCTGCCCGTGCTACTGGAGGTGGAAAAACCAGCAGCCAAGGAGGGCGAACAATCGACCCACGAGTGGGAGCAGATCAATCGCGCTTCGGCGCTGTGGACGCGGCCCAAGAAAGACATCAAGGACGAGGAATATCAAGAACTCTACAAACATATCGCCCACGATTTCGAAGATCCACTGGCCTGGACCCATAGCCGTGTCGAGGGCAAGCTCGAATACACATCGCTGCTCTACATCCCAGGGCGCGCGCCTTTCGACTTGTGGGACCGCGATCACCGCTACGGCGTCAAATTGTACGTGCGCAGAGTCTTCATCATGGACGACGCCGAACACTTGATGCCGCGCTACTTGCGCTTCGTGCGCGGGGTGATCGATTCCAACGACTTGCCGCTCAATGTGTCGCGCGAAATCCTGCAAGGCAACAAGGTCGTCGATGGCATGCGCTCGGGGTCGGTCAAGAAAGTCCTGGGACTGTTGGAAGACATTGCCAAAGAAGATAGTGCGAAATACGCCAAGTTCTGGAAAGAGTTCGGGCGCGTGATGAAAGAAGGGCCGGCCGAGGATCACGCCAACCGCGAGCCGATCGCCAAACTTCTGCGTTTCTCCTCGACCCATGCCGACAGCGCCGAGCAAACCGTCAGCCTGGACGATTACCTGGGCCGCATGAAAGAAGGCCAGGACAAGATTTATTACCTCACCGGCGACAGTTACGCCGCGGTCAAGAACAGTCCGCATCTGGAAATTTTCCGCAAGAAAGGCATCGAAGTCCTGTTGATGCACGAGCGTGTCGATGAATGGCTAATGGCGTATCTCACGGAATACGCGGGTAAATCGTTCCAATCCATCGCCAAAGGCACGCTGGATTTGAGCAAAGTCGCGGCATCCGAAGAAAAACCGGAGCAGAAACCAGCCGAAACCGCTTATAAAGACTTGCTGGAGAGGATCAAGAAGATGCTCGGCGACAAGGTGGGCGAAGTGCGCCTGTCCACCCGCCTTACCGACTCGCCCGCCTGTTTGGTAGTAGACGAACACGCTCTTAGCGGCCATCTCGAACGCATTTTGCGTGAGGCCGGGCAATCTGCGCCGATGGCGAGCAAGCCGCATCTGGAACTCAATCCCGACCATGCCTTGGTGGTACGCCTCAAGGATGAGCGCGACGATACGCGATTTGCTGACTGGACGCATTTATTGTTCGATCAGGCGCTGCTCGCCGAGGGCGGCCAGCTCGAAGATCCCGCCAGTTTCGTGAAGCGCTTGAATGGTTTGCTGCTGGCGCTCGGCAGCTAAAAGCGATCGACATCTGTACAGTGCGGCGGTAAGTGCTATTCTGAACGCGAGGGCGCTGCGCTCTCTGTAGCGCCCTCTCTGTTATCTGACAGCGTAAGAGGAGCATCGCTATGAAACTGGCAGACTTACTGGAAGACAAAGGTGCAAAAACAGTCACGACCTCGCCGAACGTCAGCGTTGCAACGGCGATCCGCACGATGCATCAGAATCGAGTTGGCTCGATCATCGTGCTCGCCGAACAGGGTGGCGCACTGGGCATCTTCACCGAGCGCGACGTGATGGGATTATGCGCGCATGGTAAAGGCGGAGAACTGGAAACGCTGGTGCTCAAGGATTGCATGACCGCCAATCCCATTATCGGCGACCCCGATGATGCCATGGACGATGTCCTCAATCTGATGACGCGGCGGCGGTTTCGCCATCTGCCCGTGGTCCGAGACGGCAAACTTCTCGGCATGGTGTCGATGGGCGACCTGGTCAAAGCCAAACTCACCGAAACCACGGTGGAAGCCCAAATCCTGCGTGAGTATATTTCCTCGTAACCCGTTTTTGGCGCCCGCATCGGGCGCCCTGCGGCGCCGATGAACTCTGCCTTCAGCGAGCCGTTCTGGCGCCGCAAGCGGCTTGAACAGATGTCACGCACCGAGTGGGAAGCGCTGTGCGACGGTTGTGGCAAATGCTGTCTGCTCAAACTCGAGGACGAGGACGGCACGGTCGCACACACCAACGCAGCTTGCCGCCTCCTGGACCTTGCCACTTGCCGCTGTCGCCATTATCCGCAGCGCCGCTACTGGGTGCCCGATTGCATCTCGTTGACGCCCGAAAAAATTTCAACTTTGCCTTGGCTGCCAATCACTTGCGCGTACCGACTGATCCATGAAGGCAAGGACTTGCCTAGCTGGCATCCGCTCGTCTCTGGCGATCCGAACTCAGTACACGAGGCGGGCGTGTCGATCCGTAGCTGGGCGGTATCCGAACGTCAAGTCAGACGAATCGAAGATCATATTATCGATTGGCAACCCTGAACTGCCCCATTGCGGATAATACGTTATACTGATTTTCGGAGCCATTTTGCTCAATTCATCTCAAGATTAGATCACATTCTCGGATTGGCATGAGCTTGTCACCCAACAAACGCCCGGGCGAGGAACAAACGCCGTTCGAGCTGAAAGGCAGTCTTTTCACCCTGACCGTGATGCATCTGCGACAAACCGACGTGGCAGCCATCGACCAACACCTTGCTGGCAAAATCGCACAAGCGCCAGATTTCTTTAACAACGCCCCCACTGTGATCGATCTAGAAGCGCTGGCGGATAAGAACGTACCGATCGATTTTACCCGTTTATACGATGCCATCCGCAAGCGCGGCCTGATTCCGGTCGGCGTGCGCAACGGCAGCGCCGAGATGCATGCGATGGCCGCGCTCGCAGGGCTGCCTACGCTGCCAGAGGCGCGCCTCCCCAGCATGGCGGCCACCAAGCCCGATAAAATCGATAAACCCGCGAAGATTGCCGCGGAACCCGCCACGCCCAAGCCACAGTCGCACAATCGGATTCATGTGCAAACCGTGCGTTCCGGTCAACAACTCTATGCCGCCAACGGCGACCTGATCGTGTTGGGTTCGGTAAGTCCTGGCGCCGAACTGCTGGCCGATGGCAACATCCATGTCTACGGTGTTTTGCGAGGCCGTGCGCTTGCGGGCATCAAAGGTGATCAAGAAGCGCGCATTTTCTGCCAAGCGCTGGCTGCCGAGATTCTTTCCATTGCCGGCAACTACCGCGTCATTGAGCAATTGGACGATAATGTGCGCGGGAAGCCGGCCCAGGTTTATCTGGCGCAAGAGCGCCTGATGATCGAACCGTTGCTGCGCTAGCAAGCACCATAATTCTTAGATGGATAGAGGGGAGAAACACTTTTGGCAAAAGTCATCGTCGTCACTTCCGGCAAGGGCGGGGTGGGAAAAACCACCACCAGCGCCAGCTTCGCCACTGGCCTCGCGCAACGCGGATTCAAGACTGCCGTCATCGATTTCGATGTTGGTCTGCGCAATCTCGATTTGATCATGGGTTGCGAACGCCGCGTAGTTTATGACTTCGTCAATGTAATCAACAACGAGGCCACGCTCCATCAAGCGTTGATCAAGGACAAGCGCGTCGAAAATCTGTACGTTCTGCCGGCTTCGCAAACCCGTGACAAGGATGCGCTCAGCCAGGAGGGCGTAGAAACCGTGTTAGAGGAATTGAAGCAAACGTTCGATTACATCGTCTGCGACTCGCCTGCCGGTATCGAGCGCGGCGCTTTCATGGCGATGTTTTTTGCCGATGAAGCGCTGGTCGTGACCAATCCGGAAGTCTCCTCAGTGCGCGACTCGGACCGCATGCTCGGCATTCTGTCTAGCAAATCGCGGCGCTCCGAACACGACGAAGAGCCGATCAAAGCGCATCTCGTATTGACGCGTTATGCCCCAAACCGCGTTGACCGCGGCGACATGTTGAGTGTCGATGATGTGGTCGAAATTCTGGGTATTCCTCTGCTGGGCGTCATCCCTGAGTCACCGAGCGTCCTGGTCTCATCCAATGCCGGTACTCCGGTCATTCTGGAAAACGGCAATGAAGCCGGCCTAGCCTATGATGATCTGGTGGCTAGGTTCCTCGGCGAGGACCGACCACACCGTTTTCTGGTCGCTGAAAAGAAAAGCTTTCTCAAGCGCTGGTTTGGGAGCTAATGCATGGGATTCCTTGATTATTTCCGCTCAACCCGGCGCACCAATTCAGCCGCCATTGCGAAGGAACGCTTGCAAATCATCGTTGCCCATGAACGCGGCACCCGCAAGCGCGCTCCTGATTACCTACAGGCGCTCCAGAAAGAACTGCTGGCGGTGGTGCGCAAGTATGTGGCCATCGACCCCGACCAGGTCAAGGTCAACGTCGATCGTGACGGCGATTACGAAGTGCTGGAACTCAATATCACTCTGCCCGACGATGTCCACGCCCCCCGCATCGGAAGACCTCAAGCTCCGGCTCGATAAGTGGCTGTGGGCGGCGCGCTTCTTCAAGACACGCTCGGCGGCGACGGCGGCCATCAGCGGCGGCAAGGTCCACGTCAACAAGGCGCGCGCCAAACCGGCGCGGGAAGTGAGGATCGGCGATGTGCTCGAAATCCGTCGCGGCGTCGATGAACTGGTCGTGGTGGTGCAAGGGCTTTCGAACCAGCGTGGCCCTGCGAACTTAGCCGCCACGCTTTATCAGGAAACGCTGGAAAGCAAGGCGCAACGCGAAGCGCTGGCCGAACAGCGCAAGCTGCTGAAACTCGCCGCACCGCAGTACGAACGGCGACCCACCAAGAAAGAAAGGCGACAGATCGTTCGCTTTACGCGGCGCGGCGACCCCGAAGCCGATTAAGGCAGCAACGCCGCCGCTTCCAACCCCATGGATTCTGGCAATCCGAACATCAGGTTCATGTTCTGCACTGCCTGGCCGGCAGCGCCCTTGACCAGGTTGTCGATCACCGCCAATACAATGACGACTTCGCCACTACGCGGTTTGTGCACCGCAATGCGGCAAACATTCGCTCCCCGTACGCTGCGGGTATCGGGGTGCGAGCCGGGCGGCAATACATCGACAAACGGTTCATTACGATAGTGGTGCTCGTAAAGGGCTTGCACATCCACGCTCGCATCAATGACCAGCCCATACAGGGTGGCATGAATGCCGCGAATCATCGGCGTCAGATGCGGCACGAAGGTCAGATCGACCGTTTTTCCGGTGGCCGCTGTCAAACCTTGGCAAATCTCTGGTACATGGCGATGACCCGCGACGTTATACGCCTTGAAGTTATCGCCCGCTTCGCAAAATAACATGCCGACCTCGGCCTTGCGGCCCGCGCCGCTCACGCCGGACTTGCAATCGGCGATCAAACGATTGGGATCGATGACGCCGGCTTCGACGAGCGGTAGGAAACCGAGTTGCACCGCGGTGGCGTAGCAGCCTGGATTGGCGACCAGGCGCGCTTCGCGGAGCCGGGCGCGGTTCATCTCCGGCAAGCCATACACGGCGTCCTTGAGGAGTTCCGGGCAAGCATGGGGCATTTTGTACCAGCGCTCCCATTCTGCTGCATCGCGCAATCTGAAATCGGCGGCGAGGTCGATGACCCGTACACCGGCCGCCAGCAACGCCGGCACTTGGCTCATGGCGGTGCCATTGGGGGTGGCGTAAAATAGTAACGCGCAGGACTGCAGTACGACGGGATCGGGCTCGACGAAGCGCAGGTTCAATCGCCCGCGCAGGCTGGGAAACAGTTCGGCCACCGCGCCGCCGGCTTCGGAGCGGGAAGTGATGGCGGTGATTTCGACTTGTGGATGCGCTACCAACAGGCGCAGCAACTCGACTCCGGTGTAACCCGTGGCACCAACGATACCGACTTTGATCATCGTGAAATCCTTAGAACGATAGGCCAAACTCCGAACTGCCTCGGATAGGACAGCATACCCCTATGTGGCTCAAGGCCCTGCACCTTATCTTCATGATAACCTGGTTCGCCGGCTTGTTTTATCTGCCTCGGCTGTTCGTCTATCACGCTCTGAGCGAAGATAAAATCAGCATTGAGCGCTTCAAGATCATGGAGCGCAAGCTTTACTTTGGCATCATGACACCCAGCGCCGTGCTGACCCTGTTATTCGGCGTCACTATGCTCTGGAGCTACGCGTGGGCCGCTTACGGGCAAATGGGTTGGCTACACGTCAAGCTCGGGCTGCTGGGGTTACTATTCGTTTATCACTTGTGGTGTGGCAAACTACTTGCCGATTTCAAGTATGACCGTAACCGCCACAGCCACGTTTGGTACCGCTGGTTCAATGAAATTCCGGTGCTGTTTCTGGTCGCCATCGTGCTGCTGGCCAGCCTGAAACCCTTCTAAAGATCGGCCGCTGTTGGCCTAGCCGGTCTGCGCGATTTTTTTGAGTTTCTTGTATAGTTCCAATACCTTGTCCGGATACTCGGAATCAGGATTGGTAAGGCTGCCATTGTAGCGTAGCAGCGCTTTTTGCAGATTCCCCGAACTCTGACGCAAATACTCGATAAGAATCGCCGATCCGGTTGCAATATTTTTCTTGGTGTCGAATAAGGCTTTGATTCCGCCGATCGCTTCGACTCTTTCAGGATGGGCTTCCGGCATGATCTGCATCAAACCGCGTGCTCCCGTCGGGCTCACCGCCTGCGCGCGGAAAGTCGATTCTACCGCGATGATGGCAAGAATGAGTTCCAGCCTAAGGTCGTGTTTGCTGGCATTATAAACCGCTTCGGTGACGATGGCGGCGGTTTGATATTGGGGGATATTGAAGGTTTGTTGGATGTAATCCGTCAGTCTGCGAATCCGCGCAGCGCGTTTCTGCACGCTGGAATCGACGGTGAGATCAATAACGTTTTGGCCGGGGGGCGCATCGACATAAATTGGTAGAGCCTGCGATGCCAATGATGTGCAACCAAGAGAAACCGTGGCGACCAACGCGCAGCGGCGGTTGATTGCAACAAACCGTCTTACCAACGGAATTACCAAGCTCATTGTTAGAACCTCCTCCATAAAGCCAGCCAAGACCACGACGATAGGCCGACCGTACAGGCTAGGTGAACGGGGAAGGCGGTTTCGGGAAACCTCCGAATGCTTGGCCGACCAGGGAATCGCCAAGTCAGAGTCAATCGAAAACCGACCTCCAAAACATCGAAATGCAGCAGATTACTCCGACTGTCACCAGCAAACAAGGGGATGTTGCAAACTTACAACAACCACTGTCATCACATTCCCACCGAAATGGGAATCTCTTATAGCCACCGCCAACGCCGTCCAAAGAGCCGCGGCAAGCCGGCATCTTGACGTTCTAGGCTTCTTGCAGCATAATTAAAATTTCTTTAAGGCCAAATATTTAAGGAAAATTCTAGCCATGAACGCAATGAGCGAAACGACTCCTTTGGTGTTTACCGCAGCGGCGGCAACGAAAGTAAAAGGCTTGATCGAGGATGAACAGAACCCCAACCTCAAGTTGCGGGTTTTCATCAGCGGCGGCGGTTGTTCAGGTTTTCAATATGGATTCACATTCGACGAATCCCTCAATGAGGACGATACGGTAGTCGAAACTTGCGGGGTAAAGCTGTTAGTCGATCCGCTCAGTATCCAATATCTAGACGGCGCGGAAATCGATTACACCGAAGACTTGCAGGGTGCGCAGTTTGTGATCCGTAATCCCAACGCCGCCACTACCTGCGGTTGCGGCTCGTCGTTTTCGGTCTGAAGCCAGCTTTTGATAGGCTTCTTGGCGCACTTGCGGCTAAGCTTCTATGAACGCCTAGAGATACGCAGGATATCGGGCAGTGTCCGCAAACGGCGCATGATTTGCGCCAAATGGACGCGATCACGCACATTCATCAATAAATCCACAGTGGTGACTAGGCCATCGCGCTCGATTGTGTTGATCGTATCGATATTGGCGTCAGCTTCGGCTACAGCGACCGCGATCGCCGCCAGTACGCCCCGCTTATTGGTAATATCGAGGCGCAGTTCGGCGGAAAAATCGCCGCTGATGTCCTTGGCCCACTCCACCTCAAGCCATTTCTCTGGCTCTTTCTTGTAATCAGCAACGTTATTGCAGACGTCACGATGTATGACAATGCCGCGCCCGGTGGTCAAATAGCCGATAATCGAGTCTCCCGGTAATGGGCGGCAACACTTGCCGAAGCTCACCACCGCACCCTCGGTGCCCTTGATATACAAAGGCTGCGCTTTGCCGCCGACATCACTGATGGAGACGCTTTCGTGTTCCACCGTCAGGCGCTTGGCGACCAGCGCGGCAAGCCGCTTGCCGAGGCCGACATCGGCGAGTACGTCATCCATGCTTTCCGCCTTCAGTTCCGCCAGCAACGGCTTGATGCGTTCGGGCGGTATCTCAGCCAGCCGCACACCACGTCCGGGCAGCGCTTTTTCCAGTAATCGCTTGCCGAGGATGATCGCTTCACCGCGTTTCAGGTGATTGAGGTAATAACGGATACTGGCGCGCGCCTTGGCCGTGACCACGAAATTGAGCCATGCCGGATCGGGCCTCGCGGTAGGCGAGATGATGACTTCCACCAACTGGCCGGTGGCGAGTCGGGTGCGTAGCGGCACGAAGCGATAATCCACTTTTGCGCCTACGCAGGTATTGCCGACATCCGAGTGAATAGCGTAAGCGAAATCCACCGCCGTGGCGCCGCGCGGTAACTCGACGATCTCTCCGGCCGGCGTAAAAACGTAGACCTCGTTCGGAAATAGATCAACCTTGACGCTTTCAAGGAATTCCAGGGAGTTACCAGCGCGACGCTGGATATCCAGGAGTTTTTGCAGCCATTCGCGGGCACGCTGATAGGCGTTCTTACCCTGCCCGCTCGGCGATTTATACAGCCAATGGGCGGCGATACCAGCCTCCGCCATGACGTGCATCTCGTAGGTACGAATCTGTACCTCGAGCGGCAGACTGTGTGGGCCGAACAGCACTGTGTGCAACGATTGATAGCCATTGGCCTTGGGAATGGCGATGTAATCCTTGAAACGCCCCATCAATGGCTTGTACAGCGCATGCACGATGCCCAGCACCCGGTAGCAGGTATCGACTGGATCAACTATGATACGCACAGCATAGATATCGTGCATATCATTGAATTTTATGCGCTTTCCTCGCATTTTCTGATAAATATCCCAGAGTTGTTTTTCGCGACCGCTAACCCGCCCCTTGATTCCCTCTTCCATGAGCCGCTCGCGGATTCGCGTCTCCAACGCACCCACGATCTCCTTACGGTTGCCGCTGCGCTTGCGCAGGGCGTCTTTGAGCACTCGATAACGCCATGGATACAGATGGCTGAATCCGAGATCTTCCAACTCCATACGCAGATGATTCATGCCCAGTCGGTTGGCGATGGGGGCATAGATCTCGAGTGTTTCCTTGGCGATCCGACGGCGCTTCTTCGGCGGCATGACGTCGAGAGTGCGCATATTGTGCAAGCGATCGGCGAGCTTGATCATGATGACACGGATGTCGCGCGCCATGGCCAAGAACATCTTACGAAAATTTTCGGCCTGCGCCTCACGCTTGGAGCTAAAGCTGATGTGAGTGAGCTTGCTTACGCCATCCACCAGTTCAGCGACCTCGACACCGAAACGCTTGGCCAGCGTGTCTTTGGTGACAGCGGTATCTTCCAGCACATCATGGAGGATCGCCGCCATCAGTGTTTCATGGTCGAAATGCACCTCAGCCAGGATGCGCGCCACCGAGACCGGATGATAAACGTAAGGTTCACCGGTCTTACGATAAGTCCCGGTGTGCGCTTCCGCGGCAAAATAACAGGCAGCGCGCACTGCCTCAACGTGAGCAGGCTCCATGTAAGAGGCAAGCGCTACCGTGAGCGCATCGACTTGAGCGTCGAGTTCGGCCGAGCGATCAAGCTCAAGCGCTGCACCCGCCGTACTCATTGGTTAATCCCCTCCATCAACCCGACCCGCTCAAGAATGCCCTTCCGGCGCGGATTGAACAGCCTCTGCCTGGGCAGGAGCGGGTGTTTCAAAGAAGGAGGCGGCATCGAGCCGCCCGGCCGCGATCTCGCGCAGCGCCACGACCGTGGGCTTATCGTTCTCCCACGGTACGAAAGGATCCCCCCCCATTGCCAACTGCCTTGCCCGCTTGGCCGCTACCAGCACGAGTTGGAAACGGTTATCGACTTTGTCCAAACAATCTTCCACAGTGACCCGAGCCATACGCTATGTAACCTCCGTAATCAAAATATCAGTGTATCGAAAAACAATGAGTTAAGACAGCAAAGAATGAATTAAACCCCGATGCCGAGCGATTTGTAACGAGCTGCGCTGGCGCTGGGCGATGATAATGGCGCGCAAAGCCTCCACTGCCGTGGCGAACTCATCGTTGACGATGAGATAATTGAACTCGGCGTGATGCGACATTTCCTCAACCGCTCCGCGCATACGGCGCTGGATCACGTCGTCATCGTCCTGACCACGATGCTTGAGGCGTTCGAGCAAACTGGCGCGCGACGGCGGTAGAATGAAAATACTGATGCTATCGGGGAGCAAAGCACGCACCTGGCGCGCCCCCTGCCAATCGATTTCCAGGATCAAATCGATACCGGTACGTAACCGATCCAACACCAACACACGGCTGGTGCCGTAATACTGGCCGAACACCTGCGCGTGTTCCAGCAAACTGCCGCGCTCGATCAATTGCCGAAAAGCTGCGTGATCGACGAAATGATAATCAATCCCGTTGCGCTCGTTGGGGCGCGGCGGGCGTGTCGTGTAGGACACCGACACTTCGATACCGGGGGTCGATTCAAGTAAGGCTTTCACTAAACTGGTCTTGCCAGCGCCGGAAGGCGCAGCAACAATGTAGAGAGTTCCAGCGCCGGTCATGAGTCCACTCATCCGCCCGGAATTGACGCGGTATATTGCAGGCGAGTACCGATGATCATTTTAACATACTGTTATTTAAACAGATTTAATCGGCGCCAACATCCCGATCGCATGCCGTATTATAGTCATTCCTGTTACGGGCTATATGTTACCAGGGATGGCGTTGCCTTGCGGCTTGGCGGCTACCGAAACAGCTCAGCGATTTTTGCCTTCGATACGATCAATCTCGACCCAATCCAATGCCTGGCAGGCTGGGCACTGCGAAACATTGTCAAATTTTGGAATGGCACAAGTCATGCTGGATATTTTGGCGAATCAAGAGAATTAGAATGATGAGCAATAGCAGCCACTCTCTGGCATCTCCTTATTTTTATAACATTGAAATCGTGAGAGCAGAGCAATGGTTTGGTGAAGATACGATTCTCGGCATCGCAATCCAGGATCTTAACATCAAAGGGGAACTTGAGCGCGGCGCGTGGGTGGCGCTGGATCGCCACGGCGCCCTGACGGCCTACTCTGGGAGTGAATTTGATCGCTTGTTCAAATCATGCCTGCCAGGGCTCCCAAACATCGAGATGGGCGGCAATGGCGTCCCGTTGCTTGGCATGCGCGATACGGATACGGCGGAGCGACCGCCGCGCGTGCGCAGCTCGGCATTGGGGGCGATGCTGCCAAAGTCACGCGAACTGTTGTCGTCCTACGCGATTATTGTGATTGACGATCAGGCCACCGGCCTCTTACTCATGCAGCAATACGCGGCACAAGTACTCCCTGGAGATGTAACGGTAAAACCATTTCAAGATCCCGACCAAGCACTGGCGGCGATCATAAGCAAACGCCCGACCAGCTCGCCGATTGCATGCCCGGCTGGTGTTGGCATAGCTGATGCGCAAAGCGTTGCAGCCGGTCGGATGTCACACGAAGAGGAGACCGTGTTGGGGTCAGGCGGGCCGCATTGCTGCGTTGAATGCTGGCGCGACCGAATTTTTTGCACAAACCGATCGGTCTGACGGCAGAATTTGCCGTCCGCTGCCGTAATCTGCTTCATTTACGCGAGCGCTATGTGTCGGCGAGCGTTGCGAGCGTTGGCTCTGAAACCTGGGTAAGATCGAAGCGCGCTCGCGGAAGCCGGTGAAAAAGAAGCGCTGGCCATGTCTACCGGGGCAGGCGAATACGACGCCTCGCCCTGGGCGCACCCTTGCGTGGGCTTGCTCAGCCACGCCTTAAGGAAAGAGCTGGGATGCACCCAGAATTCCTGCAAGACTTTGAAGCTGCGGCACAGCATCATGATCTTGGCAAAGTCGGCGTGCCGGCGAGTTTGCTGCGCAACCAGGACCGCTGGCGGAAGAGGAATGGCGGGTCATGCGCACACATACTATCATGGGTCATCGCCTTTCTCGCCGAGTGTCGCCCGGAGAACTCAAAAATGGCCTCAGTGATCGCGCGTTGGCATCATGAACGATACGACGGCAAAAGGCTATGAAGGCTTGCATGGAGAGGAAACGCCACTCGAGGCTCGCATCGTGGCCGTTGCGGACGGAGTGGATATCGCCAACGTCCGTGGCGCAAAGCTTATGCCATATCGACTATGTGTTTGACCACGTGTCAAAAGAACCGTGCGGCCCCAGTTCGATCCGCACGTGAATGATGCACTCCCTCGCCAAATGCGTAGAGAGCGTTTACAACGCTATTCGCAATCTTTATCCTGACTAATATGACCAGGCTTGGGCAAACCTTATCTTTCTTAGCCAAGCGGCTGCAAAATCGGGCGGACAGCGAACATGAGCAGGTGATTTTGCGCCTCATCATTGGAGCATTCGCGATCCTGTATCTGCTCATCACCGCTTCGCCTGCCTGCGGGCGACTTCGCTGTTCTGGCGGCATCCCCTTACCGTGCTGGCGGCATTGCTGTGCTGCACCCCGCCCCTTCCATGTTGCGCGGCGCTGGTGTGGGGTACGTTGATCGACGTCATCGGGCTTTCCTATTTGACCTGGCTCGCCGGTAACGCGGCGGGACCCGTTCTTGGCATATTCGTATGGATCATACTTGGCAATGGATTCCGATATGGCGAGCGCTATTTGTGGTTGTGCGCGACCCTGAGCATCTCGGGTTTTACCATCGCGGCCGCCGTTCACCCTTACTGGCGCGAGAATCTCGTGATCCTCTGCGCCAGCATCGCCTGCTTGATCGCCATCCTCGCGTACGCGCGCAAGCTCACCGGCAACTGCGCGTGCGCTAAGCAGCGCGCCGAGGAAGGGAGCGCGGCCAAAACCTGCTTCCTGGCGAACATGAGCCACGAGATGCGCACTCCCTTGAACGGTATCATCGGTGGCGGAACTCATCGAAGGCACCCCCCTGGATCGCGAGCAGCGCGAATATGTCGAAGGCATCCAAGCCGCCTCGCGTTCGCTCCTTTACGCGGTGAACCAGGTACTGGATTTCGCCAAGTCGAGGCCGGCAAGATTGAAATAGAAGCAGCGGATTTCGAACTCGGCGACCTGCTGAATGGACTAGAAATCATCTGGCCGCTGGCCGCGAAAAAAGGCCTGACGTTTTCCCTATCCCAGCCGCCCAAGCTCAGCAGGCGCGACCTTGATAGGCGACACTCGGCTCCTGCACAGCGTTCTGCTCAACCTGCTGAGCAATGCCGCCACACCCACTGAACAAGGTGCGGTGAAACTGGATGTCAAACAAAATCGATGATACGCCGACCGCCACCCGGCTTGCATTCGCGGTCATCGATACCGGCATCGGCATCAGCGCCGCTGCTCAGACCCGTTTGTTCGATGCGTTCGTGCAAGCCGATGATTCCCTTTCCCGTAAACACGAGGGAACCGGCCTTGGCTTGGCCATCACAGCAAGCTGGTCGCGCTGATGGGGGTTCGATCCATCTGCACAGCACGCAGCAAGTAGTGGGCACCGAGGTAAGGATCGACCACCTTTGCAAAGACACCCAGATCGATGCCCGCGGCGACCGATACCGCAGCCTCCACGCCAAGCCAACCGACAGTGGCGGGCGACGGCAGAGAAATCCCGACTTTCGTCACCAGTCCTCAAGGTGTATTCGCCGGGTTGCAGGTACTCGTGTTGAGCACCGATAACGAAGTGTCTAGTTGGCTGCAAACCCGAATCACAGGCTGGGGCGGACGCTGCGAGATCGCTACTACGGTCACCAGGGCGTGCGCCCGCTTATTGACCGAGCAGCCGGACGAAGGACGTTATCAACTGCTCATTTTGCACACAGCGCCCGGCATCGCGCCGATCGCCTTCGCGGCGCTCTTGCGCCAGGAAAGCAGCCTACGCGACCTGCCCATGGTTCTGGCGGCGGCGCATATCAGCCAAGCCGAGCGCTCGGCTTTCGTGCAAGGGGGGTTCAGCGCCGTACTCCCGCTGCCTGCAGATACCCCTGCGCTTTTCAGTCTGTTGCACCAAGTCTTGAACCCACCCGCAGCGATCCCTGCCTCGCCGCGCGTCACCCGCCTTGCGGAACGGTTTGGCACCGCCGATCAACCTCAATACTCGATTCTGGTGATCGAGGACAACGTAACCAACCGCAAGGTCACCGAGCGTATCCTCACCCGCGCCGGGTTCCATGTAGCGCTCGCGACCAGCGGCGACGAAGCATTGGACCTACTCGAACAGAAGCTGTTCGATCTCATTATCACCGACTTGCAAATGCCGGACATGAGTGGCATCGAGGTCATCCAACTTTATCGCGCGATGGCGCCCGGTAACCACACACCCACCATCATGCTCACGGCAAACGCAACCGCGTCCGCCAAAGCACTGTGCGAGAAGGCGGGGATATCGGCTTACCTCACCAAACCCGTGCAAGCGCAAAAGCTGATTTCGACATGCCAACAACTGCTGAGCCATCACGAGGCACACCGCCCATCGACGTCTCCAGTGGCGCCGGCGCCGGCGAAAGCGCTTGTGCTGAATGTGGCGACCCTGGAAATGATTGCGGAGCATGCGGGCAATCCAGCATTTCTGACGGAACTTGCCGATACCTTTCTTGCCGATTGTGAAACGCTATTCGTCAATTTGGAAATCGCGTGTAACAACCGCGACTGGCCCGCATTCCGCGATCTCGCGCACGGACTCAAGGGCGCGGCGAGCAGCATCGGCGCCGATGCGCTCGCCCAGGCGGCAAGCGGGTTTGGCTCAACCCATCAGAATCACGAAGAAGCCTACCTCCGGCTGGGCCGGATGCGGCAGGAGTGGCAGCTCGCGCGCGATGCACTGATGGCTTATTTCCAGTCTCATCATGCTTCGGCGTAAAGAGAAGGACTGACTTCGTCGGCGATTGGGTTCGCGCTAAACCGGCGATCCTGCGCTCTTATAAGGCGCTGGATCACTTTTAAGTCTTTCGGCGTCAGAGCGAGCGCCGCGTCCACCCAGATGTTGCCAACCGCCATGAGCTCATCGTGCCGGATGGGATTAAGGCGGCTTCTGACGCGCTGAATGGCCTGATACCCATTGCGATATTTGGCGGCTCGGTCGGTATAAGCCTGCAGCGCCGTCACCCCGGCGCCGGGTTCGGCGATCACATCCACGATGCCCATCTCAAACAACTCGTCAGCCGAGTATATTTTTCCACTCAAAATCATCTGTTCAGCCCGCACCGGGCCTATGCGCTGGGCAAGAAAATTATAAGCGCCCATACCTGGAATCAAATTGAACAGAATTTCAGGCAAACCGAACTGGGCTTGCTTCTCAGCGATGATCACATTGCATGATAGCGCGGCCTCAAAACCCCCACCCAATGCATCGCCTTGTACCAGTGCAATCGTGGTCAGCGGTAGGTGCAAATGCACCGACTGTTGATAAACCAGATCGATACAGGCTTTTGCATACGCCAGCAACCCATTGCGATCTGCTCTCTCGATCAAGTTCAAGAACAAATGCAGATCTCCACCCAGGTTGAAGACACCGGGTATATCGGAACACACCACCATGAATTCGATCGCCTCTCCACCAAGCGAGGCATGGCGCACTAGGTCGGCGTGTACCTCGCGGCATTCATGCAGGAGGATCGGGGTAAAACACGGGCGCGGCGCCGGTTTGAGGCAGACCCAGTAAATGCGCCTCTCGGCGTCATAATCTGTGCGGATCTGCTCACCCACGCCGCACACTGGAGATTGAACGGGGAATGTAGTAGACGAAATCATAGAAACACCTCCGGCTGAGCCCTTCGCATGATGAAATCATTGGGCATATTCATAAAAATTTTTATTTTCAATCAATTAATGTCCAAGCCTTACCAAATACCGTGCTTAGACCCGTAAACTCTTAGAGAACACTACAATCTTCATTGACTCAAGCATACTCAGTATAAGCGCAGTGTTAAATTTTGTGGCGAAACCCACCGCATAGGGTGGCTCACCGCACCATTCACGCATGCGGTGGGCGCATATCGGTAAGCGGCGACACTGTCATCGGCCGCGTCGGTCGGCAGTGCCTGACCAACAGCGCTGGTTTGAGCCATGCCCCATTGTGCTAGTGCAGCAGAATCGCGATGTTCAAAGTTGTAATGAAGTTAGTTAAATGTTATTTTAATTTAAGAGATGTGTTGCAACGCCGCATAACGATATTTTGAGTAGTTTTTGAGCAGATGGAATAAGTTTGCTTCAAAGGTGTTATGTATAAAATGACCATAATCAACTGGCGTTCAGTGGGCTGATACGTGTGTTCTCGGAACTAACCCTACCAGTGGCGCTACCACATAAACGGGTTTTGCCGGCTTGGTCGACTCAACAGGCTATTGATGAGAAAGCATGCGTTTGTTTCAGTAGCATTGATCGCGCTTGGATTATGTGCGCAACGACCGTCATTGGCCGAACCCAAACCAGAGTTTGATTGCGAGGCGCTCGAGAGCGCCGATCGCGACGGCTTGGCCATGACCCAAGGAACGGAAGGTTGGTTCTTCCGTACCCGTGCCGATCTGAAAGACGATTTCTACCTCTCCGAAGAAACCAAAACCTATTTCCGACGCCTCGTCAAAGCCTTAGCCCAGCGCAAGACCGAGCTCATTTACTTGCCGCTGCCGCCGCGCGGCCTGCTCCACAGTGCGTTCTTGATTCCCACCAAGCCGCGTCAAGCACCGTACGAACTTGGCGAAGCCGAATCTTTGTTCGATGCCTTCGTCAAAGATCTCCAATCGACCGGCATGATCGTGCCCAATCTGCGGGAATGGGTAAACGCACATTCAACCGATAAGAGTCAGTTCTTCTTCAAGCGTGATCACCATTGGACCCCCGACGGTGCGCGGGCGGCCTCCCAGGCCGTCGCTGCGGCACTTGCCAATACTCCCGCTTACGCGGCGCTTGCCAAAGCGACGTATCAGTCGAAACCAGCGGGGGAGCAACTCATGAAGCACACGATGGGGCAAGAAATCCAGCGCCTGTGTGTCGGCGAAATCCCGCCCGAACCGTTCATGAAATACGAAACCCGTGTTGTGCAAACGAGCGGCGCCAAAACCGAAGACAATGCGGACTTGTTTGGTGCGGCGACCGACAGCAGCGCGCTGGTGTTGCTGGGCTCCAGTTTCAGTGCCGTCGAAGACTTCAATTTCGATGGTTTTTTATCCGAGGCCACCGGCCTCGAGGTCGCTAATCACGCGATCTCCGGTGGTCAGCTTTTCAACGCCATCATCTCCTATACTTCCGCGCCGGAATTCGCCGACGCCAAACCACCCTTCATCGTGTGGGAAGCGCCCGCTTACTACAACCTCGGCGCCGACTCCGCCCCAGCGTTTCGCCAAATGATTCCCGCGGTCTACGGCGCCTGTGACAGCACTAAAGCGGTTTCCACCGCCAAGTTCTCGATCCAGCGCGGGCAAGGCGGGAAACTGCTCACCGTCGATCCCGGCGCGGGCGTTTCGGGTAGTCGCTATTACCTGTTTTTGACCACGCCCAACAAAACCTTGGTCAAGTTCACCCTGAAAATCGATTACGCGGATGGCGATTACGAATGGTTCGCCATCGACCGCACCGAAAATTTCAACAATTCCGGCCGGTTTTTTGTTGAATTTTCCGACGACATCGAGAGCAGCGTCACCGCCATATCCATTGAGGGACTGCCGAATCTCAATGCCAATCTGGAAGCCGTGCTATGCCCGACTCCCGAAACCTAAGCGTCCAGCTGCAATCGCCGCATAAGATTCAAAGAGGAGAAGTTGCGATGAAGTTGTTGCAAAAATTGATCGCCGGGGCAATCCTGCTCGGCATGGTGGGAGGCAGCGCGGCTTGGGCGCAGGATGAAGCGCTCTACGACCCTGCTCCGCCGCCCAATGCTGCGTTCGTGCGCGTCGTCAATGCTACCGGCGAAACAGCGCCCATCAGCGCGCAAATCGCCGAGGTTAGCTTCAAGGACATCGCCTATCCGGCGGCATCGCCCTACCGCATCGTACATGAAGGCCAGCATGATGCGAGCGTGGGCAACAAGAAAGAAACCGTCACCATCGAAGCCGGCAAGTACTACACCCTCGCCGCCATCGGCTCGGGCGGCGCCCTACACCTCGCCGCGATCAGTGATACCATCAGCACCAATCCCGCCAAGTGCGGGGTACTGTTCTACAATTTATCCGACAAGACATCGGCGTCGTTGCGGGTGCCGAGTCGCAAAGTCGATATCGTGGGCGATCTCGGCTCCGGGCAAGGCAAGATGCGGGAGGTCAACGCCATCGACGTCGATCTGGCTGTCGTTACCGGTGACAAAACCGTGGCGGAATTCCCGAAAGTGCAGCTCAAACGGCGTACGCATCTGTCGTTCGTGCTGACTGGATCGGGCGATAAGTTACAAGCGCTCATGGTCGAAAACAAAACCGAGCGCAAATAGCGTTGCTGGCTTTTACCGTGCCATTGCTGATGAATTTCGTCCGCCCTCGCTGCGCCGAGGCAGCGCGCCGAATCGCTTTGATGCTAGGTATCGCCTTCCTGTTCGGCGACGGGCTTACATCCGCTTGGAGCGCCGAACCTCAGGAATTGCCGCTGCTGCCGCCCGCGGTAAATTACGCCAAGGTTTGCCAAAATGAACCGATGCCGGCCGTCGATAAGCACGGGATCAAGGATTGGGACGGCAAAAAAATCAATATCGGCGCCGAAGAACTTTACCAGATCGGCATCTTGTACCGACTCGGCAGCCCAAAAACGCCGCGCGACCCTAAGGTCGCCGTGCGGATCTTCGAATATCTCGCCAAACTGCCCTCGGCGAAACAAGCGAGCGCCAAATTCCATTTGGCCGAATTTCTGCAAGAGGGAGCCGTCGTTCCCCAGGACGCGGAACGCGCAGCCAAACTGCTCACCGACGCCGTACGCGGCCAGGTGAAAGGCGCGGCAGTGGCACTTGGCGCACTTTACGAAAACGGCAATGGGGTTGAGCAAAGCCTTGATAAAGCAGGGCAATATTATCGGCTCGCAGCGGGCGGCAACGAACCGAATGGTGCGCTGGCCCTAGCGCGCCTTTACCGCGATGGCGCACTGACTCCGCCTTCTGCGGATGCGACCCGCAACATGGTGCAGCTCGCATTCATCATGCTCATGACCAACCTTGGGCGTGGCGATTGCGATGCGCTTTACGCCATTGGTTCGCTTTATAACAGCGGCTTGTTCGTGCGCCGCGACGAAACAGTCGCCGCGAAGTGGTTCGAAGCTGCGGCGGGTGTTGGCGACGAGCGCGCGATGCTGGTGCTGGCCGATGCCTATCGCCAGGGCATCGGCGTGCCGTTCAGCATGGCGAAGGCGATCGCTTATTGGGAAGCCGCAGCCAAGCTCGGCGCCGCCAAAGCCATGTACGAGTTGGGTAAAGTTTATGCGTTGGGCGACAGCGTCAAAGCCGATCGCGTGTTGGCCGAGCGCTGGCTGATCGCAAGCGCCGAGCGCAATCACATACCAGCCATGGAAACACTCGCCGCTCTCTATCGCGGAGAATATGGCGAACCCGTTGACCTCAAGCGCTCCGTCGAGTGGCTACAACGTGCACTGAGCATAGACCCGAATCGCCGCGCGGTGCTCACCGAGCTTGCCAAAGCCTTTGAATTTGGACTCGGCGTCGCACAGAACTATGGGCGTGCGTTCGCGCTGTACGAGCAGGCGGCGGCGGCCGGCAGCTTGGCGGGATTGGTGGCCCTCGCCGACTTTTATCGCAATGGCAAGGGCGTCAGCCATGATGCGTTGAAAGCGCTGCGGCTGTTCCGGCAGGCGGCAAGTCGAGGCAGCCAGAAAGGGCTGGAAGCGATGGTCGATATTTACACCTGCGGCGCGGGCGTCGAACCCGACCCCGGCAAAGCCCACAAGTGGCTCGAGCGCGCCGCCGAGCGCGGTAGCGCCAAGAGCTTGCAGGAATTGGCGCAACAGGCGCTACGCCAAGGCGATGCGGATAATCAAGCGAAGAGCTTCAGCTTCTTGAAACGCGCAGCGAAATTGGGCAATCGCTCGGCAATGGTCGATGTTGGTCTCGCTTACTTGAATGGGGCTGGTGTGAAAGCCGACGCTAAGGCTGCCCAGACTTGGTTTGAGCGGGCGACAGGGGCTGACGAAGGCACAACGCCCAAAGGTAAAGGGACGACCAAGGGCGAAGGCACAACCAAAGATGAAGACGCAGCCAAGGGTATGGTGCGCCTCGCCAGCGCCTACTTTGATGGCGCAGGCATCGCCCAGGATCGCGCCGAGGGTTTGAAATGGCTCAACCAGGCCGCGCAAGCGCAGGACATGACGGCTCTGTACCAACTTGGCGGACTATACTACAAAGGCCTGTATGGACTCGATGTCGATACTGAACGCGGACTGGCGCTGCTTGAGCGAGCGGCTGGCAAAGGCCATGCCGGCGCGATGATGGAGCTCTTCAAGCATTTTCGTACCCTAGTCAGCCTGCCAGACGCGGGCGATAAAGCCCAGCGTTGGCTAACCGCGGCGGCCCAGGCTGGAACCATCGAGGCCGATATCGAGCTTGCGCGTCAAGCCAATGCCGATACCGACAATCCATCCGCGAAATCCTTGGCGCATTCCTGGCTCGAACGCGCGGAGCAGGCGCTCCCCTGTACGGTGCGGGATGCGCTGTTCGTGGCGGAAGCTTACGCCGATGGCATCGGCAGCGATCCCGATCCCGATAAGGCGCGCCATTGGACCAAGCGCGCACTGGAGGATTTTTCGCCGAAACCTGGCGATCTGGTACAGATTGCCCATATCTATCAACGCGGCGTCGGCATCGAAGCCAACCCAGCCAAGGCATTCGACTACCTGACCCAGGCCGCCAACCTCAATAACCTCGACGGTATGCGCGAACTGGGCAAAGCTTACCTAAACGGGACTGGCGTAGACGCTGACCCGCAAAAAGCCATCGCATGGTTCAAAAAAGCCGCCGAGCGTGGCGATCTGCGCTCGATGGTCGAGCTTGCGCTGGTATACGCGGGCGGCACGGGTAGCGCACAAGACCTTCAGGTTGCTTGGCAATACATGCGCAAAGCCGCCGCGGGGGGCGAAGCGCGCGCCATGCGCGAACTCGGGCGCTGGTATCAGACCGGGTTTGGCGATAGCGAACCCAATATTGCCGAAAGCCTACGCTGGTTTACCACAGCCGCCGAGCACGGCGATACACCTGCCATGTTGGAACTTGCCAACGCCTATTCTGCCGGTTTCGGCGCCGCCGAAGCGCCCGACCAGGCGTATACCTGGCTCGAACGAGCGGCCAAACGGGGCGACACCCAAGCCATGTATCGGCTGGGGCTCGCCTATACCACCGGTTATGGCGGCCGCCAGGATCAAGCACTCGCCAAGAAATGGCTGGAGGCAGCGGCAACGGCGGGATTTGGCCTGGCGCCAGTGGTTCAGGAAAATAGGCACCTTGAACGAGCGAAGAAAATACCATGCGCTTAGTTGCTGACGGACTTTCGGTGAAGATGATCCCAGCCGCGATTTTGCTCGGCGTGGCGGCCTGCGCCAACGTCCAGGCCGTCGATGTGACCACCAACGCCGCCGCGCTGCACTCACCGTTCGATGCGGATCAACGGCGCGCGCCCACTCAGCCCGCGCCGCAATCCTTCGCCTGTCCCGCCACGCCGACGCCCGTGGTCAGGCTCGCCACCGGCAGCATCTACAACCCGAACGACCCCAACCACGCCGAAATCGACATAGAAGCGCAAGCGGATTACTTGGCCGAGATCACGCCCGTGCGGAACTATGTCAGGGATGTGGTCAAGATGGCCAATGCCTACGTGCGCACCGGCTCGGTAGCGAACGAACGCTGTGCGCTGCGCTGGCTCAAGGATTGGGCATCCGCCGGCGGGTTGACGCGCATGGAAACAGTGCAAGGCTATCTCGGTCGCGGTTCGTTGCTGGCGGGGCTCTCCTTCGCACTGCTCCAACTCGATGACCAAGCCAGCCTGGGCGGTTCCAGACGCGCGGCCATCGCGCCTTGGCTGGCGCGAATGGCCGAGGACACCATCCAGTTCGTGGACAAGCGCCCGGACGCGAATTCATCCAAGGGCAATCATCGTTATTGGAATGGCTTGGGCGTGGCGGTGGCGGGGATTGTCAACCAACGCCGGGATTTGTTCGATTGGGGCATGGCGAGTGCTCGCGTCGGGATCGCGCAGATCGGCGCGGATGGCATCCTGCCCGTCGAATTGTCGCGCGGCAAACGCGCGCGCGATTATCACCTGTACGCCCTCGCGCCGCTGATCATGCTCGCTGAACTGGGGGCGGCCAACGGCGTCGATCTCTATGGCGAAAACCAAAGCGCGCTGCAGCGCTTGGTGCGCTTGGTCGTCACTTCTATCGACGATCCTAGCTATATCGCCCAACGCGCCGGCGCCGCACAAGTGCCCTACCCCAATGGCCAACGCGATCCGCCCTCAAGCCGTATGGCTTGGCTCGCACCTTATCTGGCACGCTTCCCCGATGCCGCCCTGGCACGGCGCTTTGGCTTGCAAGGCCCGCTCAGCTCAACTGACCTTGGCGGCGACCTGACTCTGTTTTTTGTTCCGCCCCAGCCCTGAGGAACAATCACCATGCGAGCGCTGGCAGGCATGCTTGGGGAAACACCCGGTGACGGGTTGGCACGGCGTGCGCTCGTATTGATTTTTTGTTCGCTATGCGCTGCGGCTTGTCAGAAGACCCTGATTGAAAAACCTGGCAGTCGAGTGCTGCTGGAAGGGATAGCCCTCAATCGCCAGGGCCAACCCAAAGCAGCCGCCGACACCCTGGCGCGCGCCGCTGAATTGGCGTCCGAGTCGCAACTGCGGGCACGCGCCCTCAACGAACTCGCTGATCTGCACTTGACTGGCGTTGGCGGATTTCGTGACCGCACGACCGGCATCGATCTCCTGAAGAAAGCCGCGGCAACCGGCTATGAGCCAGCGGTCTACGCGCTGGCGGAAGCGTATCGCACCGGCGCCGGCATCCCTGCAAACCCCGACGAAGCGGCGCGTCTATATCGCAGCATCTTGGCAGCATCCCCACCCGCTGGAATCGCCCTGGCTTCACTCATCAATGCCGGCACTGTGCAACCCGTCGAGGCAACCGAGAGCAACCGCCTGGTAGACAATGCCATCGTCGAATTCGAGCGGCGCAGCATCGCCGGCAATGCCAGCGCTTCACTAACGCTCGCCAGACTCTATCGCGATGGCCTGTTCATCACCCGCGATCTGAACAAAGCGCAGGTCTATCTCGACCGCGCTATCCGTCAGGGTGAGCCGAAGGCGGTGGCCGATCTCGCCCGCCTGTGGCTTACGCCGGAAGGCGGAGCCCGCAGCGCCGATGCGCAGGCGCTTTTAGAAGACGCCGCCGGCAAAGGCGCGGTCGAGGCCATGGTGGAGCTTGGCGATCAATATCAAACGAGCGCGTTCGGCGCGCCCGATCTCAAACGCGCGGAGGATTGGTATCGGCGTGCGGCAGCGCTCGGCGACGGCTCGGCGCTGCTCGCTCTCGGGCGTTTATTGGTGGCGAACGGCAATATCAATCCAGCCCGCGCGACCGAGGGAGTGCGCCAATTGCAGCAGGCGGTCGACCTCGGACTCCCCGGCGCCCATTTGGAACTCGGCAGGGCTTACGCCAAGGGTCAGGGGGTGGCGCTCGATCCCAAGCGCGCCGCCCAGCTTTTTCAACTTGCCGCCACCTCCGACCTGCCTTCAGCCAAGCTCGAGCTGGGGCGGGCCTACATGGCCGGTACCGGCGTGGCGCGTGATCCAGCGCAAGCCATCCGCCTTTATCAAGAAGCCGCCAAACAGGGTAACGGTTCGGCGTATTTCGAGCTCGGCCAGGCATATGCCAACGGCCAGGGCGTTGCCAAGAATCTTCCGCTCGCCGCGCGCCAATACGAGCAAGCCGCCACCTTGGGTTCCGTGTCGGCGCTGGTGGAACTCGGCAATGTTTATGCGCAAGGGCTTGGCGTGACGCGTGATCCAGCAAAAGCGGTGGCCTATTATCGGGAAGCGGCCGATAAGGGCGCAACCTCCGCCGCCGAGACGCTCGCCAACGCCTATGCAAATGGACTTGGGGTGCAACGTGATATGACGCAAGCCATTGCGTATTATCAAAAAGCTTCTGAAAAAGGCTCGATAGCCGCGGCTCATGCGCTGGGCCAGATCTATGCCGAAGGGCGTGGTGTCCCCATCGACCTCGCGCAAGCCGCGCGATGGTATACCAAAGCGGCGGAAGGCGGCAGCCGGCAGTCGATGGAATATCTCGCCCATGCCTACAGCGTGGGCGCCGGCGTTCCCCGCAGCGACGCGGAGGCCGCGCGCTGGGCCGAGAAAGCAGCAGAGGGCGGTGCCAAATCGGCGATGCTGAATCTGGCTTGGGCTTACCAGACTGGGCGTGGCGCGCCGCGCAATCCGGCGTTGGCAAAACGCTGGTTCGAACGCGCCGTAGCAGCCGACCCAACGCTGGCCGAAAAAATCGCCAAATCGTTCGCCTCTGGCAATCGCGGCATGCGCGACTTCAATTTGGCTTTCCAATGGTTTATGCGCGCGGGTCCAAGCGGTGGACGCGACGGAGCGATGTTTATCGCGCGCAGCTACGAGCGTGGCCGCGGCGTTGCGATCCAACCCCAGGAAGCCATACGCTGGTACCGCGAGGCAGCGCGCCTCGGGGATGCCGACGCCACCTATCGTGTCGCCCAGGCTTATCGCAGCGGCTACGGTGTAAATGCCGACCCTGCGCAGTTCCTGGCCTGGCTCGAGAAAGCCGCGGCCCAGAAAAATGCGGTCGCCATGCTGGATCTCGCCGCTGCTTACGCGGTGGGCAGCGGCGTGAACGCGGACATGACGAAAGCCGCCTCTTGGTACGAGCGTGCCGCCCAGTCCGGCAATGCAGAAGCCCAGTATCGGCTCGGTATGGTCTACCTACAGGGTGTTGGTGTGGAGCGGAACGCCGAGCTTGCGCGGCGCTGGCTAAGCGCCGCCCAGAAAAATCAGTATCCACCGGCGCAGGCTGGCCTCGAACTGCTGGATCGGCAGAGCAAGCAGCCTTCGCAATGAACGGATCGGCGCCATGGAATCCACGCTGCTGATGACAAATCCTTCCACAGCCTCTTGGTTGCAGCGGCCCACGGGTGCGCTCAAATCCAGTGTATTGGCGCTGGCACTGGCGCTGGTGCCGTGCGCCTGGGCAATTGCCCAACCATCGCCTTCAACCGTGCAGGAACTGCCGCGCCTGCCAGAAGATTTCGGTAAAGCGCAGGAACAACCCGAAGCGGCGGTCAAACTGTTCCTGGAAGGTTGGGCTGGAATCGAATACGACGACAATGTATTGCGCAGCCCCGTCGACCCCAAAAGCGACACGGCTTATATTGTCGCCCCGCGGATACGCGTCAAATCCTTTCAGGAAAAATTCCACTGGGACGCGACGGCAGGGCTGGAAGCGGCCGATTACCAGCGGGTGTCTGGCGACGATTACGTCGATTACGATATCGGCTGGACGAGCACCTGGATAGTGACCGAAGCCTCGACGCTCGTAGGCTTTGCCAAGCTTCGCAAGGATCACCAACTGATCGGCGACAATCCCGGCGATCCCGAACGCAATGCCAAGGAGGCAACCAAGTTCTGGCGCGGCGACCTGGGACTGGACTGGACGTTCAAACCCAACCGGTGGTTATTCGACCTAGGTGCCAACGCTCGCTATTTCAACTACGACAATACCGAGCGTGACGATGGCACACTGATTTTCGAGGATGACCGCGATCGTACCGAATTCGACCCATTGGTACGCGTGGGATATCGCGTAACCGCCAAGCTCCAGCCCTATGTTTACGGCGCCTATAACGTGCGCTCGTACCGTAACAATATCGAGAACATCGAACCCTTCGACCGTGATTCGCATGGCTTCGCCAGCGGGGTGGGCATTGCATACGGCGCGAAACAAGACGACTTATTCGCCGACTTCAGTATCGGCTATCTGCACCAGAGCTATAGCGCCGCCATTTTTCGCGATGTCAATGATTTCGGTATCCACGGCGAGATCGCCTGGCGGATCACGCCCCGCTTCACCCTAGCGGGGGATGTCGATCGATCATTGCAAGAGACGACGCTCGACGCGGCTTCCTCTTATCTTCTCACCCGAACTCAGGTTTCAGCCACTTACGACCTGCTCCAGAATGTGTCGCTGATTGCCAAAGGCCGCTATGCCGATTACGACTTTCAGATCGACGAAGCACGCACCCAGAAGCCTGGGCGCAACGACGATGTCTACGAACTAGGCCTCGGCGTGAAATGGCGGTTGCCGCATGATTTGTTTTTCGACGTTTACTACAACTTCAAGAACCGTGATTCGACCGATGCCGGCGTGGAATACGATTCACACGCCGTACGCTTGGCCATCGGCGCACAGTTCTGAAATAGAATTTACAATTTTGTAAAATTTTCTTTGTACTGTGGCTGTGATCTTTATTGATTGATGTGATCTTCATTTAAAAGAAGAAGTAGCCAATCGCCAAGTGGCTCGGGGCTTGGCGATATCTGCAGTGGGATTGTTAATTTTTATAGATAAGTCAATGAAAAGGGAAAGAGGCCTATATGATCAGCGACCCTATGGCAAGCGACTATGAGACCGCTCGAGAACGGTCGCCTGTTCAACACACGGCATGTCCAGTGCTTCTAATTAGTTTGCCAAAATTAGCGAATTTTTCGTTATACATGCACAAAAAAATACGCGCATCAGTAACATGCGCTTCAAAACATGCCAAGTTGCGGTACGGGAAACACGCCAGGCGAGCGATAAAGCTTAACACTTTGCCGCCGCCGGTTAACTCAATCAGCTAGGGAGATCATTGATGCGTATCAGTGTGTTTGGTATTGGGTACGTTGGCGCGGTGTCGGCGGCATGTTTGTGTCAAGATGGGCATACGATCATCGCGGTTGATCCTAATCAGGCAAAAACCCAAGCCATCATGGCCGGCCAATCGCCGATCATCGAGCCAGGGCTCAACGAACTCATCACCGCAGCGGTTGCAAAAAATGCGTTGACCGCGACGCAAGATGCCTATCAGGCCATCATCGAGTCTGAGTTATCCATCGTCTGTGTCGGCACCCCCAGTCTGCCGAACGGTGACCTCGAAACCCGCTACATCTCCTATGTGGCGGAAGAAATCGGAGGCGTACTCAGAAACAAGCCGGCGTTCCATTCTGTGGTCGTGCGCAGCACGATCCTGCCCGGCACCATGGAGGCCTTGGTCATTCCACTCCTGGAAAAATGTTCTGGTAAAAAAGCCGGCCAGGATTTTGGTGTCGGATACTACCCGGAATTCTTGCGCGAGGGCAGCGCCATCAAGGATTATTTTGAACCTGGCGCAATCATCTACGGCTGCTTGGACGATATCACCGCACGCCGCCTTGGAACGATCAACCAGAACCTGCCGCAAGAGGCGACGATTGTCGATATCGCGACCGCCGAGGCGATCAAATACACGAACAACGCCTGGCATGCCGTCAAGGTAAGTTTCGCCAACGAAGTCGGCAATATTTGTAAAGCGCTTGGTATCGACAGTCATAAAGTTTTCGAAATTTTGTGCTCGGATAAACGCCTCAATATTTCGCCCGCCTATCTCAAACCAGGGTTTGCCTTCGGCGGCTCCTGCCTGCCCAAGGATTTGCGGGCGCTGCGCTATAAAGCCAAGCAATCCGATGTCCGCACGCCGTTGCTCGACGCGACCCTGGACGCCAACGAGGTACAGATTCAAAAAGCGTTTGACATGATCGTCAATGCGGGCAAACGCCGGGTCGGCCTGATCGGGCTGAGCTTCAAACCCGATACCGACGATCTCCGGGAAAGCCCGCTGCTCGAACTCGCCGAACGTCTTTACGGCAAGGGCTATGACATCAAAATCCTCGACCCCCATGTGCGCTACGCGGCGCTGATCGGCGCCAACCGCCACTTCGTGCAATCGCGCCTTCCGCATCTGACGCAACTGCTGGTCGATGACCTCGACGAAGTCTGCGCCCATGCCGATGTCATCATCCTAGGTAAAAAAGACGGGGCTGCGCTCAATGTATACAACCGTCTGAAAGGACAAAAATCATCGTCGATCTAGCGAGGGTGTCTGCGTACGAGCGCTCTAACGATCTCTACCAAGGCATCTGCTGGTAGCTTCATCGACCTGCTCTGGGGCCACGCGCTTTTTGTCCTGACCATCTCCGCCCGGCGCTCACGCTGCCAGGGGACGCTTGGTCACGATTCAATCAAGGCGTGTTGCTGTTCCTGGCGGGATCGCGCTTTGGCGCTATAGCTGGGGCTTGCTGCATCTGGCGCGGGGCTTGCTCTATCAACACTGGGTATTCCCGCGTATGCGCAGAAATCGCCGAACGCGCGCGCCTGGCGTCTCCGCCGCCGGAAGCGTACTTGCTGGTGACCAGTTTTCGCATCGACAGTGCGACCACCATCCGCGTCTATCGGGCCGCTTTCGAAGCGGCTAAGAATAGCGGCGGTACGGCAACCGTCGTCGCGTCCATCGTGGAAATGGCCGACCAACGCTTGATCAAACAGTTGTTCGCGCAAATGGTCACTCCGCAAGATAGTGTGCGGCTGGTTCTCGTACGCATCGCGGGAACCGGCAAGCGCGATGCATTGGCCTATGCATTTCGCGCCATTTCACGGCTGCGTCCAGGCCCCGACGCGGTCGTCGCGGTGATCGACGGTGACAGTATCGTCCCGCCCGATCTGATCGCCAAATCCGCTTCTTTCTTCCGTACCGTACCTGGCATAGGCGCGCTGACCACCGATGAGGATTGTCAGGTTCAAGGCCGTCGCATCTTCCGCGAATGGTACTCGCTGCGCTTCGCGCAACGCCAAGTACTCATGTGTTCGATGGGGCTGGCGGAACGCGTCCTGACCCTGACCGGGCGCATGTCGATGTTCCGAGCCGACATCGTGTGCGATCCGACCTTTATTAGCGCCGTCGAGAACGACTACATCGATCACTGGCGGCTGGGGCGCTTCAAATTCCTCACCGGCGATGACAAGTCCACTTGGTACTGGCTTCTACGCCACCGCTACAAGATGATTTATCTGCCCGATGTCAAGGTCATGACGGTGGAGCAACCGCCCGCCGAAAACTTCATCGAAGCCGCCGCCATGCTCATGAGCCGCTGGTTCGGCAACATGCTGAGAACCAATAGTCGGGCGTTGCGCCTCGGGCCTAGGCGTGTCGGCCTGTTTCCCTGGGTGGCCATCCTCGATCAGCGCATCTCCATGTGGACCTGCCTGACCGGCCCCATTTTGACACTGCTGGCGACGCTTTTCATAACGCCGTTGGCACTTCTGGTCTACTTGATCTGGATCGCCAGCTCGCGCTATCTGCTGACACTGCTGCTCCTGACGGTACGCCCCCGGATCTCGATTTACTATCCCTTCCTATTGTATTTCAACCAGATTTTTGGCTCATTCATCAAAGTCTACATTTTCTTCCGGCTCGACAAGCAGAAATGGACCCGGCAAAAAACCACCTCCAAGCGCAGCGTCTCGACATCCAGGGCTCGATTCACTGCGGCGCTCTCGACGCATATGCAGGTGTTGTGCTTGGCGTATTTCATCTACGCGCTGGCGATCATGATGGGATTGCTGGAGCTATCTGCCCATCCCCAAAACGCGCTGCGTTGGCTCGCATGGCGCTGAACATTGAAAGGAAACATCACTGATATGGCGATCTTGAACACTCTGCAAAGGCTCTTCGATGAATCCGCCGATCTACAATTCATCGAGCAGTCATCACCGCGGCCGTCTCGGCAACTCGTTCATGAAGCGGAAGTTCAGCGCCAACACGTCCGTTTTACCTTACCGGTCAAAGCGATCATCGGTAGCGCCGTGTATCGTGTCGCCGACTGGTCGGTCGGCGGCGCCGGTATCAGTGAAATCACCCCCAGCGGCGCTGCTACCCAACTCTTCGAAAAACTGAATGCAGGCGACAGCTTGCCGCTCGAACTGGTATTCGAGTTTGAAGATTTCCGTTTCACCCTGCCATTGACCGGCGAGGTCCGTTATTTCAACCGCGAAGCCGGCCGGCTCGGTTTGCGCTTTCTGAATGTTTCGCCGCGCACGCTGTCGTTCATGCACTTCGTCATCGATGCCCATCTTTCGGGCGAAGTCGTGTATGCCAGCGATATCATCGAAATCGCGGCACGCAATCCGCTCATGGCTCCGCGCGGCATACCTGCAGCCGCCAAACCGCGTGATATCGCTGGGCGTATCGCCCATGTTGGCCAGCGTGTAGCCACTTACGGACTGGTGGGCTTGATCACGCTGGCGCTCATCGGCTTGGTGTGCTCTAGCCTTTATGAAAAACTCTATATCATCCAGGCGCCCGCGGCTCAAGTTGCGGCCGATGTCACGGTGGCCGCCGCCCCTACCGCGGGTCAGATCGGCTTCATGCTGGACGAACACGAGCAATCGGTGCAACAGGGAAAACCGCTGTTCGGCATCCGTGACGGATCACAAAGCGGGCTTACACTGGAAGCACCCTGCGATTGTAAAATCATCGCCCGCGTCGCCCGCGCCGGAGAATTCGTCGATAAAGGCCAAGCGGTGTTCGTGCTGGCCCAGCCGGCGGCAAAACCCTTTGTTATTGCCCATGTCGCACCGGAGGATGCGCTGGCCCTCCAGCAGGGAGTGCAAGTTCGGGTCAGCTTTAGCGACGGGATGGTGTCGGAATCCGCGAGCATCCGCGAAATTCGCCGCCCAGCCAGCCAGTGGAAAACCAGTAACCAAGGCTTCGATCCAAAAATACCCGTTGAAGTCGTGATCGATCCCGGTCGCGAATTGCCGCTTGCCGCGATTGGCTCCCCGACCAAAGTATCCTTTGATACGTTCGCCACGCGTTTTCCTGGGCAACTCCTCCAGGACGCAGCCAGTTCGTGGCTCGCCAAGAATCACTAACCGGTTGCTAGGGCCGGTCGCGGAATCGCTCCATGTCGATGAACCAGCGCTGAAACGCCGCCGTGCATAGACACTGGTACAAGCCCTATGCGCTCGTTGTCCTGCTGGGCTGGATTTGCTTCGGCTCCGTGGCACAGGCGTTAGGGCTTGCCGAGATCCAAAACCTCGCGGGCGAAGTCCGCCGGCAACTGCTGAGCGCCGAAGCCACGGCCGATTTGGCGGAACGGGCGCCGGCCTATGAGGACGCCTTGCGCGCGTTCGACGCTTTGACCCGCGTCCGGGATACGGCGCAAAACGCAACCGAAGACAGTGCCTATGCGCGGCGCTTGCTGGTAGAGCTCGAGGCCGGCGGCGTCAGCCGGGATCTGTTCATATTCGGACACTTTACCGCGTTGCGCGCACTAGCGGCCAACATGCGCAGCCATGGGCAGGATGCCGGCGATGTACTGGTCAAAGCCGACGCCTTGGCGCGCGAGATCACCACACCAACTCTGCAATCCACGGCTTTGCTCGATATCGCCGGCGAGTATGGGGAACACGAACCCGCGCGCGCCGTGCGTTTCCTCGGTCTCGCCCTCGAACGCATCGTTGAACTCACCGATTCCCCGGAACGCTCGGTCGCCCTACGGGATATCGTCGAAACCGCGTTCGCCATCGGCCCTCCGGCGCTGGCGATTGCCGATGACGTCCTCGCGCAGCTTGCCGATGCACGGTTACGCAGCGACCTCCGCCACCGGCGAGCCCAGACGATAGTTCGCGTCAATCCCGGCAAGTCCGCGCTGCGCGACGCGGTCGCCGCCGGCGACGACACGCAACAGGCCAATGGTCTCGCCGCTCTTTCACGTTCCGCCAGCGCCGCTGGAACGCTCGATGACGCCTTACTCGCGGCGGAACTGATCCCGCCGGACGCCAAAGAGGTGCGCAAAGACACGTTGCGCTCGATCCATACCGCCGCGCTCAGCGCGCAACGTTTCGACATCGCCACCGGCGCGCCCTGAGCGTCGCGGGCACCGGGCTGCAATCCGACCTCTTGCTTGCCATCGTGCGCGCGCATCTGGCCGCGAATCACCCCGATCCTGCCCGCGCCAGCGCCAATCTCATCATCGAGAAAACCACCGCCGCCGACGCTTTCACCCTGATCGGCAAACATCTTGCCCGCAACGACTATCGAACCCAGGCGGAAGAAGTGTTTGGCAAAGCCCTCGATACCCTGGCTGTTGCGCGTCGGCAAGCGCGAGAGAATGCTCAAGGTATCGCGGAGCAAACCGCCGCTACGCTCAAGACCATGGCGGACAACGGCTTTGGCACCGCCGCCGCCCAATCTCTAGATACGTTGCCCGCCGGGGCGCTGCGCGCACGCGTCGTCGCGGCAATCGCCAAAAATGAAGCCGAGCAAGGTGAACTCGCGAATGCAGCCAAACTCTACGCCGAGCTTGGCGCAGGCGAGGCGCAATCGCGCGCCGCCGCAGCGCTTGCCAAGGCATTCGCCGACGCCAATCAGCTTGATGCGGCGAAGCGCTACGCAGCCGCAGCGACCGCGACCGACGATGACCGGGGCCGGGCGTGGCACGGCATCGCCAGGGCGCTCGCCAAGAATGGCGACAGCGCGGGGGCGCTGGCGGCGCTCGCCAACATCTCCTCTCCTATTTGGCGGATCGACGCTTTGGCGCAAATCGCCAAAGCCGAAGCGCAACGGGGAGACCATGACGCCGCCGCCCAGCATTTTGCCCAAGCGCTGGCATTGATTCCCAGCCTTGGCGATGCGGATGCGCGTGCGCGCGCCCTGCGCACCGTGCTGGACGCCAAGAGCGCCGCTGGTGACGACGCCGGAGCTCGCCAGATCATCGAGCAAATCCCTGATAAAACGGAACGCTCCGCCGCACTCGCCCGACAGTTGGCACAGCAAGGGCAACTGCCCGACGCCCTGGGGGTAGCGCGCGCGATAGCCGACGACAGCACACGCGTGCAAACCTTACGGTGGATCGCGGAGGGCGCGACGCTGACAAACGATGTCTACGGCCTGCTGAGCCGGGAACACCCCGCCGGTACTACACAAAGCCCGACTCCACCCGACGCCGCAGCAACGACTGCAGCCGTGGTAGGCCCACGCAACCCGATCAAGCTTTCCGCGCAATTCGATCTGCGCATTCTCGACGCGGCGGCGCTGGGCCAGCGGCTTCCGCATCCACCTCAGTTCGAGGCGCGCGCGAGCGGCGTGCGCGCACGCGTGCCACCGATCGCGCCAGGCAATGCCGATGAAGCGCTAATGATCTACAGCCAATACAACAAGAAATTCTTTGAAGATACTGAGGGCGAGAGCGGCGGGCGTAATCGCCTCAGCAAACTCCAAAACGACGATAACCCACGTTATATCTACTTGAACAGCGGCGTGTTCAACCTCGATGCCATCATCCATGATTTGCACGGCACCGGCGGCGAAACCGCCGTTGTCCGCAGCGGCGACGTGGTCACCGTGCGCCTGCCGATATTGATCAGCCCAACCGCCACCCTGGTGATCAGCGGCAATGAAGTCAGTGAAGTGCGCCTCAGCGCGACCAGCGGCGGCTTCATCGTCAACGCCGGCAAGCTGTTCGTCACCGATACCCGGGTGGTGGGTTTCGACGAGGCCAAGAACGCCATTTCGCGGGTATTTTCCAAGGACTCCGATGCTTTCCGCCCCTTCATTCTGTCCTGGAGCAACAGCGTCACCCAACTAGCCAACTCGACGTTCATCGCCCTCGGCTACCGCAGCACCAAAGCGTTCGGCGTCGCTCTGTCGTCCGGCCCCACCACTATAACCAAAGACGACCCGCGCTCCAAACGGCCCACCGGCGTCGTAGTCGAAAACAGTTTCGAAAACTGCTATTACGGCTTTTACTCCTACGAAGCCGACGATGTCCTCGTAATCGGCAACGAATACCGCGACAACATCATCTACGGCATCGACCCGCACGACCGCTCGCACCGGCTGATCATCGCCTACAACACCGCCTATGGCACCCTGGTCAAACACGGCATCATCATCTCGCGAGAAGTCGATTACAGCGCGATCATCGGCAACGTGACGTTCGCCAATCACGGCTCTGGCTTCATGCTCGACCGCGACAGTGTGGAAACACTGGTTTACGCCAATACCGCATTCGCCAACCGGCAGGATGGCCTCAGTATCTTCGAGAGCTCCTGCAATATCGCCGCCTCCAATCATCTGTTCGACAATGGCCGCGCCGGGGTGAAAATCCGCAACAGCTGGGATGTCGCGCTCTTTCAAAACCGCATCGTCGGTAACAAAGGCGCTGGCGTGGAGGGTTATATCGTACGCCTGGAAAACAGCCGCGCCGGAGCTACCCGAGATTTCGAGCTGGACCCCTATACCCGTCTCACCACCTTCACCGCCGTTGGCAACCTGATCCGCGCCAATACCGCCGGCATCAAAGCACTGGGCGTCACCGGAATGACCGTGGTGGGTAATGAATTCGTCCACCAAACACCGCTCCTGTTCGGTGGCGACCTCCGGCCTCATACCCAGGCTCTGCCGAGCGGCAGCGCGAGCCAACCTTCCAGCGGTGCATTGATCACCAGCACCTGCCAGCCGCCGCCGCCGCAGCGCTGCTCGTTCCGTGCAACCGGGCTGTTCGCGGGCGACGGCCAGGAGGCATTATTCAGCAGCAGCGCGAACGCGCCGCGTTGCGACGAGATTCCAGGCACCGTTCAGCATCAAGCGCTGGTGAGAACTAATGGCATCAGCGCCGCCAACGAGTCCAACGAGGAATAGCGGCGACATGAACAGCCGGCGCTCTCTGATGATGGCGACCATGGTGGCATGCTGTGCCGCCGTGCTTTGCGTGATCGGTACTTTGGCACGTGCCGATCTGGGCTCGCCCGGATCGATTTTCTTCGATGTCGACACCCGCCGCGCGCAACTGGCGACACCTGCTTACGCGGCGGTTCGCGCCTCCTGCCTGGCCTTGACTTTCGAGAAATCTGCGGCGCTCGATCCACCGCTGGCAGGGCTCAACGCGACCGACGGCTACGGCAGCGATGATCGCGCCCAGCCGTTCGCTTGGGCCATGATGGTGCTGTCCGGGCGCGCGCTGGCCGGCGATCTAGTCGCCGAAACAACCTTACGCCACATTCTGTCGGCCTGGGCCACGGCCCAGGCGCTGACCGCGACCGAGGAAACCCATGACGCTTACTATGCTTTGAAACGGACACTGCTACCGACGATGCTGGCCTACGCGATCGTGCGCGGCCATCTCGACGACGCCGAACGTGTCTCTATCGAACGCTGGCTCGATGACCTCGTGCGGCGCGTGGATAAACGCTTCGACGGCGACGTCGATCACAACAACCATCGCTACCTCGCCGACAGCGTATTGATGGCCTGGGGCGCCTTGATCGGCGATGGCAAACTGTACGACTCCGGGCTACAGCGCTATCGCGAGGCGCTGGCCCAGGCTCGCCCCGACGGCAGCCTGCCGCTGGAGGTCAGGCGCGGCGCCCGTGCCTCCTGGTACATGCGCCAGTCGCTGGCAAGCCTGGTTACGATGGCGGAAATCGCCGCGCACCAAGGTGATGACTTATACGGTCTCAATGTCAACGGCGTCAGCTTGCGCCAGCTACTGGGCTTTTTCCTCAACAGTGTTGCGCTGCCCGATTTCGCGCGCCGTTACGCCGCCGAGAACTACATTCCCGGCCCCAATCCAGACTACCGTCAGCCCGACTTCGGTTTTCTGCAACGCCGGCCTCATGGCCGCCATTACCTCGCTTGGGCCGAAGCCTATTTGGGTCACGACAGCGAAAGCGTCGCCGGAGAGCGGCTGCGCAGCCTGCTGGCACGCACCGCACTGCCACAGCGTCCCCTGCTCGACGAATTCAGCGGCGGTAACGCCACCTGCTTCTGGGGCAAGCCTGGATGAACAAATACGCTGCGGTACTCCTCGCGTTCGGGCACTCGCTGATCACAATGGCTTGGGTTTGCTGGCTGCCCTTCACTTTTCTCGCAACCGCGCACGCCGACGACCTCCCCACCGTGCAGCGGATCGAGGCGGCTTTCACGCGCGGCGAGATCGCGCCCGCCCATCAACTCATCGAGCGTGCCCTGGCGGGCCATGATCGAGCGCTGCAATACGGCGTAGCGCAACTCCTCGAACATGGCGTCCCGGTGGCCGCGGATAATCCCTTGCGTGCCGCCGACTACCCGTTGGCCGCACGGCTTTATGAACAGGCGATCCGCGTGCCGTCTGCCAACCTTGCCAGCGCGCAACTGGCGCTCGCCAAATTATTGCTGCACGGCCGTGGCGTCGCCCAGGATACCGCACGCGCCCTGCGCCTGTTCGAAGCGGCATTGCTCCGCGGCGAACCCGAAGCCGCACAGGGGTTGGGCGAAGCCCATGAGAAAGGACTTGGTACGCCGATCAATCTCGAGCGCGCCAAATCGTTTTATCAACTCGCCCTGCAAGGCGGCAATGCCGACGCCGCTTATAACCTGGCGCGCCTCGAATTGGCTCGTGACAGCCACGTGGCGGAAGATTATGCCAAACGCGGGCAACGTATTCTGTTGGCGAAAGCGGGTAAACAAGACCCGACCGCCATGCGCAAGCTGGGTGAGATTTACCGGCGCGGACTGTTCATACGGGCCGACCTTGAGCGCGCGCGCGATTGGTATACCCGCGCGGCGGCGGCCGGCGACGCCGAGGCGATACTCACCCTCGCCGCCGGCTATGATGAGGATGGCTGGTTGCAACCCGATCCACAACAGGCGCTCACTTACTACCGGCGCGCGGCGCAGGCCGGCTCTCTGCAGGCCGCGGTCGACATCGGCGCGCGCTTCGCCGCTGGCAAGGCGCTACCCGTCGCTCCGCAGGAAGCCGTGCTCTGGCTCGACCGCGCGGCCGCCGCACGGTCGGCGGACGCGATGCTAGTGCTGGCCTCGCTTTACGAAGAAGGCAAGGGCGTCGCCCAAGACCCGGCGCATGCCGCCGAATTTCTACAGCGCGCGCAAGACACGGCGGGTGATAATCCCGCGCTCTTGGTTTCCATAGGCCGGGCCCAGCGCGACGGCCGGTTTGGCAAACCCGATGCGCAGCAAGCATTCACGAATTTCAAGCGCGCCGCGGAACTCGGCGATGACGACGGAATGTATGAACTCGCGCAAAGCTACATCAGCGGCGGCATCGGCACACCCGATCCCGCGGCGGCCGCGGAATGGTTCCAAAAAGCGGCGGAACTCGGCAATGCGCACGCGATGGTGGCCTTGGCCGGCGCTTATCGGGAAGGCAAAGGCGTGACCACTGACATCAAAACCGCGATCGCCTGGTATGAGCGAGCGGCGAGTCAAGCGGGCAACATCGTCGCCATGCTTGCGCTTGCGGAATACTACCGCGCCACCGACAACCCGGAGCGGGATGTCCCGATCGCCCTAGACTGGCTGAAACGCGCCGCCGACGGCGGATCGGCAACCGCGATGGTCGAATTGGGCCGTGTCTACGCCCGGGGTCTGCAAGTCGAACACGATTTGAAGGAGGCGGCAGCCTGGCTCGAACGCGCGGCGGCCAAAGGCAGTGCAGCGGCGATGATTACGCTCGGCGACCTGCACCGCGGTGAATTTGGCCCGCCGGTGGACTACGACCGCGCCATCGATTGGTATCGACAGGCGTGGGCCAAAGGCTCCATCGATAGCGGCGTCCACCTCGCAACACTATTGGTCAATGAAAATATTCTGGAAGGCGTCGAGCTTTACAAAGCGCTCGCCGCCAAGGGTAGCATCGGCGCGACGGTCAGGCTCGCGATACTGTATGCTACCGGCACAGTCGTGCCGCGACCTCGCCATGGCCGAGACCTGGCTTGCCCAGGCCGAGCAAAGCGGGGCGCGGAGCACCAGCGCCCTGGTGGAACTGGGAACCGCGCTGCTGAACGATAGTAGCGGCGGCTTTGACCCACAACGCGGCATCGCCCCTCCTAAGCAAGCGGTCGAACGCGGCGATACGTCGGCGCCACGCGTGCTGGCGCAGGCTTACCGGGAAGGCAAGCGCATTCCCAAAGACCCGCTGGAGGCGATGATTGGTCGGAACGCGCGGTGGCCGCAGGCATCCTCAGCGGAAGCGGTGCCATTGGCGCGCGCTTACGCCAACGGCGTGGACGGCGTGAAGCAACCCGAGCGCTCGTTCGCGCTGTTGCAACAAACCGCCGCCAAAGATCCGCAAAATCGCAGCATCGCCAGTGAGCTGGCGCGCGCCTACAAAGAGGGCATCGGCGTTGCACGCGACCCCGCGCAAGCCGCCGAATGGCTGCTGCGCGCCGCACGCGCCGGCAGCGTCGGCGCGCAACTCGAATTAGCTGAAATTTACGCGACCGGCAATGGCATCGACGCCAACCCGCAAGCCGCCGTGTATTGGTTCGACCGCGCATCCAAAGCCGGCTCCACTAGGGCGTTGACCACCCTCGGACGGGCTTATGCTTCCGGCTTCGGGGTGACGCTGGATCATGAAAAAGCGTTCGGTTATTTCAAGGAGGCGATGGATCGCGGTTCGGTGGCCGCGCTGCGCGAAGTGGCGCGCGCCTATGCCACCGGCCTCGGCGTGGAGCGCAATGTGGACAAAGCCATCGCCACCTATGAAACCGCCGCGCACCAGGGCGACACCACGTCGATGCTAGCGCTTTATCTCGCCTACCAAAACGGCGCGGACCGCCATCACGATCCCGCAAAAGCGCTGTATTGGCTGGGCAAAGCCGCCGAGAGCGGCAGCAAAGATGCCATGTACGAACTCGGCATGGCGTATCTCAACGGCGCCGGCGTCGAGCAAGACCAGGCCCAAGCCCTCGCTTGGCTGCGGCGCGCCGAGGGCAAGGGCCATATCCGCGCCGCCAAACAGATCGCGCAGATCACCGAACCGGCACTGGCGCAACCGGCGCCGCATTGACCCGGCATGGAAATTCATTTTCTCCTACGTGCATATTGATCCGTAACCATGGTGTTTTCCTCCAGCGTTTTCTTATTCCTGTTTCTGCCGCTGTTCCTGGCCATCTACTACGCGGTACCGTTTCGCGCGAAGTCCTGGGTGATTCTCGTCGGCAGCTACGTCTTCTATGGCTGGTGGCGAATCGATTTTCTGTTCCTGTTCTTCGCGGTCACCGTTTGGTCTTATGGGTTCGGGCTCGCCATCGCGCGCGCCCCGAACCCGGCACGGGCCAAGGCTCTTTGCCTGATCGGCATCGGCGGCAATCTCGCCGTGCTCGGCTATTTCAAATACTTCAATTTCGGCGTCGACAGCCTCAATACCCTCCTCGGCGCGATCGAGGTTCCGGCGCTTTCGTTGTGGCATGTCATCCTGCCGATCGGCATTTCATTTTATGTTTTCCACGCGATCAGCTATCTGGTCGATCTCTATCGCAAGGACGCCGATCCGGTGGCGCGCTTCGTCGATTTCGCGGCGTTTCTGGCGCTGTTCCCGCAGCTAGTCGCCGGCCCCGTGCTGCGCTACAAAGACCTCTACTTCCAATTCAATCACCGCACCCATTCCTTCAGCAAATTCAGCACCGGCGCACAGCGCTTCATGATCGGCTTTTGCAAAAAAATCCTGATCGCCGACAGCGTCGCGCCACTGGTCGATACGATGTTTTCCAATCCCGACCCGACCTTCGCCGACGCTTGGCTGGGGGCGCTCGCGTATACCGTGCAGCTCTACTTCGATTTTTCTGGCTACAGCGACATGGCGGTGGGGCTGGGGTTGATGATCGGCTTTCGCATCATCGAGAATTTCAACCATCCTTATATCAGTGGCAGCATCACCGAATTCTGGCGGCGTTGGCATATCAGTCTCTCCACCTGGCTGCGCGATTATCTTTATATTTCGCTTGGCGGCAACCGGCTGGGTCCGGTCCGTACTTATATCAATCTGTTCCTGACCATGCTGCTCGGCGGGCTCTGGCACGGCGCCAATTGGACATTCGTACTGTGGGGCGCATGGCATGGGACGGTGCTCGCCATTGAGCGCGCCCTGGGGGTACGCCACGGCACTCCCTATCCACGCTGGATCGGAATGCCTGTTACGCTGCTACTGGTCATCATCGGCTGGGTGATGTTCCGCGCGCCCAATGTCACGACCGCTATCGGTTTTTACCGTGGCATGTTGGGATTGAATGGGTACGGCATATCGAGCGCCGTCGCCTGGCAGGTCAACGGCATCGAACTGCTGATGCTGACGGTGGGCTGGATCGTGATTTACACCGCGCCTTATATCCCACGCCGCTTCTGGGTGCGGAAATCAACCTCGCTCTGGCGTGATCCGGCATTGGCCGGCAGTATTGCCACGGTCTCGCTGATGGCGCTGGCCGTGCTCAAATTGGTTTCCGACAGCTTCTCACCGTTTCTATACTTCCAATTCTGACGAGCCACGCCATGCTCCAGCCGCGTAAATGGATCAACAGCCTGTTCGTGCTCGCCCTCGTCACCAGCGGCGCACGGATCAGCATCAACTATTTCCGCGCCAACGGCCTGAATGGCTTCAGTCTCAGCCGCTCGCTGCTTAACGGCGAAACCACCGCCGCATTCGCCGAGGCATTCAATCGCGCTGTGCCGTTCCGGGATTTCGCCATTGATCTCTGGGGTACTCTGAGCTACGGATTATTTCACGAAGGCCGCAAGGGCGTGTTGATCGGCGCCGACGGTTGGCTTTTCACTACCGAGGAATTTCAGACCTCTGTCGCTGGCGCGCTGGAAGCCGAACGCAAACTTCACTATATCGCCCAGGTACAAGCTGCGCTGCGCGCACGCGGCAGCGATCTCATGATCGCGCTACTGCCGGCGAAGGCACGCATTTATCCCGAATACCTGGGCCACTATCGACTGCCGTGAGCGCTTCAAGACCAGTACGATCAGGTACTGGAGCGACTGCACCAGCTCGGCATCCCTGCCCCCGATCTACGCGCGCCGTTGCTCCAGGCCAAAGCCGCTGGGCCTGTGTTCCTGAAAACCGACACCCACTGGACGACGCATGGCGCGCGGGTCGTCGCGCGTACGCTTGCCAACGCACTCAAGCCGCTGGGCCTGCCTGCCACTGCGTTCGCGCCGGAAGAGCTGGCTGCGGTCGCACATCACGGCGATCTGCTGCGCTATGTGCGCGTCAACAGCCTGGTGCAAGCGAGCGAGCTGACGCCCGATGCCTTACATCCGGTGGAGGCGCATCCCGTCGCCGGTAATGGCGATCTCTTCGATGGCGCCGCCATTCCGGTCGCGCTGGTGGGCACCAGCTACAGCGCCAACCCCTTATGGAGTTTCGAGGCTTCCTTGAAACTCGAGGCCGGAGTGGATGTGATCAACGCCGCCAAGGAAGGGTTCGGCCCCATCGAACCGATGGTCGACTACCTGCGCGGTCTGGCTTCCGCTGAAGCCGCGCCGCAGATAGTGGTGTGGGAAATTCCAGAGCGCTATATGGCGAAACCGCAGGAAGACTTACGGATGGAGATTCCGGAAACAGCATTGCCGAATCAGCGCCACGAAGTTAGTCTAACCCGCTAAAAATACATTATTTTTGTAGATATTCTCAATCTCATCGCCTACTACTGGCCGAGCTGAGAGAACGTGTAGCGCACCGGCGCGCTGGAGACTTTCATCAACCCATCGAAAGGCCGATCCATCTCCAAAATCAGGAAGATCGATGTCGCCACCGACAGCGCGCAGACAAACAAGGCGGTAATCACCGTTGCGTTGCGTGGCGCGAAGAGCCCGAAACTGCCAAAGATAATGGTGAGCCAGAAGACCACCACTACGAGAAACGGTATCGGTATTGAGTTGCCTACGCCCCCCAACATCAGCCAGCGCGTCTTCTGCAAATCACTGCTGAGGCTAAGCGCTCGGGACTGGAGCCAACGCTGATCATCGTTCTGCGGGGAAAGATGCCGAATCTGCGCCTCGATACCCTCGACGGTAGGCGTCACTCCAGGGGCATCCAACTCCGCGGACCGGGTGCTATCCAGCGGCCAAATTGCCTCAATCCTGGCGGCCACGGTGCGGCGAATCACAGCGCGAACGTCTTTTGTCTCCGGCCCATAGTGAGCCAATACCCGATCCAGCAGGAGCATGTCGGCGGCGCTTTGCTTGACCGCTGACACTTGCATGTCGAACGAACTCTTGGCCGAGGCGATCACCAACCCGAGCACCAAAGCGGTCATCGTGGCAATCAGCCCCATGCCCAGCTTGATGACATCTCTGGCGTCCTGATTAAAGTGCTGCTCAGGCAATACGATACGTAGATACATCCCGCCCAGCGCACCACAAAACACGCACACTAACACGATGACAGCAATGGTGGTCGAGGTCACGAACCGCTTTTTCCTGAGTCATTCGTAATGAGACGAAGCGGGCTTAAACCCTACTCGACATTCTGTACATGCTCGCGCATCTGTTCGATCAGTACCTTGAGATCGACGGCGGCGCGCGTCGTCTCGGTATCGGACGATTTCGAAGACAGCGTATTCGCTTCCCGATTCAGTTCCTGCATCAAGAAATCCAGGCGCCTACCCACCGGCTCCGGACGCACCAGCACTTGTTCGACTTCATCAATGTGGGCTGCAAGACGGTCGAGTTCTTCTTCTACATCAAGTCGCTGAGCGGCGATTACCAATTCCTGTTCGATCCGCCCTGGATCCGCCTCGACCGCCAATTCGCTGATCCTGGCCAATAGTTTCTCGCGTTGGCGCGCCAACACTTCGGGTCGTCGCGCGCGCACTTCTTCGACATGCTCGCGCAGTGCCTGGCAGCGCACAGTTAGCATTTCGGTAATACGCGTACCCTCGCGGGCGCGGGTCGCGATCAATTCCGTGAGGGCCTGATCCAAACAAGCCAGCATGGCTTCATGGATCGGTTCGAGTTCCAGTTCCGGTTCGCTCACCACGCCCGGCCAGCGCAGCAAATCGCCGATGCGCAGACCTGCGCCCGGCCCCATCAAATGCTCGAGTTCGCCGGCCACGGCCAATAAGCGCTCCGCTAATGGGCGATTCAACTTGACGGTTTCGACCGCGACCCCGCCGAGCTGATAACGCAGGCCACAATCCACTTTGCCGCGATTCAGCCGGTTGGCAATACGCTCGCGCACCGTCGGTTCGAGGGCGCGAAACATCTCCGGCAGACGCATGCCGACTTCCAGGTAGCGATGGTTGACGGAGCGCAGTTCCCAGGTGACGGAACCCCACTCGAACTGCTGCTCGGCGCGGGCAAACGCAGTCATGCTGCGGATCATGGAGCATATCCTCGGCTGCTAGAAGGCCATATGGTAAATCGATTTCACACTCCCTAGGAAACGCTTACCGGCGGCAGGTACCTTTGTTTATACTGCACCCCCTTGGGAGTAGAACTCATCGAGAGGAATCCGACATGCGCCCCAGCGGCCGAGCACCCAATCAAATGCGTACCGTCACCCTGACCCGGCACTTCACCAAGCACGCTGAAGGTTCGGTGCTGGTCGAATTCGGCGATACCCGCGTGATCTGCACGGCGAGCGTGGAAGAGCGTGTGCCGTTGTTTCTCAAAGGCCAGAAGCGCGGCTGGGTGACCGCCGAGTATGGTATGCTGCCGCGCGCCACCACGACCCGCACCGCGCGCGAGGCCAGCCGTGGCCGTCCCGATGGCCGCACCATGGAAATCCAGCGCCTGATCGGCCGCGCGTTGCGCGCAGTGGTCAACATGGAGGCGCTGGGCGAGCGCACCATCACCATCGATTGCGATGTCATCCAGGCCGATGGCGGCACGCGCACCGCCGCGATCACCGGTGGCTTCGTCGCCCTGGCGGACGCCATTCGCCGTCTCGCAACCAGCCATGCCATCACGCAAAAGCCGTTGCTCGGCCAGGTCGCCGCGGTGTCGGTCGGAATCTATCGGGGCGCCGCGGTGCTTGACCTCGACTATAGCGAAGACAGCGACGCCGAGACCGATATGAATATCGTGATGAACGACGCCGGCGCGTTCATCGAAGTACAGGGCACGGCCGAAGGCCACGCCTTCCGCCAAGAAGAACTGCTGGCGATGCTGGAACTCGCCCGCGCCGGCATCGCTGATCTACAGAAAAAACAGCGCCAAGCGCTGGGCTTGCCGGCATGAACGCTTCCCTGCCCAACTGGGTATTGGCCACTGGCAATCCGGGCAAGCTCAAGGAACTGCAAGCGCTGCTGGCGGATCTGCGTGTCATCATCAAACCGCAGTCCGAGTTCGCCGTGCCCGAGGCCGAGGAAACCGCCACCACGTTTGTCGAAAACGCCCTCATCAAAGCGCGCAACGCCGCGCTGCACACCGGATTTCCCGCCATCGCCGACGATTCTGGCATCGAAGTGGACGCACTAGCCGGCGCGCCGGGAGTGTATTCGGCCCGCTATGCCGGCAGCCCCGGTTCGGATCGCGCCAACGTGGACAAGCTGCTCGCCGCCCTGGCCGCTGTGCCGGAGCACGGACGCGGCGCGCGCTTCCAGTGCGTGCTGGTGTACATGCGCCACGCCGCCGACCCCACGCCGCTGATCTGCCAAGCCGCCTGGGAAGGCCGCATCGCCCGCGCGCCGCGCGGCGAACACGGTTTCGGTTACGACCCGGTGTTCTATCTCGCCGATTTCGGCAAGACCGCCGCCGAACTCGACCCCGCCGTGAAGAATCGCCTGAGTCACCGCGCCCAGGCGCTGCAGAAACTGCGCGCGGCCCTCATTCCCCTGCTGTCAGGAGATCACCATGACTGAACTCACCCTCGTCATCGGCAACCAGAATTATTCCTCGTGGTCGCTACGCCCATGGCTTTATCTGAAACACCACGGCATTCCCTTCACGGAAATCCGCATTCCGCTCGATACCCCGCAAACGCGTGACCGCATCGCCCGCTACTCGCTCGCCGGGCGGGTGCCGGTGTTGATCGACGGCACGCTTACGGTGTGGGAGTCACTCGCCATCCTCGAATACCTGGCCGAGCGCTTTCCGGATACGCACGGCTGGCCCACGGATCGCGAGCAACGGGCGGTCGCCCGCGCGGTCGCCAACGAAATGCACGCCGGATTCGCGGCGTTGCGGACGGAGTTCCCAATGAATTGCCGGGCGCGCATCACGGGCGTCACGCCGAGCACCGCCGCCCAGACCGACATCGCTCGCATCCAAGCAATCTGGCGCGACTGCCGCAGCCGCCACGGCGGCGGCCCCTGGTTGTTCGGGGAGTTTTCTATCGCCGATGCCATGTACGCGCCGGTGGCGACGCGCTTCGTGACTTATGGCATCGCCGTCGATCCGGTCAGCCAAGCCTACATCGATACCGTCATCGCCAGCGCAGCGATGCAGGCTTGGCTAGCTTCGGCGCGCGCCGAGACCGAAGTCCTTAGCCAATATGAGCCGCGGGCGCTCAGCGCTGCGAGGGGTACGAAATAGAGCGCTAGATACGATCCTCCAAAACCGGCATGAAGACGCGCGAGATGTGAGATTAGATAGGCGGTTTGGCTTATTTCAACAACCAGGCATTGGCGCAATGCGTAACCCGGAAAAACTGAATTTCCTGCGAATTGCGGTACGGCCTTGATCGAAATGGCGCTCGTGCTGATGTTGTCTGCACCGTTATTGCAAAGCGGCGCCGGTGCCTGCTATCTTGCCGTCAGTGTGCTTGTCGATGAGGGGGAAGTCTTTATTCATGAACAGACAATTGCCCACCGTTTTGAGCCATCTTGTAGCGTTGTTACTGCTAGGGCTTAGCATACTGGCGCCTTATCAAGTGCATAGCGCCACCTTTTATTATAGCGCCCCCTATCTCTATTCTTTTAGCTGCGCCGGAAATCTCCCGTCGTTCCCTTCCATCGGGGAAGCGGTCAATGACTGGTGGATCCGTTATCAAGGATGCTATCCCTGGGCATTTCCAGGATGCAGCTACCAGCTCTCTCTGTATCCGGACGGGCGCACCACAGGTTCATTTGCGGGCATGCTGTTGCAGGGTACTTGTGTAGGAGGCGATGGCGTATTCGGCACCATTTATCCCTATGATCTAGCTAAGAATAACGGATGTCCACCTATATCTTGTGGTAATCCGATTAATACAGCCATCGGCAATAAATTCCAGCGCTAAGTCGACTATCAGGATAGCGGCCGCGTGCTGCTGTCTTTTTATCGCTATTACAACAGTAGCGCTGCTACTGTTGGCTCGGGATTTGCGGCTAAGTGGCGGCACACCTACAGCCGCACTCTCTGGCCCAGCGCCACGCTCAACAGCACCATAGCGTATGTTTATCGTCCCGATGGAAAGGTCTTTATCTTTACTTTGAATACGGGTCTGTGGCAGTCAGATACCGATGTTAAAAGCGTATTAACCCGTCTAATTGATCAAGCAAATAATCCTATCGGTTGGCAATATAAAGTCGCCGAGACCGACGAGGTTGAACTTTATGACGTCAACGGCAGCTTGATCTCAATCACAGACCGTTCAGGTTTAAAGCAGACACTGACGTATAGCGATGGTAGCGCTAATCCGCCCAACGGCGGCGTGATTGACGGCACAACCAATCCACTACCAGCGGGATTACTGATTCGAGTGAGTGACGACTTTGGCCATACCCTACAATTTGGTTACAACGCCAATAAATATATCGTGCGCATGACCAATGTCGCAGGCCAATCCTACGCCTATGGCTACGCTGCTAACGGCAATCTTATGAACGTCAGCTATCCCGACAACAAAGTGCGCACCTATCACTACGAAAACGTGAACTTTCCTCAAGCCCTCACCGGCGTCACCGACGAGAACAATAATCGCTATGCTACCTGGAGTTATGATACTCAAGGTCGCGCAATTTCCTCCGAACACGCCAACGGTGCGGATCATACCACGCTCACCTACAACGCCGACGGCACTACCACTGTCACTGACGCTCTCGGCACGGCGCGCACCTACGGATTTGCGGACATACAAGGCGTCTTAAGAAATACGTTCGTCAGTCAACCCTGCCCAGGCTGCGGCGGCGCTTCCTCAGCCGCCACCGCCTACGACGCCAACGGCAACATCGCCTCGCGCATCGACTTCAACGGCAACAAAACGACTTACGGCTACGATCTCACCCGCAACTTGGAGGTCACCCGCACCGAGGGCTTGACCAGCGCTGGCGCCAATACCCCCGCTACCCGCACCATTACCACCATCTGGCACCCGACCTTTCGGCTCCCCACCGAGATCAACGAAGTGACCGCCGGCAAGAAAACCACGCTTGCCTATGATGCCAAGGGCAATCTCACCAGCCGCACCGTCACCGACACGGCCATCAACCAAACCCGCACTTGGACCTATACCAACACCTACTCCGCCACCGTCCCCGGCGCGCTGACCCGTGTCGTGATCGACGGCCCGCGCACCGATGTGGTGGACACCACCACGCTCGACTACTACACCCCCAATGATCCTTGTACGGGGTTAGGCTGTCGCGGCCAGTTGAAAACCTCCACCAACGCCCTCGGCCAGATCACCACCGTGAGCCAATACTACGCCAACGGCCGGCCCCTCACCATCGTCGACCCCAACGGCGTCACCACCACGCTGAGCTACCACCCGCGCGGCTGGCTGACCTCCCGCACCGTAGGCGGCGAAACCACCCCTTTGGCTATGACTTCGTAGGCCAGTTGACCACGGTGACGCTCCCCACTGGCAGCCAGCTTACCTACACCTACGACGCCGCCCATCGCCTGACCGACATCGCCGACAACCTCGGCAACCGTATCCACTACACCCTGGATTGGATGGGCAACCGCACCCAGGACAATACCTTCGACCCCGCCAACGTGTTGGCCCAGACCCGTTCGCGCGTCTACGATAGCCTCAACCGCTTACAACAAAGCATCGGCGCTAGCCCCAACGAAATCACCACCTATGACTACGACCCCCAGGGCAACCTCCTCCACACCACCGACGCCCTGAGCCACGTCACCAGCCATAGCTACGATGCCCTCAATCGCCTGGTGCACGTCATCGACCCGCAGACCGGCGCCACCGATTATGCCTACAACGCCCAAGACCAACTGACCTCGGTCACCGACCCGCTGGGCCACCCGACCGCCTACACCAGCAACGGCCTCGGCGACCGCCTGAGCGTCAATAGCCCCGATACGGGCATCACGAACTCCACCTACGACGCTGCCGGCAACCTCAAAACCCAGACCGACGCCCGCAACCAGACCACGACCTACACCTACGACAAGCTCAATCGCCTGACCCAAGCGGCGTTCGCCGACGCCACCAGCATCACCTACACTTACGACCAAGGCGCGAATGGCATCGGGCGGCTCACCACCATGACCGACCCCTCGGGCTCGACCACCTGGGCCTATGACGCGCTCGGGCGAGTCGTGCGCAAGCAGCAAATTTCGACCGCCGCGTTTACCTTACTCTCCAGCTACGACGCCCAGGGGCGGATGACCAGCCTCACCTATCCCTCCGGCAAGCAACTCACCTACACCTACGACGGCGCCGGGCGGGTGCTGAGCGTGAGCGTCGATGGCACCGTGCTCGCCAGCGCCATCCTCTACCGCCTGTTCGGCCCGCCGCGCCAATGGACCCGGGGCAATGGCACCGTCTATAGCCGCAGCTTCGACCTCGATGGCCGCCTGGACGGTCACCCGCTCGGCGCGACGGTGCGCGCGACCTCGACTACGACGCCGCCCTGCGGCTCACCGCCATCACCGACCTCGGTTTCCAGAGCTGGCTACGACGCCCTCGATCGGCTGGTGAGCGCCAGCGCTTATGGCAACCTCAGCTACAGCTACGACACCAACGGCAACCGCCTGAGCCTCACCAACGGCGCGGCGAACACCACCTACGTCATCGCCCCGACCAGCAACCGCCTCAGCCAAATCACCGGTGCGGGCGCCAAGAGCTTCAGCTATGACGCCGCCGGCAACACCACCGCGAGCGGCCCGGTGAGTTTCACCTACAACGCCCGTGGCCGACTTGCCAGCACCACCCAAGGCACGACCACCGTGAGCTACAGCCACAACGGAAGCGGCGAGCGGGTGAAAAAGACCGCCGCCAGCAACAGCTACTTTGCCTACGATGAGGCGGGGCATCTGCTCGGCGACTACAACGGCTCCGGGGTGGCGCTCACCGAGACGGTGTACGTGGGCGATCTGCCAATAGCGGTGCTCACCACCAAGGAAACGCTCGTCGATAACGCCACCACTGCCAATGTCACCGTGGTCGGCACCTGGCCCGCCGCCACCACCGTGAAGGGCTACCACAGCACCAACTACCAGACCCACACTGCCGGCAGCGGCGCCAACACCTTCGCCTGGCGCCCCACGGTGACCAGCGCCGGGAGCTATCGGGTCTATGCGCGCTGGGTGGCAGCACCCACACATGCGACCAATGCGCTGTATACCATTAACCACAACGATGGCCTGACCCTGATTCCAGTCAATCAGCAGGCCAATGGCGGTCAATGGAATCTCCTCGACACCGTCAACTTCGCGGCCGGCACGGCCACCATCACCCTCAGCGATCTGGCCAACGGCACAGTGATCGCCGACGCCGTGAAGATCGTCTCGACCGTCAACAGCAGCACCATCCAGTATGTGTATGCCGATCAGCTCAACACCCCGCGCGCGATCACCAACACCGCGAACACCCCCCTCTGGCGCTGGGACAGCGAGCCGTTTGGCAGCACACCGCCCAACCAGGATGCCGATGGCAATGGGGTGGTGTTCAATTACCATCTGCGCTTTCCGGGTCAGTATTGGGATAGCGAGACGGGCCTCTACTACAACTACTTCAGAGACTACGATTCGGGGACGGGGCGGTATGTCCAGAGCGATCCGATTGGGTTGCGGGGTGGGCTGAATACCTATGCGTATGTAAAGGTGAATCCGCTTCTGCGGATTGATCCACGTGGGTTGATGGCGCAAGTCGACTGTATATTGTATCCCCACAATATAGGCTGCGGGCCATTAGAGGGTGGCGGCGGCGGTGGCGGTGGCGGTGGCGGAGCCCTTATTGGTGCCGGTGAATTAGGTAGTTACTGTTGGAAAGCAATTGTAGGTCTAGGTAGCACTATTGCAGGGCTTTTCAGTAGCAACGCCTGCGGCGGCGATGGCAATGACGCTGGGAACTGCCCCGACAACGATCCATGTGACAAGCTCCTCAATAAAAACGATATAAAAAATCTCAAAAATTACCTTGGTGGAAGTGAGGAATTACACGAATTGAAAGAGGGTCTTGGTGCGCCACCCAAGTATTTTGATCTCTATAAGTGTCGTGATGGGCGAATTGTAATCAAACGTAAGAGAGGAGGTGAGATTGTAGAAGATACCAATCTAAATATCAATGACATAGGGGCATCGAGTGAGTAGCATATTTGTTATTAAATTAACTTTACGGAGTGAAGCTTTGATCCCCCGTGAAATGACGTCGATCATGCAACTCAATCCAGACTTTTCGCTTGCTAAAGGTGAAGCCAAGAAACATGGTAGTAGGCCAGCAGCGGAAACTGTTTGGTCAGTTAAATCCATATCACAGAGTGAAGATTTTGAAACGAATTTAGATGAGTTTACTAGATTCCTTTACCCTTATCTTCCTGCGCTAAAGCAACTCGCGCCTAGATGTAAAATTGAGTTCGATTGCATTGTTGAAATTCAACATGGAGAGGAAGTTCCTCCGCTAGGATGCACTAAACAGGCAATTAGGTTTTTAGCAGAAGTTAATGGTGAATTTAATATAGACCTTTATTGTCTAGACTAAACGCGATATCAGATGTCAGCACAGGAGGATGCGCTGAGGTGCGAACCGCATCGCTCGCGATCCATCCTTCCTGACAAAGCCAATCTGGCGCTTTGGGGGCGCGGGCGGCATCCGCAGCCTGGCTTAGCCGATGACCAGCCGGATGGCGGCGCGCAGCGCGGCTTGGTCGGTGGCGCTCAATTGGCCCAGCGCCTTGAGCACCAGGCGCTGCTCGAGCGTGGCAAACACCGGCTTGATCTGCGACGGGGCGAGCAGTCCCGCCGCCTGCCAATCCTGCACCGCCACCTCGCCGAGCGCGGCGGCGAAACGACCGACTTTGACTACGACCCTGCCGAGAACTTGGAGCGGGTGACGCTCCTCGACGAAAGCGCAGCGGCGCCGCCGCCGCCTCTCTTTTTTTTTTTTCCTCCGCTACGGCTACGACGGCGCCCATCGCCTGACCGATATCGCCGACAACCTCGGCAGCCACATTCACTACACCTTGGATTTGATGGGCAACCGCACCCAGGACGACACCTTCGATCCACAAGGCGCGCTCAGCCGCACCCATCAACGCCTGTTCGACCGCTTGAACCGGCTGAAAAACGACATCGGCGCCGACAATCAAAGCACCGAGTATCGTTACGATCCCAACGGCAACCCGACCGACGTGGTCGATCCGCTACTGAACACCACGACGTTCTTCTACGACCGCTTGAACCGGATGACCCAAGCACGGACGCCGCCGCCGGGGTCACCAGCTACGGCTATGATCCTCTGGATCATGCCAGGAGGTCGTTTACCCCGCTGAACCACCGCACCACCTACACCATCGATGCGCTCGGCAATCGCACCGGGCTTCAGAGTCCCGACACCGGCGCAACGGCTTACACCCCCGACGCGGCGGGCAACATCGCGAGCCAGCGCGACGCCGAATCAAACCACCACCACTCCCATACGATGCCCTGAACCGCCCCACCAGCGTGACCTACCAAGGCGGGGCAACGGTGAGCTATCAATACGACCTGGGCGTGAACGGCAAGGGCCGGCTCAGCGCGATCAGCGAAGCGGCGACCAGCGTCGCCTGGGCGCTACGACGCACTGGGGCGGGTCACCCGCGACACCCGTAGCATCCAAGGCCAGGTTCATGAGACCGATTATGCCTATGCCGCCGGTCGCCTGGCAGGGATGACCTATCCCAGCGGCCGGGAGATCGACTGCGCGCGATGGCCTGGGGCGCATCCTATCGATCACCACCATCTTCCAGGGCCAAACAAAGACCCTGGTCAGCAACGTGACCTATCAGCCCTTCGGCGGTATCAAGGGATTCACCTTCGGCAACGGCCAGACCTATGCCCGCGCCTATGATCGCGATGGGCGGATCACGAGCTACACCCTGGCAGGGCAGTCCGACCTCGGCTACGACAACGCCTCCCGCATCATGAGCCAAAGCGGCGAAAACATTGCCGTGCCCGCCCTGGCCGACCGGGCCGAGACCTTGACCATCGCGCCCTCCAGCAACCGGCTGACCCAAGTGAGCGGCACCTGCACCGCGACGCTCCAGTACGACGCCAATGGGAGCCTTCACCGCCGATGGGCAACGCACGTTCATCTACGACGCCAGGGGGCGCCTGGTGCAGGTCACGGCACGGCCCAGGGGCGGTGAGTTATCAACTGGATGCCCTTGGGTCAGCGGATCGCCAAAACGACCAGCGGCGGCACCACGGTCTACCTCTACGATACCGAGGGGCGCCTGATCGCCGAGAGCGATGCCCAGGGCAACACGCAGCGCGAGTACGGGTATCTGGGCTCGATGCCGATTGGTGATCGTGGGCGGCGTGGTCTACTTCATCCACACCGATCACCTCGACACCCCACGGGTCATCACCGACGCGGCGGGCACCGTGGTCTGGCGCTGGGTGAGCGATCCGTTCGGCGAAGCCGCAGCCAACGAAGACCCCGATCAGGACAGCGTGACGTTCACGTTCAATCTGCGCTTTCCGGGTCAGTATTTCGATGCCGAGACGGGGCTGCACTATAACTACACAAGGGATTATGATCCGACCGTCGGAAGGTATGTGCAGAGTGATCCGATTGGGTTGAGGGGTGGGATTAATACTTATGCGTATGTAAAGGGGAATCCGCTACTGTTTAGCGATCTTTTTGGGTTACAACAGGACGATGGTAGTAGCGGTCAAGAAGATAATGGGCGTTATAATGAATTGACCCTAGAAACCAGTGCCGACTGGTATGTACAGCAGTAGTTAGCGTTGGTTGCCTCCGTAGCAAGGATTGGCGAATAGTTTTGGCCTGTATGCTTGCTGCTTCAGTCGTTTGTACTCTTGAGTGTGGTGGATCATTTTGGCCAACTGATGATCAATGCCCCCCCCGTCTAATAAAAGCTCGTCTTGGACATAGAGAAAGTTATGTTTCATATTTTGTTATTAATTGTTGCTTTTTTAATTATATTAGCGACCAGTTATATTTTTTTTATTTCTGGAATTCGCGCTTACCTTTTTATCTTGATTAGCTTTATTTTAGCTCTACCGCCTTGCTTCAACGCTTTTCTTAAACTTCCGGACAATGTGATAAGAACCTTGGAATTGTTAGGAGTTTGTGCATTTGGATGGGGAATAGCTAGATTGCACTCATTTGATAAAGCGGCTGTTTCTGAATTTAATTCATCAAAGCTTATCAATGTATTAATGGGGTATCCAGTAGATCGAGAATCCTTTCCTACAGCGTTATCGTCGCTTAGTAAAAATGGGATACCTCTGTTGCCGTTCGGACTGACTGCTCTTGCTCTAGGGATTGTAATCTATTTTTTTTGGCCATTATTCGAATGGACAGCGCAATTCATGGCTATCATTGGGGTTGAATTTCTGTTGGCATATGTTCTTTATTCGCGGTCAACGCACGTATACAAACGTAGGATGGACTGAACGGCGGTGAAGCCCCTCGCCTCCGTTCAATCCTCCTACACAAACCCGCTTTGCCGCTTCTTGGGCTCGGGCGGCGTCATGAGTTGGCGGATCGCCGCGAGAATCCACCATCGCCTGCTCATAGGCCGAGGCTTTGCACGGCCACTGCCAGGGCTTGCGAATCAAAGGGGGCAGGCTCGAATTAATTTTGTGGGGATGGGCGCAAAAGCCACCCCTCAATCGTCCTGCCCAAAGCCGCTGCGTCGCTTGGGTGGCGGGCGGCGCGTTCAGCCGAGGCGCTGCAGGCACTGTGCGGCGCTGAGGATGGCAATATCGTGGTAATGACCGAGCGTGAGCAGATCGGCATCGCCCGAGACGATAACCTCGGCGTGGGCGGTGAGCGCTGCTGCGATGACCTGATCATCATCGGGGTCGCGGAGCACCACCTGCGGGACAGACAGAGGTTCGACCAACTCGACCGCCTCCAGGTAATCGGCCAGTACCGCGCTTGCGGTTTTGCCGAGCAAGGCCAGCCGCTCGATGGCAAAGGGCCGCGCGAGCACCTCGGCTAACTCTTCCACCAACGCCGTGCTGCTAAAGAGTTGGAGCGGGGCACGCTGGCGCAGCGCTGCGAGCAGCTGATACGAGGTGCCGCGCCACAGCAGGGCCGACACCACCACGTTAGTATCAAGAACGATCCGCACGCCGGGCACGCCGTTGTGCGCGGGCCGCCTGCACCTCGGCGCCAATCTCCTCCTCGCTCAGCGGCGTCACCCCTGCCGCTTCCAGCGCGGGCGCGAGGGCGAGCAACCGATCCAGTGCGGCGCGGCGCAAGGATTTCGCAGCCAGAAACGCCACAAAGTCCTCCACCTCCGCGATCTGCTGGGGAGAAAGCGTCTTAATCTTTGCGATCAAAGCCTGTTCCACCGTTGCATTCATCGGTGCGCCTCCCGTCAACGCGCTAGTGCTTGCAGCTGCTTTTTGGTGAGGAACGCATCCAGCAGCTTCTTGATCACATGTTTGTCCTCATCGGGCAGTTGCTCGACGGCTTGAAACTGCTGCAATAATTCCCGATCGGCGAAGTTTGCCTTAGCCGCTGCATCGACCGCGCCCTCAAGCAGATAGTCACTGGTCACCGAGAGTGCCGCGGCCAAGCGCTTCAAGGTATCGCCGCTGGGCCGAGAAGCGCCGCGCTCAAAACGACCAATATGCGTGTAATGCAACCTGGCCAATTGACCGAGTTCGGTTTGCGACCAATTGTTGTGCTTGCGCAGCGCGCGTAGCCGCTGTGCGAAACCCTCTAGCTTCTCCGTCATATCCAGCACCTTAGTCAGATTGACTGCCTTTAATAGTACGATGGTACTGGATGAAGGGCGAAAACGCCATGCTTTCAGGCTTGATTACGGGCAGAACATGCTTGACATAATAAAGCGCTTTAGCTGGATTCTCAAGCATTGTTGCTTCATCGCACATTTTTTACGGAGCTTACCCCGATGTCGCGTCTCCCCGACGCCGTGATCGAGCGCTTGAAGCGCGAGGTCTCCTTGCAACGCTTGGCTGAGGCACGCGGTATTGTGCTCAAAGCGCACGGGGCGGATCTCTTGGGGCTGTGCCCGTTCCACGCCGACCACGACCCCAGTCTTGTGATCAGCCCCGCAAAGAACCTCTGGCATTGTCTCGGCGCGTGCGGGGCGTGCGGCACCGTGATCGACTGGACGATGCGCGCTGAAGGGGTGTCTTTTCGCCACGCGGTGGAGCTCCTGCAAGCCGACTATGCTCCTTCAGCCGCTGCAGCGCCGCCGCCCACGCCCTCGGGCCGTCTGAAAACCGCGGCGCCGGTCAAACGCTCGACCGTGGTGAAACTCCCTGCGGCCCTCAGCGCCGAGGCCGACGACGCCGAACTTCTGCTGCGGATCATCGACTACTATCACGCCGCCTTGAAAACCTCGCCCGAGGCGCTGGCCTACCGGGTCAGTACTTCGACCCAGAGTCGGGGCTCTACTAACCAATGGTGCTAGTTGAATAGCGGTTGACAAAGCCAAGCGTGCCAACCACCGTGGTAGGCAGAGCTACCACCTGCCGTCGATGGAGGCACGCATGACCACCGAAGACTTTATCACCGAGTTGTTCTGCCGCGTAGATGATCGATTTCAAGCACTGGGATTGGGGCGGCATCGGCAGGCCCAGTTGTGGCCGAGCGAGGTGGTAACTTTGGCCTTGCTGTTCGCACTCAAGGGGGTGGGCGGTCGTGCCTTCTATCGCTGGATCAGCCGCGACGGGCGAGAGCTGTTCCCAAGGTTGCCCAGTCGCACGGGGCTGTTTCGGCGTATCGCTACCCACTGGCGCTGGAGCGATGCGTTCATGGCGGAGATGAGTCTGTTGGGAGTGGCCGATACCTACGGCATCGAACTGCTGCATCCCAAGCGCGAGGGACGCAGCCGCGCGCAGATCGGCCGCGAGGCTTATCGAATCATCGCTGGATCGTGGGTCAAACTCGGCGTATTGCTCAACCGGCTGGGGTTGGTGGTGGGCTGGGTGTGGGCGACGGACAACATGCACGATAAGCATTTTGCGGTATTGGTCGAGGCGGCGCGGGAGCAGATGGTCGTTCTGATCACGGCTTTCACGCCACAGTGGGTGATCCGCCCAACCTCAAACTCTGCCAGCGCGGGCAGTGGAACGAACGGATGCTGGTGGAGACGGTGTTGGGAATGCTGACCACCGTTGCCCATCTGAAAAAACTCAGCCACCGGATGGCTGCCTACCTTCAGGCGCGCTTGGCTTTCAGCATGGCGTTGTTCAATCTCTTGGCTCAATGGCATGGGTTGACAGCCGATGAAGACGGATTCGTGCGGCTTTCCATCGCCGAGTTCAGCCTATGAACTAGCACCATTGGTTATATAAATTTATCTCTGGGATTCCCAATTTTGACATGCTTATTCTTGCACCATTACTAGCTTTTCCCGCTTATGTAGGAGCATGGCAAAAATGCCTGTAATCAAAGGAGCCAACGCGCGTAAGGCGGAAGTAGCTCGCGTAGGACGAATGAACGCGCATAAGGCGGAAGTAGGGCGGCTGAGCGGCAGCGTCATCCGCCGCCTGGCTTGCGCCGCCCCGCTCAATCGTCCCTGACAAATCCGATCTGCCGTTTAGGCGGCTCGGACGGAGTCATGAGTTGGCGGATCGCCTGCAAAATCTCGGCGATGGCCTGATCGTGACCGCACCCGCGCCTAAACAATAGGGTCAGGTCTTGCACTATCATTCACCCTCCAAGGCTAGAGCGGTTCCTGAATTGATGTAGCGGATTTCGGTCTATTGGGTTAGGGTATCTCACCTGCGAAGCAGTGGAGAATAGGCATGAAGGCGTACTCGATGGATCTGCGCGAACGGGTGCTGGGCGTCTGCGACACGGGTTGCGGGACCAAGGCCGTGGCCGAGCGGTTCCAGGTGAGCGAGTCGTGGGTACGCCGGCTCAAGCAGCGGCAGCGTGAGCGTGGGCAGATTGGACCGTGTGATCAGCGCCACGGCCCCATCCCCGGCTGGCAGAGCCACGCCGAGGCAATCCGGGCGGCGGTCAGCCAGCACCCGGACGCGACGCTCAGTGAGTATCGCGAACGGTTCGCGCTGCTGCTGTCGCGCTCGGCGTTGAGCCGCGCGCTGATCGAGTTGGGTCTGCCGAGAAAAGCCGCTGCGCGCCGCTGAGCAGGATCGCACGGATGTGCACGCCGGGCGGCAAGCGTGGCGGGCCACGCAGCCAAGCCTTGACCCCGCGCGGCTGGTGTTCGTGGACGACCTGGGCGAGCACGGCGATGGGACGGACCCACGGTCGCTGCGCCCGCGGTGAGCGGCTGGTGATGGCACTGCCGTGAGGGCACTGGAAGACGACCACCTTCGTCGCTGCGCTGCGCTGGCGGGGCTCACCGCCCCGACCGTGATCGATGGGGCGATGACGGGCGATCTGTTCGTGGCCTATGTCGAGCAGCAGTTGGTGCCCACGCTGAAGCCTGGTGACATCGTGGTGATGGACAATCCTCCGTGCCACAAGCGCGCCGGGGTGCGGGCCGCGATTGAGGGGCGGGATGCCAATTATGGTTTTTGCCGCCCTACAGCCCCGACCTCAATCCCATTGAACACGCCTTCAGCAAGCTCAAGGCAAAGCTCAGAGCCGCGGCCAAGCGCACGGTCGAAGCGCTGTGGCACTACCTCGGTGAGGTGTTAGACGAGTTCCTGCCCGCCGAATGTCGCCACTACTTCACCAGTTGCGGCTACTCAGCCGCTACATCTACTCAGGAACCGCTCTAACGCGCGTAAGGCCGAGGTAGAATGAAATCATCCGGCGCAATACGGACGTTGACCTATTCCGCTTTACGCATCAAAAATTAACCAAGAATGCCGGCAGTGGGCGCTGGCCGCGCCAGAAATAGCGGGATTGCCGGGCTGAGATGTGGTAGACCGTGCCGGTGCAGGGGTCCAGTGTGAAGTAGGCAATCTTCCTACGTTTTAGCAGCGTATGACAGGGAGTGAGCCAGTTGTGCTCCAATGCTTCCAGATGTGCTTGCCAGCGCTCGGGTTCGTCATCGGCGCGATCGAAGCGCGCCTGGTCGAGCACTACCAGGCTTTCAGCCTCGGCGCTTGCAGCACCCAGCCATTCGTCGGCATTCGCCGGAACCGGATGGATCGCTGTCCCCGCCAGCCGCGCCAAACCCCGGCACAGCGGCTCGTCGGCGTAAATCCCCGCAGCCGGCGCCTGCGCAGTCGCCGGCAATGCCCCGCCACCCCACAGCCAAACGCCGTTGATCGCGGGCCGATCCTGCGCTTCGCGGGCATGGTTGACCGGACTCGCGTGCAGCAGCATTTGGATTTCCGTGAGGAATCCATGCCAACGCCGGCGGTCAAGGCCCATGGGCAGCAGCGGATCGATGCTTTTTCCAATCGCATCGGCCAACGGCGTGGTGCGGAGTTCCGGCTTGGTGCGTAGGCCCAAATACCAGCGGTGCGGATGGCGTGCTTCCAAACGCCATTCCTCATCGGCGAAGAAGCGGTTGCATTCGTCGACCAATGCTTGGGCCTCGCTGGCCTGAATCGCGAGGTGACGGGCGTCTACCAGCAACACCTGCCTGAGGTCGGCGCGCAAATGCACGGGGTCGGCGCGCAGCCAATAGCGGCGCTCATCGGCTTGGCCGCCATCGGCGAGGCGGGTGAGAGCGGCGACGGGTAAATCTTGATCGGTGGGCAAGGGAAGGCCGAATAAGTGACACAACGTCGCTTCGAAACCTCGGCTGGCGGGCCGCGCCGTCGCCCGGTTGAGGAGGCGGGTCAGTGCTGGCGCGCGTGGCAGCGGGAAAGCAGGATTGACGGCGGCTTCCGGCCACGGGCCGAGCAGGCCCGGGATGATGAGCTGTAAACCCTTGCCGGCCGCCATATCATGGCGTCACTCAGCGTCGAGATGTTCGAGGCGCACGCGCGCGACTTTGTCCTTGATGCTCGGCAACGCCTCGATGCGGTCTATGGCGGCGTTCATCTGTCGCTCGACCACGCGATGGGTGAGCATGATGATAGGCACCTCGGCCACGCCTGGCGCCGGTTCTTTCTGCATGATCGCTTCAATGCTGATGCCAAGGTCGCCCAAAATGCGGGTGACGTCCGCCAGCACGCCGGGTTTGTCGAGCGCCAGCAGGCGCAGATAATAGGCGGTTTCGACCTCGGCCATGGGCAGGATCGGCAGCGCCGACAGCGCATCGGGCTGGAATGCGAGATGCGGCACGCGGTTGCCGGGGTCGGCGGTGAGCGAGCGCACCACATCGACCAGGTCGGCCACCACCGCCGAGGCCGTTGGTTCGGCGCCCGCGCCGGCGCCATAGTAAAGCGTCTGGCCGACCGCGTCGCCTTTCACCAGCACCGCGTTCATCACACCGTTGACGCTGGCGAGCGGCTGGCGCGCAGAGATCAGGGTGGGTTGCACGCGCAGTTCGATGCCGGCGGGCGTGCGCCGCGCCAATCCTAGATGCTTGATGCAGTACCCGAGTTCCTCGGCATAGATGACATCGGCGCGGGTGATGCGGCTGATGCCTTCGGTGTAGACCTTGTCGAACTGCAGCGGAATGCCGAACGCGATGGAGGCGAGGATGGTGAGCTTGTGGGCGGCGTCGATGCCCTCGATATCGAAGGTCGGATCGGCCTCGGCATAACCACGCACCTGCGCTTCCTTGAGCACCTCGGTGAAATCGCGGCCGCGGTCGCGCATCTCGGTAAGAATGAAATTGCTGGTGCCGTTGATGATGCCGGCCAGCCATTCGACGCGGTTGCCGGCCAGACCCTCGCGGATCGCCTTGATGATCGGGATGCCGCCCGCGACCGCCGCCTCGAACGCCACCACCACGCCCTTGGCGTGGGCGGCGGAGAAAATCTCGTTGCCGTGCAGCGCGATCAGCGCTTTGTTGGCGGTGACCACATGCTTGCCGTTATGGATCGCCCGCAGCACCAGCGCGCGCGCGGGTTCGACGCCGCCGATCAATTCCACCACCACGTCGATGTCGGGATCGTCCACCACTTCTTCGGGCCGGTTGGTGAGTGCGATGTCGGCGATGCCGAACCGATCCAGCCTGCGCACCGCGGCGCGGGTGATGACGATGCCGCGCCCGGCGCGGCGGCTGATTTCCTCGGCGTTGCGGGCCAACACTCGGCGCGTGCCGTTGCCGACCGTGCCGAGGCCCAGGAGGCCGATTCTGACCGGGTTCATTTCACCGCCTCGGCGAGCGCCGAAGGCGCCCGCTCACGCTTGGCGTCATGCCTGAACATGGCGCGGATGCCGCGCAGCGCCTGGCGGGTGCGGTGTTCGTTCTCGATCAGCCCGAAGCGCACGTGGTCGTCGCCGTAAGCGCCGAAACCGATGCCCGGCGACACCGCGACCTTGGCCTCGGTGAGGAGCTTTTTGGCGAATTCGAGCGAGCCCAGCGCGCGGTATTGCGCCGGGATCGACGCCCACACGAACATCGTGCCCTTGGGCTTTTCCACCGGCCAGCCGAGCGCATTGAGTCCTTCGCACAGCACGTCGCGGCGGCTGCGGTAGGTCTCGCGGATCTCCGCCACGCAATCTTGCGGGCCTTCGAGGGCGGCGATGGCGGCGATCTGGATCGGCGTGAAGGTGCCGTAGTCGAGATAGGATTTGATCCGCGCCAGGGCGTGGACCAAGCTGCGGTTGCCACACATGAAGCCGACCCGCCAGCCGGGCATGTTGTAGCTCTTCGAGAGCGAGAAGAACTCCACGGCGATGTCTTTCGCGCCCGCCACCTGCAAGATGGATGGCGCCTGATAGCCATCGTAGACCAGGTCGGCGTAAGCGAGGTCATGCACCACCCAGATGTTGTGCTCGCGGGCAATTTCGACCACGCGCTCAAAGAAACCGAGTTCCACGCATTGCGCGGTCGGGTTGGCGGGAAAGCTCACGATCAGCATCTTCGGACGCGGCCAGGTCTCGCGGATCGCTTTTTCCAGTTCCGCGAAAAAATCCACGCCGGGGATGAGCGGCACGTGGTGGATGTCGGCGCCGGCGATCACGCAGCCGTAAGGATGGATGGGATAGGCCGGGTTCGGCACCAGGATGGTGTCACCCGGTGCGAGCGTGGCGAGCGCCAAATGCGCCAGCCCTTCTTTCGAGCCGATGGTGACGATGGCCTCGTGCTCATGATCGAGCTGCACGCCGTAGCGATTCGCGTACCAGGCGCAGATCGCTTTGCGCAGCCGCCAAATGCCGCGCGACGCCGAATAGCGGTGGGTGTTGCCACGGCGCGCGGCCTCGATCAACTTGTCGACGATATGCGGGGGTGTCGGGCGATCCGGATTGCCCATGCCGAAATCGATGATGTCCTCGCCGTGGGCGCGGGCTTTGGCTTTCAGTTCGTTGACAATGTTGAAGACATACGGCGGTAGGCGGCTGATGCGGTGGAATTCGGTGTTCAAAGCGGCAACTTCTCATGACGGTTGATGGAATCGAGGTAAATCGCTATTGTTGGCGCGGTCAACAGTACTGAGGATGGCGTTTGGTGTCAATGAAACCAGGGTTTTTCAGCCCGCGCCGGCAGCGCTGGGCGTGGATGGCGGGGTTGATCGCGGGCGGGCTGGCCGGCGCTTGGGCCGATCAGACCCGCATTCCCGATTACGAGGCCGCGCGCAAGCTGTTCTGGGGCGAAGTCTACCGACAAGGCGGCGAAACCTTGTACTGCGGCAAGGCAGTCAGCGCAGGCGATCATCGCGGCGTCAACATCGAGCACATCTTCCCGATGTCCTGGGTCACGAACGCGCTCGATTGTGGAACGCGCGACCAGTGCCGCAATAGCGATCCGCGCTTCAATCGCATCGAGGCCGACCTACACAATATGTATCCCGCGCTCACGGCCATCAACGACGCCCGTGGCAGCGCGTCCTTCGGCATGATCGACGGCGAGAAGCGCGAATATGGGTCTTGCGATTTTGAGCTGGACCAGCGCCATTATACCGTTGAGCCACGCGATACCGTGCGCGGCGAGATCGCGCGCGCGATGTTTTACATGCACGACGAATATGGGTTGGAGATACGCCCGCGCCAGGGCAAGACCTTGAAGCGCTGGAACCAGGACGACCCGCCGAGCGCGGACGAGAAGCGGCGCAATGACTTGATCGAGAAGCTCGAAGGCAAGCGCAATCCCTATATCGATGATCCGGAGCTTGCCAAGAAGCTCTGGTTTTGACAAGAGAATATAGCCATGGCCCGCATCGCCATCGCCGGTTTCATGCACGAAACCAACACCTTCGCGCCGCTCAAGGCAACCTGGGACGATTTCGTCCGCGCCGAGGGATTCCCCGGCCTGACCCTGGGCGAGGACATTCTGCGCGTTTTCCCATCCATCAACATCGGTATCGGCGGATTTCTTCAGGAGGCCCAGCAACTGGGCCATGCGCTGTTGTCCATTGCCTGGTGTGAGTCGGTGCCGTCGAGCTACGTCACTGTCGAAGCGTTCGAGAACATGAGCCGCATCATTCTCGAGGGCTTGCGCGAACGCGAGGCCTATGATGCTCTCTACCTCGACCTGCACGGGGCGATGGTCACCGAACACTACGAGGATGGCGAAGGCGAGCTACTGCGGCGAATACGCCAACAGGTCGGCCCGGAACTTCCCATCGTCGCGAGCCTGGATCTGCATTCCAACACCACCGCCGCGATGCTGGAGCACAGCGACGGGCTCGTCGCTTACCGCACCTATCCGCATGTGGACATGGCCGACACCGGGCGGCGCGCGGCGCGCTATCTCGACCAATTGCTACGCCTCGGCAAGCCGGCCAAGGCGCGGCAGGCGCTGCCGTTCCTGATGCCGCTGACCGGCCAGTGCACGCTGCTCGACCCGAATAAATCCGTGTATCGGCATCTGGAGCACCTGGAGCGCGAAACACCGGGTTTGCGCAATCTTTCCTTCACCTGTGGATTTCCGCCCGCCGACATCTGGGATTGCGGGCCGGTGGTGACCGCGTGCGCGGATAGCCAGGCCATCGCCGATCAGGCTGTCGCCGCGCTCACCCGTTTTATTCTCGACCGCGAAGCCGACTACGAAGTCGCCATGCTAAGCCCTGATGCGGCGGTGATGAAGGCCATGCGCTCCAACAGCTTGAAGCCCTACGTGCTCGCCGATGTACAGGACAACTGCGGCGCCGGCGCTACCTCCGATACCACCGGTTTGCTCGCCGCGCTGGTCAGAAATCAAGCCCACAATGCCGTGCTCGGCGTGCTGGTCGATGGCGAAGCCGCGGCCGCCGCCCACGCCGCCGGGCTAGGGGCGGAGATCGACATCGCCGTGGGCGGCAAATTATTCAAGGACGGCGACCCGCCGTTTCGCGCGCGCTTCCGGGTGACCGGCCTCAGCGATGGGCGATTTCGGTGCACCGGGCCGTTCTACAAAGGGGTGAACGCCAACCTCGGGCCGATGGCGGTGCTCACCGCCGGCGGCGTGTCGGTGGTGGTCTCGACCAACCGCATGCAGGCAGCCGACCAGGAAATTTTCCGCCACATCGGTATCGAGCCGAAAACCGCGAAAATACTCGGCCTCAAGAGCACCGTGCATTTTCGCGGCGATTTCACCGATCTCGCCGAGGAAATCCTGGTGGTCGAGGCGCCGGGCGCATTCATCGACCGGCCCGATCAACTGCCCTACCGGCGCCTGCGTCCCGGCGTGCGGCGGCGGCCACGAGACGCGCGTGCTTAGGGTCTGTCCTAAATTCATGCTCTGTTTGGGTTGCTGTGATGCCGATGGGAGCGACGTTTCATAAGATTCGGCATTGATAATATTCGATGGTTTATTTAGGGACAGGCCCTAGCGCTACAGGGATGGGCCACGGCCCGGCCCACCCCTACCGTTCACATCATTCTTTGATGTCCACGCCGTAGAAAATGTGCGCGCCGAACGGGTCGATGCGGTAATCGACCACCTCTTTGCGTACCGGCTCGAATACCACGGAATGCGCAATCGTCACCCACGGCGCTTCTTCCTTGAAGATCATCTGCGCTTGTTTATAAACGTCGGTGCGTTTGTTGATGTCGGAAGTCGTTTTGGCGGCTCTGACCAGGTTATCGAACGGCCGGAAACACCAGCGCGCGCGGTTGGCGTTGCCCACCGCGTCGCAAGAGAGCAACACGTAGAGGAAATTGTCCGGGTCGCCGTTGTCGCCGGTCCAGCCGAGCAGAAAGGTTTCATGCTCGCCCTCTTTGGTGCGTTTCAGATATTCGCCCCATTCATAGGATACGATCTCCGCGTGTACGCCGATCTTGGCCCAATCCGCCTGGATCAGCTCCGCCATGCGTTTGGCGTTCGGATTGTAGGGCCGTTGCACCGGCATCGCCCAGATATTGGTTTTCAACTCGGTGATGCCGAGATCCTTTAGCAAGCCTTTCGCGCGCTCCGGATCGTAAGGATAGTCTTGCACATCGTCGTTATACGACCAGATGGTCGGTGGAATCGGGTTCTTGGCCTTCTTGCCCGCGCCCTGGAACACCGCTTCGATGATCGCATCCTTGTTGATCGCCATGTTGAGCGCCTGACGCAAGAATTTATTATCGAAGGGTTTTTTCTCGGTGTTGAAGCCGAGATAACCGACGTTCAAACCCTCTTTTTGCAGTAAGTTGATATTAGGGTCGGTTTTCATTGCCTCTAGGTCGGCGGGATTGGGAAACGGCATGACCTGGCATTCACCCGCCTTGAGCTTCTGGTAGCGCACCGTGGCATCCGGGGTGATGGCGAACACGAGGTTGTCGAGTGGCGATTTTCCCCCCCAGTAATCGGGGTTGGCTTTGTAGCGGATCACCGCGTCTTTCTGATAAGCCACCAGGATGAACGGCCCGGTGCCGAGCGGTTCGAGGTCGAGTTTCTCCGGCGTGCCGGCTTTCATCATCGCGTCGGCGTATTCCGCCGACTGGATCGAGGCAAACTGCATGGCGAGGTTGGCGATGAACGGGGCTTCTGGTTTGTTGAGGGTGAATTTCACGGTATGGTCATCGACTTTCTCGATGGCCTTGATCAATTCGCCCATGCCCATGGAATCGAAATATTCATACGAGCCCCCCGATACGCCGTGGTAAGGGTGGTCTTTCTTCCATTGGCGCTCGAAGCTGAACAATACGTCGTCGGCATTGAACTCGCGGCTCGGCGTGAAGGTCTTGCCGGCGTGCCACTTCACGCCTTTGCGCAGCTTGAAGGTATAAGTCAAGCCATCGGTCGAGACTTCCCAGGATTCGGCGAGCGCGGGCACGACTTTGGTGTCGCCGCGTTCGAATTCGACCAGGCGGTTATAAAGCGGATGGGCGGAAGCATCGAAAGTCGTCCCGGCCGTGTAAAGCTGCGGGTTGAAGCCCTCGGGGCTGCCTTCCGAGCAGTACACCAGGGTTTTGGCGTAAGCAGGAACGGCGAACGCGAGCGCCGCGCCGATGCCAAGGGTGAGCAAGGAAAAACGGTGCTGCATGGTGATCCTCCTCAGAGTTGGGCAAGTAAACTTAGTGGATGAAGCTTGCGCCAAAGCGCGGGCGCCTGCAAGCAAGGCGCTGGCCCCGCCTAGTTGCAGGGCAAACCGTCCTCGAAACCATCGGCCAGTATTTCGCCGGGGGGCTGATAGGCAACCATGAGTTGGGGTCGCTCATCGATTCTGGCGCTGTTACGGCTGATGAAGCGATGCGCGCTGAACGGCCCGCCGTCGCCCAGTACGACCCAGCCCTGGTTGCTGGCGGGGTTGTTCAACCACGCCTGCACGTCCGCGACCAAAGCCGCCGTGCAGAGCCAAGCGATCAGGCCGGTGACGGTGGTAGCCGTGGCGTTGGATGAACTCTGGGCGGCATAGTCGCCGCCTGGCTTAGTCCACAGCTTGGCGGGATTCATACCGTAAAAAGTCTGAAACCAGGTAGCGTCGCCGGGCGCGGGCGCCGCACCCTGCCCCTCGCTGGCGAGCGCGTTGCTCGCGCCCTCCCCCCAATCGGCGGTGGCGCGATGCAGCTCGATGGCGAGCGGCGGCGATCCGGGGGAAGCCTGGGACAACGACAGCGTCAGCTTGACGTAGCGGACGCTGGCGCCCGCGGGCACCTGGCCCGCGACATCGAAGGCGATCAACGCGCGCCGTAACCGATTGCCGCCATCCGAACCGGTGCGCCCGACGAACAAATAAATCCCCTGACCATTGCTGCGCTCGAATACTTGGCCGCCCTGGTCGGGGTCGGTTTCATACAAGGTGTTGTCGCGGTTGGCGGTCAGGGTGACGACTTCCACGGCCGCGACTGGCGCTGCGCCGCCGGCCCACAGCGCGGCGAGGGCCAGCCCGCATGAATACGCCGCCCTCATTCAAAGCCGCTGGAGAACAAGCTGTCGCCGGGCGCGGCGTTGGCCTTGAACAAGCCCATGGTTTGAAACCCGCTATAGCCGGGAAACACATAGTTGAGCGTCGAGGCCGTGTACGGATAACGGGTCATGAGGTAATCGCTGAGCGCGCGGCGGAAATCGGTAGTGGTGTTCAACGCCCCCTGGAATAGCTCGGGATCGAAGCTGCCGTTTTTCGGGTTCGCATAATTGACCCATTCTTCACCCGGATATAAGCCCGGCCAAACGCCGTAGAGCTTGCCGCCGTTCACCTGCTTGCCAAGCGCCAGCATGAAGTTGCCGTTGCCGTGATCGGTGCCACGGTTGAAATCCTCGTAAACGCGGCGGCCAAACTCGCTCTGCACGATCACGGTGACGCGGTCGGCGACGCCAGCGGTGCGGTTGATGTCATCGAAAAACGCCGCCAGCGAACGACTCAGACTGCTCACTTGGTCATTGAAGTAATTGCCGTCATTCTCGCCTTCGTGGGTATCCCAGCCGTCGTAATCGGCGGTGGCGATGCGCAGGCCCAGATTGAGCTTGATCAACTGCGCGATATCGCGCAGATTCTTGGCGAAATTATCGTCCGCCGGATACGGTATGGTGCCACTGCCGGTGTAATTCGGGTTATAGCGGTCGAACAGAATCGCTTCGGCGGTCAGCGCCTGCCGGCCCGCCAGAGTGACGCTGTCGCTGCCGGCGGCGTAAACATCTTTCAGCAGTTCCAACTGCATATAACCTTGATCGGGCTGTCCCGCGCCTTCCCGGCTCCAGCGCCAATAGGCGTTATCGAGGCGGAACGATTCCGGGGAATATACGGTCAACACGGCGTTATTGCCGAGCAGGCTGGCCGGCGGCGTGCTGCGCAGCGCGAGGATGGGTAGCAGAATCGAGGGCGGATACTGGTTGAGCTGGTTCGCCATCGCGTCGAAATGGCGGTGCAACCAGCCGGTTGCGGTATTTACCAAGCCTGGCGTGCCAAGCTCGATGTATTTCTCGGCGTCGAAATGGCTGCGCGAGGCAATGCTGGTGGGCGTACCCGCCGCCAGCACCACGGCGAGATGGCCGCTGTTGTACAGATCCCGCAACGGCGCTGCCGCCGCATTGAAGCCGAAGCCACTGTTGCCGAGCGGCAATACCGCGCCCGTACCGCTGGTCGGCAGCGCCAAGGTGGGACGCATGAGCGTGTAGTATTCATGATCTTTACCGAGCGGCACGACGACGTTGCAGCCGTCGATGCCGCCGCGCAAAAAGACATAGACCAGGATTTCATCGTTGAAACTGGCGGCGCGGCTGAAGCCGGCATAGGCGCCGGCCCCCAGACCGATGACGGCATGCGCGCCGCTGCTGAGCAACGCCCGGCGAGTGAGTTTGAGCATGACGATTCCTTCCTCAGCGTAACAGGTTCTCGGGCAGCATCAGCAGGCTGGCGACCAGGGTTTGCACGCGTTGCGGCACATACGCCCGCCAGGCCGCGTTGTCCCAGCCATCCTGATCCAGGTCGAGCGGTGTGTCCGCCGTGGGCGCATCCTGGCGCATGAAGGCGATGAGCTTCTGGCGGCGCGCGGCGTCGATCTGGGCGGCGCTCAAACCGAGGACGCGATTCACCCAGTAATCGACGATCTGGGTAGCGGTGCGCTGATTGACAGCGAGCGCCAGTTTGGTGGTAGCGGCGGCGTCTATCGGCCGGAATTCGCCGTTGTTGACCCAGGCGTTGAACAGCCAATTGACGCATTGCCAGCTCATCATCAACGGCGTGCTGCCGAGCCAGGTGTCCTGCTTGTCGGGGAAGCCATCGGGGGTCTCGCGGGTGAACGGCATGTGGCCGGTGCCGTCCATCACCCAATAGAACGACTGGCTGAGTTTTTGGTCTTGGGTGCCGGCGTCGTCGCCGCGCTGCAACTTGAAGTTCAAACCGCAGGAGCGCATCGCGCCGGCCACCGTCTCGAACGGGCGCTTGACCTTGGCGCCCCAGGTGGTGGTGGCGCTGAACTCGGGAGACAGAATGATGGCCCGGACGACCTGCTTGAGTTGGTCCGGCGCTTGCCATTGATCGTTGAACACCCGCGCCGCGTTCTCGATGACCGAGTTCGGCGGGTTGTCGCCGATCAAGCGCCGGCACAGCTTGGTGCAGACGTAGCGGGCGGTGTTGGGGTGCACCGCCAGGATATCGAGAACCTGACGAAATTCCTGCTCGCCGGTCTGGGTGATGGGTACGCCCATCACCGCCTTGGGGTTGGTGTCGTGCCAGTCCGGGAGATAAATGTAGAGGCCAGTGTTGGCACCGTCGGTCCATTCATTGCTGATCGACCAGCCGGTCAGACACCGGGTGACGCTGCGAACGTCGGCCTCCGAGTAGCCCGCTTTCAGACCCGCCGGCAGCGCCGCCGAAGAACCGGCGAGGGGCTGCACCGCCGGTATCTGCGCCGCCGGCGTGAAACCGTAGGAATGCACCGCGCCCAGGGTGTGCAGTTCTTGCAACTCGCGGGCGTAGTTTTCGTTCGGCCCGTCTTTATGGTTGGAGAGATTGTCGAGATACACCATCATCGCCGTGCTCTTGGCCACGGCTTCCAGCATCTGGCGGAAATTGCCCAGCATGTGCGCGCGGATCACGTCGCGGTCATAGTGCACGAACACCGAGCCGATCAGGAATCCGGTGCCGTTCACGCTGAAATGGGTGTGCCAGAAATCGGCCAGGACTTCGGCAAGCTGCCATTGGCTATAGGTAGCGCGCAAAAACGCCAGATACTGGATCTCGAACACCGGAGAATACGCCACCGGCCAGCCCGGATCGGCGACCACGCGTTCCTGCCACATCGTCGCCAGGCTGTCGGTGAGGGTCTCGAAATTACTACCCGCCAGCACCGCCGTGAGGTTCGGGTCATTGACCGGCGGCCATACCGGCTGGTACCCATTCAATTGCTCGTCCACATAAGCCGCCAGGCGCTGGCTGAAACTGCCGCCGAGGCTATTGAAATGGGTAAGATCGGTGGGGCGATAGCCGAAACCCAGCCGGCGCAGCGCGCGCACCTCGGCGCTGGGCGCGGCGGATGCCTTGGCCGAGGCATCGGCCTTGGTCGTCTCGGATTTGCGATACAGGGGGACGAGGTCCGATGGTTCGGCATCGGACCCCGCCCGTGCGAGGCCGGGTGCGGCAAGCGCCGATAGCGCGCCCATCCCGGCGCTGCGCAGCCAATCCCGGCGACCGTAGAGAGAGGAGTGTGGCATGATGTGATCCTCCTGATTCCATTCTGTAAAAAGCGCCTTACCATAATGCGCTGGCATGGCGCTGTCAAATTTTCCTGGCGAGCAATTCCTCGATCTCGGCGCGCCTTGGCATAGCCTGCGCGGTGCCGGGACGGGTGACCGAAAGCCCCGCGGCCGCGCAGCCAAAGCGCGCCGCCGCCAGCGCATCCCGGCCTTCGGCGAGCGCCGCCGCGAACCCGCCGTTGAAAGCGTCCCCTGCGCCGGTGGTATCCACCACTTTACCGACCGGAAAGGCGGGAATATGCTGGCAAACGGCGGCCGATTTCACCACTACCCCGTTCGCACCCAGGGTAATCACGGCGGTTCCCACCCCTTTGCCGAGGAACACATCCGCGGCGGTTTTTGCCTGCTCTATGCTTTCCACGGCCAGCCCGGCGAGCGCCGCCGCCTCGGCTTCGTTCGGTGTGAAATAATCGACCAGCGGATAAACTTCATCTGGCAAGGCTTGCGCCGGCGCCGGGTTCAAAATCGTGGTCACGCCGTGGCGCCTGGCGATGGTAAGCCCGGCGCGGCCCACCGCCAGCGGCGTTTCGAGCTGGGTCATGAATACGGCGGAAGCCGCGATGGCGGCCTCGGCGGCCTCGACCTCCGCGACGCCCACTTGCCCGGCCGCGCCCGGCACCACGATGATGGCGTTGGCGCCGCTGTGGTCATCCACGAAGATGAACGCGGTGCCGGTCGGATAGTCGGGCGTTTCCAGCAAATATTCGGTATTGACACCGTCTGCGGCGTACATCCGCCGCGCCTCGGCGGCGAACGCATCGCGCCCGAGCTTCACCAATAGATTCACCGCGGCACCGGCGCGGCGGGCAGCGATGGCCTGATTCGAGCCTTTACCGCCTGGTCCCAGACGGAAGTCGCTGCCGATCAGGGTCTCGCCGATGCGCGGCAGGCGGGCGGCGAGGAAGGTGAGATCACAGGCGTAAATACCGAGGATGGTGACGGGTTTGGCGGCCATCGCAATGCCTCGCTCACCACCACACGCCGCCATCAGGCTTCAACACGCCTTTGACCAAGGTGATGCAGCCATAAGGGCGGCGCTCGCCGGTCGCGACGATCGCATAGCTCGCGCGCGCGCGTTCGTAAAACGCATGGCGTTCGATGCTACCCATCTTGATCTTGCGCCCCGCCGCGCCGTCCAGGATTTTCTGGAAGTCTTTCTGCACCGGCGGAATTTCCTTGGGCTTGTCGACGACCTCCATACGCAATACGGCGTATTCGACGAAGCTGTCCAAAGGGAATACCGACAGAATCGCCGCGCCGGCCTGCAGCAAATCCGCCCCATCGAGCTGAATCAAGCGACGGGCGTTGGACGCGGCGGGGAAATTGGCGTCCACCAGCGTCAACTCGTCGCCGTGCCCCATCGAACGCAGCGCGTGCAAGAGATCGGCGGACAACAGCGGGTTGATATTGATCAACATGGTTTTCTCCGAATGATGGCGTATTTTTCTTATATCGTAGCGTAGATTGTATCCGTCATCCCGCAACAGCGAGCGCAGCCATGGATTTTTCCACCAACTCCAGACTTTGGAGAAGCCGCGCGTTTTCCCTGCTGAGGGCGATGTGCGCCGGCGTCTGGCTCGGCTGCGTACTCGCCTTCGCCGCCTGCCGCTCGTTGGACGGCGCGGCGCCACCACCTGCTACCAGCGCCCCCTCTAATGCCGCGGCGGACGCCAGCACAACCGAGGACTTGGCCTGGCTGCCCGACGGCTCGCGCATCGTGGTCGGCGGGCGCTGGCTGCTCGATCCCGCGAATGGGCGCTTCAGCCCCCTGTACTGCACCCAAGCAGCCATTGCATATGCTTGCCAGAACAAAGCCCTGGCGTTTTCTCCTACAGGCAAACAATGGCTCGTGTTCGATGGAATGACCGTCGCATTCGGTCCGCTCGGCGGGCCCGTCGGCGCGGGCATTGTCATTCCGCGCTGGCTGCATGCGCGGCCGGACCTGACCGCCGACGATCTCGTCAACGTGGTTTTTTGGTTGTCCGAGCGCAGCATCTTCTTCCAACAGTTTGATCGTGCAGAGCCATTCGCGCCCGTGTGCCGGGTGCTCGATACCCGCACCGGCGCTTGGCGCTGCCCGCGTGGCGGTTGCCTTTCCGGCGACTTCCTCCACCTTGTCCAAGTCCAGCAAGGCCCCGACGGTTGGCTGCTTTTGTACTCCGAAGCGGAAGGCTACGAAGCGCTCAATCTGGTTCGCTACGACCCCGCCAACGGCCAGACTGATCCCGGTATACCGGGCCTCGCGCTGGAAGGTCCCGGCCCCATCGCCGCGCGCTTCGCCGGCGATGGCTCGCGCGTCGATGTGATCACCCGCTGCCCACTCGAAAGCGCCCAGCCGCCGCTCTGTTCGCTGATTCCAGCCGAAGCGCCGACGCGGCTTTATGCCTGGTCGACTACGGGGGGCGGTCTGCGCCTGCAACGCGCCGATTTGCCCTCGGGCACGGTGCTGGACCCTGCTGGCAAGCGCTTTGCCTGGCCGCGTGGCGCCAGCGTGTGCATCGGCGATCCGCGGCAAGACCAACCCCACTGTATTTCATTGCCAGCACCGTGATTGCCCACCCTCGAAGAATTTATTTCCGCCCTGCTGCAAGAGACACTTCGGCGCGCGAAATTTCATAGGTTCCACTCAGCCGGCTCTGCACCTGGGCTTGGTTGGCTTGAGCGCCACCTACCGCGCCACTGACGATCTTTGCTGCCGTGACCGCAAGGTTGGCGATATCGTCGGTCGAGATCGCGCCATCGACGATTTGTACGCTGCCGACCGAAGCATTCAACACGTCACATTGACCTTGATGATGGCCGCCTTCAGACCCACGCCGCCGTTCAAGGCGGCAAAGGGTTGAAATTGCAAATCGAACTGACCGCTGGCAGGTTGACCGCCGCTAACGCATAGAAATGGGTTGGGGGCGGCCAATGCCATAGCCTTGCGCGTAATCGACCCCGATCTCGCGCAGTTTTTCCAGTATCGAGTCGTTTTCGACATATTCGGCGATGGTCTTCTTGCCCATCAACTGGCCCATCTGGTTGATGGCGCGGACCATGGCGAAATCCAGAGGATCGTCCTTGCGGATATAGCGTTTTTCCAACGCCGAATGCGGGATTTCGTTTGTCAATAACTGCTTGATCAGTTTCCTGGTTTTTTGCTGATGGTCGGGATGGGTAATTTGCAACGACGATAGACCCATGAGTTCGGTGCGCGTGCAGCCGAGCATGGCGCATCATTGAGAGAGCCATTCTCTCCGCGCGCTCCGTAGCAAGGCCACAAGCGCCAAAGCATTAGCGGGCCATAAAGAGGCGACATTGCCGGCCTCGCGGGTCAGTTCGATGCCGATTAAAGCCAACGCAAAGTACGCGGCGAAAAGACCGGTGACGCGTAGCACCGGCTGTGTTGTCGCTGGCATAGCGGCCATCCATCGGGCCAATCGCGCGGCGCGCCTCAATAAGCTTGCCCGCTGGCCGCGTCGAACAAGTGCATGCGCTCCATGCGCAGGGTGATCGGCAGCGGTTCGTCGAGCCGCACCGGATAATGGGCGTCGATTTGCGGCGTGAGCCGTCCGCCGGCGGCTTCGCCGAGCACCAGCGTATGCGGCCCGAGCGGCTCGACCACGCGCGGCGTCATGCGTATGACCGCCCCATCCTGCGCGCCCGCCGCCATGTGCTCGGGGCGGATGCCGAACGTCACCCGCTGGTCGAGCAAGCCGCGATAACGCGGCCCGCGCTCGGATGGGATCGGCAGTTCCGCGCCGTCTTGCAGGCGCAGCGCCAATCCCCCGCCCTGGGCGACCACGACGGCGGGCAGAAAATTCATGCTCGGCGCGCCGATGAACGAGGCCACGAAAGTGTTGGCCGGATTTTCGTAAAGCTCGATCGGCGCGGCGATTTGCTCGATGCGGCCCTGGTTCATCACTACGATGCGATCCGCCAGCGTCATCGCCTCGACTTGATCGTGGGTGACGTAGACCATGGTGTTCTGGAGCCTACGGTGCAGGTTCTTGATCTCGGCGCGCATCTCGATTCTGAGCTTGGCGTCGAGGTTGGAAAGCGGTTCGTCGAACAGAAACACTTCGGGGTTACGCACGATCGCGCGGCCAATCGCGACGCGCTGGCGCTGGCCGCCCGACAATTGCTTGGGGCGACGGTCGAGGTAGGGTTCGAGTTCCAGAATCCGCGCCGCCTCGGCGAGCAAGCGCTCGATCTCGGCGCTCGGCGTTTTGCGCACCTTGAGGCCATAAATGATGTTCTCGCGCACGGTCTTGTGCGGGTAAAGCGCGTAGTTTTGGAACACCATCGCGCAATTCCTGAGGCCGGGGCGCAGGTGGGTGACATCGCGCTCGCCGATCAATATCTGGCCACTGCTCGCTTCTTCGAGGCCGGCGATCATCCTGAGCGTGGTGGTCTTGCCGCAGCCCGAAGGGCCGACCAGGACGATGAATTCCTTATCGGCGATGTCGAGGTCGAGCCGCGGTATGACCGCCGTATTACCGAATGATTTGACGATGCCGACGAGGCGAACGCGGGCCATGCAGTCCTCGCTTGTCAGGTGAGTGAAAACGAATGGGCGTTGATTGTAGCGAGATCAACGCCAATTCTCGACGCTTTATCACTTAATCGCGGTCGCGCCGCTCCTGAACACGAGCATCAGTCCGGCCAGAACCGCGCCCATCCCGGCCATGCTCAGCGCCGACAATGGATTGCCGAGAAACAGATAATCCATGAGAGCAGTCACGGCGGGCACCAAGTAGAACAAACTGGTGACGTTGACCAGATTGCCGATCTGGATCAACCGATACAACAACAACTGTGCGACCACCGATATCACGATCCCCAGCCATAGCAATGGGATCAGAAAATCGACGCTCCAGTCCCAGGTAAAGGGTTGGAACGGCACAAACGCAAGGCACAACAACAGGCTTATAACGTATTGCAGGGGCAGCACGGTGAGCGGCGCTTGTTTGACCCCTTTTTGCAAGATCGCGCCCATCGTCATATTGCCCAGGGCCGCGAGGGCGAAGAGCATACCGGTTATCGAAAAACGCGCCAAGCCGATGCTTTGGTAGACCACCAGAATCAGTCCACCCAGCGCCAACCCGAGACCCATTAGGCGGAGAGCCGAGAAGCACCGCTCATAGAGCAGCAGGGTAAGAATCGGCTGTACGCCGAGCACGGTCGCCAGTACGCCCGGTGTGATGCCGTGATCGAGCGCGAGCAAGTAGCAAATCGAATAACTGCCGAGTAGCAGCAGGCCGGTAGCCGCCACCCGCACGCGAGTGCCGGGAGCAGGCAAGCATCGCCGTTGCGCTATCCCCAATATCAGCAGGACACCGAGCGCGAGTGCAAAGCGCAATATCAGAAACGCGAACGCAGAGACATGATTAAGCCCCAGCTTGGAAAAGATTGCACCACTGCTCCATAGCAGCACAAACAGCGTAGTCGAACCAAGAGTGGTCCATTTCGTATAAACCATCGATATTCACCTGTCGGGCAAATCGCGGGCTCCAGCAAGGCGACACGCGGATGCACGCGAGCGCAACAACGCCAGATCAAAGCTGGAGGCGTTAAAGCGGCTGTAAATCAGCCCAGCAGAATCGCCGGCGCGCGGCGCTGGGCTGACTGCAACGACGACTGTGGGAGGCGCAACAGGTGAATGGTTGGGCGGATTTGCGGCGCACACGCGAACAACGACTGAAGCAGTCGCGATTCATGAAAGCGATGTACGCGGATATATCCATGAGGATTCGAAGATTGGATCAGATCGTACGTAGCAACGATCCAACTTTATATCGGATAAGGGTTGCAACGCAACGGCGCCGTAGCGCCGTAGAGAATCCTATACAGAAAAGCGCAGCGCCTTCGACCGAGCCGTTATGGCTGACACGAAAAGGCGATGGCGTCCTGTCCCCGCCTCCTATAGAGTCAGACGGGGACAGGCCAAACACCTTACTTCAATCCCATCGACGCCCGGTAAGCGGCTTTTTGCTTGTCGCGCCCGAGTTCGTCGGTAAGCTTATTCCACTCGGCGGCAATCGTATCCAGCGCCTGCTGCGGCTTCACTTCGCCGGCGAGCGCTTTGGACAGTTCGATCTCCAGGATTTCAGTGTAATTGAAGTACCCCGGCAGGCGCATGTCGAGCTGCACGTTCTTGGCCTCCAGGCTATCTTTCTGCGCCTTGAGATACAGCTCGGCCTCGCGCGGCGACATGTTCTTGGCCCACAGTTCAGGGTTGAAGTGGCTGGCGCGATAGGGGTTGACACCGGAGCCGCCGGTGATCACGGCCTTGCCGCTGTTTTCCGGGTTCGAGACCCATTCCACGTAATTCCAGGCCGCATCCTTGTTCTTGCTCACCTCCGGCACCGCCGCCTGCCAGCCGCCGTAAGCCATGAACGGCGAGCGCACGATTTCGGGGAATTCATCCCATTTCTTGGTCTTGTAGTTGTAAAGCTGCTTGGAACCGGGGGTCATGGCGCTGCCGACATGGCCCACGATCTTGCTCTGTTTCGGGTCGGTGCCAACCGTGCCCGTGTCGCCCCAGTCGAAGTTCATCGCTGCTTGGCCGCTGGCAAAGGTGGTGCGCACCTCGCCCGAGCTGAAATTGAGCGCGCCGGGCGGCGCGAACTTGACCGAGCGCACGTAGTCTTCCAGCGCCTTGACCCAGCCGCCGTTGTTGACTTGCGCATCCATGGTGTCGGGGTCGAAGAACATCGAGCCGGGATTGTTGGGATTATTGACATAGCTCGCGGCATGGGTGAAGAAGAACCAGAACTGCTGGCCGCCGCGGCGAAACGCCTCGACCGTGCCGTAAAGGTTTTTGTCGGGGCGGGTGAAGAATTCGGCGATCTGGTAATACTGCTCCCAGGTCGCCGGCGGCGCGAGATCGTAGCCATACTTGGCCTTGAATGCTTCTTTCTCTTTAGGATCTTCAAATAAATCCAGCCGATACGAGAGCGTATGCAAGTCGCCGTCGATGGTCTGCGATTTGTGCTTGCCCTCCCAGACCATCAGCCGGTCGCGATACACTGGCGCGATGTCCTTCCATGCGTCGGTTTTGCGGATCGCTTCCGGCATGTCGGAGAGATACGGCGCAAAGTCGGGCGTCCACGCCGGCGCGAAGGTGATGACGTCGAAGGTCGCCTCGCCTGCCGCCATCGCCGTCAAATACTTGGGATACAGCTCGCCGAACGGAAACTCGACCACTTTCACCTTGCCGCAGGTCTTCTGCTCCCAGGTCTTGGCCGCCGCCTGCATGGCGCTGGCGATATACGGGCCGACCTGCGACACCACGGTCAGTTCCTTGCCGGTGTAGTCGGGGTCGCAGGCGGCCTGGGCGGCGCTGGCGAGAGCCAGCGCGAGGCTGGCGGACAACAGGGTTTTTGTCATTGGTGTTCTCCTCTTGGGGATAAAAGCGCTTACTTGATGGAGCCCAGCGCCAGGCCGGAGCGCATCAGCCGGGCGAGGAAAGCCGCGAGGATCATCATCGGCACGATGGCGACCAGGACGGCGACCGAGATCGCCCACCACTCGTCGCCGCGATAAGAGTTCTGGCCGGCGATCAGGATCGGCAGCGTGGTCCAGCGGCCAGTGGTGAGGATCAAGGCGAACAGAAACTCGTTCCAGATGAAGCTCAGGGTAATCAAGAAAGTAGCGATCAGTCCAGGGCGCGCCATCGGCAGCACGATATCCCAGAAAATGCGCAGACGCGGCACATCGTCCACCAGCGCCGCCTCCTCGACTTCGACCGGCAGCGCCTGGAAAAAATCGCGCATCAGCCACACTACGAACGGCAGGGCGAAAGCAATATAGCAGAATGTGAGGCCCCAGAACGTATCGAGCGCCGGTAACCCCTCCTTACCGAGCCGCGAGTAGAACAGATACAGAGCGATGGCGCTCACGATCGGCGGCATCATGCGCTGCGACACGAACCAGAACGCAATATCGTGGTTACCCAGGCGCGGTCCGACCGGAATCAGATTGACCACCAGCGCGCCTGCCAGTGCCGCCGCAAACGCCAGTCCCAGCGCTTGCACTTCGCTGTAACCATAGGTCTTATTGAAAACCCAGTAGCCGCCGATGGCGACCGCCGCGAACCACAGCCCCGCCAACAATCGCACCCGGAACTCGAAGCGCACCAGCGCGTAAGCCGCCATGCTGCCGAGGATGACCGCGATCGCGGTGGCGGTCAGACTGATCAGGGTAGAGTGCAGGAAATGGCCGTAGAAATCGCCCCGGTCGCCAGACAAGGCATCGGCGAACGCCTGCCAGGTCGGTTGAAAATCGTACCAGGGAATATAAGTCGGCCCGCCGTTCACCGCGGTCGGCGGCTTGAATGCGGTCACCAGCGTCCAATAGATCGGAAACAGCGTAATCCCCAGCCACAACAGGCACAGCGCCAATAACCATAAGCGCGAGGGCTTGAACGCTATCATGCGCGCTTCTCGATGTGGGGTTTCAGCAGCGCGAGATACAGGGTGCCGAACAAGGTAATGAAGATCAGAAACAGAAAACTGATCGCCGAGGTATAACCGAGGTTGAACTTCTTCAAGCCCTCCTGATAGGCGAACAGGGTCAGCGTTTCGGTGGCGATGCCGGGGCCGCCGCCGGTCAGCACCCAGACCGTGTCCATGAGCTTGTAGCTCTCGATGATGCGGATGAAGATCACCGTGGCGGTGAGCGGCAATAGCAGCGGAAACGTGATGCCCCAAAAACGCTGCCAGGCACTGGCGTTTTCTAGGCGCGCGGCTTCGTAGATATCCTCCGGTAACGACTGCAACCCCGCCAGCATCAACAGAATCACGAACGGCGTCCACTGCCAGGTTTCAATGGTGACGATGGCCGCCGTCGCCCACGCCGGGTCGGTGAGAAACGGTAGATTCGGATGACCGAGCAGGGTGAACAAATCATTGATCGGCCCCATCGACGAATGAAACATCATGCGTCCGATCAGCGCGACTGCGATCGGCGCGAGCAACATGGGCAGCAGAAAAGTGGCGCGGAACAACTGCTCGCCGGCGACCTTGGCGTGCAGCGCGAGCGCAATGCCAAAACCGATCAGGTATTGGAAGGTGACCGCGCAGAACACCATCACCGTGGTGTTCCAGATCACCCCCCAGAAGCGCGCGCTCTGGAGCAGCTTGGCGTAGTTGTCCAGGCCGACGAATCGGGGCGGCAGCGGCGGCGCCAGGCGCACGCTCTGGAAACTCAAGGCGAGCGAATACACCAGCGGAAACAGCGTGACCAGCAGCACGATCAGCACCGCCGGCCAGAGGAACAAGTATTTGATCGGGTCGCGCATACCTATCGGTGCGGCCGCCAGGCGCTCAGCGGCTCTTGCGCCGCCGCAGACGGCGGGCATTGGCGCTCACCCTCGCGCTCACCGGCTCGAGCGCAGCATCGATCCCGATGCTGGACTGGTGCGCCGTGCGCGCCGCGGTTTTCGCGAATTCCCGCGCCGAGCGCTGCCACAGCTGCCAGGGACTCCAGACCGACCAGGGCGTGAAGCGTGCATAGTGCAGCCATTGGCGGTAAGCGTGCAGCGTCCATTCCGTTTGCAGCTCGCCCGCCTGCAACGCCATGCTCTGCCAGGCCAGACCGAAGGCCATCCATTTCTCGGCGACCATCTGCACCGCCTCGAATGTATGCGCGGGGTTCAAACTCCAATCCGGCCGCATGAACAATGCCAGGCGGCGGGCGATGACTTCCGGCGCGCCCAGCGCGATCGCCTGATGGTTGCGGTAGAGCGGAAAAAGTTTCACTGCAGTCATGATCGATTTCGTTGTCCTTGATGTTCTTGCACGCACTATATCGCGGGTTCAGGCCGATTGCCCATAGGCTTCAGCGTGCGCCGGCTTGCGCCAGCATGGCGTCGATGGCGTTGACATAGGCCGCGTAACGCTGATCCAGCCAACGCTGCGCGCCGTTGCCCTGGGTAAGACTTCGCAACCTCTCACGAAAAGCGGTGAGACGACCACCGTAGACATCCTGCACGCGCCGAAACAAAGGGCGCGCGTCGTCGAATTGCCGGGTCATGACCAAGGCCGCCAGTTTATCCAACAAGCCGGGCGGCAGGGCGGTGCCTGCGCGACCCTCTTGGGACTGGCGCAGGGCGTCGTCGAACAGCGCCAGGGCCTGTTGGCTGTCGCCGTTCAGCCAATGCGCCCAGCCCAGATCGACGGCGGCGTCCGCCAGCATCACGGCGCCGTAGGACGCTTGTGGGTTTTGCAGCAGCAGCGCGTGGCGCCGCTCCAGAACGGCGACGGCTTTGCGGTAATCGGTTTGCTGTAGATAGAAAACCGCCAGCGTATATAAACTCTGGCCGAGCTGTGGTTGCGCCGTTTTCGCATCACCCAGTTCGGCGACGGCTTGATTGAGTAGGGCCTCCACCTTGGCGCCGTCCTTGGCCTGCCAATAGACCGAAGCGAGGCTCTGCAAGGCGGCACCCGCGCGCTCGGGTAGTTTGGCTTGCCGGTAAATCGCGACGGCGCGCTCCAACAGCGCGATCTTACGAGGCGCCTCGGCAGGGTCTTCATACGTCAGCGCAAGATTCTGTAAGGTGGCGGCGACGTCCGGATGCTGGCCGCCGAGGACGCGCTCCTGCAATTCCAACGCACGCTGGTAGAGCGTTTGCGCGGCGCGCGGGTCATCCGCCGCCTCGGCTTGTCTGCTCCAGGTATCGGCGCGGCGCGGGTCATCCGCCGGGAACCGCTCCGCGATCCGGGCGGCCTTGCCGAAATAGGCTTGCGCGCCGGCCTGATCTTCGCTGTCCAAGTGCCAGTCGCCTGCGTCCATATAGACTTGCCAGCGTTCGTCGGCATTGTGGGCCTGGGCGGCGCGGGCCTCCCAATCGGGCGGCGCGGCGGAGGCCGTGGATTCATGGGAGCCACCCCACCACGGCCAATAGGGCGCGAACAGGAGCAGCGGCAATGCCAGCGCCAGCGCGTGTACGACGAGGGTGACGCCGGCCACGGATAACGAGGCGTGGGGCCGGCGCAAGCGCATGAGCAACTGCTGGGCGAGCTGATAGCGGCGCGGGAACCGCAGGCGCTGATAAGGCGGCTCGTGCAGCACGGCGAGCGCGGTACGAAGCAAGGTGTCACGGTCGGCGGCGGCGGCGACGCGCCGGCGCAGCCGCAGATAAGCACCGGCGAAACGCCACTGCGGCCGGCAGGCGAGCGCCATCAGCACCGCTAGAATCCAGAAGATCGGCGTGCCCATGAACCAACCCGCGACCGCCAGCAGGGCCGCGCTCAAACCGATGAACAGCGCTTGCAGGCGCGGAAAACGGTCGAACAATGACAAGCTCAGCAATTGCCCGCCGTCGAGGGGCATCAGCGGCAGTAGATTGAAATAATTGAGCCCGATGAGGATAGCGCTGCTCTCCAGCAGCCACGGCTGCCCCTGACGCCCATACAGGGCGAACAAGATGCAGCCGAGGATCAAGCCCGGCAGCGGCCCCAGAAACAAGACGATGGCCTGTTGGTACGGTTTGGCGCGCTCGTTCTTGCCGATGGCGACCGCGCCGAGCATGGGGATCATGAGCATTTGCAGATCGCGATAGCCGAACAGCCACATACCGAACAGATGGCTGCCCTCGTGAAATAGCAGCACGGCGAGCAGGATCGGCAGCAAATGCCAGGAAACCACCATGCCGAACGCCCAGCAGAACAATACCAGGCTGGCGAGAAACAGCGCGAGCTTGGGAAGCCAACCCGCAGCTTCGGTGCGCATCGCGGCTTCGGTGCGGCGGACGAGTTCGAGTTCGAGTTCACGCGCGGACGCGGCGTCCAAGTCGGTCGTGGCGGCCACCGGCAGCCAGCGCGCCGCGCGCCGTTCGCCGCGCAGGTAACGCCGCGAGAACCGGAACGCCGGCCACAAGCGTAAGCGATAACGGTCCGGCCCCGCCGCCACCGTCCAGCCGGCGCGTTGCAGATGATCGAGGTAATCGTCGAGAAATTGCTGGGTGGCGGCACGCGACTCCTCCGGGTCGAGCAGCACCGGTTCGGGAATCGTTTGGGCTTGGGCGGCGAGATGGATTTGCCAATGCTCCGTCAGGTCGTTGGTCCGCGCGTCGACCAGAACGTGGTTCGGTATCCCCGGAATAAGAAGATGAGCGCGCCAGTTTACCGTGGACAAGCGCATACCGCCCCGGTCGCTGGCGCCGAAACCGATATCATGGAATCGGCCCTGGCCGGGGCGCTCGGTCAGGGTAAGCGTCGCGCTGGCCTTGCTCTGTTCGTGGAGGAATACCACCAACCACCGCCGGCGCGCGCGCCGCCCTGGTCCTCGACCACCGGGCAATGGCTGTAATGAAAGCCGAGCGCGCGAGTTCGCGTTCGCCGGGCGCGAACGCCGCAGCCAGATGAGCCGGCAATTCGGCGCGCGCATGCAGCGTCACCCGCGCGCGCCGGAACCGCAGGCGCTGGAATTGCCGGAGCACCTGGCCGATCAGCAAGGGGCCAGCAACGACAGCAGTGCGATCAAAGTGTACATGACGAGGTAATCCATGGCGGCGAGTTTCCCACAAGACATCAGCCGTGCGCCATTATACTTCGGGAACCGACCGCCACCGGAGCACACCATGCCCACGACCGCCGCCTTGATCGCCCTGGATTGGGGCACGACCCGCTTACGCGCTTATTTGCTGGGGATGGACGGCACCATCCTAGAGGCGCGCGCCGAGCCGCAGGGCATCATGCAAGGGGCGAGCGGCGACTTTGATGGCGTGTTCAGCGCCATCGTCAAACCCTGGCTGACGCGGCATGGGCGATTGCCGGCCATCGCCGCCGGCATGATCGGCAGCCGCCAGGGCTGGAAGGAAGCGCCCTACGCGCCATGTCCGGCGGGTGCGGCGGATATCGCCCGCCAATTGATCCCGGTGGACAGCGCGGTAGGAATCCGCTTGTGGCTGGCGCCGGGCGTGAGTTACGAGGACAATGCCGGCATACCCGATGTGATGCGCGGTGAAGAAACGCAAATCCTCGGCGCGTTGCCGAATATACCCCGCCCGTCTCGGCAGTTGTTCGTGCTGCCCGGCACCCACAGCAAATGGGCGCGCGTCGAAGCCGGGCGCATCGTCTGGTTCGCCACTTTCATGACCGGCGAGGTGTTCGCGGTGCTGCGCGAGCACAGCATCCTCGGCCGCCTCATGGTGGGCCGCGAACCCGATCCGGCGGCGTTCCGGCGCGGCCTTATGCTCGCCGCTGACCGCGACCCCGCGCACGGCGGCCTGCTCAAGCATTTGTTCAGCGCGCGCACGCTGGGTTTGTTCGCGCAATTGCCCGGCGCGGGATTACACGCCTATCTGAGCGGCCTTCTCATCGGCGCCGAAATCGAGGAAGCCGTGGCGTGTCTGGGTGGGGTTGGAGCGGATGATGTTATCATCATCGTCGGCACCGACGCGCTCGCAGCGCTCTACCATGAAGCGCTCACCCAACGCGGATTGCGCGCCGAGGTCGGGACGAGCACCGCGGTCGTCGTCGGCCTATACCAAATCGCCCGGGATGCAGGGTTACTGGAGAATGTGGATGGTTGAATCATCGTTGCTGTATAAGCACCTGAACACCTTACCGCTGGTTGCGATCTTGCGCGGCCTGACGCCGGCCACCGCGCTGGCCGTGGGCGCGGTGCTGATCGAGGCGGGATTCCGCATCATCGAAGTGCCGCTCAATTCCCCCGACCCGCTCGCGAGCATCGATCTGCTGTCCAGGGCTTATGGCGAACAAGCGCTGATCGGCGCCGGCACGGTGATGAGCGCCGCCGAGATCGAACGGGTACGCGACGCCGGTGGGCGCCTGATCGTCTCGCCGCACTTTGACCCCGAAATCGTGGGCGTGGCCAAATCACGCGGCCTCACCTCCATACCCGGCGTGGCGACGCCAAGCGAGGGCTTCGCGGCCCTCAAAATCGGCGCCGACGCGCTCAAGCTGTTCCCGGCGGAGATGTTGCCGGCGGGCGCCGTCAAAGCCTGGCGCGCGGTATTCCCCAAGGACATCGCGCTGCTGCCGGTCGGCGGCATCAACCTCGACAACATGACGGCATACTGGCAAGCGGGAGCCAGTGGCTTTGGCCTGGGATCGGCGCTTTATGACCCCAAGCAGAATCCGTCAGGGCTAGGCGCGGTGGCGCAACGCTTCATTCTCCAAATGAGAAAACTGCGCCGTTAGGCGTGATCGAAAATAGGATTGTGCTGCTCGCTGACGCGCACGAAGGTGGTACGTTTGGTCAACTCTTTCAGTTGGCGCGCGCCAACGTAAGTACAGGTTGAGCGCACCCCGCCGAGAATGTCCTTGATCGTGTCGTCCACCGGGCCACGGTAGCGCACATGCACGGTCTTGCCTTCCGAAGCGCGGTAATCGGCGACCCCGCCGCTGTGTTTTTTCATGGCGGTATCGGAACTCATGCCATAGAACAGCATGAAGCGCTGGCCGTTTTTTTCGACGATTTCGCCGCCCGATTCATCGTGGCCGGCGAACATCCCGCCGAGCATGACGAAATCCGCGCCCGCGCCGAACGCTTTGGCGACATCGCCGGGGCTGGAGCAACCACCGTCGGAGATGATCTGCCCGCCCAGGCCGTGGGCGGCGGCGGCGCAGTCGATGATGGCCGAGAGTTGCGGATAGCCGACCCCGGTCTTGAGGCGGGTGGTGCAACCGAACCGGGGCCAATGCCGACCTTGATGATGTCGGCGCCGGACAGCAGCAATTCCTCGACCATTTCGCCGGTGACGACGTTGCCGGCGATGATGACTTTATCGGGGCAAGCATCGCGGGCGCGGCGCACGAAATCGACGAAGGTCTGCGAATAACCGTTCGCCACATCGATACAGATGAAGCGCAACTCGGGATGACGCCGCAAAACCTGGTTGAGCTTTGCCGAATCGGTCTCGCTGATGCCGGTGCTGACCGCGATACGCTCGGCGATGCCCGCGCCCGCGCTTGCCATGAACGCGCCCCATTCCTCCAGGCTGTAGTGCTTGTGGATGGCGGTAAAAAGCTCCGCCTGGGCAAGCGCTTTCGCCATGGCGAAAGTGCCCACGGTGTCCATATTGGCGGCCATGATCGGCACACCGGTCCAGGTTTTTTGCGTATGCAGCAGGATGAAAGTGCGTTCCAACGACACTTGCGACCGGCTTTTCAGGGTCGAACGCTTGGGCCGGATCAGAACATCCTTGAAACCCAGTTTGAGATCGGCTTCGATACGCATAGAGGCGCTCGCTTGACGGGGATGGGCCGCGCTATTATAGGCCAAGGGGGAAATATGGACGATCACGCAGCGCGCCTGCGGCGCTACATCGCCGACCACGGGATCGAAGCCGAACATCGGGTCTTTCAGCAATCCTGCCATTCTGTGGCGGAGGCCGCGCTCGCCGTCAACGCCAGTCCGACTGATTTGGTCAAAAACATTTGTCTGATCGACGCGCGGGATAGGCTGATCGTCGCCATCGTCAACGGCGAAGACAGAGTCAGCACTTCTTGCGTCGGCAAAACGCTCGGCGGCGATCGCCCGCGCAGCGCCACCCCCGAGGAAATCCTGGCGCGCACCGGTTATCCTTGCGGCGGCACGCCGTCGTTTGGCTTCAGCGCGCTGTTTCTCGTCGATCCGCGCGTGTTGGAAATGGCGTGGGTCTACACGGGAGGCGGTTCGCCCCACGCGCTGGTGCGCATTTCATCCCGAGAACTGGTGCGCGTCAATCGCGCCGAGGTCGTGCGCATCCGCGGTTAAATTTTGTCACGCAGGCGGCAGTGGGAATCATCGTGGCGCTGGCGTACTATCATTAAGACGCTAGGGAATTTCCACTGACTTCAGAAAACGACTACACAGAGAGGCACCGATGCTTGCCCAAGACGCTGAAGTCCCGGTCATCGACATCGCTGGACTTTATAACGGCAATCTCGCTTCCACCGTCGAGCAAATCGGCAGGGCTTGCCAAGAGGCGGGGTGTTTCATCGCTCTTCATCACGGTGTCCCAGGGCAATTGCTGCACAGCGCCCAGCGTGAAACTCAGCGCTTTTTCGCGTTGCCCGACGCCGCCAAGAACACGCTCTCCGGCGGTCCGGCGCCACGCGGGTGCAGCCGCGGTTATTTTCTTGGGCCGGATGCGCTGCTGCGCGGCGAAGGTATGGATATAGGCCCCGAGTCCAGGGCGAAAACGGCATTCGGCCGCTGCGGCGAACCGCGCGCTCCGGGTAATCATTGGCCGTCGCCCGCGCAGTTACCCGATTGGAAACTGATCATGCAATGGTATTACGTGGCGATGGAAGCGCTCAGCGTGAGCATGATGGGCGCCATCGCCCGCTATCTCGGCGTGCGTACCGACCATTTTGCCGAATCCTTGCGCGATACTGCGCCTATTCTGCGGCTGTGGCATTGCGCCGCCAAGAGCCATTTCACGCCAGCCGATCTGGCCGCCACGGAACCTGGCGCGTCGGACGGTGAACCCTTTCACGCCAGCGGTTTGACATTGCTCTATACGGATCGGCCAAGTCGCTTGCAAACCTGCAACGCGCGCGGCCAGTGGCGCGCACTGCCGGTGATCGAGGACGGCATCGCCGTCGTCCTCGGCAACGGATGGCGGCACTGGTCGCACGGTTCGTTCGCGAGCGCGACTTGCCGGCTGGCGGTAGATCCGCGCGACAGCCATGTCCTGGCGTTTTATGCGCCGTGGAGCAAGCCCCCGAGCGCATTCCCATACCCCTAGCTCGAAGATTGAACCCGACCATGTCGGCGTAAGTCGATGTTAAACTTGGCATCCGCACGCCGATGAGTTTTCGCGATCGCATCCGCGAGGCGAACCGGCATGATATCCATGGCTTTCGCGTGTTTCGCGTCGCCGGCCAGCGCGTGGGCTTTATTCGTCACGCTTTCGCGGAACGCTTGCGCCACTGGCCGGCGGTGTTCGCGGTTACCGCGCACGAGGTGCGCTTGGCCTCCGCGCTGGATCATGGCGATACACCGGCAACCGAGCGCAGCGCCGCGGTTCAAGGGGTCATCGAGAAGCTTTATGGCGACGGCTTGTTTCAGCACTGGCGCGGCGAGCGCTACGCGGTAAACCGCGCGTTCACCGATCCGCCTTTGTTGGCGATGGAACGCGCCGCCATTCCGCTGTTCGGCGTGTGCGGCTATGGTGTGCATTTGAACGGCTATGTGCGCACCCCGGACGGCCTCAAAATGTGGATCGGGCGGCGCGCCCTGAACAAACCCACCGCACCCGGCAAACTCGACCAACTGGTCGCCGGCGGGCAACCTGTCGGCATCGGCCTCCAGGACAATCTCATCAAGGAATGCGCCGAGGAAGCCGCCATCCCCGCGGAACTCGCGGCGCGCGCGCTGCCGGTCGGCGCGGTGAGCTACTGCCTGGAAGTCGAGCACGGCCTGCGCCCGGATGTGCTGTTCAACTACGATCTGGAATTACCGCCCGATTTCGTGCCGGTCAATACCGACGGCGAAGTCGAGGAGTTCTTTCTGTGGCCGATCGAGCAAGTCATCAATACGGTGCGCGACAGCGAGGATTTCAAATTCAACTGCGCGCTGGTGGTGATCGATTTTCTGATCCGCCACGGTTTGATCGCCCCCGATCACCCCGATTACATCGATCTCCTGAGCGGCTTACGCCAGCGCGAGATCATCTTCGCCCGCATCGCCGATTGAGCCGCGAGCGACTATCATTAGCGCCTGGCAACTACACGAGCAGGGGCATACGAGCATGGCGGAGCAATTCAAAGTCGCGTTCATCGGGCTTGGCGTGATGGGTTTTCCGATGGCCGGCCATTTGGCGAAAAAAGGCGGGCACAACGTCACCGTCTACAATCGTAGCACCGATAAAGCCGCGCAGTGGGTGCAGACTTATGGCGGGCAATCGGCGCCCACCCCGGCTAAGGCCGCGGCGGGTTGCGACTTCGTGTTTTCCTGCGTTGGCAACGACGATGATCTGCGGTCCATTTACCAGGGCGGCGACGGCATCCTGGCGGGCGCCAAGCGCGGCGCCATCCTGATCGACAACACCACGGCCTCGGCCAGCGTGGCGCGCGAACTGTACGGCGCGGCCGGGCAGCGCGGCGTGCAATTCCTCGACGCGCCGGTATCCGGCGGCCAGGCGGGCGCGGTGAATGGCGCGTTGACGGTCATGGTCGGCGGCGACGAAGCGGCGTTCAATATCGCCAAGCCGGTCATCGACAGCTACGCCCGCGCGGTCACCCTGATGGGCGCGGCGGGCGCCGGCCAGCTCACCAAGATGGTCAACCAGATCGCCATCGCCGGCCTGCTGCAAGGCCTATCCGAGGCGCTCGCGTTCAGCGAGAAAGCGGGGCTCGACACGAGTCGGGTGCTGGACGTGATCTCCAAGGGCGCGGCGCAATCCTGGCAGATGGAAAATCGCGGCCGCACCATGATCAAGAATGAATTCAACTTTGGCTTCGCGGTGCAGTGGATGCGCAAGGATTTGCGCATTTGCCTCGAACAGGCGCGCGCCACCGGCGCGCGGCTGCCCGCCACCGCCCTCATCGATCAGTTCTATGCCCAGGTCGAGGCGCGTGGCGGCAAGCGCTGGGATACCTCCAGCCTGATCCATTTGCTGCTGAACGACTGACGCCGCTCCCCCGCCGGATGCCCGCATCCGGCATCGCGCTTGGACAGCAAATCCACCGATTGGGCGGCGGTCGGCTTCGGCCTGGCGCTCGCCGCTTTCGCCGCCTATCAGCAATTCAAACTGCCGGCGGTGCTGCCGGCCTTGCTGGCTGAATATGGCTACGACCGTACCCTGGCCGGTGGCTTCATGTCGATTTATGCGGTCGCCGGACTGGCGTTTTCGGTGCTGGCCGGCAGGTTGCTCGAACGCCACGACCAGGCGCGTTTGATTCTGGGCGCGCTGGCGCTGATGGCATTCGGCAATCTGCTGGGCCTGACGTGGCCGCAGGCAGGCGGTACGATGTTAGTGGCGCGCGGCTTGGAAGGCATAGCGTTCGCCTTGTTCGCCATTGCCGGGCCGGTGTTGGCGAATCGCAATGCCAGCGCGCACCATCTGCCGTTGGTCATCGGCCTCACCGCGGCATGGATACCAGCCGGGCAACTGATCGCCATCTTGAGCGCCCCTGTCGCGCTCGCCCGCTTCGGCTGGCAAAGCCTGTGGTGGTTTGGCTTGTTCGCCACCGCCGGACTCGCGCTGTGGACCTTGTATCTAAACCACGCGGGGCATTCCGCGCTGAACGCCCGCCCCGCCAGCGGGGCGGGCGACGCTCCGACCTTGACTCCCACCCAACGCCTGGGTTTGCTTCTTAGCGCGCTCATTTTCTTTTTGTGGAGCACCGAATTTTTCGCTTACATGACCTGGCTGCCGCAGTATCTGGTCGATGTCCATGGCTTCAGCTTGAACGGCGCGCTGGCGGGCTATGCGCTGCCGGTGGCGCTGGTATTGGTGTTCAATCTGATCGGCGGCGCGTTGTTACGGGCTGGTTTTGCAGTAGGCCCAATGCTGGCCTGGAGTCTGGCATTACAAGCAGCGGTTTGGCTGTCGTTGCCGGTCACCGGCGGTGGACTCACCGGCCTCGTATCGCTGATCGCCTACGGCGTCGGCGCCGGGATCACGCCCACCTGCCTGTTCGCCCTGCCCAGCCGCCTGGTGGAGTCGCGGCGCTCGGCTTCCGCGTTCGCGATCATCATGACCGGGCGCAACTGCGGCGTGTTGCTCGGCCCGGTGCTGATGGCGGAAGCGGTCAAACGGCTGGGCTCATGGGATGCGTCCGGCCCGCTGTTCGGCGCCTGCACATTGTTGGCGATGCTGCTGGCGCTCGGGCTGGCGGTGCGGTTACGCTGAAAGAATTGGCACTGCAAAGGAGACGCCGCGATGGCCGATCAACCTACACTTTCCGTCGCCGAACTCAACCAGTTGAATCAAGGCCGGCTGCCGGAACTGGTCGGGATGGAAATCACCGCGATCGAAGCCGGCGTGTTGCGCAGCCAGCTCACGGTGCGGCCCGCCCTGCTCGCGCCGAATGGCTATCTGCACGCCGCGACCCTCGTCGCGCTCGCCGACACCACTTGCGGCTATGGCGCTTTCGCGCATCTTCCCGAGGGCGCGAAAGGCTTCACCACCATCGAACTCAAGAGTAATTTTACCGGCACCGTGCGCGCCGGGGTCATCACCTGCATCGCCCGCGCGCTGCACCTCGGACGCACCACCCAGGTGTGGGACGCCGAGATCGAGGATGCGGCGAAGGGCCGGATCATCGCCTATTTTCGCTGCACCCAGATGGTGCTGTGGGCCACTCCCTGACCCTGTTCAATGCGCGGGAATCGCGATTCGATCGGCGATCCGCGCACCACGCGAGGCCATGAAGTACAGCCCCATATAGTGCGTGACATCTTGCGGGTGCGCGGCGCTCGCGCCATAGCCGAGTTTCTCCGCCGTCCCGCGCGGCAAGTCATAGGTGGCGCAGCCGCCCTCGTAGACCACGATATCCTTGAGGCTCGGCATCATGCCGTGGTTGCGCGCGGATAAAAAAGTCAGGACGAAATCCATCACGCAGATGTCGGTGCAAATGCCGACCACCAGCACCGTATCCAACCGATGGCGGTTCACCCATTCGACCACTTGGTTGCGGCCGTCGTGCTGGATCGCGCCGACGAAGCCATTGATGCAGTCCTTGCGCACCAGGGTGACGTGCGGATCGTGCTCCAACCACGCCAGTTCCGGCACCAGATTCTCCTCGCCCGTGCCGCGCTCGCAATGGGGCGGATAGGGCGGCTCCGGTTTACCCGGCTCATGGGTGTCGAGAAAAGCAAACACCGGCAACCCGCGCCCGCTGAAGGCACGGGCCAAGCGCTCGGTTTCGGCGACCATCGCGCTGACCTGCGGATTCTCCGCCGGTGGGGCGAGATTGCCGCCGCCCACGCTGGCGAAACCGTTGACTTCATCGACGATGACCAGGCCGGTGCCCGCGCCGAGCTTGAATTCGGTCGCGGTGATCGGCATGGTCTCGCGGAGCGACAGCAACAAACTGGAAACGGGCAGATTGGCTAGCACGGTGGGTTGTCCTCGCTTACCATGTGCAGGGCATTGACCAACGATAATCATCGGAGTTCGGAATGGCGCTGTTCATTATCCGTCATGGCGAGACCGCTTGGAATGCTGCGCGTATTATTCAGTTACCGGATACGCCGCTCAGCGAGCGCGGCATCCGCCAAGCGGAACTGCTCGGCGAGCGCCTGGCTGGGATGGCGGTAACGCGTATCGTGGTGAGCGATTACCGGCGCGCGCTGATGACCGCCGAACGGCTGCACGCGGCGACTGGCGCAGCGCTGGAACAGGATGAGCAGCTACGCGAGCGTCACTTTGGCGATCTGCGCGGGCGCCCGCACGCCGAGGTCGGCGACGCCTATCGTCTCGACCTCGTACCGCCCGGCGGCGAATCGTGGAACGTTTTTCATCAGCGTGTCGAGCGCGCCTGGGCCGGGCTGCGCCACCGGGTGGCGGATGATGCCGGTAATATCGCAGTCGTCACCCACGGCTTGGTGTGCTATTCGCTCGCACTGCGCCATTTGCGCCCGCCGGTCGGGATCCATCTCACGCCCACGTTCTTCAATAACGCTTCATTGACCGTGGTCGAAGCCACACCGCCATGGACCGTGACGTCGTTGAACGACTGCGAACATCTGCAAAGCCTAGCCAACCGCGCAACAGCGGGAGTTTGAATATGACCCAATCGCTTGCCGATCTGCGCCGCGACTACAGCCTTGCGGCGCTCACCGAACAGAGCGTCGCCCCTGATCCCTTCAAGCAATTCGGACGCTGGTGGCATGAAGCCGTCAGCGCGCAGTTACCCGAACCTAATGCGATGACGCTTGCCACCGTCGCTCCCGACGGCGCGCCGGCGGCGCGGATTGTGCTGCTGAAAAGCTTCGACGACCAGGGCTTTGTGTTCTACACCAACTACCAGAGCGCCACAGGCCGGCAGCTAGCGGCCAATCCACGCGCGGCGCTGGTGTTTTTGTGGAAGGAACTGGAACGCCAAGTACGAATCGAGGGTACGGTAAGCCAAACCTCGCGCGCTCAAGCCGAAGCCTATTTCAACACCCGCCCGCGCGCGAGTCGGATTGGCGCGCTGGCATCGCAGCAAAGCGCGCCGGTGGCGAACCGCGAAATCTTGGACGCGCGCTTTCGCGAACTCGACGCGCGCCACCCGGACGACGCCATTCCCATGCCGGAGTATTGGGGGGGTTACTGCGTCGCACCGGCGCTGTTCGAATTCTGGCAGGGCCGTTCCGGGCGCTTGCATGACCGCCTGTGCTATCGGCGGGCGGCGGGCAGGTGGTTGATCGAACGCCTGCAACCTTGATGACAAGCGCGATGCAATGGTGGCGTTGTCCAATTGCAACAATGTGGTTTGGTTGGTATAGTGATTTTAGTTGTCGCCACTTTAGTCTTGTAGGCCGGCGCCAGTCTGAGCTTTTGCATTAGACAAGGTTTCCAGGATACGCGCCGTACTATGACGGCGATGTCGATAAAGGGTTTAATCGTCGCTCGACCCTTGGGACTATTTTTCAGAGCGATGAAGAACTGCGCTCCCTCGTCCATTGTTTAATGGCGCAGAATCCGTGTGTTGGCTTGACCTAGCTGCTCCGATTACTACTTTATCCTTGGAATGCAGCCGCAAGCCCCGTCCTGCCCCATCCACGCGAGTTACCGGCGACAACAGACGCGCAATGGATCCGGTCGAGCGCTGGAGTGGTGATGAAAAGAATGTTGATCAACGCAACTCAGAAGGAAGAGTTGCGCGTGGCCTTAGTAGATGGCCAAAAACTCTATGACTTGGATATCGAAACTCCCTCCCGTGAGCAGAAAAAAGCCAACATCTACAAAGGCCGAGTAACCCGTGTTGAGCCTAGCTTAGAGGCGGCTTTCGTCGATTACGGCGCGGAGCGCCATGGTTTTCTGCCATTCAAGGAAATCACACGCGATTACCTGGACAGCGATTCCGGGCGTTCCAGCATCCGCGATTCGCTCAAGGAAGGCCAAGAACTGGTCGTGCAGATCGATAAAGAAGAACGCGGCACCAAAGGCGCGGCGCTCACTACCTTTATTAGCTTGGCGGGGCGTTATTTGGTGCTGATGCCGAACAACCCGCGCGCCGGTGGCGTGTCGCGCCGGATCGAGGGCGATGATCGCCAGGAAATGCGCGACCTGATGGCAAGCCTCAACGTCCCCGATGGCATGGGAATGATCGTGCGCACCGCGGGCGTTGGCCGCAGCGCCGAGGAGTTGCAGTGGGACCTCGATTATCTGATCAAAGTTTGGGAGGCGATCCAGACCGCGTCGGCACAAAAGAAGGCGCCGTTCCTGATCTATCAGGAGAGCGACATCATCATCCGCGCGATGCGCGATTATCTGCGCGCCGATGTCGGCGAGATCTTCATGGACAATCCGGAAGTTTATCAGCGCGCGCGCGATTTCGTGCAACAAGTGATGCCCTACAACCTGAATAAGCTCAAGCTGTATCAGGACATCACGCCGCTCTTCACCCGCTTTCAGATCGAAAGCCAGATCGAGACCGCCTACGAGCACGCGGTGACGCTGCCTTCGGGCGGGTCTATCGTCATCGATTATACCGAGGCGCTGGTGTCGATCGATATCAACTCGGCGCGCGCCACCAAGGGAGCCGATATCGAGGAAACCGCCCTCAACACCAACCTGGAAGCCGCCGAAGAAATTGCCCGCCAGGTGCGTTTGCGCGACGTCGGTGGACTGATTGTCATCGATTTCATCGATATGGAATCGGCACGTAATCAGCGTGAGGTGGAGAACCGGCTGCGCGATGCGCTGAAAATGGATCGGGCGCGCGTGCAAGTCGGCCGGATTTCGCGTTTCGGCCTGCTGGAAATGTCGCGCCAACGGCTGCGCCCGCCGCTGGACGAAGCGAGCCATGTGGTCTGCCCGCGCTGCAACGGCTTTGGCAGCATCCGCGGCGTGCAATCGCTAGCACTGGCCTTGTTGCGCCTCATCGAAGAAGAGGCGATGAAAGAAAAAACCGCGCGCGTCGTCGTCCAGGTGCCGGTCAAAGTCGCGAGTTTTTTGCTGAACGAGAAGCGCGCTGCTTTGGCCTCGATTGAAAAAAGGCGAAAAATTAGCATCTTGGTTATTCCCAACGAATCGTTGGAGACACCTCATTTCGAACTGGTGCGGCAGCGCACGGATGAACTGACCGACG
>JAXMFZ010000079.1:0-7536 GCA_046347515.1 Gammaproteobacteria bacterium | reverse complement strand
GGCGAGGCGTTGATGGTAAAGCGCGAGCAGGCCGGCGCCATCGAAATCGGGAAAACCGTCCTCGAAATCGAGGCGCAGGAGCTGCTGGTGGCGGCTCAGCACGCGCAGCTTGACGATGGTCGTGCGCGTCGCCAGCTTGATCAAGTCACTGGCGACGCCGAGGCTGGCGAGATTGCGTTCCAGCATGACGGCGGCTTCGTCGGCGCCGGTGACGCCGAGCACGCGCGCCATGCCGCCCAGGCTGGCGATATTGACGGCGACATTGGCCGCACCGCCGGGGCGCTCGACGTTGGCTTCCACCTTCACTACCGGCACCGGCGCTTCCGGCGACACGCGCGAACATGAGCCATGCCAGTAGCGATCCAGCATCACATCGCCGACGACTAAGACACGGGCTCGGGAAAACGCGGGAATGGGAATGGTCATGGTCTCTAGGAGGGCGCCGCCTCGCGCAGCCGCCGCTAAACCGTTACTATGGCCGCGCATTGTAGCTTTTGACCGAGGTCATGAATAGCAAGCGCTTGTATTTTCGCCTACTCGGCTATGTAAGACCACATGCGCGGGTATTTGTCGCCGCCATTCTCGGCACGATACTGCTGGCCGCGACCGAGCCGGCGCTGCCAGCCCTGGTGAAACCGCTGCTGGACGGCAGTTTCGTCGCCAAGGATCCATTTTACATCGCTTGGATGCCGGTGTTCATCGTCGCCGTGTTCATCGTGCGTGGCGTCGCCGGTTTCATCAGCGAGGTCGCGATGCGCTGGGTCGCGACCCGGGTGGTGATGGATCTGCGCAAGGATATGTTTGCGCGCCTGCTGGTGTTGCCCGATCAACGTTTTGCCGACACTGCCAGCGGCGTGATGCTGTCCAGATTCACCTATAACGCCAACGAAGTGATGAACGCCTCGACCCGCTGTCTGGTGACCCTGGTGCGCGACAGCCTGGCGGTGCTCGGCCTGGTCTCGTGGACGTTGTATCTGAACTGGCGGCTGGCGCTGATCACCTTGCTGGTGGCGCCGGCCGTCGCCATCGTCGTGCGCCTCATCAGCCGCCGTTTGCGGCGTTTGAGTAGGGGCTTGCAAGATACCATGGGTGTTTTGAATCAGGTGATCGACGAAGTACTGCAAGGCCATCGGGTGATCAAGATTTTCGGCGGCGAGGAATACGAAGCGCGGCGCTTTCATGACGCCAACAACTGGGTGCGCCGTTATAACATGAAGCTCGCGGTGGCTTCCGAGGCCAGCGTGCCGGCGGTGCAGCTGATGGCCGTCATCGCGCTCGCGATCATGGTCGCACTGGCCTCGAAGCAAGCGGCCAGCGGCGCGCTGACCGTCGGCGCGTTTGTGTCGCTGTTTGGCGCGATGGCGATGCTGCTCGCGCCGATCAAGCGCCTCACCAAGCTCAATGAAGAGCTCCAGCGCGGCCTGGCCGCCGCCGAGAGCGTGTTCGCGCTGATCGACGAAACGCCAGAACCGGATCGCGGCGCGCGCCGTCTGCCACAAGTTCGCGGCCAAGTGACCCTGCAAGGCGTGGGCTTCCGTTATCCGGGCAGCGCCGCGCCAGTATTGAGCCAGATTGATCTCGAGGTCGCGCCAGGCGAGACGGTCGCCATCGTCGGCGCATCCGGGAGCGGCAAAACCTCGCTGGTGAATTTGCTGGCGCGTTTCTACGAATGCGGCAGGGGGAGAATCTTGCTGGATGGCGCCGACATCACCGAGTTGACGCTCGCCGACCTGCGCGCGCAGATGGCTTATGTCGGCCAGCAGGTCGTGTTGTTCAACGACAGCATCGCCGCCAATATCGCTTATGGCGCCCGGCGCGCAGCGAGCGAAGCTGAAATCGCTGCCGCCGCTGCGAGCGCCCATGCGCTGGAGTTCATCCGCGAGTTACCACAGGGATTCGCCACCTTGATCGGCGAGAACGGCGTGAAGCTCTCGGGCGGGCAGCGCCAGCGCATCGCCATCGCGCGCGCCTTGCTCAAAAACGCCCCTATTCTGATTCTCGACGAAGCGACCTCGGCGCTCGACGCCCAATCCGAACGCAAGGTACAGGAAGCGCTGGAACGGCTCCGCCAGGGGCGCACGGCGTTCGTCGTCGCCCATCGGCTGTCCACCATCGAGACTGCCGACCGCATCGTCGTGCTGGAGCGTGGCCGAATCGTGGAGATCGGCAACCATCGTGAGCTATTGGCGCGCAATGGCGTGTATGCCGGGCTGTATTGGCTGCAGGAGCGCGAGCTACGAGATAAAGCAGCGCTTATCGGTTAGGCCAGCCACCAGTAAAACTGCTTGACGATGCGGGTCAGATAATGATCCACCATCAGCGCGGCAAACAACACAAACAAATAGAGGATGGAAAAACTGAAAGTCGGCATTGCCAGGCGATCGTCCTCATCTTTGAACAAGCGGATCGCGTACCATAAGAATCGGACCCCGAACAGAAGGGCGCAAGCAAGATAAAGCCAGCCACTCATGCCGATGAGGTAAGGCAGAATCGAGATGGGCAGCAACAAAATAGTGTAAAGCAGGATATGGAGGCGCGTGAACGCCACACCGTGGGTAATCGGCAGCATGGGTATATTGGCCTTAGCGTAGTCATTGCGGCGACTGATGGCGAGCGCCCAGAAATGTGGCGGCGTCCATACGAACACGATGAGAAACAGCAGCAATGCGCCAGGATCGATCTGGCCGGTCACCGCCACCCACCCCAACACCGGTGGCGCGGCACCGGCGGCACCACCGATCACGATGTTCTGCGGGGTGGCGCGCTTGAGGTAAGCAGTGTAGACGACCGCGTAGCCGAACAGAGAGCCGAACGTGAGCGCAGCACACAGTCCATTGGTGAACACCACCAACAACGCCATCCCCAATAAGCCGATCAGCAGTGCAAACAGAAACGCTTGACGGCTGTCCAGATGGCCGCTGGGCAACGGGCGTTTGCGGGTGCGCGCCATCATGGCGTCGATGCGCTGGTCGAGCAAATGGTTGATCGTCGCTGCCGATCCAGCCGCCAGCGCAATGCCGAGCGAGCCAAAGACCAGCACTCCCCAAGGCACCATGGCAGTGGTGGAGAGAAACATGCCGACCATGGCAGTGAACGTGATCAACGCCACGACCTTGGGTTTGGTGAGTTCGAAATAATCCCGCCAGTGCTGGCGAAGGCTGGAAGGAAGCGTCTGGGTGTCCATGCGGTAAGAAGTGTGATTGATCGTGTTAGCGAATGGCGGAGTATTTCAACAACCGCTCCATATCCTGGATTATGCCTTTCGGATCGGTGTCGACGCTATAACGCAGCAGCAGGTTTCCGAGTGGATCGAGCAAAAATATCCTTGAGTCGGTGGCTGGAACGGGTGGAAATGCCGCGGTGAACATTTGCACCGTATCGGTGTTGGCCACAGCGAGTGTCATCGCAGCGTGTTCCTGTGCAAACCAGGCGCTAAAATCCGCGGAAGGCGCCGTGACAGCAAGAAACAAAGTCTGAACGCGCGCCAAATCCTTACCTAACGCCAAGCGAATCTGGCGCGCATAATACAGCGCTTTACGGCAGCGCTCGGCGCAATCAGCGCCTGGATCAGCGACTACCAGAGTCCAATGGTGATGGAAATAGCGGCTGTCCAACGGCTGACCATCGAGCCTCCGCGCGGTGAAGGATGTTACCGGTTGCGCCGGTTGCAGCAGGTCGCCATGATGATTCAAGCGGTCGGGCCGCCAATGATCAACCAATATCCAGGCCAGCGCCACGGGTGCGAGAAACAGGGCGAAAAGACCCAACAGCAACAGGCGATTCCTACCGGCTGGGCGGGGCAAGGCGGCGTTGGTCATGAACGGTCAACAGGCGGAGCGGGCGCGTTTGCCGAATAAGACCACTACGATGACCATCAGCGTCAACGCCAGCGCGAACCATTGCACGGCATAGGCATAATGCCGTTCCGGCCCAAAACCGCCGAAGCTTGGCCGCCAATCACGCAGATAGCCTTGCGGAGAGTCGGGATCGAGTAGAATCACGGCGGGAACCAGCGGATAGCCAAGCGCCGCCGATAGCTCGGCGTAATCCAGGTATTGCACGATGCGCGGCCATGGCGACTCACCCGTCGGGCTTGCCAGGCGTATCCCGGGATTGGCGGGCTGACCGATGCGGCCGGCGAGCGTGAGCGTCGTGTCAGTTACCGTCACATCCGGCACGTCCTGCCGAGAACGACCCAACGGCAACCAGCCGCGATTGATCAAAATCGATTGCACCATTCCCACTGCTATGAATGGGGTATAGACATGGTAGCCGGGCTGGCCTTGATGGATTTGATTGTCGAGCAAGATTTGATGCTCCGTGTCGTAACGGCCTTGCAAAATCACTCGGCGATAATGGGTCGCTGGATCGCTGGGATCGAGCGCGGCAATGGGGACGGCGGGTGTCGCACTAGAGGCGGCGAATGCAGCCTGTAATCGTTCTTTAGCATGGGCGCGCTCCATCTGCCAAAAACCCAATTTCAACAACAGCGCCAGCATCGCCAACGCAGCGAGAACAAGCCATAGATTTGACCAGCTGATCAAGCAGATCGCGGAATTTGCTCGCTTCATTGAACGTACTGCTAGTCAACCTTAGGTTATACTTGACGGTTGTCCATCCAACTGAGCAAACACCATGGTCTTTAAAGTATTTGTGATCGCCGTTTTGATCGCCATTCTGGTCAGCTTGGCCTCGGCGCTTTACCACTTAGTGCGCAGCGACGGCGACCGGGAAAAATTGGCTAGAGCGCTGACAGTGCGTATCAGCCTGTCTCTTGCGTTGTTTATTTTGCTGATTATCGCTTATGGCTTGGGTTGGATAACCCCGCATGGCGTGATGCCTGGAGCGCAGTGAGCGCCCCACGGCCTAATCGGCTACAGCCAATAGACGAAGATAAACAGAAACAGCCAGACCACATCGACAAAATGCCAATACCAGGAGGCGGCTTCAAAAGCAAAATGGCGATGTGGTGAGAAATGACCACGAATGCCGCGGATCAGCACGACCGTCAGGATGATCGCACCCAACGTGACGTGCAGCCCATGAAATCCGGTCAGCATGAAAAACGTGGTGCCATAGATGCCCGTGGTAAGCTTAAGGTTCATCTCGCTGTAGGCGTGATGATATTCGTAGGCTTGCAGGATGACGAACAGAAAACCCAACGCGACGGTGGCGGCCAGAAAATAGATAAACTGCTGTCGATTGTTTTTCAACAAGCCCCAATGCGCCACCGTCACCGTCACGCCGCTGGATAACAGGATCAAAGTGTTGAGGGCAGGTATACCCCAAGCCGCCATGCTGTCGAATTCGCCGCCTACTCTGCCCGGACCATTGGTCGGCCATGCATAGTCGAAGTTCGGCCACAGCATTTGGTGGGTAGCCAGTCGGGTCGAATCGCCAGCCATCCACGCAAGGTCGAAATTGCGGGCATAGAACAGCGCGCCAAAAAACGCCCCGAAAAACATGACCTCGGAAAAAATGAACCAGCCCATTCCCCAGCGGAATGAAATATCGACTTGGTCGTTATAGAAACCGCCTTCGCTCTCGCCGACGACCTTGCCAAACCAACCGAACAGCATGACGACGATGACGGCCATGCCGAGCAGCATGACCCCCATGCTCCAACTGCCGTTGAGCATTTTGGCAAAACCGAACATCATCAGGAATAAACCGACCGACCCCACGAACGGCCAATGGCTGCCGTGGGGTAGGTAATATCCGCTGTGGGCCTGAGTACTCATGGAATCTTCTCTCTCATTAGGAATATGGGGCTATCAGCTCTTTGGCTGGTCTACCCGATAGAAGGTATAGGATAGGGTTACCGTGGTAATCGTTGGATCGAGCGCCGGATCAATCCGGAACACTACCGGCATATCCTTGACTTCGCCGGGTGCGAAAGACTGTTGGCTAAAACAGAAACATTCTAGTTTCTGTAAATAAGCGGCAGCCTGAATCGGCGCGATGCTCGGGATCGCCTGCCCGATCCGCGCGGTGGCATCCAGATTTTTGGCATGAAAGCTGGTGCGGTAGAACTCGCCAGGATGAACTTCCATCTTGGCGACCGCCGGCCTGAACTCCCAAGGCGCAAAGTTGTTGAGGCTAGCGACGAATTCAACGGTGACGATGCGCTCGGCGGCCTGCGCCAATCTCGTATCTTTGAAAGACGCGGCGTTGGTGGCGTAAGCGCCGGTTCCGGTCAATTTGCAATACACCACATACAAGGGCACCATGGCAAAACTGAAGCCGAACATGACGCCGACGGCGAGGATCAGCCAGCGCACGGTGCGCCGATTGGCGCGCGCAGTCGGATGGGAATCGATCATCGTATCGCCATCATAACGATGAACCCGGCGTAGAACGCCAGGGCCAACAACCCCAGCAGTATCAACAAACGACGATTAGCGCTGGCGCGCCGCTGTTGTAACGGCAGATCGCTTGAAGGCACGCTCGCCCCCGGCTGGGGGCGAAATTTCATGGCAGGACTCGACATAAGCGATGATTCGATCAGCCACTAGCTGTGAGCATCGCTCGCCGCCACTTTGGGTGGTGTCTCGAAGGTATGATAAGGGGCGGGTGAAGGCACCGTCCATTCGAGGCCGTGGGCGCCTTCCCAAACCCGATCCGTTGCTTTCGCACCTCCACGAATGGTCTGAATGACCATATACAAAAACAGCAGTTGCGAGAATCCGAAGATGAATGCGCCAACCGACGAAACTTCATTCCAACCAGTGAATTGCGGGGAATAGTCGGGGATCCGTCGCGGCATGCCGGCAAGCCCTAAGAAATGCTGTGGGAAGAACAAAATGTTGGCGCCGATGGCGGACAACCAGAAATGCCACTTGCCCAGTGTTTCGTTGTACATGTGGCCGGTCCACTTAGGGATCCAGTAGTAAACCGACGCCATGATCGCGAACGCCGCTCCCGTCAACAGCACATAGTGGAAATGCGCGACCACGAAATAAGTATCGTGATATTGGAAGTCGGCGGGCGTGATCGCTAGCATCAAGCCGGAAAAACCGCCAATGGTGAACAACACCACGAATGCTATCGCAAATAGCATCGGCGTTTCAAAGGTCATTGAGCCTTTCCACATGGTGGAAGTCCAGTTGAACACTTTGACGGCAGTGGGTATAGCGATCAGCACGGTGGAATACATGAAGAACAACTCACCCGCCAGCGGCATGCCGACGGTAAACATGTGGTGCGCCCAGACGATGAATGACAAAAACGCGATTGACGCCATGGCGTAAACCATCGAGGTATAACCGAACAGCGGTTTGCGCGCGAACGTCGGAATGATCTGGGAGACGATGCCGAATGCCGGCAAAATCATGATGTAGACTTCGGGATGGCCGAAAAACCAGAAGATATGCTGGAACATGAGCGGGTCGCCACCACCGGCAGCCTGGAAGAAGGAGGTCCCGAAAAACTTATCGGTGAGCAGCATGGTGACCGCGCCGGCCAACACCGGCATCGCCGCGATCAGCAGAAATGCGGTGATCAGCCAAGACCACACAAACAGCGGCATTTGCATCA
>JAXMFZ010000078.1:0-7931 GCA_046347515.1 Gammaproteobacteria bacterium | reverse complement strand
ACCGCGTCAATGTCGATTGGCTCACCGGCCGCGTCGATATCGAAGAGCAAGAGGTGCAGCAGTGAAGCGTATCGGTGAGCGGCCCGGTTGGAAATTCCCGCTACCCCTGAGAGAGGGTGGCTTCTCACTGCTGGAAGTGCTGGTGGCGTTCTCGATTCTCAGCATCACCTTGGGGGTCGTGTTGCAAGTCTTCGGTACCGGCCTGCGCAGCACCGCGCTCGCCGAGGAATACACCCAGGCCGCGTTGCGCGCCGAATCGGTGTTGGCCGCCATCGGCGTCGAGAAACCGCTAAAGGCGGGCACGGAGCAGGGCGAGATCAATGACCGTTATTCCTGGCGTGCCACCATCAGTGAATATCACGACGAGCGGGCGGACGCCAAACAAGACGAGGCCAAGTTCACCCCTTACCAGGTAGTGGTCGAGGTGGTTTGGCAGGGGGGAGGCAAGGAGCGTTCAGTGGTGCTGGAGACACTGCGCCTAGCCTCGAAGGAGGACGCGCGCTGATGCCGCGCCCGTCGTCTGGCTTCACCCTGCTCGAACTCCTGATCTCGATGGCGCTGATGGGGTTGCTGCTGATCGTGCTGTACGGCGGTCTCAACGTCGGCATGAGGAGCTGGGACAGCGGCGAGGCCCGCGCCCAGGAGATCGACCGGGTGCGGACGGTACAGGAAATGCTGCGCCGTTTGCTCAGGCAATCGGCGGGGGTCTATCGCAACGATGAGCGCCGGGGGCGGGTCGTGTATTTCGAGGGCAAAGCCGAATCGGTGGGCTGGGTGGCGCCGATGTTCGCCTATCTTGGCCGCGGCGGTTTGTACTTCATCCGCCTCGAAGTCGTGGAGCATGACGGCAACCGCGTGTTACGCATGAGCTGGCGCCCTTATCGTCCGGACGATCAAGAAGACGACAGCGGCAAGAACGGCGATAGCGAAGACAGCGAATTGCTGGGCGGCGTCGAGGACATGCGCCTGGGTTATTTCGGCGCCGACGAGCTGGGTCGCGATCCGGAGTGGCGCGAACGTTGGGACAACGCCGCCGAACGCCCAAGCTTGGTGCGGCTCGGCCTCAAGATCGCCGGCGGAGATTGGCCGGATTTGATCGTGGCCTTGCCCAATTGATCATGAGAGCTAAACCGATGGTAAGCCCACGCGAACGCGGCATCGTGTTGGTGATCGTGCTCTGGATCATCACCCTTCTCATGGTGATGGCGGGGAGTTTCGCATATTCGATGCGTACCGAAACCCAGCTTGCCGCCGCGGTCGCCGAGCGCGCCCAGGCGCGCGCGCTGGCGGAGGCGGGGTCGCGTATGCGGTGGTGAACGTGATGCTGCAAAAACCCGACCCTGACCATCCGTGGCCGGTCGAGGGCAGTCCGCGCGAATGGACATTCGGATCAGGCAAAGTGCGCATCTCGGTGGTGGACGCCGCCGGCAGGATCGACCTCAACCATGCAGCCCCGGAATTACTAAAGGGCTTGCTGACCTCGGCGGGCGGACTCGAGGACGCGGCGGCGCAGGCGCTGGTCGATAAGATCGCTGATTTCCGCGATCCCGATGACGCCAAGCAAATCAATGGCGCGGAAAAAGCCGATTACCAGGCCGCTGGCCGCGCCCCCAAGGACAGCGACTTTGAAAGCGTCGAGGAATTGCAGCAGGTGCTGGATATGACACCCGAAATTTACGAACGCATTGCACCCGCATTGACGATGGCTTCCGGGCAGCCGGGGATCGATCCCGCGGCGGCCTCGGCGCTGGTGTTGAACGCCATACCGGGCAGCGATCCGCAGATGGTGGAGGAGTATATCGCCCAGCGCACCGAGGCGATCGCCAACCAGTCGCCTTTGCCGCCGCCACCGGCCCAACTCGGCGCGTATTTGGCTGCGGCGCAAGGGCTGGCGTATCATGTCGCCGTCGAAGCCGAACTAGAGACGGGGACGGCGCTTGCGGTGCGGGCGACGGTGACGCAGCCACGCCTGCCCAAGCAGCTTTATTACACCATCGATTGGCGCGAGGATTGAAATATGGGGTTAGCGCGACCGCTTTGCTATCCCCTGATAACGGGAGGAGACGGGATACATTGAAATCGAGCCAAGCCATAGCCAAGCGCGGCCAACTCTCGCGCATCCTCGACTTCGGGGGATTCCTGCATTGGTGGGGCACAGGTCTCAAAGGCTGCCTACCGGGCTTCATACGGGATTGGTTATCCTCCGCACCCGCGCGCTTGGTCATCGATCTGCGCGACGATGAAATCGTTCTTGCCCAGGAAGAAGGCGGTAAATGGCAGGTCATCGGCCGTTACCCGCCGCAAGCGCTGGATAACGATGGGTTGGCGGCAAGATTGCCCAAGACCAAGGATAAAATGATTGTTCTGCGCTTACCGTCCGACAAGGCGCTGGCCAAGCCTCTGACTTTGCCATTGGCGGCGGAAGCCAATCTGCGCCAAGTCGTAGGATTCGAGGTGGATCGTCTGACGCCGTTCGCGGGCGATAAGGTCTATTACCATGTCCATGTCGTCGAACGCCAGCCCGCCAATCGAACGCTGCGGGCGGATTTCGTCATGGTCTTGCGTGCGGTCTTGGATCCCGTGCTAAGCGCGCTGAACTCCGCCGGCCTGGCGCCCGATGCGGTGACGGTGCAAGGCGGCGATCCCCGCATCAATCTATTGCCGCCCGAAAAGCGCCCGCGCAAGGGTCAGTTCGCACGCTGGTTACAGCGCTTGCTGGCGGTGGCGGTGCTGGCGCTCGCGGCGATAGCCGTGGGTTTGCCATTGTGGCAACAGCGGGCCGTGGTGATAGCGTTGATGCCCAAGGCCGATGCGGTGCAACGCCAAGCGGAAGCCGTGCTTGCGCTGCGCAAGCAATTGGATGAGTCGATAGAATCGTCCCGATTCGTGCAGCAAAAGCGCGCGAGCAACGCGCTCATGATCGATGTGCTGCGCGAGCTCACCATAATCCTGCCCGACCATACCTGGCTCGAGCAGATCGACGTGCGCGGCAACGAACTGCAAATCCGCGGCCAGTCACAGGAAGCGTCCACCCTGGTCGGTTTAGTCGATGGCGCGGAGCTTTTTGAGAATGCGACGTTCCGTTCGCCGGTCACGCGCGATGGTCGAACCGGGCGCGACCGTTTCTTTCTGGCGGCCCAGATCGTGGCCAAGCCCGCGGGCAATACCAAGGACTAGCGGCCATGCCGGCAACCTTGCATCGTCTTGCCGCGCTGTTACTGCTGCTGGCAGCGCTGGCAGCCAGCTATGGGCTGTTCAATCGGTTTTGGATCGGTAAGCATCGCTTTTACGCGCAGAATATCGAGCAGTTGCAGGATCGCCTACAGCGCGCGGGCGCGCTGCTGGCAAGCAAGCCGGAACTGGAGGCGCAAATCCAGAGCATCCGCCAGGACAGTTCGGCGGCGGTCAATTTTTTGCAGCAATCCTCGCCCACGCTGGCCGCGACCGATCTACAACAGCGCGCCAAGACTGTGATCGAGGGCAAGGGCGGCAGCCTCCTCAGTACGCAAATCCTGCCGGTCGCTAACGAGGGCGCGTTCACGCGCGTGGGCATCCGAGTGCAGATGAACAGCGACGTCGAGGCGTTGCAAAAGGTGTTGTATGAACTCGAATCGGCGCAGCCGCTGCTGTTCATCGACAATGTGCAACTGCGCGCCCGGACGATCCGTGAACGCGTCCGCCCCGCGGCGGCGGCCAACGCCAATCAGCGCGGCGCGAACCCACCGCAGGTCAAGACCCAGGTACAGTTGACCTCGCAGTTCGAGTTGGCCGGTTACATTCGCGCGGGAGGGACTTGATCGATGCGCGCGCGCTACCGAGCCAACGTGTTGTTGGCCTTGTTCTGTCTCGGCATGGCAGGGGTGATCGGGGTTGAATGGCTGCATCCGCCGCCGCTCGTACAGCCCCTTACCGTCAAACCCACCAAGCCGCCGCCGGTGTCGTCCGAGCAGCCTGTCGCATCTTTCAAGATCGCGCCATTGTCCGAATACGCGGAAATCATCGAACGGCCGCTGTTTTATACCAGCCGGCGCCCGGAAGAGCCGGAAGTGGCCGAGGCCCCGGCCCCGGCGCCGCCGCCGGAAGAGGTTGCGTTGACCCTGATCGGGGTGTTGGTGACGCCGCAATCGACCACCGCGCTGGTGCAAAACGACGAGACCGGCAAGGTGTCGATGCTGAAAGCCGGCGACGCGGTGGAGAATTGGCAGCTCGAGACCATCAAGGCCGACAGCGTGGTGCTGCGGCAGGGCGAAACCGCCAAAGACTTGCCGCTGGTGCGCAACAAACGTAAGCCCACGGCTACGCCCAAGGGCCAGGAACAACAACTCGCGCGCCAATTGAGGCGTGCGCAACGGTTGCAACAGTTACAACAACAAGGCGCGCCGCTACCGCAAGGCGCGCAGCAGGGTATGCCTGGGCAGATCGAGGGGCAGGACATACCGAACCAAGAGGCCGAACAGCCGCTACCGGCGGATGGAACCAACAATCCTGGCGCTATCGGTGTCGGCGGGGCGGGACAGCCCGCACCCGTCGTACCGGCGCCCGCCAATCAATAATGCGGCCTCGGCATGATATTTCGGTTGTCATAGGGGAAGAACTTTGCTTAGAGCCATATTGCTTAGCTTTATTTTGGCGTTGTTGAGCGGCTGCGCCACCACCTCGGAAGATGCCGGCGCTGGCGCCATGAACGATAAACCGAGCGATCTCGCGGAGAAAATCCGCCGCCAAATGGGCGCCACGCCCCGGCTTGCAACCACGCCCATCGTCGCCACCGCCGAGCCTGGGCAGAACAAAACCAAGATCCGCATTTTCCATGGCAGCGGCAATTTTCTGAATTCCCAGGCGCGTAACGAAGCAACTTCCGCGCAGCCGCACGAAGGCGATATTACGTTGAATTTTGAGCTCGCCGATATTCGTGACGTTATCAAAGTCGTGTTCGATACGTTACAGGAGAACTACGTGCTCGATCCCGGCGTGCAGGGCGAAGTGACCATCCAAACCAGCCGCCCGCTGTCCAAGGATCAACTGCTGCCGACCTTGGAGAATCTGCTGCGCATGAACGGCGCGGCGCTGGTGCGCACCGGCGGTGTTTACAAAATCGTGCCAGCGGCCGGCGCTCTGCCGGGCAACGGCCCGCCGCACTTGAATAACAGCCGCTTGGGGCCAGGATATAGCGTGCGCATCTTCCCGCTGCGCTACATCAGTGCGACCGAGATGCAAACCATCCTCCAGCCCTTCGCGCCAGAGGGCGGCATCGTGCTGGTCGATCCGGTGCGTAACCTCATCATGCTCGCCGGCACCCAGCAGGAATTGAATTATCTGCAAGAAACCGTCGATTTGTTCGACGTCAACTGGCTGAAAGGCATGTCGGTCGGCATGTACACGTTGAAGAACATCGATGCCCAGGAGATGGCGACCGAACTCGACAAATTGTTCGGGCCGAATTCGCAACTGCCGCTGGCCGGCATGTTCCGCTTCATACCGATCGGGCGTTTGAATGCACTGCTGGTCATCACTCCACAGTCCGAGTTCTTGACCGATGTCACCGCCTGGGTCGAACGCCTCGACGGCGGCGGCGGCGAGCGCCTGTATGTCTACGAAGTGCAGAATAGCGACGCCGAATACCTGTCGGGGTTGCTGAACCAAGTGTTCGGCGACAGCGTGACCACCGGCTCCGCGGCCTCGAATTCGGGCCGTGTCGCGCCCGGATTGCAGCCGGGGCAGATTTCGTCGGGAACGAGCCGCCCTGGCACAACCGGTAGTAGTTCGAGCAGCGGTTTGTCCTCCGGCGGCTTATCCAAGAGCGCGGCGTTACTGACGGAAGAAGAGGATGCCGTGTTGCAGGCGCAAGCCGTCAATCAGCCCCAATACCGTCCGCCCGCCCAACCTGTACAGCAGCCGACGCGCGCACCGGCGGCGGTTGGTGGCAATCGTGGAGTCGCAGCTGGCGTGCCCCCGACCGCAGCGGCTAGACCGTCGGGTCCCGGCGGCACCAGCGGAGGGACAGGGCCGGGACTCAATGATAAACCGCGTATCATCGCCGATACCGAAAACAATGCCTTGCTGATTTGGGCTGGCCCACAAAGTTATGAAAAAATTCAAGATGCACTGCGCCGTATGGATGTGCCCAAGCGGCAGGTATTGATCGAGGCGACAATTGCGGAAGTTTCGTTGACCGATGACCTTGAGTATGGATTACAGTGGTTTTTTAAGAATAGCGTTGATGGACATACGGGCATCGGTTCTTTGAATCTAAATATCAATAAGCCAGTCACAGACTTGCTGGGCTCAGGATTCTCCTACGCTATTACCGATGCCGGTGGGATTGTGCGGGCTTTGTTGGACACCTTAGCTCAGGAGTCGAAGGTACGGGTGCTATCATCGCCGCAAATCATGGTCATCGACAATCAGCAAGCCAAGATTCGAGTTGGCGATCAGCAGCCAGTAAGGTCGTCTACGACAACTACAGAAGGTGGTAATACAACAGCATCTATCGAATATAAGGACACTGGCGTTTTGTTGGATGTAAAACCACAGCTCAATGCGGGCGGTCTTGTAACATTAGATATTGATCAAGAAGTCACTGACGTTGGTAATATTGATACGGCTACTGGTCAAAGGGCATTCACGCAGCGCACAATCAATAGTAAGGTTGCTGTGAAAAGTGGGCAAACTATTGTTTTAGGTGGCCTTATCCGTGATACCGCCAGAGACGGAAAAGGAGGAGTACCAGGACTCTATAAGATTCCCATTTTTGGTGCTTTATTTGGTACGACGACCAATAATAAAACTCGAACTGAACTCGTTGTATTGATCACACCTCGTTTGATTCAAAATAGTGACGAAGCCGTGCAAGTCACCAATGAGCTGCGCGAACGGATGCGCGGCGTGATTCCGCTGGAAAGCCCTTGGAAGAACAAGCCGAAGCTGAAGAAGTAGTCAGTGCAGCGAGCAGAGCATGAGCAAAGCACTGCAAAGTCCATCATTTCATTGGTTTTGATCAGACCGTTGGCTTTACAGCGTTCCGGCCATGCTGTAAAGTCATGTTGTCCGCGATCTTTGTATCACTGTATCATAGTATCATTCTATGCGAACAACGCTTACCCTGGATGACGATATCTTTGAGGCCGCGCAAGCGCTGGCGGAATCCGCCGGGAAACCTTTGGGGCAAGTGGTTTCCCAACTGGTCCGCCGAGGCTTACGCGCGCAGGCCGATACAGCGACCAAAAACGGTTTGCCGGTGTTTCGCTTACCGCCCGATACGCCGCTCATTCCCAGTAACCGCGCCCGCGACCTGCTGGCCGACGAGGCGCCGTGAAGCCGGCGCTGCTCGATGTGAATGTGCTGCTCGCGCTCGCTTGGCCTAATCATCAACACCACGACGCCGCGCACGCCTGGTTTCACGCCGAAGCGCGCCATGGATGGGCGAGCTGCGCGCTTACCCATCTCGGTTTCATCCGCTTGTCGGCGAATCCAGCCTACACGCCGGCGGCAGTTTCTCCTACGGAAGCGGCGAGCTTGCTTGGAGCGATGATCGCGCACAAAAAACACCACTTTTGGGAATCCCCGCCCGCCGCCGACTCTGCGCTATATGCCAAAGCTTTAGGCCATCAACAGGTGAACGATGCCTACCTGGTCGAGGTCGCGCGTCAACGCCAGGGGCGCTTGGTGACGTTCGATACGCGCCTGGCAGTACATGGCGGCGCGGACGATGCGGTGTTTGTGATTTCGGCTTCGGAATGAAAGCCTCGGTCGTCATCCCGGTCAAGAACGGCGGCGCATTGCTCGTCGATGTGCTGAAAAAAGTGCTGGCCCAGCGCGCGCCCTGGCCGTTCGAGGTGTTAGCCATCGATTCCGGTTCGCGCGACGGCTCGCTGGAGCACATCCGTGAACTGGGCGTGCGCCTGCATGAAATCCCGCCGCGGGAGTTCGGC
>JAXMFZ010000077.1:0-8278 GCA_046347515.1 Gammaproteobacteria bacterium | reverse complement strand
ATCAAAAGGGCGCGTTCACCGGCGCCATCGCGCAACGCAAAGGGCGCTTCGAATTGGCCGACGGCGGCACCTTATTTCTCGACGAAATCGGCGAGCTGCCGCCCGCCGCCCAAGCCAAGCTGCTGCGTGCATTGCAAGAGCAGGAATTCGAGCGTGTCGGGTGCAGCGAGTCGATCAAAGTGAACGTGCGCGTGATCGCCGCCACCAACCGTGACCTCGCGGCAATGGTGAGAGCGGGCGAATTCCGCTCTGATCTGTTTTACCGCCTTTGCGTATTCCCGATTCGCATCCCGCCTCTCAGGGAACGGCGCGAGGATATTCCCCTGCTGGCGCGCCAATTCCTGCGCGAGCAAGCGCGTAAACTCAATAAACCGCTCGTCGATATCGCACCGCGCGCCCTGGCTGACCTCCAGCGCCACGACTGGCCCGGTAATATCCGTGAATTGCAGAATGTGATCGAGCGCGCGGCGATCATGTCCAGCGATCCACTGCTGGAGTTCGGCGATGCCTTCGATCCGCCGTTCGCCACGAGCGCAAACCTTCATAAGCGGGGTACGTTACGGGAAATCGAGCACAGCGGTATCGTACAAGCGCTGCTCGCCAGCGATTGGATCATCGAAGGGCCAAAGGGCGCCGCCGCCATCCTCGGCCTGCACCCCAGCACCCTGCGCTCGCGCATGAAAAAACTCAGCATCACGCGCGCGGAGCGCTAGCCCGCATCGCCACAGCCCGCGCTACTCGGTCAGCCTGCCGACCGCTTTGGGGCTGGCCACCGCGCCGGACGGGGATTCGATTTCGCCGAGCACATCGACCATCTTATTGATGTCGCCGCCGCTCAGGCCAATCTCCTTCAACAGGCTGTCGACCAGCGGCGCCTGAGCGCGGTAACGCAACGCGCTGTTCACCAGATTGTCGGCGAAATTGGCGCCGGACTGGCCATCATTGCGATGCGCGCCGCCACCGGCGAGGCCATCGACCTGCAAAATCTTGATGCCCTCGATTTTCTCGAGCGGCTTCACGCTCTCGCGGATGATGACATCCAGCTTGTCGATCAAGCGCAAGCGGGCATTGGAAGCGCGCGATTCCGGGGTGAGGACGTTCTGCGCCTCGTTCATCTGGCGCGTACCGTCGGCGTCGATCTCATAACGGAGCTTGGCGACCAGCGCGCGAATCTTGTCCGCGTCCGCCTCGCCCTCGGCGGCGATGCGGCGCGCATCGGCGCGATCGAGGGCGGCGGCCTTCTCGGCCTCGGCGGCAACCCGCAGGCGCAGCGCCTCGCGCTCGGCTTCCTGGGCGGCGCCGATCAGCTCGATCTGCTTGCGCCGTTGCGCCACCTCGGCCTCGCGCGCGGTGAACACTTTTTCCTCGGCCTCGACCGCCTTGGCGCGCGCCACCTCGGCCTCGGCCTGCGCCTGCGACTGGGCTTTCGAGCGCTCGGCGATGGCAATGGCCCGTTCCTGTTCGGCGATCTCCAAAGCCTGGCGGCGCTCGATTTCCAGGCGCTGCACTTCGCGCTCGCGGTGGATGCGCTCTTCATCCAGGGCGAGTTCGACGGTGATACGGGTCTTTTCCAGTTCCTCACGCGCTTGCACGCGGGCTTGCTCGGCCTCGCGTTCCCGGATCGCGCGCTCGCGCGCGATTTCGGCCTGCTGCGCGGCGCGCCGGATGTCCAGTTCGCGACTCTGCTCGAGGCGGGCGTATTCGCTGTCGCGCTCGATTTCCAGGGCGATTTTTTCCGCTTCCAGGTTTTTGTTGCGGATCTGGATCAGGGTGTCTTGCTCGATGTCGTTGCGAATTTTCTTGCGCCGCTCGATCTCCTCGGTGAGCCGGGTCAGACCTTCGGCGTCGAAAGCGTTGGAAGGGTTGAAGAATTCCATGTTGGTCTGATCGAGGCTGGTGAGCGACACCGATTCCAATTCGAGGCCGTTCTTCATCAAATCCTCGGCCACCGACGCGCGCACCCGTTTCACGTATTCGCCGCGCTTTTCGTGCATCTCCTCCATCGTCATTTCGGCGGCGACCGCGCGCAAGGCATCGACGAACTTGCCTTCCATCAACTCGCGCAGCGCCTCCGGCTGCAACGTGCGCCGTCCCAAGGTCTGCGCGGCGGTGGCGATGGCGTCGACGGCCGTTTGCACGCGCATATAAAACTCCGCCACCACATCCACGCGCATGCGATTCCTGGTGATCAGCGCCGATTCGCGCGCGCGCCGCACTTCCAGTTTGAGCGTACTCATGTTGACCGGCGTGATATCGTGGATGATCGGCAGCACGAACGCCCCGCCATTCAGCACCACCCGCTGCCCACCGAAGCCGGTGCGCACGAACGCGACCTCTTTCGATGAGCGGCGATACAGCCAATGCAGCAAATAAGCCGCGATGGCGACGATGATCGCGAGCAGGATCAGGGTGATGATGATTGAGGCGAAGGTTGCCCCCGACATGGATTCCTCCGGCAGTTTCTAATGTTTAGCAACCTACGTCGCCTTCCGGGCGGAGCGCAATCCTCGCGGCTGTGCTCAGGTGGTAGCCTCTTTGATCGCCTGCGCAGCGCGCAGCGGTCAGATTCCGCGAACGGATAAAAACGCGTATTCGGCGGCGTGCAGAACTTCCCGACCGTGGGCCTGATCGATGGCATGTTCCGCGCCAATCTCGAGAAGACCGGGGTTGCAATTCTTGCAACTATGCACCTCATTTATCATGATCCATAAGCATCTACCGGCGCTTGCCACGCCCCTTCCTCATCTTCGCATCTGCTCCAACCGCCTTAAACCTCCGCACCGTCTCCGTCAGCGCAATCTCCGCCACGGCAGCGCTCCCATGCTGGAAGCCCCATAAAAACCATGACAATCAGGGCAATTTTGCAAGACATATTCGGCATCTTCGGGACGGCAATCGGCCCGCCGTGGCAGAGCACGATGACATCCTGACGCACTTTGAGCGCGGCTTCCGCCCAGGCGTTGATGCGCGGCACGCAGTCGGCGAGTTCGAGCGCGGTTGTCGCGCCGATGGCGCCGCCGGTGGTGAGCCCCATGTGGCAAACGACGATATCGGCCCCGGCCTCGGCCATGGCGACCGCATCATGCTCGTTGAACACATAAGGCGTGGTAAGCAAGTCCAATCCATGGGCGGCACGGATCATGTCCACCTCCAAGCCGTAGCCCATGCCGGTCTCTTCGAGGTTGGCGCGGAACACGCCGTCGATCAGGCCCACGGTCAGGAAGTTCTGCACGCCGCTGAAGCCGAAGTCGATCAATTGCTTGAGAAAGCAATCGAGCAGCAAGAACAGGTCGGTGCCGTTGACACCCGCGATCACCGACGTTTGCTTCACCACCGGCAACGCCAGCGCCATCTCCAGCACGATGTCGTTGGCGTTGCCATAGGCCAACAGCCCGGCGAGCGAGCCGCGTCCGGCCATGCGGTAGCGGCCCGAGTTATAAATGACGATGAGATCGATGCCGCCCGCCTCTTCGCATTTGGCGGAGAGCCCGTACCCGCGCCGCCGCCGATGATGGGCGTACCCGCCGCGATCATGGCGCGGAAGCGTTCAAGCAGCGCTGCTCTGGGAAAGCGCATCGGCATCGACGATCTCCAAAAACTGTTCGACCAGCGCCGCCGCGAACGCGGCAGTTCGTTGAGATTGTAGGGCAGCCGCAGCAAGACGCCGGCGCTCGGTCTGGCGCAGGTTCTGGGCGATGGCGTCAAACAGCGCACGGTCGGCGGCGGGATCGTGGAAGGCTTGGCCGAGCGCATCCAAAAGCGACACCCCACCCTCGGGGATGAAAAACTGCACCAATCCCTCGCAGCACGGTTGAGCTTGTCGGCGATCCAGCGCCCCAGCGCGGTGTTTTCCTCAGGTGTGGTGCGCATCAGCGTGACTTGCGGATTGTGGACGTGCAGTTTGCGGTTCCGGTAGCGCTCGGGCACGGTCTCCAGCGGCCCCAGTTGACCATGTCGAGCGCGCCGCAGGAACCGACATACGGAATACGGCTCCTGATGATGGCCCCAGGCGATCCTCGCCCGCGCTCATCGTCCGCCCATGAGAAGGTCGGCGATTTCCGTCGTGGTGACGTCGATCACGCCGGCCAGCAGCCCCGAATCGACGAGCTTTTCCATGGATTGGCCGCCGGTGCCGGTGGCGTGGAACACGAGGCAATCGAAACGGTCTTCGAGGGCCTTGGTCACCGCTTGCACGCACGGCGTGGTGACACCGAACATGGTAAGGCCGATGGCGCGCTTGGCTGAAGACGCCGCGCCCCTGTGGCGGGCGTGGGCGATCATCCCGGCGAGCGCGTGGGCGGCATTGGCCAGCACTTGCTCGGAGATGCGGTTGATGCCGGATACGTCGGTCACCGAGTACATCATGCAGATGTCGGACGGACCGACATAGCGCTTGACGTCGCCGGAAGCGACGGTCGATACCATCACCTTGGGAACGCCGACTGGCAATGCGCGCATCGCCGGGGCGGCCAGCGCGGTGCCGCCGGAACCGCCCGCCGAGACGATGCCGGCGAGATCGCGGCGGGTGAGCACGAAGCGCGCGAACGCCTCGCTCATCGCTGTCACCGCGCTCCCGCGGTCATTGCTGAATACCGCCCGTGCGCCCTTGGGGTGATGGCGCGCCACCTCAAAGGGGCCGACGTCGGCGGGCGATGGCCGCTGCGCGGTCGAGAGATCCACCGTGACCGTGCGCAACCCCAACCGCTGCAAGCAATTGCGCAGGAAAAACAGCTCCCGGCCCTTGGTGTCGAAGGTACCGGCGATATAGGCGGAACGCCCGGCGGTGGCAGCGACCGGCGGCAGCGCCTCTCTTGGCGCCGGCGACTCGACGGTCGCAGCGGGCGGTTCGGTTTCCAGCGCAGTTGAAGCAGATGGCGGATAAGCGCTCGACCACAAAGTCGGCGCGCGCGTCGTGGAATAAACCGGCGTGGTTGCCGGCGGCTGACCATTGATCTCAGCGGCATCTGCCGCGCGCAGCACACGAAATGCCTGACTGGGCGGCTCGGCGGGAGCGGCGACCGGCGGTTCCTCTTCCTCGTCCTGGGCACGCACGCCGAGCAAGCGCTGCTGCAATTCTAGGTCATGGGCGAGTTCGGCGGCGGCGAGTTCATGCACCAAGCGGCCATTCATCATCACCGCCACCCGGCTCGCCACGCGCGTCGCCACGCCGAGATTCTGCTCGATGAGGAGCACCGCGACTTCACCCTCTTCGGCGAGTTGTTTCAACAACCCAGCGAGTTGTTCGACGATGACCGGCGCCAAGCCCTCGGTCGGTTCGTCCATGACCAAGAGCTTGGGATTGGTGAGCAGTGCGCGGCTGATCGCCAGCATTTGCTGCTCGCCGCCGGAGAGTTGCGCGCCGCCGTTGCGGCGGCGTTCGGCGAGGCGTGGAAACGTTTGATAGATGCGCGCCACGGTCCAGGCGCCGCCCTTGCGCGCGGCGAGCCGCAGGTGTTCATCGACGCTCAAGGACGGCCACACCCGCCGGCCCTGCGGCACGTAGCCGACGCCGGCGGCGACGATGGCATGGGTAGGATGGCCGAGAATCTCGGCTCCGTCGACGCGGATGCTGCCGCGGGTGACCTTCACCAACCCCAAAATGGCGTTGCACAGCGTGGTCTTGCCCATGCCGTTGCGCCCGACCACCGCCAGCGCGCCGCGCGGGCGTGAGGTCGACGCCTTGCAAGGCATGGGCGTGGCCGTAGTAAACATGCAAATCGGAGATCGCCAGCAGCGGGGCATCAGCCATGCCCACCCCCAGGTAGATGCGCACGTCCGGATCGTCTTGGATTTCTTCGGGCGAGCCCTCGCCGAGCGCCCGTCGTGCATGACGGTGACGCGTTCGACTACGCGCAGGGCGACGTCGAGATCATGCTCGATGATGATATAGCCAATGAGCGGGCAACGCGTTCAGGATCGCGATCAGTTCGCGGCGCTCGGCGGGCGACAATCACCGCCAGTTCGTCGAACAGTAGAAAGCGCGGCGCACCGGCGAGCGCCATGCCGACTTCAAGTTCGCGCTGTTGACCGTGCGAGTTCGGAAACCAACCTGTCGGCGTAAGGTTCGAGATGCACGGCGTGCAAAAGCTCTCGGGCATTGACGAGCGCAGGATCAGCGGCGGGCGGGCGGCGCAGGCTGAGGCGGCAGCGCGCCGCGCCGCGCGCCGCCAGATACAGATTGTCGAGCACCGTGAGGCTCCAGAACAGCATCGAATTCTGGTAGGTGCGGCGCAAGCCCCGGCGGATGCGCTCATGGGCGGGCAGCGTGGTGATGTCTTCGCCGTAAAAGCGGATGCGTCCCGCGCTGGGCGGAAAATCGCCGCTGATCACATTGAACAGCGTGGTCTTGCCCGCGCCGTTCGCGCCGAGCACGGCGCGCCGCTCGCCCGCCGCGACGGTCAGGCTGACGTTGCTGAGCGCCGCCAGCGCGCCAAAGCTGCGGCTCACGCCGTCGAGCTGCAGGGCGTGCGCCGCGCCGGCGCGGGCGATGCGGTGCTCGACGCCAACCATGGCGGATCACCCTTCCACCCAAAGGAGGAGAGGAAACGTCGTCACTATAGCCGCGATGGACTACTTGCAATCCGGATTGTCGCGCCCGACCGGCCCGAGCTTCAGGAACGCATCTTTCGCCATGCCCAGCGTCTGGTTCACCTGCGGGATGACTTTGACCACTTTGTTGGACAGCGCGCCGTCATCGCCTTTGGCGACTTCGGTCAGAAAAATATCGGCGATGGCCTGGCGGTTTTCATCCAATTTGACTTTGCCGGTCGGCGTGTCGAGTTCGAGCTTCGCCAACGTCTCGCGCAGCTTTGCTTGCTTATCCGACAGATCACCGTTGACTTTATCGAGCGCGGTCAGCACCGCCAGGGTATTGACGTAATAGCCGTGGGCAAACAGCGAGGGCGAGGGAAAACCATCCGGGAAAGCCTCTTTATAAGCCTTGACGAAGGCTCTCCAGGAGTCGTTATCCCAATTGTCGGCGATGGGGCCGGCGGACGGCGTGCCGACGATGTAATCCCGGCGCTTACCCTTGGAGCCTAGCACGGTCTGATCGACGGTGATCGAACCGCCGACCATTGGTTTATCGCCGCCCGCCTGCTCGTACTGGGTGAGGAAATTCACGGCATCGGCCCCGCCCAGGGCGACGTAAACGGCGTCGATGTCATCGGGGATGGAAGCGACGATGGTGGAAAAATCCTTATTGCCGATCGGTACCCAGAACTTGTTTGTCACCTTGCCGCCGAGCTTGCAGAAATCCAGCATGAAACCCTGCACTTGGGTGTAGGGAAAGGAATAATCCTCGGCGACTACCACGACTTTCTTGTAACCTTTGGTCTTAAAAGCATACTCGCCCAAACCCGCCTGCCACTGGGCACCGTCGGTCGAAAACCGAAAGAAGTTCGGAGCGGGGTCGCGCAGCGTCGTATCCTGCGCCGCCGAAGTACCATTGACGAAGGTAACGCCCGGTTGGGTCTTGGCGTAATCCTTGACCGCCAGACCTTCCGAACCGGACAGCGGCCCGATCAGGATTTGCACGCCATCTTGTTCGACCAGCTTGCGGGTGGCGCGGATCGCGCTGTCGGGGCTGGCGTCGGATGAACCCGTGACCAGTTCGATCTTCTTGCCGCCGGCCATGTCTTTATGCTGTTTCAACGCGAGCTTGACGCCGCGCATGCCGTCTTCGCCGAGCACGGTGAACGGGCCCTCGAGGGTCGCCAGAGCGCCGATCTTGATGCTGTCCTGGGCAGGCACGGGCGTGGTAGCGAGCGCACTCCACGTCAGTGCGGCGGTAGCCGCAAGGGTGAGCATAGGGCGACGGTTTTGGTGATGCATGAAAAGCCTCCTCCTCTGGGTTATATTCGCAGTGTGAGCGACGATTGTTCAAGTCTTGATGAAAACCACTCGATAACTATATGGCATAAAATCATCCGATGCGCTGATGAATGAGATGAATCTCGCGAGCAAGTTGTTGCAGACAATGAAAATCGGTAAAAAAATCATCAAAACAAGCGCTGGATTTTTATTAGTCAGCCACTTGAGCGCTGTTTTGGTGATTGCGATGTTACTCAGCAAAGCAGCCGTTTCAACAGGATGGCCGAGGGCCTGGCATTCCTCGATGGCGTATTGATATTTTTGTGCTAGGTTTTCAAAACCATGCCTTGTCAAACGCATGAAATCTCTGGGCTCATCGTGTAACGGGTACAGAAAAGGAACCTTCATCAGCAACTTGCCATTCGATTTAAGAATTCTTCTGATTTCCTTTAATACTTTTTCAGTA
>JAXMFZ010000076.1:0-8594 GCA_046347515.1 Gammaproteobacteria bacterium | reverse complement strand
ACGCGCCATCCAATAGCCCGACCGATTGAAGGCATTCCACAGCCCGGCGAGCCGCTGCTGGAATTTGGACGGTATATCGCGCATCGTGATTGTTTTGCTGGCGAACCTTGATCTATCTTAAGCTTAACCTTAGCAGGGATTGGCCCATACAGGTGAAACCATGGCGCAAGCGATTTTCAGGCAGTACGACCGTGAAGCTTTGGACCGCGAGTACAACAACCGCGCCAAAGTCGCCGATTTCGACCGCTATCTGCGATTTTATGCGAGCGAGAGCGCACACACGCGGCAGGCGCTCGAGAGCCGCTTGAATGTGGGATATGGCCCGAGCGCGGCCGAGCGGCTCGATATCTTTCCCGCCGGCGATAGCGGCGCGCCCGTGCAGGTATTTATCCACGGCGGTTACTGGAAAGCGCTGAGCAAAGACGATTTCAGCTTCGTCGCCAATGCGTTCGCGCGGTGCGGCGGCGCCACCGTGGTCATCGAATATGCGCTGATCCCCAGCGTCGATATGGACGAATTGGTGCGTCAATGTAGGGCGGCGCTGGCGTGGGTGTGGCGCAACGCCGCGAGTTTTGGCGGCGATCCCGGGCGTATCTTTGTATCCGGGCATTCCGCCGGTGGTCATCTGACGGCGATGATGGTAGCGACCGACTGGCGGGCGTTCAGCGCCGGTTTGCCCGCCGACCTGGTGAAGGGAGCGTGTGGGATCAGCGGTTTGTATGACCTCGAACCGATCCGTTTGTGTTATCTGAACGACGACCTCAAGCTGAATAAGGCTATGGCTGGACGCAACAGCCCGGTGCTGCTCGCGCGCCATGCGCAAGGGTCGCTTTTGCTTCCGGTAGGAGCACTGGAAGGGCCCGAATATTTGCGGCAGAGCCACGACCTCGCGACCGCTTGGCAAAATCGCGGCGCGGCGCCGGTGGTGTGGGAAATGCAAGGCGAGCAGCATTTCTCCATCGTCGCCCAATTGCACGACCCAGCGAGCGAGCTGAGCCGCGCCGTTCAGCGTCAGATGGGGTTGGCTTGACGATGAGACCCGAGGGTGAGTCAAGGATTGTGGACCATCCTTGTGATTGAAGGAATAAGGGATGGACGCTAGCGATTTCTTGTTCGTCGGGGACGATTTGCGCATCCACTCGGGCTCAGATGCCGAGGTGGCGTTGCGAACCATGTCGGACGCGCGTTTCGTGGTGGCCGGTGAGGGCATACCGCGCGTGCCGAAAGCGCGCTGGTTGGTGGCGCAGCGCTATGAAAAAACAACTTGGATGGAGGTTGGCGCCCACGCCGATGATGACCGCAACCACGAGCATGCAAGGCATTTTGACGAATACGCGGCGCTGCACCGCAAGACCTATGCACGCGCCCTGGAAGTCGGCTGTGGCCCATTTACCAATCTGCGCTTGATCGCCAATGTTTGTCGGATCGACGCTTGCACACTGCTCGACCCCTTGCTGAATGAGTACCTTCACCATCGCCACTGTACTTATCGGCATGGGTTTCTCGAAACGGGCGCCACCCGCTGGCAGGATTGGCTGGGCCGTCGCGCCTGGGGACGGTACGCACGCGCAATGCTGCGTAGGGTGCAGCCGCGCCTCCTGCACACGGGGGTGACGATCGACGCGAGGCTCGCGATACCCTTCGAGGAGATGCCCGCGCGCGAGCCCTATGACTTGACCGTCATGATCAACGTGCTGGAGCATTGTTTCGACGCCCCCAAGATATTCGCGCGGCTGCTGGAACTGTCGCGACCTGGCGCTGTGTTGGTGTTTCACGACAAGCTATTCCGTGCCCACGCTGTGGAACGACAGGCCGCCAGGCGTTTCGATGCCGGTCATCCGCTGCGGGTCGATGCCACGCTGCTACGGGCGTTCCTGTTCGATCACTATCGGCCCCTCCATGAACGCTACGTCGAAGTCGAGGACGGGTACGCGGGCGTCGATTTGAGCGAACAGGGCATTTATTTCATCGGCGAACGAATTTGACGCATTCGGTGCCGCGCTTACTCGTCTTGAGCCAGACCCATAATCTTTGGGGAGGCATCGAGACCTGGATGGCCGACGTGTTGCCGGCTTTCGAGCGGGCCGGTTGGGATGTGCGCTACGGTTTGGCGTTGGGTAGACGCTTCAATCAACCGGTGACTTTTGTGCGCCAGCACCCCTATATTCGGCGATGGCGACCGCTCGACGGCCGGGTTGGAACCCCGTTCGCGCGGCAACGGGCGGTGCGCGCCGAACTCGAGGCTATACAACCGGATGTCGTTTTGCCGATAGCGCTCGGTGACGTTTGGCCGGCCATGCGTGAATTCCGCCGCCACGGTGGCGCGAGTCGAGTGCTAGCCGCCGTCCATTCCCAGCACGGCGGGACGCTCGCCGATTTGGTGCGCAATGCCGATCTCATCGGCGGCGTAGGCGTTGTGAGCGGTGTACTGTTCCATGGGTTGGGCGCGTATTTCGGCGGCGCCGGGCCGCCGATGACGTGGATTCGCAACGGCGCGCCCCCCCCATCAAAACCGCGGGTGGCACCACCTTCATCTAGGCTGCGAATTGGCTACGTTGGCCGCTTGGATACGGCGGCCAAGCGGGTGCTCGACCTCCTCCCTATCCTAGCCAACGTTGCGCGGGCCGGTGTGCCAATCGCGCTCACGGTGGCGGGGAACGGCCCGGCCGCCCCTGCCGCGGCGCTGGTAGATATGCCCGGCAACCCGGCGTATGAGATGCTGGGCTTCGTCACCCGCGAGCGTTTATATCGAGAGATCTACCCGAATCTCGGGATTGTTTGCTGTTGCCGTCGGCGACCGAGGGCTCTCCGATGGCGCTGATTGAGGTGATGCGGCACGGGTCGTGCCTGTCGTGGCGCGGTATCACGGCCACGCCAGCGAGGAGCGCTGCTGGTGCCCGGTGGCAACAGCCTGACGTTCGTGGTCGGCGCATCGCGACGCGGCGCGCTGTGTGGTCGATCTCGCCCGTAACAGCGAATTACGCGAACGCTTACCCGGGCCGCCCGGGCAGCGGCCGGATCAGTACGACGACGTGGCGATGATAGCGGGTTGGCGTGCGGCGCTGGATGCGGTGCTGACAGCCGAGCGCCCCGCGCCGAGGGTGCGCCGCAGCACATCTTACAGAGAAAGCCGCGGTATATGGCCGTTTGGAAGCTTGGGGTTTGCCGCCTGGATGCCGCTGATGGCGTCCGTCGGTGGTTGGGGCGAGGGTACGCCCATAGCGACGGCTTTCCGGCGAATGGCCGGGCAGCCTCACGCGATGCCGAATTCGAAACCGCTATTTTGCGGCACTTGGCGGTGGTCGAGGCGCGAGCCCATGCGCGATTGTATGGTGTTGAAAACCGTGCTAAAAGAATCAGCGGTGCGTGAGCGCTCGACAATGAACTACACGGTCATCACCACCATTCAAGCGCCGACTGCGGCCAGTCTGCAGATGATCGCCGCGGGGCGCGGGCGGGGCAGCCGGCCCTGATCGTGGGCGACTGCAAAACGCCGCCGTGGCATGGCCGAGGGTACCGAAGTCCTGTCCTTCGCAGCCCAGCGAGAAATCTTCTTTTTCGACTTGCCCAGTTGCTACCCGATAACCACTATGCACGGAAAAACCTCGGTTATCTGACCGCTATCGCCCGCTCGGCGCGAGCCATTTTCGACACCGACGACGACAATAGCCCATCCAGTGGTTGGCGACCGCGCGCGGAGAGTACGGCCGCGCGCGCTTGTGTTGCAACGGGTGGATCAATGCTTACCGTTTTTTCTCTTCGCGCGAGCGTATCTGGCCGCGGGGGTTTCCGCTGGAGCGCATCAACGAAGCGGCGCCGTCCATTGCGGCCCCGGAGTGCGAACGAGAACTCATTGCCCCGGTACAGCAGGGTCTGGTCGATGGCGCCCCGGATGTCGATGCGATCTGGCGATTGGTGTTGGGGTGCGATTTTCGCTTTCGGTCGGCGCCGAGCGTCTATTTGTCCGCTGGCGCATGGTGCCCGATAAACAGTCAAAACACTTGGTGGTTTCCGCGCGCATTTCCGTTGCTTTACCTGCCGAGTTTCGTGGGCTTTCGCATCACCGACATCTGGCGTGGCTTCATCGCGCAGCGCTGTCTCTGGGAATGGGGCCTGGGCATTGTCTTCCATGCGCCCGACATGGTGCAATACCGCAATCCCCACAGCCTCATGGCGGATTTCGCCGCCGAGATTCCCGCTTATTTGCACAACCCTCGTTTCTGCGCGACGCTGGAACGAACCCCGTTGTCCGCTGCGCCGGATGCCGGGGGCGATAACCTGCATCGGTGTTATGTGGCGCTGATCGAAGCCGGATTCATTCCGGCGGCCGAATTGCCACTGGTCGAAGCGTGGCTCAAAGACTTCGCGCTCGTTGCCGGCGGTTGTGGGCAGACCAATGGCTGAACCAAGCCAAATGCTGGTGTCCATCATCGTGCCTAGTTTCGACCAGGGGCGATATATTGGCGAAGCGTTGCGCTCTTGCATCGAACAGGATTATCGCCCGCTCGAAATCCTAGTGGTGGATGGGGGTTCACAGGATGAGACGACGGCGGTGCTCGGTTCGTTCGCGGCGCCTGAACTGCACTGGCACAGCGAGCCGGATCGCGGCGTAGTCGATGCGGTGAACAAAGGCATGGCGCGCGCGTGTGGCGCCATCCTCACCATTCAGAGCGCCGATGACGTATTGATGCCCGGCGCGGTAACGGCGGCGGTCGCGGCATTCGCAAGCGCTACCCGCCTCGGGCTGGTCTATGGCGATGTCGAGCATATAGACGCCGAGTCGCGGGTGACGGGCGCGGACGTGCAAGAGGCTTTCGACCTCGCTGCATACCTCGGCCGGCTGCAATACATTCCCCAGCCTGGTGCGTTTTTTACCCGGCGGGCGATGGAAGCAATTGGGGGCTGGCGCGAGGCATTCAGCTACGCTGCCGACGCTGATTTCTGGATGCGCCTGGCGCTGCAATTTCCGGTGCAAAGGCTCGACCGCTTCATGGCGCGTTACCGTTACCACGCCGAGCAGCGTGACCGGCAGCGCGAGCGCATCGCCCGCGACTGGCAGGGCGCGGTTCAGGATTTGCTGGGCGGCGGTGGTCTGGACGCGCGCCAAGCCCGCTATGCGCGCATGGGAATGCACCTTGCCCGCTACCGCTATAGCAGCGAGGAGCAATGCAGGCAAACGCACCCAGGCTCGCTACGCGGCGCTTCTTCACCAACTTCCGAAGCCGTCTCGCACAAGCGCTTTCCGAAGCGCGAGCTGTTGCCTGGGCGTGATCCGCTCTGGCGGCAACTGTCGCGCATCAAGCGCGGCTTGGGATTCAAGCCGCGTTCGGCATGATGCGGGCTTTGCTCGGTGTTGTCTTTAAGGATTTGCCGCGCTATACGCGCGCGTTGTGGGGGCCTGGGCAGGCTTACTTGGCTCTCTGCAACCGCTACGAACGGCTCGAAGCAGCGCCCGATGGTCGAGGCTATCGCTGCGCCTGGCAATGGACCTCCGACCTGCACGCACCCAAGATTCTGCCCCGCTTGGGCCGTACACTGATGCGGCGGATTCTGGCGGACTACCCGATTGAATTTGGCGATGCGCCCAAGGCTTGTGCAGCGCCCGAGGTGAGTTTCGTGATCGGCCACCGTGGCCGGGAGCGCCTGCCAAACTTGTTGTTGACGCTCAAGTCCATCGCCATGCAGCGAGCTGTGCGGAGCGAATGCATCGTGGTCGAGCAGGCGGTCGCAGCCGAGGTCGGCTGCAAGTTACCGACCTGGGTGCGTTATCATTATGCGCCTGTCGATCAGGCGATGGCTTATTCACGCGCCCAGGCATTCAATGCCGGGGCTCGCCTCGCTAGAGGCAAGCTATTGATATTCAATGATAATGATTTGCTGGTCCCGATTGTATACGCGGAGCGCCACCTACGGCTTGCCGAGCTTGGCTTCGAGGTGATCAATCTCAAGCGGTTTATTTTTTATCTATCGCCCGCGGATAGCCGGCTGGCGACCGCCCAAGCGGCCATACCCCCCGCGCCGACACCGCTGAGCGTCATGCAAAATGCCCAAGGCGGCGGTAGCTTGGCGATTACCAGGAACGCGTTCCAGGCGATCGGCGGATTTGACGAAGATTTCGTCGGCTGGGGCGGCGAAGACAATGAATTCTGGGAGCGGGCGAACACGCGCAGGCTGTACGATTTCGGTTATTTGCCATTGGTTCATCTGTGGCATGGTGACCAGCCTGACAAGCCGTTAGGCCGCGATGCGCCGGCGGTCAAGCGCTATTGGCAACTCCAGGAGCAGCCCATTGCGGCTCGCATCGCGCGCTTGCGTCAACGCGGCAATGGCAACGGCTGATGTGCGGCATTAGTGGCTGGTTGGTGAGCGCCACGGATCGTTACGGCGAAGCCGAATTGGCGGCTCTTGCCGCTGCGCTGCGGCATCGCGGGCCTGACGATCAGGGCCTGTTCATGGATCGGGCGAACGGCATAGCGCTGGCCCATAATCGCCTCAGTATCATCGATTTGTCGAGGCGGGGCCGGCAACCGATGGCGAGCGTGGACGGCGATCTAGTGCTCGTATACAACGGCGAGCTCTATAACTTCCGTGAATTGCGCGCCACGCTCATTGGCAAGGGTCATCGTTTCAGGTCCGCCACCGACACCGAAGTCGTGCTGAACGCGTTTTTGGAATGGGGCGATGAGTGTCTTACGCGGTTCCACGGCATGTTCGCGTTGGCATTGTGGCGTAAGAGCGCGGGGCGGTTGTTGCTGGCGCGCGATCCGCTGGGCGTCAAGCCGCTTTACTACCATCTGTTGGCCGGCGGGCGCGGTGTGGCGTTCGCGTCGGAATTGCAAGCCTTATTGCGCTTGCCGCGATTCCAGGCGGTTCTGGATTGGATCGCGCTCCGGCAGTTTCTGGAATTTGGCTACACGTTCAGCCCGCAACGAACGATTTTGCGCGGAGTTTACAAGCTAGAGCCTGGCCACACGGCCGCCTTTACCCGTGAAGCTGAGCCTCGCCTCGCCTCATACTGGCAGCTTCCGGTCCTGGATAGATCACCCTGGGCCACGCGCGCGGAACTCGAAGAGCGGCTATTTTCCACATTGTCGGACGTCGTGGCGCAGCATCTGGTAGCCGATGTGCCCATCGGCATTTTGCTCTCCGGCGGCATCGATTCCAGCCTTTTGGCGGCGCTGGCGGCGCGCGGCGGCGCAGTACGGACCTTCAGCATGGCGTTCACCGATTCAACGATCGACGAGCGGCCTTTTGCGCAAGCGGTCAGTCGCCATATCGGTTCTCATCATAGCGAGATCGCGATCCAGCCCGAGCATGTCATCCAGGCCGCGAGTGCAAACGCGCATCATTTCGATGATCTGTTCGCCGATTGGGGATTGATCACCACCCATCTACTGTATCAGCGCTGCCGGGAGTTAGGCGTCAAGGTTGCCATCGTCGGCGAAGGCGCGGACGAGTTGTTTGGCGGCTATGGCAGCTTCCGCCAAGCGCTGGCGCTCACCGGCCCTACCGACTTGCGCCTGTTCCAGCTTTATCGCCGCTATGCGGGCATGCGCCATGGCGGCGAATTCTGGCGGTTTCGGCGTATCATGCGCGCTTATCTTAGCGAGGCGCGGGGGGATTGGTTTCACGCGGTGCGCTTGTTCGAGACGCGCAATCAATTGCCCAATCATTACGTCATGAAAGTGGACAAAGCCAGCATGGCCGCGAGCGTGGAGGCGCGGGTGCCGTTTCTCGATACCCGTATTGCCGCAATCGCCTGCGCCATTCCACCCGAATGGCTGCTCAGCGCCGACGGCGAGAAAAACATCCTGCGCTCACTGGCGCGGCGCTATGGTCTGCTGCCCGAACAAGTGATCGAACGGCGTAAATTCGGAGCATCCATCGCCATGTCTTGGATGGATGAATCGGCGGAATTTCGCGCTTTCGCGCGCGAGGTCATACTGGCCGGTGGTAACTGGACCGATGAATTGGGGCTACGCGGTGCGATGCAGAGCTATTTCGTGCGAGGCCGTTCCGGGTATCGGTTTCCATGGGCGCTCAGTATTTTTCGCAACATGGCCTGGCGACTGTTGATCCTGAATCTGTGGGCGCCTAGTTATTTGGCGGGTGCCGCGCGCCGTGCGTGAAGGGTTGGTGAGCGTCATCGTCCCCGTCCACAACCGTCCGGTGCTGTTGCGCGAGGCGGTGGCGAGCGCGATGGCCCAGACTTATCGCCCTATCGAGATCATTATTATCGATGACGGCTCCACCGATACCACGCCTGCCGCCATCGCCGACTTGGCCGAGCGCCATGCGCCGGTGCTGCGCGCCGTGCGCCAGGACAACGCGGGACCGGGCAGGGCGAGGGAAGCCGGTCGTCTGCTGGCGCAGGGCGAGTTCATTCAATATTTGGATAGTGACGATCTGCTGTTGCCGACCAAGTTCGAGTTACAAGTCGCCGGTTTGCGGGCGCTGCCTGGATGCGGTGCGGCCTATGGCAAGACGCGGCTATGGAAAGAGGATCGCGCGGCGGTCGATGAACTGCCGGTCAAACGCACCGGCGAAGCGATTGCGACAATGTTTCCCGCATTTCTGCAATCCCGTTGGTGGGA
>JAXMFZ010000075.1:0-9987 GCA_046347515.1 Gammaproteobacteria bacterium | reverse complement strand
CCGGTGATGCGCAATTTCTCGCTGGCGATGGTGATCGGCATCGTGTTCGGTACCTATTCCTCGATCTATATCGCCAGCGCGATCGCGCTGAGGATGGGCATCAAGCGCGAAGATTTACTGCCCAAAACGAGAGAAGCGGTAGATGACCGTCCGTGACGACAGAGCAGAGCGGCTACGCGCTAACCGATCTGATAATCCTTGAGACGCCGCTTCAAGGTGGAGAGCGGAATGCCAAGTTCCCGCGCCGCAGCGGTTTTGTTGTTGCCGTTGCGCGAAAGTGTATCGAGGATCATTTTGCGTTCGAGGTCGCGCAAATGGCCGATATTGGGCGTTTCCGGCGATGTAAAACTCGGCCTGGAGACCGGAGTGGGTGTCACCGGCGCGTTGGAACTAACCATGGGATGCGAGCGCACATCGTAATGGACGCCTGGTAGGCGCAAATCCGCCGGCTGGATTTCGCCGCCGTGACACAGCACGGCGGCGCGCTCCAGCACGTTGCGCAATTCGCGTACGTTGCCCGGCCAGTGGTAGCGCTGCATGGCGATCATCGCCGCCGGTGATACCCGACAACGCAGACCAAGCCGCTCGATGAAGGACTGCACCAGCAACGGAATATCCTCGGCGATGTCACGCAACGGCGGCACTTTGATGGGTACTACCGATAAGCGGTAGAACAGATCGGCGCGAAACGTGCCTTCCTGAACCATCGCCTCGAGGTTGCGGTGCGTGGCGGTGATGACTCTGACGTCCACCCGCACCGATTGATCGGAACCCATGGGCGTGACCTCACGGTTTTCCAACGCGCGCAGCAAACGCGGTTGCAAATCCAGTGGCAATTCGCCGATCTCGTCGATGAACAGCGTGCCGAGATGGGCGCGCCGGAATGCACCCTCGCGGCTGCCCGCGGCGCCGGTATACGCACCCTTGACGTGGCCGAATAAATCGTTGCGCACCATTTCGGGATCGGCGACCGAAGCGTCGAACACCACGATCGGCCCCTTGCGGCCAGAGAGTTCGTGCAGCGTGCGCGCCACCAGTTCCTTGCCCGATCCCGATTCGCCATGGATCATGACGGTTGTCGGAGTCGGCGCGATGGTGTGGAGCAGACCATAGAGTTCACGCATCGGTTTGCTGGCGCCGACCAATTGCCCGAGATGATCCTGGCGTGAGGGCACCTCGAAGCGGTGTTCTTCGGTATGCTGGCGTATGCGTAGATGGGAATAGCCCAGCACGCATTCGGTATCCGGTGCGAGGTAAGCTTCCGTTACCCTCAATTGCCCGACGAACGTACCGTTGGTAGAGCCCAAATCCTTGAGCAGCATGCCTTCCGAGGACAGGCGGATTTCCGCGTGATGGCGCGAAACCGCGCGGTCAGTGAGGACGATATCGTTATCGGGAGCGGTGCCGATGCGCAGGATTGGCAGCGAATAGCTGCCTTTCAGGCCAGTATCCGGCCCTGAAATGACCTGCAATTCGATAGCCTCTAGCTGAATCCGTCGGCTCTGGCCGGTTACTACCCGGATTGCTTCGGTGCCACCCGCTTCGTCTGAAGAAGACATATCAAAGTCTTACAAGGCTTACCATTTTATTAAACTGCTCTAGTGTAATCCCAGCGCTTGCGCCAATCCAGGGGTAGCTGGCGATTTTCTGCGCATACATATGGACAATGACAGTTCAGTAGGGCGATGACCGATGGAATGACCCGTTAGCCACGAGGATTTGTCTTGTGCAATAGTGCGCGTTAAGCTTTTCGATTCAAAATAGTGTTATTGCCTGAAAATACCACCTTGAACTACCCAAAAAGCACATGATGAGTCACAAAATCCTAGTATTGCCCGGCGACGGCATCGGTCCGGAGATCATGGCGGAAGCGGTAAAAGTGCTGCAAGCACTACGCCGCCATGGATTGAACGCGGAAGTCGGCGAAGCGCTCATCGGCGGCAGCGCGTATGATGCCACCGGCCAGCCCCTACCCGCCGCCACCATGGCTGCCGCCAAAGCCGCCGACGCGATTTTGCTAGGGGCGGTGGGAGGTCCGAAATGGGACAAGATCGAACGCGCGCTACGTCCCGAACGCGCGCTGTTGGCGCTGCGCAGTGAGCTGGAACTGTTCGCCAATTTGCGTCCCGCCCTGCTTTATCCACAATTGGCGGCGGCTTCGTCCTTGCGCGCCGAATTGGTCGCCGGCCTCGACATCATCATCGTGCGCGAACTCACTGGCGATATTTACTTCGGCAAGCCGCGCGGCATCCGCACCGTGGACAACGAGCGCGAAGCGTTCAACACCATGATTTACCGAGAGTCGGAAATCGAGCGCATCGTCCGAGTCGCCTGTTCAATCGCCATGCGGCGCAACAAAAAAGTCTGTTCGGTGGACAAGGCCAATGTGCTAGAGGTATCGGAGCTGTGGCGCGAAGTGGCGACGCGTGTGGTCAAAGACTACCCGACGATAGAACTCAGCCATATGTATGTCGATAACGCCGCGATGCAATTAGTGCGCGCGCCCAAACAGTTCGATGTGATTGTCACCGGCAATCTCTTCGGCGATATTCTCTCGGATTGCGCGGCGCAACTCACCGGTTCCATCGGCATGTTGCCTTCGGCTTCACTGGATGCCAGCGGCAAAGGCATGTATGAACCCATCCACGGCTCGGCGCCGGATATTGCCGGACGCGGAGTCGCCAATCCCCTGGCAACGATTCTATCAGCGGCGATGCTGCTGCGTTATACTTTGCAGCGCGCGGATCTGGCTGAACGTATGAACACGCGGTAAGGACAGGTGCTGGATCGAAATTGCGCACCGCGGAATATCATGTCCCGGGATGACGGAGTCGGCACACGGAGCGATGGGCGATGCGGTGGTGCGGCTTTGGATTAGGCTGAGTTGCTTCAATTGTTTCGGTAGGATTGAATCATGAGCAGAAAATGCGATGTAGCGGTGTTGGGTGCGACGGGCGCGGTTGGGGAAGCCATGCTGGATATCCTGGCGCGGCGCGAGTTCCCGGTGGGCAAGGTATGCGCTGGCGAGCGGCCGCTCGGCGGGCAACACGGTGGCGTTCGGCGCCAAGCGGTTGCGGGTAGAAAATGTCGCCGATTTTGACTTCAGCCAAGCCCAAATCGGTTTGTTCTCGGCGGGCGCCTCGGTATCCGCCGATTACGCGCCGAAAGCCGCCGCCGCTGGCTGCGTGGTGATCGACAATACCTCCAGTTCCGTTACGACCTCGATATTCCTTTGGTCGTGCCGGAAGTCAATCCACGCCATTGCTCAATATAAGAACCGTGGCATCATCGCCAACCCCAGTGCTCGACCATCCAGATGGTGGTGGCATTGAAGCCCATCCACGACGCGGTGGGCATCGAACGCATCAACGTTGCCACCTATCAGTCGGTGTCAGGTACCGGTAAAGACGCGATCGAAGAACTCGCGACGCAGACCGCTGCACTGTTGAACGGCAAACCCATAAAGCCACAAGTCTATCCTAAGCAAATTGCGTTCAATGTACTGCCGCATATCGACGTCTTCCAGCCCAACGGCTATACCAAAGAAGAGATGAAGATGGTGTGGGAAACCCACAAAATCATGGAAGACGAAACCATCAAGGTGAACCCTACCACGGTGCGAGTGCCGGTGTTTTACGGTCATTCCGAAGCGGTGCATATCGAAACGCGCAAGAAAATCAGCGAAGTCGAGGTGCGCGCACTGCTAGGCAAAGCGCCCGGCGTGGTGGTGATCGACGAACGCAAAGCGGGCGGCTATCCGACCGCAGTGACGGATGCGGCGGGCAATGACCCGGTTTATGTGGGGCGGATCCGCGAAGACATTTCTCATCCGCGTGGGATCGACCTGTGGGTGGTTTCCGACAATGTGCGCAAAGGCGCTGCCTTGAATAGCGTACAGATTGCCGAAATCTTGATTAAGGACTATCTTAAATAATTGATTTTTTCCGCGTTGCTGGCGCCGGTGAATTTTTCATTATCAGACGATACCGCCACCGCTGGCTCGATAGGGATGATAAACATCATAAGGTGCGCCTCGCCATGAACAAAACACCTCTGCGCCTTGGTCTCGTTTGCTTTTGTTTTGCCCCGCTGACGGCTTTCGCTCTAGGCGTCGGCCAAGTGACCGTGCGTTCCGCGCTCAACCAGCCGTTGAACGCCGATATCGAGTTGTTTTCCGTCAAGCCCAGCGAATTTTCCAATCTCAAAGTGGTGATCACACCGCAATCGTTCACTGGATCTTCGGCGGGACCGGCGTTGTTCGATTATGTTCTTGAATCACGAAAAGATGGCCGCAGTTTCCTCAAGATACGGTCAAAGCAGTCGATTCGTGAACCGCTGCTCAATTTTCGCGTAGCCATCGAATGGCCGTCTGGGCGCTTGAACCGTGATTTCGCCGTGTTGCTCGATCCGCCCGGCGCCGACGGCGGAGTCAGCCGCTTGGCCGAGTCTGTCGCTCCACCCATCGCCACCCCCAAGCGCGGCAAGACGGCGGAGGGCGGTCAGCGCGCTACCATGGCAGCGCCGTCATCGGCCACTGGTGGAGAAGGCGGATCGAGTTACGGCCCCGTCGGCCACGGAGAAACGTTGTGGAGCATCGCCGCGCGTACCCGGCCTGATGCCAGTATCAGCGTGCAACGAATGATGCAGGCGCTGATGGCCGCCAATCCCCACGCATTTTCCCGCCCCGCGCGGGCCAATCGGCTTTATGCGGGCGTGACCTTACGTGTGCCCGGCGCAGATGAAATCAGCACGCACTCGATCCGTAAAGCCTCCATTGCCCAGCAACGCGAGCGCGTCGTGAAGCCGGCGAGTTCCCCCACGGTAGCCACTGCAAGCGCACAGCCGAGACCCGCGCCCAAACCCGACGATAAAGCCGTAGTGCGCCTCCTGCCGCCAGACTCCGCCGGCGCCGACAATGCGCCTGCTGCGGATGGCGCTGCCCGTGTCGCGGTCGAAGGTGGAGCGCTGAAGCTGAAGACCGCGCAGCTTACCGATTTACAAGCGCGCATCAACGCGTTGGCGGGAACCGATACGCAAGCCTTGCTAGCAAATCCGGAGGCTGCATCTGCGCCGCCTCCGGCTGACGCTGCCTCCGCACCCACCACGCCGAGCCGTGAGGAGCCGGCGAACGCGGCGGCAAAAACCATCGAGCCCGCTGATCGCCCGCGTCCGGCAGGTACTGCCCCCACCCATTCCGGCACCAATGCCGCCGCCCCAACAACGGATGCTACGCAGCCGGTTACCCCAAAAACCGAAGAGGTCAGCGCGGGTGGACAGGCGCACAGCTCTGCTCCAAGGCCAGCGCCTGCCCCATCCAACACCGAGCCTAAACCAACCGAGAAGGTTAAGGATTCGACGCCAACCGCCTCGGCGCAAACCCAGACCGCCGAGCCAAGCACTGCGCCGGCTGCAACATCTTCTTCGTCCACTGCGCCTGCGCCCACGCAGTTAGCTTCAACCACGGCCGAAAGCAAGCCGGCCACTGCCACGCCAACGACCACTTCTGCTGCCACGGCAAGCAGCCAGTCCAAGCCGCCCGCCACGCCAGCCAAACCGGACGACAGCGCGGCCGCAGTCATCGCAACGCCAGCCCCTACTCCTCCAACCCCCGTGGCGGATACAACCGCCAAAGCCGCGCCACCGCCGTCCGATTTTTCGCGCTATGTGAATATCGCATTGGATTTTGCGATGGGATCCATCTTGACGGTGCGTAATTTCTTCAAGGATCCCGCGCTCGGCGATTGGACCAAGGATTTGACCGGCGAGCTGACCGAGGATCCGCAAAAGCTCGCCATGTTAGGCGGGGGCGGCGTGCTGCTGTTAGGGTTATTGTTGATGATGGTGTCGTCGCCGAGCCGCCGCCGAGAGCGACGAAACGAATTTGGCGCCGACGAGCAGATTTCAAGCCACCATTTGCCAACTCAAAGCGCCAAACGCGCCCGAACAAAGCCAAGACCGCTGCCCCGCCACCCGTCCCTGCACCGCCGCCGCCGGCAGCGGCGCCCGAGCAAGCGCAAGCCAGACCGGTGCGGATGATCGCCAATCCGATGGAGCGCATCGAGTTATTGCTGGCGGTCGGTAATCATCGTGAAGCCGAGGAACTCGTCCGTCAGGCGCTCACCGAGCAGGCCGATAACCCGCGATTATTGGCCAAATTGCTGGATATACATTTCGCCGCCAAAGACGCCGGTAAATTCGTGCAGGACGCTGAAGCGCTGCGGACGAAACTCGACAGCGACAGCAACCCCTTGTGGCAGCGCGCGCTGGAAATGGGTCGCCAGATCGCCCCCGGTCATCCGCTGTTCGGCGGCGGCGCTGGCGTAGCGCCAACATCCAGATCGAAGACAACTCCTGGCGGCAGTGACAATACCATCGTACGCGCGCAGGATACTGTGGTAAGACGCATGCCGACCGCTGCCACACCGGCGTTCGAGCAACCCCAGGAAACCGTGGCGCGTCCAGAACGCTCGGTGAGTCCGTTGGACTTTGATCTACCCAGCAGTGCGAACAGCGACGTCACCCTGCCACCGCTAGGGCGGGTGGAAGATAAGGCAAAACCGGCGGATGATCTGCGGGCTCTGGATTTGGATTTCGACCTGGATGAGTTGGCTGCAACCAAGGGTTTCGACGGTGGCGACGCGACCCGACCCCAGTTTACGCCTGCCCCAACGTCCCGACCGGCGACCAATGACGATTTGCCCGCGCTACCAACCGCCAAGCAACGCCAGCAAACGGCTGATTCGGAGCTACAAAAACTTGATTTCGCATTCGATGAAATCAAAGTGCAGGATGCTTCGCCGCTTGATCTTGATGAGATCAATACGCCTCCCAAGAGCTTTGAATCGCCCATTGAATCCAAGCCTGCACCCAAACTCGCGCTCGCCGACGAGGAGCGCGACGATCTGCTGGCATCGGAAGATTATGTGGAAACCAAATTGGACTTAGCGACCGCTTATCTGGATATGGATGACACGATAGGCGCGCGTAGCCTGCTCGCTGAAGTTATGAAAGAGGGCAACGCACGCCAGCAATTGCGTGCGCGCGAGCTGTTGGGGCGTTTGCCTGCCTGATGTTCGCCGCAGCTGAGGGCGGAGAAGAGTTCCACCCTCAGCTGCGGAACTACTAGTTGGCATTGGCTTCGGAGTCGGTGGATAGTTCCATGTTGACCGCCAGAATCCACAACAGGATGACGCCCAAAGCCCAGAACATCGCCTGCCAAATCCATATTGACGGTATGCCCCATAGCCAAGAGGCAGGTTCGGCAGGATCGCCGAACAAGTGATTGCCTATCATCACTCCTGGCCCGACCCCAAAGTAAAACCACGCCAGCGCGAGAACCCACACGAGCGGTACCGAACCTTTCTTGGTGTTGGACAAGCCCGCGTGCTGGTCCAGGAAGTTGTGGAAAATCATCCGGTGCTCGCGATTCTGGGCGTTCTGCGTCAGCGCTGAAACCAATAGCGCGACGATCAAATTACAGGCCAAACCCCAGACGGCGGAATGGATGCCAAGCGGCCAACGCCCCCAAGGCAAATGGTCGATGCCGAGTGTTGGCCCGACCCACGGCAGCAGCCAGGTGGCGAGCGTCGTCCCAATAGGCTCGGTCAGGGTGACTGCGATGAGGCCGATGAATAATCCCAGTGTCACCCCGGCGCCCGTCAGAAACGGCCACCAACACACCCCGATCAACGCCGGCCACAACTGCAATCCATAGCCCAGCACGAGATGATTCAGGATGGCGACAATCGGTTCTTGCAGCCAAGCAAGCGCGACGGCACCCGCCGCGATCAGCAGGGCGAAAATGAAGCTCCAGGCTTTTTGCTGGCCGGCGCCGGCGCCGGCGCTGCGGCTGCTGAGGTCGCGGGTGAGGGTGGACGCAGCGGCGGATAAATGGGTAGCGCTGGCCGCCTGGATCGCTGCCAGCGCGCAAACCAGCAGTAGGCTGACAAGCCAGGGTGCGCTGCGCTCGGTGAGCAAGATCAGTTGCATTGCGAGGGCACTGTTCGTACTAGCGTCGATCTTGCCGGCATCAAGCACGGCGTTGACCAATGTCGGGTGGGTGGCGGCGAGTTTGGCGTCCGCTCCCAAAAAATAGACGCCCAACCCCTGGATCGTAGGCCCCACCAATAGCAGAAAACCGACGATAAATGCTGAAACCAGCACCTGTTGTGGAGCGAATACCGCAGGGCTGCGCGCGGCGAACGCCCACATCGAGAAGGCGGGAGATGCTTGGATGCCGAGCAGAGCGATCATGATGGATAGGAGGGTAACGCCGGTCCATGCCGCGCCGTCGGCTGCATGGCTGTCCCACATCCAGTCGATCACGCCAGGAATGGTGATGAATTGTGCATTCAACGGTGCGGCGCTCGCGCCACCCTGGAAAAGGGCGGTCAACGCCGCGCGCGGATCGGGTAGCAATCGATAAACGGTAACACTCAGGATGGCAATGCCAGCGATAAAGAGTAGGAATTGCAGGCTGCCAACCTGGGCCACGGCGCGCCAGCCGCCCAACGCGACGTAAAGCACGAGTACGGCGGTGACGATGAGCGTAGCCTGATCGATGGGCAGGCTATCGTTGATCATTGGGGCGAGCAAGGCTGCGGTGAGCTTCAATAGAATGCCCAGCGCGGCAATGGCGAAAACGAGTGCGATGATAGCCGTAAGAAATCGTATAATAAATGATTTATAGTAAGCGTAAAACATCTCGCCCGGCGTAACAAAGCCGATCCGTTCACTCAATAACCATTGGCGCTTCAGGAACAAAACGCCGGTCAAAGGAATGGCGATGGCGGCAAGTGCCAAGTATCCATACGGTAAACCCTCGCGATGAATCAGCCCCGGTTGATCGAGCAACGCCCATGCGCCGAAACAAGCCGCAGTGGCCGCGAATGCGAAAGCGCTAGGTCCCACGCCTCGTCCGGCAATCATGTAATCGGTAGCCGTTTTCGTCGCCACCCCTTTCAATGCCCAAATTAGACAATAAATCCAATATAATCCCAGGAATGCGGCAAACCACTGGATTTTCGGATCCATATTCGCCAGGATTTCCATCAGTGCTGCCCTCGCGTGCTGTTGTCGTTGTTTAAATCAGCCAGTCAGGATGGCGATGTTGGACATCACCATCATCTTGCGTCGCCGAACTCCGGTAGCGCGCCAGGTAAAGTATGCCACCGTTCGCGACCATAAAGCACCCTATTGCCTTTCCTCAACCGCGCGTCTATACCGACTTTGGCAGCGCTGGACATCGTCTTTTTCGCTTGTTGAATTTTCCGTATCATGAAATTCTACTTTGATTCGGTTCTTCAATGATCGACATTGAGAAACACCCGCAGCGGTCTGAATACCGGTTTGTATTACGTCCCAATCAATCCTTGTCGTGGGGTGAAACACGCTGGGTGATCGGAGGGTTCGGCATGGTATTGGCAGCAATCGGGATTTGGTTCAGCGCCCAAGGTTTTTGGCTGGTGTTGCCGTTCGCAGGTTTGGAATTACTCATCGTATGGGGGGCACTTTATGCAGTGGCGCGCCGTTGTCATGAGCGCGAAGTGATTTCGATCAGCGTCGATTTGATCTGTATCGAGAAAGGTTGGCGCCAACCCGAACGCCAATGGATTCTGACGAGATTATGGGCGCGGGTGGTCTTGGAGCGCTGCCCTAAACAATGGTATCCTAGCCGCCTATTGATTCGCTCCCACGGCCGGGCCGTAGAAGTTGGTCGGTTCCTCAATGAGGATGAACGCCAGCATCTTGCCATTGAGCTGTCGCGGAGGTTATGACTCCAGCAAGATGGAGTTCGAATAACACGCTGGCGCTTTGGAGCTGGCGGTCGCTTACCTTAACTATAATCCGCTCACAATTCTAGGAGAGAGTACGGCATGTTAGCTCACCTCCATGCGCGCATGCGCGCCGTCGCAACCGGTGTTGGTTTGCTGTTCGCGAGTGTCACGGCTCAGGCCGAGTATGCGCTGAATATGACCGAAGGCGTCA
>JAXMFZ010000074.1:0-12014 GCA_046347515.1 Gammaproteobacteria bacterium | reverse complement strand
ACAGATTCTTGAGGTCTTGCTGATTCTTGACCGCGCCGTTGGTGACCTGACCAAACGCCCGCACCAGCGGCCCTGCGAGCGCCGGCAAGTTCTCGGTGACTTGCTTATAGTCTTCCCAGGTGACGTTGACGGCGGTCAGAATCTGCTTCAGGCCGGTCATCGACAGCCGGAGCGATTCGTTGCTCGCACCGCCGCGCTTTTGGACGTTGACCAAGCCCTCTTGGATGGCCTGCGCCTCGCGCGTGGTGAGGATGCCCTCGCTCTGTAAGAGCAGTAGATCGGCGTAGGAACTCCGCAGCGTGCCGATGTCGGCTTTCAGGCGCTTGGCCTCGTCGCCGGTGAAGCGGAACGCATCGGCGGTTGCAAGCTGCGATTCGGTAATGCCTTGGATGCGCGATTGCGCGGACTCGAATTCGGCGGCCGCCTGCGCGGCGCCAACCAGTGCGTTTTTAATGCCGTCGATGACGCGTGCGGCCACGGTGAAGGCGCTAAAGCCCAAGGCGGTCGCGGCTACCGAACTGGCAAAGCGGGATGCGCCCGCCGTGGCGCCCCCCTGGGCGGCCTGGAACTGCGCCAGTGCGGCGCGCGCGCGATTGACACTGGCAGTCTGCTCGGCAAACGCTTGGCCGACGCGGCGCACCCTGGCGGCAATGCTGGCATCGTCGAATTTGATTTGCTGGATGCGCCGGAACGCCTGCTCGAACTTATCCAGACTGCCGAGCGATGCGGCATCGATCTTGAATGGCGTGATGGGTTTGGCGGAGAATTGCGAGAGAGAGGCAAATTGCTGGGCAATGCGTTGGGTGTCGCTGCTGAACTTTTTCAATTCCGCGAACGACTGTTGCAGCGCTTGCCGGAACGGCTTCTCATTGGCGCTGATGGTGATCTGGATTTTGCTGTTAGCCATGACTGCCCTCCGGGTATTACAGCGCGAGCCCGAGCTTGGCGAGCGCTTGGCGCTTCTCGGCGATGAGCGCATCGAGGCGAGCGCCGTCCAGATCATAAACTGGACTTCCAGTCGCCAGATCGAAAACGCCCTGCGCCGATATCTCGATTTGATCCTTGAAGCCGGGCGTTTGGTCCAGTAGCTCGGCGATGGCCGCCGCGTGGTGGTGAAACTCGGCCAGTTGCGCCGCCATCCGCCGATACGCCGAAAGCGCCGCGTTCAGTTCGCCGCGCAGATACAGTCCGATCACATTCGCCGAGGCCTCTTCGAGGTCGGCGCATCGGGTTTGGGCGGCGGCCAACCGCGGCTCCAGTCCCGCCAGCGTGGCCTGGGCGCGCGCGCGTTCGTGGCTCCCTTTGTGGGCGGCGCTTAGGGTGGACTCCAGCGCCTTTTCCCGCTGGGCGAGTTCCGCCGCATCGCCTTTACCCTCGGCCGCATCGGCGAGCGCCTCTTGCACTCTCTGGCGCGCGTCGGCCAGCGCCTGCTCGGTCGGCCCTTGGTTGAGCGCGGCGCGCTGTTGATCGATCAGCGCTTGCAGGCGGGTGACATCGGCGCGGGCCTCGGCGCGGGCTTTGCCGTGCGCTTGCAGGTCTTTCAGCGTCAGGGTCGTGGTGTCGGCAACGGCCCGCGCATCCGCGATTTCGGCGCCCTTTTTCTCAATCGCGCGGCCGAGGGTGGCGATCTGTTCTTGCGCCCGCTCGACCGCACGCGCCGCGGCGGCCTGGCGCTCCCGCAGCGCCTGCAACTCGGCGCGTCCGGCATCCGCGAGGGTGGCCTCTCCCCCGTGGTGCGCCAGAAACCGCTGGATGGCGAGACGGGTTTGCTCTGCCTTGTCCCGGGCCTCGCCCAACTGGCGCTTGGCGTGCTCGCGGTCGGTTTCCAGCGCGCCCCGTTGGGCGGGGAGTTCGCGCACCATCGCGCGCGCTTGAACATAGGTCTCCACGGCAGGGGGTAGGGCGGCTTTTTTCAGTCCAAACATGAGAAGACTCCTAGGGTTTGAGGAAACTATGGATAAAGGCGCGGGCACGGGCGCCATCCAGTTGTTCGTGGATCAGCAGCGCGCTGGCAAGCCCGGTGACGGCCGGCCACACGCGGGGATGGGCGAGCAGGACGCGGGCGCGGTCTTCGATCGCGGCGAGGTAGGCGAGCAGCGCCACGCGCGGCGGCTGGTAACGAGATAGGTAACCGATGATGGTCACGAGATCGCTCGGGCTGTGGGCGTAGCGCTCCAGATCGAACGGCGCCCACGCGGCCAAGCGGTCGCCATACAGCCACTGCGCTTCGTAGAGCTTCTCGGCGACCACACCGCCCAGCGCAATCATGGCGGCGCGCTCGACGAGCACGCGGGTTCGGCGGCAGCGGTCGTGGGGGTAATCCGAGCCGCGTAGCAAATTCGCATGTTGCACCAACCCAGCGGCTTGCGGCTCATCATCCGGCGCCAGCGTGACCCGCTCGACCCGCGCGCCCAACACATAAGCCGCCACCGCGTGGCCGGCTTCGTGGTGGCAAAGTTCGGTGAGCCTGCTCATAAAAAAACGGGGCGAGTGAGGTGATCACACCCGCCCCGCTGCCGGAGGGTGAGGCTCAGGGCCGGCTCCCTCTCCATGACGAGGGGTTCTCGCTGCGCAAGTGCGTCTCTAGGGCTTCGGTGACCACCACGCGCAAGGTAACGCCCTGCTCGGCGGCGCGTACCTTGGCCGCACGGTAGAGCGCCGCGGGCACTTCGGCCAGCACGCGGCGGGTGGCGGCGGATGGGGCACTCGTGGGGTGGCTCATGGCAATAAACTATCATAATATTGATTTGTATAGTTTATATAAAACACTATGTACAGTAAAGAGTTGCGACAAGTCTATAAAACATTATCGGTCTGATTTTTGCTTTCATAGAGATTGTGCGCGGGGTGAGGTAAAATTGCTTGCCCAAGCGTATGAGCCGAAATCAAGTTGCGGCGCCATTACACCGAGGTAGAGATATGAGAAGCTTATTCAAATATGATCGCGAGAAAGCCCTTGAAGCGATCCTCTACGTCGCTGAAAGGGTACCTGATAAATACCACGTGCTTAAAATTTTATATTTCGCAGACAAAGCCCATCTCGAAGACTACGGGCGACTCATTTTTGGCGATACCTACATCGCGATGCAGCATGGGCCTGTGCCGAGTGGCGCATACGATATTTTAAAATCCGCTGATGACACGGAAGGCTCGCGTCCCTTTGGGATGGATGGATATGATGTGCGTACTTTTCGGAAAGCTGACGAAAGCGTGTTTAGCGAATCCGACATAAAAATGCTTGATGAATCGATTAGTCGCTATGGACGGCTGTCTTTTGGCGATCTGTGCAAGCAAAGTCACGATGCTGCATATAAGTCAGCAGATTTTAACGATGCTATGAGCCTAGAGAGTATTATAAAAACGCTCCCCAGCGGCGAAAAACTGCTACAACATTTGAATGATCCTCATCCAGGGTAGGGCTCGGTGAGTTTAGGCGATTATTTCCCTAGAGAACAAAAGCTTAGCGTCATACAGAACTACCTTTTACCAGGGAATATTCTTTATATTCCTTGTAGCTTTACCACACCGCGCCCTAAAGATAAATTCTTGCTTTTAACCTGTGTCAACCCTCAATTATTATTCTTTGTCATAAATTCAGCTATTAACCAATATGTCCGTGAGAAGCCTAATTTGTTGGTGTGCCAAGCGCCCCTAAGAGCTTCTGATCATCCCTTTTTAAGTCATGACTCTTTTGTGGCATGTAATCAAACTTATCCTTTTGAGAGAGAGTATTTACAGGGTCAGCTATTGCAAGATATGGGGAGAATTAAGGGCGTCGTTGCCCAATCAGCCAGAGATCAAATCCTGGCTGCCGTAAAAGCTTGTCCTACTCTACCAAAACGCGAGAAAGAGTGGATACTGGCCGAATTTGCTATTTGAACGCTGATCGTTCGAAGACTTCACGGCGCTTCAACTCATGCTCGCGCCTGGCATTTTGAAAACACAGCCCGCGGCACCGCGAGGGCGTGAGTTCGCTTCACATCCTGCGCGCTTGCCGGCGTGGCGCCCCTTGTTGAAAAAGGGGTCTGGCGTAGCGCCGACCCGATCAAGAGGCAAATTTGCCTCTTGAAAAGGCGCCGCCCAAGATAAATTGTCCCGACCGGGACATTTAAGCCGGGGGCCATCAGCGCTCATCATGGCCGCTTGATAGGCAGCGCCGTAAAGCTGCACCCTGTACTGTTCGGGCTTCTTAAGGCGTTTGCGCCACTTCGAGACTTGCTGCTGAGAAATGCCCGTGAGATCTTTGGCGTCGGCTTTGGATAGAGGTGAACGCCGATCTGCGTTTACCCTGCTATCAGAATGTAGCCTCACACCCACATTCTCATCCCACCACCGGACGAACTCTTGCTGCTCCTCGATCTTCTGGTCAACGGCGGCCTCCAACGTAGGCCAGTCATGCACGCGCCTGGCGTAGTCGATCACCGCCAGCGCAAGATGGCGGATCGCATCCAGGCGCGGGCGATCCGTCGCTGTGGGGAGTTGCTGCGGCAGATTGATCCGGATAAGGGCGGGCGCCCCCTGAAAACTCATGACGGTTCCGACATGAGTTTTTCTCAAGCTGATGGCTTCGATCAGTCTCGACTGTGGATCGATGAGCAGAATCGTCAAGCGAAACAGACCCGCACCGAAGCCGCCGCCCAAGCCGGTCTCAGCGATGGGCAGCGGGCCGATTACAGCAGGTCGGCAAATTTGCCGACCTTAACTCAACCCCAAGCCGCCGCATCGCGAGAGGGACGGTGGCGACGTGCAAAGAAACGGCGCGGATGCTGGCCGAGGAAGGGCGGACGCAGGAAGAGATAGGGCGGCTGCTGGGGGTGGCGCGCGAAACGGTGAGGGATTGGTTCACAACCAATGGCGGAACCGCCAATAGTTGTACCCCTGACCAGCGCATCGTTATCCCGCCTTCGCACCACGCCATCATCGAGCGAGCACAGATCGCGCGCGAGTTGTTCGAGCCAAGCGGCTTTGCTTTTGAGACATGCAAAAACGCCGGCACGGTTAGCCGAGCTTTTCGCGAAACGTCACGGCGCCGTGACCTTTTGTCTTGGACACATCACCAATATCTCACCAGCCTCGACAGCGACACCGCCGACGAACTGCTCGACTGGTGCGAAGAGCCGTACCACGCCAGCGGCGGTAAGACGGCGCCGCCGTCCGCCACCACTAACCTGCGTGCAAACTACTGTCAAGCTAAAAGTCGCAAAACATACCGCCTATGATTTCAAATTCTTATCTCGGCTCTCAAGCTAAAACCAGCGGTTTGCAAGCTAAAGTCAAGCTAAATATTCAGCACCCATCTGGCGCGTGCACCGCGGCCTCCAGTGTTCCTAATGGTCTGGTCTTTCCTAGCCATCTCTTGCAGCAAATTTCTTATCTTGTTTTTCTTTTGCTCTACATCAAGCATGTCAGGCAGCTTGCCGATCAGTAACTCCTCGATCTCTGTTGGCGTAGCGCCGCCGAACTGATGAAGATATTCTGTCACTAGCCTCTTATAGTGTGATTTGTCGAAGGCGCGATTACGTATATAGGCCGCTTTGCTGCCGGCAATCTTAGCCACGCTAGCAGCTACGAAGAGCATAGGCCGGCGCCCCTCCACCAATCTCTTATTCTTAAGCCGCTTAAACTCCTTGTCAGTAATCGGTAACCTTTTCTGTACTCGGTCTAGAGCCATAACTTCATGCAAGTCCAAATTGCTATTAGCTATTAGAGCACGCGTGTAGTTTTCATCAAGAATTTTGCCGAACAATCTTACTTTTACCTGTTGGGGGTCTTTGAGATCATAATCTGGCAATGGGAAAAAACGTGCCTGCTGCGTTCTGAATACACGTCGAATCCCGCTGCCGATAGTGTCAATCATATTCAGCCCCACCATTGCCTGAGCGAGAAAGGGATTGCGGTATCGATCCGGTGGCGCGTCCATCTCAATCACTTGTTCCACAGATTGGGGGATGAAGCCGCCTAGATTAGTGAATAGTAGCGCATCTTCTTGTTCAATTACGCTTATGCGTCCCTTAAGAGTGTAGTCTTGATGAGCGATACAGTTATGCAGAAGTTCGCGTATAACCCACGGATCATAATGAGAAACTTCGGTCGGAAATAATGTGTTATCTCGTAGGTAGCGGTACGTTAGATTTCGCACTCGTTTAAAAAGACCTTCGGTGTTTAGCAAAAAAGGCGGGCCGAGATGCTGATAATCTTCCTCTATGCCATGACTATCTTTAAGCACCCAAGTCATTTGCGCTTGCGCAGGCGTTAACCAATGAGCCGATTCTTCTCGTCCCAGCAATAAGATAGCAGTACGCGTGATTTTTCCGTTAATAGTTATTTTTGCCTTGTTGAGAAAAACGATATCGCTCCAATTGGTCATCTCTTGCGCCAAGTCTGGGTGTTTCTCCTTATATCGTTCTCGCGCTGAGTCTAGAGCGCTTGGCAACAAATCATTCAGCGATGCACCCTCGCATACCTGAGCCGACCAGTCGGGGCGGAATGGACTTCTGATGCGTTCCAGTTCTGATAGTGTCAACGGCCCAATTGATTCGCCTTCTCGGCCATAAAAATGCCCTTTCCATGCCGTTGGTATTCCTGGAGGCGCAGCAGGAATCTCGAACATTAACACCCGGCCTTGGGGATGATGTAGTTCATGGATTGTGACGAAAGAAAGGCGAGCAGTAGTTTGAGCAGCAATTTCTGTTTTAAGGTTATCAAGATGGTGACGAGCTGGTCGAAATTGTGTGCCAACGATCTGATGATTCTTATTAACACCGAAAACAAGCCAGCCGCAGGGCTTCCCACATACGTTCGCTTCGTTGCTCAGCGCTGAAAAATACTTACCCAGCTTATCAATATCATAGGTATTCTTGGCCTCCTTAAACTCTACCGCCTCGGTTTCGGCGGGGAGGGCTAGCAACAATCTAAGCAAACCGCTTAAGTCATCTTCATTCATACCGAACCCGTAATCTAGCAGGTGCCAGCTTTGATTTTAAAACTCTATTGCAGATTATTTCGACAAGCGGTCTGGAGTAGCCCATTACACACGCGGAGGTTTTGAGCGGCGCCGGGGCAGTGCTGGTGCGCCTGGCGCCAGCGCGTGGACATGGAACGCCTGCCAGGATCAGGGACGACGCCCGGATTGAAATCGCTGTGAGCGTATTTGATATGGCCGTGCATCCGGCAGCCGATGTGTTTCCGATGCTGCCGGACGACGAATTGAACGATCTGGCCGAGGACATCAAACAGAACGGGTTACAGCAGCCCATTGTCTTCGCCGATCTGAATGGCTACCCAGTATTGATCGATGGCCGCAACCGCCGCGAGGCTTGTAAAAGAGCCGGCGTTGATCCAAAAGTTGTCGTACTAAAAGGCCAAGACCCTATCACCTACATCCTAAGCGCCAACGTCAATCGGCGGCACTTGAGTAAGGGACAACGGGCGATGGCGGTGGCGAAAGTCTGGTCGGTTTCCGACCAAACATCGCGTAAATTGTCCGACCAAAGCGGTGTATCAAAGACGCGGCTAATTGAAGCTCGCGCCGTCCTTATTCAAGCCCCCGAACTCGCCGACCAAGTTTTATCCGGCGCTCTATCTCTCGACGCCGCTTATGACGAAGCCAAGAAGCGCAAGAATGCGGCGGCGAGCGCGGAAGAACGCTTTGAAGCACTGCGCCGCGAAGCGCCCGACATTGCCGACCTCGTGACCGAGGAGCGCATGACGCTGGCCGAAGGCGAGGTGACGGGCCTAGAACGGCACCTCATCATCGAACGCCAGCGCCGGCTCCGGCTTCGCCTCGGTTGCCTTCTCGCCCTTGCCCTTCTCGGCCTCGCCGCGACGGTGGCGCACTTCGTAGATGCTCAAGACCTGCTGCGCCGTCACGCTCAGGCCGTGCTTCTCGACGCCATCGTTGCCCGTCTAACTGGTGAGCTTGGCGCTTCCGGCCACGGCCACAGAATCACCTTGCTTCAGCTTGCCGAGCTTATCGCCGGCCTCGCCGAAGGCGATCACGCTCAGCAACGTCCGATCCTCGGCGCCGTCGGTGGCGACGGCAAGTAATGCCGTGGCGTAGGGCTTGCCGGACTTGCCGGTGCGGGTTTGCGGCGCCTTGATGAGTTTGCCGCTGGCGAGGATGTCGAGCATGGTTGCTGCCTCCTATCTTCAGTGCATCGAGCAGGGTTTGGGTTCGCCTACGGGCAAGCCCGCCAACACCCAGGCGCGGGCGCATATCCATTGCCAGTCGGTGGCGATCCAGCCATCCGGCGCGGTCGTGGCGGTCTCCTCCAGCGCCGTAATCACGATGTCAACGGCGCGATCCGGCGCGGCGCCACGGCTGATGAGCCAGCGTGCCACTTCGGCGATCAGGGATCGCAAGAGCGCGGTTTGCTCGCTGTCGGTCATGGTGGTGGTGTCGGGTAGGTCAGTCATCAGGCTTCTCCTATTTTGGAACCTAGGTACTAGCGTCGCGCGGGCTGATGGGGTTCGCGTGTGGGCAGCCAGTAGCGTTCGTCGATGCCGTCAATCACCATGGCGGTCTCCTTGAAATCGGCTGAGTTCAGCATCACGCTCGACACTCTCGGCGTGCATCTCCCGAAGGGCGCCGAGCAACTCATCGGCGCTGATAGAGTCGTGGGGGTGACGGCGGTTATGCTCGTCCACGAACCAGCGCAAGAATCCGGTGCGGTCGGTGACGCGCCGCTCGTGGCACTCGGTCAGGAACAGCGCCGCCGCGGCTTGTAGCAGGAGCGTGCTGGCGCCGGACGCTGAACCCCGGAGCAGTTCGCCCTCCCGCGCGGGCGGTTCAGCTACAGCGGGCAAGAAGCTTTGCGCCGGCTGCGGGTACTCAGCTGGCGAATTCGCCGTTTCCGGGCGGTCACTCGTGCGCTTGGCGCAAAGATCATCGTTCAGCGCCTGAATCGCCTCGCGTTCGGCTTTGGCCTCGGCAACACTGTCATGCGTGTCGCCATGCTCAACCGTCAGCGTCGAACCCATAAACTCGGACGGCCTCGGGCGACAACGCCCGCATTTCCAGGTGCCGGCCTCGGTATCCAACCAAAACGAACTCCAGTTGCAGGCGGGGCATGGGCCGCTCGGCTCGGGGGGTTCGGCTTTAGTTGATGGGTATTTGATGGTTACTTGATCGTCTTGCGGGTTGTCCCGAACCGGGACGCTCGGCAGCGTGAACCAGCGCGCGCCCTTCGGCGGCGTCGGGTGACAAGTAATACAACGCCACGGGCTGCCCTTGGCTTGCCAGAACACGGCATCGCCGCACGTTGGGCATTCGGCGGTGGGCTTGGCGTCGGCGAGGTGGGCGAGCAGTTCGGCCTTGTGCGCCCGCAGCGTCGCCATGTCGGCGTCGTTGATCCGGTCGGCGCCGATGATGTTCAGCCGGCCATCGGGTAGGGCTTCCAGGTCGATGCCGCGTGCTTTCAGCGTGGCGACCACTTCACTCGGCTTCATCGGCACGCCCTTTGTGCGGAGGGAGTAACGGCAAAATCTTTGGCTTGTACTGGCGCAGTACCCGCTTGAGTTCCATCGGCACGCGGTCGGCGCCCGTCAGCACGATGTAGCCATCGCAACGGCGCGTCATCGTCGCCCCCAATCGTTGAACGATGCGGATCAGTTGTTCGGGATCGGTTTGCATCAGATCGTCACCGTTATGCGAGTGTCGCCGGGAGGGCTTTTTTTATCCGTGACATCTCTTTCATCGCCCGGTAGGGGGTTTTTTGCCGTGACACCGTGACTATCAAGCTGTGGTGCGGCTTCTGGTGGTTTTTCTTGCCGTGACATGGGTTGCTCTGTCACGGCAAGAGAATCCTCTGAAACCCGCTCAACCATGCGGTTTGTCACCGTGTCACGGCTAGAAAGGGGTGTCACGGCAAGCGAAGGCAATAAGTATCGTGAAAAGACGTCATCGAACTGTTCCAGTTCGTAGCCTTTAGCGCGCAGTTCGCCCATGCGCAGCGTTTTGGGGATGACACTGAACGGCCGCAGCAGGTTCGACAGTTGCCGGGGATTGATCGGCTTGCCTTTGGCGTAGGTGGGCCACGGGTGATCATCGATCTTGCATAGCCGCTCGATCAGGCCTTCGGTCGCCAGCCGCTCGACCTTGGCTTGATCGAAGATGGTGCGGATGTCCTCCAGCAACACAATCCCCGTGCTTTGGTCGTCGCCGGCGCTTTGGCCGCTCAACTCGACCGCGGCATCGATGGCCTGCTGTAGCCACACATCGCCCGCCAAGGCGGCGATGGCGAGCAAGGGGCGCCAGTTGTCGATGGCGCGTTCGCTGTGCATTTTCTGTACAGTTTTGCCTAAAGCCCCCGTCAGGAGATTTTCCGAGAGCTTGCCGTGACAATCGTGGGCCCAGCGCACGCATTGGCGGCGCAGCGCTGTGATGGTTTTGGGGGGGTCGAGGGGCAAGCGCTCGACCGATTCGCCGGGAAGCTTGCGCGCCTGCGCGATGCGGATACTGCGGTCGATGATGGTGCCGGGGGGCGTGCCGATCATGGCGATCACCTTCGGCGCCCAGGTCGAAAATCGGCGCGGCTCGAAATCGCCGTTGACTTCGACGGTGCGGATCACGAACGCAGCGGCGCGGGTATGGCCGCTGTTGATGACGCCGCGCAGCTCTTCATTGTCGCGGAGAAACGTGTCAGCTTCATCAATCAGCAAGGTGGGCTTGACGGCCTGGATGACGCGAAACACGGCGGCGGGGGAAATATTCGATGCCGCCAGGGCGCGATGACAAAGATGGGCGAGCAGCGACAGTAGGGTTGTTTTCCCGCAGCGCTTTTCCGGGCTGGTGATGAGAAGGATCGGCAGCACGCCGAAAGCGTCAAACACGTAGGTGTTGAGCACCCACAGCGCCAGCGCTCGCGCGGCGGCTTGGTGGGGCAACACGACATAGCGCGCAAAGGTCGCGGCCAGGTCGTTGATGAGTTCCGCGCCATCGACCGGATCGGGCCACGGTTCGACGGTATCAAAGGTGAGCGCTTCGCCCTTCGCGCCGCTGGTCTCCGCGGGCCGCTCAGCCGCGACCAATTTATCAAGAGTGCCAACGCGGATATTGAGCGCCTCGGCCTCGGCCTTGCGGGTGCGGTCATAGTCCGCCGCGCTCAGTTTCGCCAGGCGCTCGACGGCGGCGCTTATCGGATCGGTAACCGCGGCGCCCGCATCAACCGGCAACTCGTTGCTGGCGGTAGCCTCGGCCAGCGCCAGCAATTCGGCCTTGGTATGGCCCGCATTCAACCAATCGGACACATCGCCTTTTACCGGTAAACCCGGCAGTTCGATGGTGCGCACGTCGGGCACGATGCCGGCAAGCGCCTTGGCGATGGCGCGCATGTGCCCCCGGCCTGGTTCGTCGGCATCAGGCAGCAGCACCACGCGCCGGGCGCCACGCAGTTGCTCGGTGTATTCCGGTCGCCACTTCGCTTTCTGATCGGTCTTGGCCGCGCCTTCGCTGTTGGTGGTGGCGACTAGCCCGAGGCTTGCCAGGCGGTCGGCGTCCTTTTCGCCTTCGACTACAAATACGGTGTCATCGCGCTCGATGCCGGCACGTAACTCTGGCAGGCGGTAGAGCACGCGGCATGTATCGCCCAGCTTGTAACTCCAGCCACCCGCACCATCGGGTTTGCGCTGCGTGAACCGCTTGGGTTCGTAGCGGACTTTTTGGTAAAGCAGCGCGCCGGATTCGTCGCGATAATCGTAGGTGGCGACGATATGGGCATCGCTGTTGCCCTTCGGCAGATCGAGCGCCGCCAGGATGTTGGCGAATGAGCAACCGGCGAAACAATGCAACACGGGATGGCCGTTCTTACCCGCACCGATGCTGAGCGATGCCTTGTTATCTTCGTGGCTCGGGCATTTCGCCATCCAGCCATCACCCTGTTGCACGACGCCTTCAAGATGGGCCAAGACTGTTTGAAGATCAGCCATTGCGCCTCCATGAGCGCTTCGGGCGGCGCGCGGCGCGGCTCGGTTTGACGTAGACCGGTGGGCGTTTCGATTTGCGGGATTTGGTGCTA
>JAXMFZ010000073.1:0-12145 GCA_046347515.1 Gammaproteobacteria bacterium | reverse complement strand
CGCGGTCATTTCGATGCCGGACTTGGTGCCATCGATGAAGCTGTTGAACATCTTCGGGTTCATCCCGCCGCGCTCGGCGATATCCTTGCCAAAGTGGAAATAATCCCACACCGTGTCGGGTGTGGATTGGTGGAACTTGGGATGATAGCGGGTGCCTTTGCCGGCGCACACCACCTTGAACCCGGCGGCGCGCGCCCAATCGACGTGTTCGCAGATCAGCGCCGGCTGATCGCCCCAGGCCAGACTGTAGACCACCCCGGCCTGCTGCGCTTTACGCGCCAGCTAGGGACCGGCGACCACGTCGGCCTCGACGTTGACCATGACGATGTGCAAACCCTGGTCTATCGCTTTCAGACAATGGCGGATGCCCACCGCGGGGTCGCCGGTGGCGTCGATCAGGACTTCCAGACCATCGGCCTGGATCAGTTGTTCGGCGTTGTCGGTGATGTGGGTCGCGCCGCTCTTGAACGCAGCATCGAACGAGACGGCGCTGAAGCGCTCTTCGGCCCAGCCGACGGTACGGAGCGTTTGGCGCGCGCGCGCGACGTTCAAATCGGCGATGCCGAGGATATGCATACCGGTGGTGAGGCGCGCCTGGGCGAGAAACATCGCGCCGAACTTGCCGGCTCCGATCAGGCCGACGCGTACGGGATGGCTGGCCTCGGCACGCGCGCACAGGAGTTTATGGAGATTCATGGCGACCCCTAAAGTAGTGACTATTGACGCTTATGGTAACTGTTTTAGTATGCTATTTGCGTCTTTTCCATTCTGCTTTCGTGATGAGCGCAGTACGCCCGGATTCTCGCCTCGCGCCCGCCAACACCACCGCCAAGCAGGCCGGCTTCAAGCCAGCCAGCCGCGCCATGAAACACCGGTAGAGCGCATCGCGATTTGTTATGATGGTGTTCGTGTCCATCCACCGCTTTCATCAATCTCTCATGCGCTATCGTCGTTTAGCGAAGCACGCCGGCTTCACCCTCATCGAAGTCATGGTGGTCGTGGTCATCCTCGGCATACTCGCCGCCATCATCGTGCCGCGTATCATGGATCGCCCCGAGGAAGCGCGTATCATCAAGGCCAAGAACGATGTTCGGGTGCTACAAACCCAGCTCAATCTGTACAAGCTCGATAATTTTGTCTATCCCACCACCGATCAGGGTCTGGAAGCGCTGGTGCAAAAACCCACAGACCCGCCCGAACCGCCGCACTGGAAAGACGGCGGCTACATCGAGCGGCTGCCGAAAGACCCGTGGGGACATGACTACCAGTATCTCAATCCGGGCCAGAAAGGCGCGGTCGATATCTATTCGCTCGGCCCCGACGGCAAACTGGGCGGCGACGGCAAAGATGCCGACATCGGCAATTGGAATCTTGACAGCTGATACCCCTCCCCTCTCCTGTTGGGAGAGGGCCGAGGTGGGGGGATGAGCGCCCAAGCGCGCGGCTTCACCTTGCTAGAGGTGATGGTCGCCGTCGCCCTGATCGGCATCATCGCTGGCATCGCGATCTTCCACATTCCCGGCGCGGGTACCGCGGAACAGCTAGCCGCCGAAGCCGAACGCTTCGCCGCTCTGGCCGAACTCAGCCATCAAGAAGCCATCATGCTCGGCGAACAACGCGCGATCCGCCTGCGCAATGGCGGTTATGAGTTCATGGCGCTTGACCCCGCCGGACAATGGGCGGCCATTGATAATGCCGACATCGCACAACAACGCAGCATCCCCGCCGGAATGAAGCTAGGCCTCACCATCGAGGGCCGCGCTCTGAGCCTGAGCGATACCCCGATGCTGCCGCAGATTCTGTTGCTGGCGAGCGGTGAAACGACCGCGTTCAGCGCGCGCTTCGCCACCGCCGACAACCGCGGGATCGCGGTATCGGGCGATGGTCTTGGGCGGTTCACCGTGCAGCGCCTCCCATGAGCCCGATCCGGCGCGGCGCGCGCGGCTTTACCCTGATCGAAGTGCTGATCGCGCTGGCGGTGCTGGCGATCGCGCTGGGGGCGCTGATCAAAGCGGCGGCGCAAAGCGCCGATGACATCGCTTATCTGCGCGACCGTACGTTGGCGAGTTGGGTGGCGACCAACGCCCTCAACGAGCTACTGCTGCTCCAGCCGTGGCCGGAACCCGGCCTGCGCCAGGGCAAGGCGCGGATGGCGGGGCGTGATTGGCGCTGGCAAATCGATATCAGCGCGACGCCCGAAAATGACCTGCGCCGCCTCGACGTCAAGGCCGGCCTCGCGGGGAGCGCCACCGTCATCGCGCAACTCGCGGCTTTCCAGGCACGCCCGCCATGACCGCGACGGCACGCGGCTTCACCCTGCTGGAGTTGTTGGTGGCCTTGGCGGTGTTCGCGGTGATGGCCGCCGCCGCATACAGCGGCCTCAATAGTGTGCTGGGCGCACGGGCCGCGCTCGCGGCCGAAGACGAGCGCCTCAAGGAAGTACAAATGGCTTTTTACTTTCTCCAGCGCGATATCGAACTGGCCGTGCCGCGCGGCGTGCGCGATGCGTTCGGCCAGCCCCAGCCCGCCATGCGCGGTGGGCGGCTAGCCGATCCGCCGCTGGTGCTGACCCACGCCGGCTGGGACAATCCGTTGGGGTTGGCGCGTGCGGACTTGCAACGCGTCGCTTATCGGCTCGACCATAAAACGCTACAGCGCATCTACTGGAATACCTTGGATTTGGGCAAGGCCGATCTCGGCCAAACAACGGCGTTGACGGCCGGCGTGCGCGATTTCAAGGTGCGTTTTCTCGACGCCCAGCGGATTTGGCAGGAGCAATGGCCCCCCCTGGCCCAGGATGCGCAAACGGCCGGCGCGGTGTTGCCGCGCGCCGTCGAGATCAGCCTGGTGCTCGACGATTGGGGCGAGATCGTGCGGCTGTTTCGATTGGCAGGATCATGATCGCCAGCGCTCGCCCCGCCCGGTTCCGCGCCGCCGGCGTCGCGCTGATCACCGTGTTGCTGGTGGTATTTCTCGCCAGTCTCACCGCCACCAGCCTGGTCACCGCGCAACAGCTCGCGGTACGGCGCAGTACGCTGCTGCTGCAACAGCAGCAAGCACGGCTTTATACGCTGGGCGCCGAACAATGGGCGGCGAGTATTCTGACCCGTGATCGGCAGGCCAATGCCACCGACGATCTCGGCGAGGAATGGACAGCCCTGCCTCCAGCCCTGCCGGTCGAAGGTGGCGCGGTGAGCGGCCGAATCGAAGACCTCAGCGCGCGCTTCAACCTCAACAACCTCCTGAAGGACGGCACGCTCGATCCCCTCCAGTTGCGTGCTCTGCAGCGGCTGCTGGGCTTTCTCGACTTGAACCCCGGCATCGCCCAGGCGATCGCGGACTGGATCGACCCCGATCAGGACATCGCCTATCCCGATGGCGCCGAGGATAGCGAATACCTGAGCCGTGATCCGCCTTACCTCACCGCCAATCGGCCGTTGCAAAGCATCACGGAACTGCGCTTGATCAAGGGCATCGATGACGCCGTCTACACTAAACTCGCGCCTTACGTCGCCGCCTTGCCGAGCGGCAGCGCGGTCAATCTCAACACTGCGCCGGCACCCGTGCTAGCGGCGTTCCTCGAACCGTTGTCGCTCGAACAAGCCCAGACGCTGGTCACCCAACGCGGCACCGAGGGCTTCGACGGCGAGGACGGTTTCCGCGCCGCCGCGGGTCTCAGGGCATTCAACTTCCAGCCACTGCGGCTCGGCTTTACCAGCCGGCATTTCCTGGTCTTCGCCAAGGCCCAGGTCGGCGACGCCCGCGCCCAACTCTACAGCGTGCTGGCGCGCGCCGACAGCGGCGCGGTCGTTGCGCTCGCGCGTAGCTATGGAGCGGACGGCGGATGAAGAATACCGTGCTGTTCCGTTGTCTGGCGGCGGATCAAATCGAATGGCATGACGGCGAATGGCATCTCGGCTCGGTCGTTGAGTTCGCCGCCGCCACCCGCAACAAGCGGCGCACGCTAGTTGTACCGACCGAGCGCATCTTGCTCACCGCTACCAGCGTGCCGGGCCGCAATCGGGCTTTGCGCATCAAGGCATTGCCCTATACTCTGGAAGACAGTCTAGCCGATCCGGTCGAGGATTTGCACTTCGCGATTGGCGCGCTCACCGCCACCGACGTCGCCGTTGCCGTGGTCCGCCACGCCGTCATGGAGGCTTGGCTGGCAACCCTCGATGCGCTGGGAATGACCATCGACGCCATGATCCCCGACGCCTTGCTTTTGCCGCTGGCCGACAATGCCTGGAGCGTTCTGCTGGAAGAACGGCGCGCCGTGGTGCGCCTGACGCCGTGGCGCGGCTTCGCCTGTGAACGCGCGCTTCTGCCCTTATTTCTGCAACGCGCTCTGGAACACCACCAGGCCCCAGTACTGGGTGGCTGTGGGCCGCCGGATCGGCGCCGGAACTCGAGTGATCCCAGGCTCGACATCCGCGTGCGCAAGGCCCCGGCGCCCGCGTTCGCGGTGTTTGCCCAATCCCGGCCAGCGCCATCAACCTCTTGCAGCGGCGCTATGCGCCGCGCCGTGGCCCTGCGGCATACGCTCGTTCCTGGCGCGCGGCGGCCGCGCTGGGCGGTGCGTGGCTCGCGCTGCAAGCCAGCCACGGCCTCATCGAATACCGCCGGCTCGCCGGTGAACAAACCGCCCTGCAATCCGAAATCGAACAAGTCCTGCGCGCGGCAGTCCCCACCCACCCGCAAAATCGTCAATGCACGGGCCCAACTCGACAGCCGCCTGCAGGAACTACGGCGCGCGCCGGCAGGCCGGCGCGCGCGCACCACCTATCGAACGCGGCGGCGCGGCGCTCGCCGAACAGCGCGACCCGGTTTGCGTATCCGCGCGCTGCGCTACCAAGATGATCGGCTCGATTTCGACCTCGAAGGCGGCAGCCCGGAGGCAATCGACCAACTCCGCCAGAAACTCCAGACCCTGCCCGGCACAGCGTCGAGCTGCGCTCCAGCAAACGCGACGGCAAGGTCGAGAGCCAGCTTAGCCTGAGAATGGCGCCGTCGCAGGCGATTGGTGGCTGCGTCTCCAGTCCGCGCAGGCGGCAGATGGTCGCGCTCGGTGGAGGCGTGGGCCTTCTTCCTCGCCCTTCATGGTGGCGGCAGGCCAGCGGCATGCAGGCCAGCAGCAGCGATGTCGAGTTGCGCGTAGTCCTGGTGTGGATGCGCCTTGCGGCGAAGTCGTCGTGCAGGCGATCGTCGCGCGGCCACAGCCCACCTTGCCGTCCTGCTGACCTGGTCGATGGCGCGGCGCGCGCGCCAGCTCGTCTTCAGGCGCCTGGGCCAGGGCCGGCATGCCCATGCGCTGAACAGGCCTCGTCGAACAGCGTAGTAGTGGCGCAGCCCTCGTAGGCCATCGCCATCTCGCGTCGCGGTCTGCCGTCGAGCACCACCACTGCAACCAGTACATATCGGCAGCAGCACCGTTGCTCACCGGCGGTGCCGTGAAGTAGCGCAGCGCTCGAACTGGCGCCAGCGATGCGGCTGGGCATTTCTTCATCTTGCAGATTCAGGCGGGCCTGCTCCTCGGCCATGCCATCGGCCACGTATCGCGGTCGCCGACGCCAGCACCTTGTCGCGGCTGGTAGAACTCGCCTCCACGGCACGGCAGCCCGGCGGCGCTCGACAACAGGCGGCCTGCTCGGCCTGCTGCACGCGGCGCTGCGGCTGTCGTCGGCGTAGCGCGATCAGCAGCTCGAGCTTGCAAACTGATCAGCTGCGCTTCTTCAGGCGTTCCGCCGCCTCGCGCCTTCCTTTGCCTTCATGCTGCCGACGAACGCTCTAATACGGCGGGCGCGTGAGCCTGCTGATTGGAAATGTTGAACTCATCATCAGTGGTCCTCCCTGAACCTCAATGCAAAACACCTGGACAGCGACCGGCGTGATAAGGCTACGCGACCTCCACACCACCTTCGGGCGCACGCTGCGCTTCGGCGACTTCACGGCTCAATTGCAGGCGCCGGCGCAGGGTCAGGGGGTGGTGGGATCGATCAGCGACGATGGCGGCCCCTTGATGATGCACGGCGACTTGACCTTAGCCCCCGATGGAGGCTACCGTTTTAGCGGCGAATTCGGCGTTCGCGACGCGAGTGATTCACAACTCAAACCCATACTCGTCGGCCTGCTCGGAGCACCGGAGCCAGACGGGAAATGGCGGATAACATTCTCGGGAAGACTGACAAAATGAAACATGGCATGTACTTACGTAGACGCCCTCGGCGCAAGGCAGTGATCTTTCCCACCTCTATCAAGCTGTTGCTCTCCCTGCCCGCTCTTCTCATCCTAGCCACTTGTAGCTCACCTCCCATCAAACCGACCGTCACCGCGCCAGCGAACACCGACTTTCCGACCTCGACGGCACTGGAACCGCAAGTCGATTTTTGGCGCAAAGTGTATGCGCTTTGGCGCACCGACCAGGTGGTGCTGCACGATGACCGTTACCTGCAACTCGTCTACGAAGTGATCGACCTGCCGAGCGCCACCGGCAACAATCCCGCGCTCGAACAGGACGTCATCAAAACGCGCCAACGCGCGTTGCAGCAGCAGTTGCATGACCTGGAACAAACCCTCGCCATGCAAGCGCCGCTCGCGGGCGAACAACAGCAACTCGCCGAGCGCATCAGCAAAACCGCCGGTGCCGGGGCCATCGCCGGCGCCGCCGAGCGGCTACGCAATCAGCGCGGACTCAAGGAGAAATTCAAACTCGGCCTGGAGATCAGCGGCCGCTATGAACGCCAATTTCGGCAAATATTCCGCAACGCCGGCCTGCCCGAGGATCTCGCCCTGCTTCCGCATGTGGAGTCGTCATTCCAGAACCAAGCGCGCTCCAATGCCGGCGCGGTCGGGATGTGGCAATTCACGCGTGGTGCCGCCAATCTTTACATGCGTCGCCACCCCGCCCTGGACGAACGCCGCGACCCCGTCGCGTCGGCGCGCGCGGCGGCGCGTTACCTCGGCGAAGCTTATGCCATCTTGGGCAACTGGCCGCTCGCCCTCACCTCTTACAATCACGGTATGGCGGGCATACGCAAAGCAAGCGAGCTCTATGGGCCGAATCTGGACGATATCATCCGCTTGCATGACGGTTCGCGATTCGGTTTCGCTTCGCGCAATTTCTACGCCGAATTCCTGGCCGCGCGGGAAATCGCGCTCGCTCCCCAGCGCTTTTTTCCGGAAGGCATCGTTTATCAAACCCCGCGCCCGTTGGAGCGTATAGTGTTGGAGCGCGCCGCGTCGGTCGCGGAACTTGCGCGTAACTATGGGGTTGACCAAGCGACCCTCGCCGATTTGAACCCCGCCTGGACTGCGGTGGCGTTCAAGGACACGATGACGCTGCCGGAGGGCATCGAGGTCTGGCTGCCCAGCGGCGCCCTGGCACGCGCCGAGCAGATCCGCTACAGCGCCAGCGCCGCCCTCTCCCAGAGCGGCAACCTGACGCCCGTACCCATCCTCACCAGCGGTAGCGCGCCTCATAACGATTGAGCGTGGCCGGGCGCGCCGGCGCCGGCCCCCGTAGCGCCTGGCGTTCGCGCGGTAACGTTCGATGTCGCCGCGCGAACACTACCATGCGGATTTGCTCCGCCATGGCTGGCTGGCCGATCCGGCGCAGCAGGCGGCGATCGAGCACTTGCAACGGCTTTACGACGCGGTGCAGGCGCCGTTGCCGGCGCAAAACCCGCGCCTGGGCTTGGTCGCACGCTGGCTGCGATCGACCCAATCCGCGCCGCGCGCAACGCCGGGGCTATATTTGTGGGGCGGGGTCGGGCGCGGTAAAACCTACCTGCTCGACGCCTTCTTCGCGAGCCTAACAGTCCCCACCAAATTGCGCCTGCACTTTCATCGCTTCATGCAGCGCATCCATCATGAACTCAGAACTCTAGGCCAGGTGCAAGACCCACTGGCGCTGGTCGCGCACCGTCTGGCGGAGGAAACGCGGGTGCTGTGTTTGGATGAATTCTTCGTGTCCGACATCACCGACGCGATGATCCTGGCCGGCTTGCTCAAGGGCATCTTCGAGCAGCGCGTCATCCTCGTCACTACCTCTAATATCGCGCCCGATGATCTCTACCAAGGCGGATTGCAGCGCGCGCGTTTCCTGCCCGCCATCGATCTCATCAAAACTCATTTGGAGGTCTTCCACCTCCAGGGCGCAACCGATTATCGCCTGCGCTCGCTCGAGCAAGCCGAGCTGTACTATTGCCCCGCCGACGAGCGCGCCGAGCAGCAACTGGCCGAGGCGTTCGCGCGCCTGGCGGGCGAGCGCTGGTCAATGGGCGGTACACTGGAAATCGAAGGCCGCCCCATTCCCGTCGTACGCCAGGCTGACGGCGTCGTCTGGTTTCAATTCCAGGCGTTGTGCGACGGGCCGCGCAGTCAGCTCGATTTCATCGAAATCGCGCGCGCTTTCCACACCGTCATCGTCTCCGCGATTCCAGTCATGGATCGTGCCATGGAAGATCAGGCGCGACGCTTCTTGAACCTGGTCGATGAGTTTTATGATCGCCACGTCAAGCTCATCGTCTCTGCCGCGGCGCCAATCGCCGACCTCTATCAGGGCGAGCGGCTCCGATTCGAATACCGGCGCACCACCAGCCGATTACGAGAAATGCAGTCCATCGACTACCTGAGCAAGCCGCATTTGCCTTAAGCTTGCATGATTCCGGCTCGCGCCAGTTCACTTCCATGACGCCATTCACTATCGACTATCTCGCCGACCACCTCGATTGGGCGCCGCTGCTCGGCGCCTGGCATCACCGGGAATGGCGCGCTTTGATGCCGGACTGGAGCTTGGCGGAGGCCATCGCCGAGCTCGCCAGCCACACCGGCAGGCGCATGATCCCAACGACCCTGGTGGCGGTGCGCGACGGTGAACCACTCGGTTCCGTCAGCTTATTGCTTGAAGATTTGCCGGAACTACGCCCCTATAGCCCCTGGCTCGCCAGCCTGTACGTACTGCCCGCCGCGCGCGGCGCCGGCATAGGCCGCGCATTGGCGCGGCGCGCGATGCAGGATGCGGCCGCGCTCGGCGTCACGGAACTCTTCCTGTTCAGCGCCGGACAGCAAGGGTTTTACCAAAAGCTCGGCTGGACACGGCGTGCCGAGTTCGACTGCCACGGCCAGCCCGCCAGCGTCATGAGCATCGATCTCCGCATAGCGGGAGAATAAGCCATGGAACGCTGGATTCTATTGATGGTCGGCACAGTGTGCCTGCTGATCTCCGGTATCGCGCCCCATGACCGCCTGACCTGGTGGCTGGAAACACTGCCGGTGTTCATCACGGCACCGCTGTTGATCCTGACCGCCGGACGTTTCCCATTCACACCGCTCGCGTATCGCCTGATCTTGCTGCACGCACTGATTCTGATGCTCGGCGGCCATTACACCTATGCCCAGGTACCGCTCGGTTTCTGGTTGCAGGACTGGTTCGACCTGGGCCGCAACCATTACGACCGCATCGGCCACTTCGCCCAGGGCTTCGTACCGGCCATCGTCGCCCGCGAAATTCTGCTACGCCATACGCCGCTGCGGCCCGGCGGCTGGCTATTCACCTTGGTGAGCGCGGTATGTCTTGCGATCAGCGCGCTCTATGAATTCGTGGAATGGGGCGCGGCGCTGGCCATACAGCAGGCGGCGGATGCGTTTCTCGGCACCCAGGGCGATACCTGGGATACCCAATGGGATATGTTCATGGCGCTGGTGGGCGCACTGACCGCGCAATTGTTGCTCGCGCGGATTCACGACCGCCAGTTGGCAGCGCTTGGATCGTGGCATACGGCCTAGACCCGCAGTGCTGCAACCATGCGCCGCAAGCGCTGTACACGCGCCTGGTCTTCAACGCCGCCGTAGCGCAGATTGGCGTACAGTAAGCTGATCTCCTCGATCTGCGTTGCCAAATCGGGGCGCAATGACGATACGCGCGCGGCAAAGGCGCGCGGCCCTTCGTAAGGCGCGCGTCCCAGGTCACGGCGCGCCAGCTTGGCGCACAGCCGTTGATAGGCTTGCGCCACTGGATCGATGGCGCGGCGCCGGCGTAGATAAACGAACAGCGCGGCCACCGCCAGCACGCCGGTCAAGGCGATCACCATCGCCACCGTCATACTCTGCCAATCGACCTCGCCGAATCCCAGGTTGGACAGGAATTCACGTTGTCGATCCGGGCCATAAGCCAGCACCCATTCGTTCCAGGCATTGTTGGCGGCGTCCCAATACAGGCCCAGGCTGCGGAACAACGACTCGCCTCGGCGCGCCATCAGCGGCAAACTCGCAGGATCGTCGGCGACTGCGAATAAGCCCTGTTCGATGCGCTCCGGCGCGACGGCGCTGGTCGGGTCGATCCGCACCCAGCCGCGCCCCTCCAGATAGACCTCGGCCCAAGCATGGGCATCCGACTGGCGCACGATGAAATAATCGCCATTCTGCTCGCCGCCTTGATACCCCGTCACTACCCGCGCGGGAATGCCGGCGGCGCGCATCAAGAACACGAAACTGCCGGCGTAATGCTCGCAAAATCCACGGCGAGTGTTGAACAGAAACTCGTCTATACCGTTGTCACCCAGCAGCGGCGGTTGCAGGGTGTAATAAAACGACCGGTGATAGAAATCGAGCGCCGCCTGGACGATTGCGGCCTCCGCCAGGCCTTGCGCGCGCCAGCGTTGCGCCAGTTCGCGCGCGCGCGGGTTGCTGAGCGGCGGCATCGACTTCGTGTAACGAGTCCGCTCGTTGCGATCCAATGCGCCGGTGTGGTAGCGCAGATAAGACGTCATCGCGTAGCTCAGGCGCTCGTTCACCGGCTCGGCGCGGCGCAACTGCAAGGTGCCCGTGATGCCGGATTTGGCCGGAAACGCCGCCGGCAGATCGAGCGCGAACAGCCAGCGCTGGCCATGTGGCTCCAGGGTGACTGTGTAATCCAGTTGTCCGCCCACGGGACGATACGGCAAACGGTCAAGTAAAGCCTCGTCCGAACCTTTCCAGGTCTTGCCGTCGTAGCGCCATAACACCGGCCCGCGCCAGTATAGTTGCGCCGGTGTGGGAATCGTACCGCTGAAGCGCGCGCGGAATGCGACCTCGTCCGAGCGGATCAACTGGTTGATCGATCCTGGGGCCATCTCCTCGGACAGGCCAGTATGGCCGGCAAAGGCATCCTTAGGCAAGCCCCACAAAGGACCCGGAATTCGTGGAAACAAGATAAATAGAATCAGCATGATCGGTACGGCCTGCACCAGCATCCGCCCGATCAAGGTGAGGGTAACGATGGGAGCCAACGGCTGCGTGCGCGTATGTACCGCCAGTTGCGCCGCGAGTACGATGCACAGTGCGAACAGCAAATACGCGGCAGCCACCAAATCCTGGGTGAACAATAGATTGCCCATCAACAGGAAATAGCCGAGCGTGGTCAGCACCGCGCCATCGCGCACGGTGCGCGCTTCCAGGAGTTTGAGCGCCGCCATCGCCGCCAGCAACGCCATACCGGCGTCGCGCCCGAACAAAGTGCCGGCGTAGGCGACGATACCGGCTACCACGATCAGCGTGAACATCATCAGCAACCAGCGCCTGGGCAACGCCAAACGGGATTTCTCGGCGCGCCAGCGCCACGCGGCGGCAATCGCGAACAATACGCCCAGCCAGGGCGGAAGATGATTGAGGTGGGGCACCAGCACTACCGCCAGCGCGGCGGTCAACCACAGGGTGGCGGTCGCCGACAGCACCGGCTCCGGCGGCTTGTTCTTAGCCTGGGCCACTCTGCAAACGCTCGATTTCGAACAAGGCCAGGGCACGCAGGCAGCGCTGGCGGTGATCGCCGCCGCGCGCGGGCGGGAACAGCACCGCGGGCAGGCGCAAGCCGTATTCGCAACCTGCTTGCTCGGCTTTCAGCACCCATTCGCAGAGCTGCGACAGACGCGCTTCCGCGGGCCGCGGCGCGAGCGCTTGCCAGTCGAGCCAGATTTCCGGCGCGCTCTGGCTGGCAAACCGCTTGACCAACAGTTGCTCGCTGCGGCTACTCGCGCGCCAGGCGATATGGCGCGGCGAATCGCCCGCGACGTAGCCGCGCAGACCCACATAGTCATCGCTGCCCTGGGCATTGACGGTGGTCACGTCGCCATGGGTGGCGATCGCACCCGGTTCGGGCAATGGCAATCCG
>JAXMFZ010000072.1:0-12204 GCA_046347515.1 Gammaproteobacteria bacterium | reverse complement strand
CCGCAACGACAGTAGAGCAGTTCCATCGGAACCTCCTCGTCAATCGAATCACCATCCGCATGGACGGCTACGCGAGTCATTGTAAACCGGCACCGATCCAGAGGGTGAACCAGCAACTCGTGCGTCCCTCCTGCTGGCGCGCGGTTTTCCGGCAAACCGCCAGCGCTTGCTCCAGATCGTTGTAGAGTGTAGGTGATGCCCTTCAAGGCCGGCGTCGCGATCACCACGCCGTGGTGTTGGTCGAGCAGCGCCCTGGCCGTGGTGGATTTCCCCGGTCCGCCTTTTTGCGAGGCCACGAACACCACTCGCCCTGGTGAATGACGAACGCTGACGCCGCGGCGCTGTTCCCCCTCCGCGCTGGGTTAGAATAGAGGCAAGCGCAAGGCTCACGCCGGCGAGAAACGGCGGGGTATGCGCTTTCCCTATTCAGCACCCGAGCGGGGGCCTGTGTCGATCCATCAACTCTTCCACCGGCTGGACGAACTCAACCGCGCCCACGCCGAAGCCGAGCGCCTGGACGCGCTGTTCAGCGTGCAGCTTCAGCGCGCCGCGGAAGCACTCCTCATCGCCGATCAGGATGGCGTCGTGGTGTTGCCGAACGCGCGGGCACGCGCCTTGTTCCAGCCGATCACCGAGCAACCCGTCGGTAGTCACTTAAGCGATCTGGTGGCGAAGGCCGATGGCGAGAAGCTCGAGCGGCTCCTGAACGACAGCGAACGCACCCCGTTCGCCGAACTGCGCCTTGCCAAGGATAAGGAGCGAATCGGCGTGTTCGCGCGGGTGGTAGCGGCGTTCGGCGGGCACCGCCAGGCGATTCTCCTCTATTGGCGCACCGGCAAAGTACCGGCGGCGGAAAAAGACCGCCTGCTCGCCGAACCGAGCGTCCCCTACCAGACCAGCATCCCGCTGGATCGGCGGGTGATCGGCAGCGACCTCGACCGGCTTCAGCAGAAGCTCAAGCTCAATCATCAACAGATGATCGATCTCCTCGGCGTTTACCCCAACAAATACTTCGAGCTGCGCCGCAAGGCGGATGAGCCCATCGGGGACGGGGCGGTGGCGCGCACGGTGCGCTTGCTGGATGTGTTCCCGGACCTGGCGGCGGGGCAGTACAGCACCAGCTTCTTGCGCGAGGTGCTGAGCGGCATCTTCAACCGCACGGTGGTGCTGAATGAACTCGCGACCTTGATCGGCCGCGATGTATCACGGCTCTCGCGCTACGCCGACGAGGATCAGTCGAACCGCACGGTCACGCGCTTGACGGCGTATATCGGCCGCTTGCTGGAGACCAAACCCGTCGAGGCGTTTCGGTTCTATGAGATGCTGGCGATGGCGGAGCAGAGGTTGCGGGAGGGCTGAATCAAGTCCCCCCCTGGTTGTTGTTACAGACGTTCTGAGGCTAGGGATTGCAAAGCAGCCAATGCGAACGGCACCGGTGACGAGGAGTCACAGAATAAGAAATTTCTCTTCAAGTGTGACAAAAATCACAGCACCGAACACGCGAACTATGTTTTCTTTGACGTGGAATATGAACGGAGTTCTATGTCATCATGCACCGCCGAACGTCTGTGGTTTCTTAGTTAACCTTGTCGCTACAACAAGCTGCAATTGCTTTCTAGCAACGGAATTTGCGACTCATTGTTTGGAGGATCAAATGGCGCGGCCACCTGGGACTGAATCCCCTGCCATTAAAGCGTTGGCTGGAGTCTTGCGCAAAGAATTACCGGGGATCAACTTTACAACTTGGCGAGCCGGTAGTATGCAAGGCGGGGTGATGAAACCTGATCGCCATACGGCCGGGCTGGCCATCGATATCATGCTCGACAGCCGTGATGACGACGAAAAAGATGTCGCCGACGCCCTCATCGATGCGTTTATCAAGCATCATAGCTCGATGCAGTGGTACGACATGATCTATGTTGACTGGAAAGATGAGGATACGCCTTTTTACTTTCACATCCCCGGGAAAGTGCCATTGTATGGCGGTAAACTTTTGGAAAAGACCCCAACGACATTGGACGCAGGATTGGCCCATCGCAACCACATCCATCTGGACTGGTGTGACTATAAAGATGTAGCAAGCGATCCAGCCGATGTCTACAACTGGCCCTCGGAATCCAAGAAAGTGACCTTTGTCGAGGACCTACGCAAGGAGTTTCAACTCATTGATCTCCTATTTGCGACCCAAGCGACGCCGGGTTGGCTTCGGGGTTGGTGGGAATTCAAATGGCGTGGTTCGATTTATTACTACTACTTCGATACCACAAGTCATGTGGCATGGTCGCAGACGAAACCCCAAGATCGGTCCGTCCCGATGCAGCATGAGGAGGGGCGAGGCACTGTCGCCATTGGAGCGCCGCCGAATGGCATCACAATACTTTGGCGTAACTCAGGCAGCAAGGAAGAATTTACGCGCGTTTCCGGGGCCAAGATTGAAACACTGACGGGCTTTTGGAACGGTACTGAACCGATCGATGGAACGAAAATGCGCTGAGGCGATGATCTCACCCTCCAAAGTCGCCGAATCAGGCACTGCGCCTGGTAGGAGATGGCAATTTAATTTTTCGAGTCTGTCAACTATTTTGTGTAAATGCCTTCTGCGTCGCCTCATTAAGCCGCCGCAGCTTATCGCCCGCCGCTTGCTCGGTCATAATCGCGACCAGCGTCGCCAGCAGCGCGTTGTTGCGCTCCCATTGCTGATGTAACCGATCCTGTATCCGCATCTCCCCGATTTGCGTGAGCAGCCGTGCCCGGTTATTGGCGCCATCGGTGTTGTGGACGATTTCTTTTACCCAGATTTCCTCGCCGAAGCGCTGCTCCATGTCGTAGACGAAGGTTTCCAGCGGACTCGCACCATCCGGCGTTTTGGCGTTCTTCGCCTATCTCGTGGTCGATGATGTGGATGCGTACTGTCAACGCGCATGGCCGACTGGCGCGAAAATTGTCAAGCCGATTGCCAACGAGCCTTGGCGGATGCGCGAGTTTGGGCTGCACACCGTGGGCGGCCACCGCATCATCCTGGGGCAAGAGATCAAAGCCGGGTGAGTGCGCGGTCTTCGTGCCGATAATCGTCATTTTCATCAAGCCAGATCGTCGTAAAATATCGGCAATGCTCACACTGACGAGATTGGCTAATGAACGAACGCGCAACGACGATCTCAGTCGCGCCCCGCACGGCGGAACTGCTGCAATCCCGCCTCGACACCCTGGTGCGCCATTGCGTGTTCGAGGAAACGCACCTCGCGCTGCGTACCCGTCCCACACTCCTGACCCGCCCGCAGCGCAAAGCTGCCGACCAAGCCCGCGCGGCGTTGATCAAGAAGCGCCTACGGCTGCCCCCCACCACAGCCGAAGCGCAAAACCCCGATCTCGTCTACGCCGACCTCATTCCCGGCCATCGCAGCCTCGCCGAAACGCTGGAGCGCAAGCTGCGCGCGGCGGGGCTGTGGATCGAGCGGCTCGATGTCCACCAGGCGCTCGCCGATATACGCGCCGGACTCGATGCCAGCCGCAGCGACCCGCATTGGCGTGCCTCGCTCCCCGGCGATCCCTTGCCGCTCATGCAGGCGCCGCGGCTACGCGGCGATCTTTCCGATGGGTTCTGGCCGCCCATCGGCCAGCAACTCTTTTTCGACGATCTCTTTATCACCCTCGGCGCCCATCTACCCCTTCGACTTCGCTCTCTCACCCTCGATGGCGATGGCCGTTCCAGCCCGGCATCGGCAAGCTCCCCTACGCCATCGAACTACCTGGGGCCGCAAGGCTCGGCCAAGAGCCAGACCCTGCACCAGGCCAACCTCGCGTTCCTGCTCTCCGCCGGCAGTACCCGACTTCCCTACCTCGGCGGCATCGACTTCGGCGGCAGCGCGGCCGGCCTCACCACGCTGATCCAGGAAGCGCTGCGCCCCGAACTGCGCTACCAGGTGCTGTATCGAAGACTCCAGAACCGCCTGCAGGATGCGATCAATCCGCTCGACACCCAACTCGGCTGCCGCGAACCGCTGCCGCACGAGCGCCGTTTCGCCGCCAATTTCCTGACCCTGCTCGGCACACCGATCAACGCCCACGCCGCCGAGGAAGGCGTCACCGAAATCGCCCTGAGCGTATTGACCGAGGTCTACGCCTACTGCCGCGACGACGCCCACGGCCACCCCAAGCGTTACGACCCGTCGTTCGATGTCGAAGTACAGAAAGCGCTGGAACGCTGCCCGCTTGCCACCGCCAAACCGTCCTGGTGGCAGGTGGTCGATCATCTGTTCGCCCACGGCGACATCGTCAATGCCGTGCGCGCCCAGCGCTTTGCCGTGCCCAACCTCGAAGACTGCCTCTTCGCGCTGAGTAATGCCAACGCCATCCGCGCCACTTGGGGCGAGAAACACACCGCGAGCGGCGAACTCCTACTTGCTGCGCTCTCGCGCCAATGGCAGATCGCCGCCACCCAGTTTCCGTTTCTGGCGCGGCCCACCGCGCTCGACATCGGCAACGCCCGGGTGGTGGTGCTGGATTTGGAAGACGTCGCCAGCCGCGGCGGCGCCGCCAGTGAACGCGAAACGGCGGTCGCGTTCATGCTCGCGCGGCACGTCACCGCCAACCTGCATTTCCTCCACCCCGATCATTTGCCGAGCATCCCCGAGCGCTACCGACCCTTCCACGCCGAGCGCATCCGTGAGATCGTCGAAACGCCGAAGCGCTGGTTCTGCGACGAGGTGCACCGCATCTACCTCGGCGGCCAGGCGACGCTGATCCAGACCGAACACGACAACCTGGAAGCACGCAAGCGCAACGTCCAGTACGCGCTCGCCACCCAAGACCTGGCGCATTTGTCGCCCTATCTCATCAAGCACAGCAGCGTGCGCGTCATCTGCCGCGCCGAACCCGCCGCCCTGGATGAGATCGCGGAGACCTTGGCGTGGATTCAGCGCCTGTACCACCACAAGCCGTAGCGCTGTGGTCGAACACGGCGCGGCCCATCCGCTTTTTCCTGCTCGATGGGCGCGCGGCGCTGTGCCTCTTGATCTTCTTTGTGCATATCGCGGTGTGGACCGCGGTGGTCGCCGCCGTGCTGTCCACGCTGTGGCCTGGTGCATGACCTGCGCTGGCCGTTGCCGATGGTCGGCAGGCGCACTGAACCTGGTGCTGGGCGCGACGGCGCCGGTGCGGGCGGAGTTTCGGCTGTTCCTGGAGAGCCCCGCTGTAGCTCCCCTGGCGCTGCGCCCGGCGCTGATCGCCGACGCCGATCCGTAGGTTTGTTCACCCATCGCCTCAGCAAGCGCGGGCGATTGCGCTCGCCTTGCTGGAGATCGAGCCGCCATCGCGAGCGGCGGGCGAGGAGGAGAGGACGGGTGTCGCCATCATCAGGAAGCTCGCCAAGAAAGCCGAGCATCCCCAGGAACCCCCCACGCCGTCCCGCCTCGCGCGACTCATCGACCGCCTTGCCAAGGAACACGGCCTGGAGCCGGCGTTGCTCGATGCGGTGATCCGTGTCGAGTCGGCCTATCAACCAAACGCGACCTCGCCCAAGGGCGCCATGGGCTTGATGCAGCTCATGCCGGCGACCGCCCGACGCTTCGGCGTCCATGATCCCTACGATGCCGAGGACAATATTCGCGGTGGGGCGCGCTATCTGCGCTGGCTCTTGGACAAGTTCGGTGATGTGGAACTCGCGCTGGCGGGCTACAACGCCGGCGAAGGCGCGGTGGTCGATTGGGGTGGAATTCCGCCGTATCGGGAGACGCGGCGCTATGTGCCGAGAGTGTTACAGGCGTATCGGCGCGAGCGCCGATGGCCTGTGCCATAATGAAAATCTATGAACCGCGAACCGACAACTCAACGCCCGACTCCCCGGAGAACGAGATGCCTGCCTATTTCATCGTGCGCGCCGAACTGGTCGATACCGCCGTGAAGAACGACTTCGACCGCTGGTACCAGGAGGAACACCTCGCCGATGCGCGCCAGGCGTTCAAGGCCAAGCGGGCGTTTCGTGGCTGGAGCCAGGTAGACCCGGCCGTGCATTGGTGCTTTTTACGAGTTCGATGACTTGGCCGGTGCGCAAGCCATCCAGGGCTCCGAGGGTCTCCGGGCGCCTGATCGCGGAGTTCGACCGGGTCTGGGGTGACAAGGCCAGGCGCAGCCGCGACGTGGTGGAGGTCATCCAAGCCATTGGCCCATGAGGGCGCGGGGCATCGAGTCGGCGTTGCTTGAGATGAGAAGATGCTGACGGAGTAGGGCAATCGCGCTATGTTTCAGCATTGCCAAAGAGCTCGCCGCGCGCGCCAGGGCTATGCCGAGCATAGCGTGCCGCTTTAAGTCGCGATAGCTCTTGTCGATCATGCTATAGTTCCAACGATTGCAGTGAATGATAGAAGAACGCATCCGCAGCACGCCGTCCACTCGCAGGAACCCGCCATGCTAGACGATCATCAAGGGAGTTCGATCAGCGCTGATGTCGCCGCTCGCCCCGCCACCGCCGCGGACTTGCCGTCGCTGCCGGCGCGACCTGCGCTCATCGACATTTTCAATCTGCGCCTGCATAAGCCGAAATTCGGCTTGCCCATCTCGGTGGCGGCGCACGGCGTGCAGTGCGCGACGCTCGCCCTGCGAGCGGGCGTAGATGAAGAAACCGTGTTCGCCTGTCTAGTGCATGACATCGGCTTGGGGCTGATCCGCGCCGATCATGGCTGGTGGGGGGCGCAATTGCTCGAACCCTATGTGTCGGAGCGAGTGGCGTGGGGAATTCGCTATCATCAAGCGCTGCGCTTTTACGCGGATCGCGAAGCGGGCTACGCATACCCGGAACTCTACGTGCGCATGTTCGGCGCGGACTACCAGCCGCCGGAATATATCGCCGCGGCGTATCGCCATGCACGTAACCATCCGTGGTACGGGCACGCGCGCCAGATCACGCTGTTCGACGACTACGGCTTCGATACCAGCGCACCGTTCTCGCTAGAGCCGTTCATCGACATCATCGGGCGCCACTTCCGCCAGCCCGCCGAGGGTCTGGGCAATGACGCCAGCGCCACCGCCCACATGTGGCGCACCATCATCGAGCCCAATAAGCTGTTGTGAGGGGGGACCGATGACAGCCCGCACCTCTCCGCCGTTTCGCGCCGATCACGTCGGCAGTTTTCTGCGCCCCCCGGAACTCCTGGCGGCGCGCGAACAATGGCGGAACGGCGCGCTGGCGCAGGCGGACCTGCGCGCGGTCGAGGATCATGCGATCCGCGAGGTGGTGCGGATGCAGGAAGACCTGGGGTTGCAGAGCATCACCGATGGCGAGTTCCGTCGCACGTATTTCCATATCGATTTTCTCGAACAGCTCGCAGGCGTGACCACCAAAGGCGGTATCGCCCTAAGCTTTCATACCCACTCGGGAACGGTGGATTTCGCGCCGCCGGTGATGCAGGTCGTCTCCCGGGTGCGCCATACCAAAGCGATCCAGCGTGCCGACTTCGAGTTCCTAAAATCCGTCACGACGCGCACGCCCAAAGTCACGATTCCATCGCCGACCATGCTACATTTTCGCGGCGGGCGGGGCGCGATCAGCCAGGAAGCCTATCCCGACCTGGAAGCGTTCTACGCCGACGTGGCGGCGGCCTATCGCGCCGAACTCAAGAGCCTGGCCGAGGCTGGTTGCCGCTATGTGCAACTCGACGACACCAATCTTGCCTATTTGTGCGACGCCAAGATGCGCGAAGGCGCGCGCCAGCGCGGCGACGACCCCAATCAATTACCGCGCCGCTACGCCAAGCTCATCAACGCCGCCATTGCCGAGCGGCCTGCCGGCATGGTCGTATGCGTGCATCTGTGCCGCGGCAATTTCAAGAGCGCTTGGGTGGCCGAAGGCGGTTACGAGCCGGTCGCCGAGGTATTGTTCAACGAATTGAACGTGGACGGCTATTTTCTGGAATATGACGACGCCCGCTCGGGCGATTTCGCGCCGCTCAGATTCATGCCCAAGGGTAAGATTGTGGTGCTCGGTCTGGTGACGACCAAACTCGATCAACTCGAATCCAAGGATGAATTGAAGCGTCGGATCGACGAGGCGGCGCACCATGCGCCGCTGGAAAGCCTGTGCCTGTCGCCACAATGCGGATTTTCCAGCACCGTACATGGCAATCAGATCGCGCGCGAGGCCCAGGCCGCGAAATTGCGTCTGGTCGTGGAAACGGCGTGGGAAGTATGGGGAGGATAGGGGACGGCGCAATGGCAGAAATTGCCCGCCAATTCAGTGAACAAGTCCGTCAAGCAGCGGCCGAACGCACGCCGTTGCGCATCGTGGCTGGCGGCAGCAAAGCGTTTTATGGGCGGGCGCAAGGCGCCAACAGCATTCCATTGGATGTCCGATCTTACGCCGGCATCGTCAACTATGAACCCACCGAGCTTTATGTCACCGCGCGCGCCGGCACATTGCTCGCCGAACTCGAAGCCGCGCTTGCCGAACGCGGCCAGATGCTGGGTTGCGAAACGCCCCACTTCGGTCCCACCGCCACCGTCGGTGGCGCGGTAGCCTCTGGCTTGTCCGGTCCGCGCCGGCCTTACGCCGGCTCGCTGCGCGATTTCGTGCTGGGGGTGAAGATCATCAATGGCAGAGGCGAAATCCTCGGCTTCGGCGGGCAGGTGATGAAGAACGTCGCGGGTTACGATGTATCGCGGCTGATGGCGGGCGCGCTCGGCACGCTTGGCGTGATTCTCGAAGTATCGCTGAAAGTCCTGCCGCTGGCGGCGGACGAACGCACGTTGCTCCAGCAGTGCAGCGAGAAAGACGCCATCGAGTATTGCAACCGTTGGGCCGGCCAGCCCTATCCGATTTCGGCGACGGCGCATGACGGCGAAGCGCTGTATATCCGTTTATCCGGCGCGGCGAGCGCGGTGGCGGCGGCGAGCGCCAAGATCGGCGGCCAGTTCATCGACAACGGGCCGGCGTTCTGGCGCGGGTTGCGCGAGCACGAATTGCCGTTTTTCCATGAGCCGGGGCCGTTGTGGCGCTTATCGATACCGCCGGCGACCGCGCCGCTGCGGTTGCCGGGCAAGACGTTCCTCGATTGGGGCGGCGCGCAGCGCTGGCTGCGCACCGATTTGCCGGACGCCGTGGTGTTCGCTGCGGCCAAGGCGGTCGGCGGCCACGCCACGCGGTTTCGCGGCGGTGACCGCCAAGGCCAGATATTCCAGGCGTTGGAGCCCGACGCACTGAAACTGCACCAGCGCCTCAAGCACAGCCTCGATCCTCAAGGCATCTTCAATCCGGGCCGGATGTACGCCGAATTCTAGGGACTGTCATGCAAACCCAGCTTGCCGATTTCATCAAGGATACGCCGCAAGGCCGGGAGGCGGACGCGATCCTGCGCAGTTGCGTGCATTGCGGCTTTTGCAACGCCACCTGCCCGACTTATCAATTGCTCGGTGACGAACTGGACGGGCCGCGCGGGCGCATTTATTTGATCAAGCAAATGCTCGAAGGCCATGAGGTCAGCGACAAGACCCAATTGCATCTGGATCGCTGCTTGACGTGCCGGGCGTGCGAGACTACCTGCCCCTCGGGGGTGAATTATCATCGGCTCGCCGACATCGGGCGCGAAGTGGTGGCCAAGCGCGTCGGGCGTCCACTCGGGCAACGGCTGCTCAGGCAGGGTTACGCACGGTGTTGCCTTATCGCGAACGGTTTACGCCATTGCTGCGCTTGGGCTAATGGGTGCGCTGGGGGTTGCCGAGCTTGCGCGCCAGCGTGTTGCCACGGCGTGCCCAATTTTACCGGCGCGGCAGCATGCCCGCAAAATGCTGATCCTCGACGGCTGCGTACAACCGGCGCTGGCGCCAGAAATCAACGCCGCCGCCGCGCGTGTGCTCGATGGCCTCGACATCCAACTGGTCAGAGTGCCCGGCGCGGGGTGTTGCGGCGCGTTAAGCTACCATACCGACGCGCATGAGGAGGGCCTCGATTTCATGCGGCGTTTGATCGACGCTTGGTGGCCCGCGATCGCGGCGGGCGCGGAAGCCATCGTGATGACCGCCAGCGGTTGTGGAGCCGTGGTGAAGGAATACGGCCATTTGCTACGGGGCGATTCCGATTATGCCGCCAAGGCCGCGCGGGTGAGCGCGCTCACCTTGGACCTGGCTGAAATCCTGGCGCGGCAGGACCTGAGCCGCCTGCGGGTGAAGCCCATGGGTACGGTCGCTTTTCAGTCCCCTTGCTCTCTACAGCATGGGCAAAAGCTGAATGGGGTGATGGAAGGTGTGCTGACCAGGCTGGGATTTCCACTCACCGCCGTGGCGGATGGCCATCTTTGCTGCGGCTCGGCCGGTACCTATTCCATTCTGCAGCCGGACCTATCCAAGCGCTTGCGGGCCAACAAGATCGAGGCGTTGGAAAGCGGTAAGCCGGATGTTATCGCGACCGCCAATATCGGTTGCCTGATCCATTTGCAAGCAGTGAGTACGCGCCCGGTTCGCCATTGGATTGAAGTCATTGATGCCGCGATGGCGTTCGATAGCACCACAATTGCGCATTGAGCCAATTCAGCGCACTATTATAGTGCAATCTTTGCGAATGAATACAATATCGCCTTAATCAATCAACCAATTGCAATTGGCATGGATTCTGCCTGTCACGCCCCATTGGTTGTCCTAGCCATTGCTTCCCAATCGCTAATTTATCTTTCGAGGAGTTCTCATGAGTCCCGCCGATGTTTTGAAAATGGTCGCCGAAAAAGACGTCAAGTTCGTGGATTTTCGCTTCACCGATACGCGCGGCAAGGAACAGCACGTCACCGTGCCTTCCCATACCCTCGATGAAGACGTATTCGAAAACGGCAAAATGTTCGACGGTTCCTCGATCGCCGGCTGGAAGGGCATCCAGGAGTCCGACATGATTTTGATGCCGGATCCCGCCACGGCGGTCATCGATCCGTTTTTCGAGGAAGCCACCTTGAAGCTGGTGTGCGATGTCATCGAGCCTTCCACCATGCAGGGCTATGGCCGCGATCCACGCTCGCTCGCCAAGCGCGCCGAAGCGTATCTGAAATCCACGGGCATCGCCGACACCGCGTACTTCGGGCCGGAGAACGAATACTTCGTGTTCGATGACGTGCGCTGGGGCGCCGACATCTCCGGCGCGTTCTATAAAATCGATTCGACCGAAGCGGCCTGGAGTTCCGGGCGCGAATACGAAGGCGGTAACATCGGCCATAGGCCGGTCGTCAAGGGCGGGTACTTCCCGGTGCCGCCGGTCGATTCCCTGCAAGACGTGCGCAGCGCGATGTGCAAGGCGATGGAGGACATGGGGTTGGTGGTCGAAGTCCACCATCACGAAGTTGCCACCGCGGGCCAATGCGAAATCGGCGTTCGCTTCAACACCCTGGTGAGGAAAGGCGACGATGTACAGACTTACAAATACTGCGTCCACAACGTCGCGCACAGCTACGGCAAGACCGCCACTCTGATGCCCAAACCCTTGGTCGGCGACAATGGCAACGGTATGCATGTGCATCAGTCGCTCGCCAAGAACGGCGTCAACCTGTTCATGGGCGACAAATATGCGGGTTTGTCCGACCTCGCGCTCTATTACATCGGTGGCATCATCAAGCACGCCAAGGCGCTGAACGCCATCACCAATTGTTCCACTAACAGCTACAAACGCCTGGTGCCGGGATTCGAGGCGCCAACCATGCTGGCTTATTCGGCGCGCAACCGCTCGGCGTCGATCCGCATTCCGTATGTCACCAACCCCAAGGGGCGGCGTATCGAGGTGCGCTTCCCGGATTCCACCGCCAATCCTTATCTCGCTTTTGCCGCGATGATGATGGCCGGGCTCGACGGCATCCAAAACAAGATTCACCCCGGCGAACCAGTGGACAAAGACCTTTATGACTTGCCGCCGGAAGAGGAGAAAGAGATCCCACAGGTCTGTTTCTCGCTCGAAGAAGCACTCAATGCGCTTAGCGCCGACCGCGAATTCTTGAAAAAAGGCGGGGTGTTCACCGACGACTTGATCGATGCTTACATCGCGCTCAAGACCCAGGAAGTGACGCGCGTGCGCATGACCACCCATCCGCTCGAATTCGAGATGTACTACAGCGTGTAAGGAGCGATCCAGCGTCGCCGCCAAACGCCCCCGCTGGGGGCGTTTGTATTTTGGCGATGCTATCAACAAAAGCGCGTTGCACTAAATTGGTGCGCAGTATGGCGAAGAGCGATGACCCGCGTTGG
>JAXMFZ010000071.1:0-12745 GCA_046347515.1 Gammaproteobacteria bacterium | reverse complement strand
CGCCGCTTCTTGGGCGCGTTCGACGCTCACCTCGGCGTCCACTTTGCCGATCGCGCTGAGCTCATTGCCCACCCGGGGCAATTGCCCGCTCACGTAGGCGACATTGTGATGGATCGTGACCGGCACGTACTGAAACAGCGGTGTCGCGGCTGGAGGCAGTTCATAGCCCAGTTGCTTGAGTCGTTCTTCGATCATCGCGAGTGTTCCTGAAGGAAAGTCGGGTAAACCCTATAATAGCGTTTTCGCCGCCCACCGCTCGCTTCGCTGCATCCGGACATCCGATTCCATGAGCCGCGCCCCCACTGAACCCTTCGATGTCGCCGTCATCGGCGCCGGGGTAGTGGGTTGCGCGCTCGCGCGGCGGGCGACGCTGGCAGGCGCGCGGGTGGTAATACTGGAGCGCGGGCGCGACATCTTGTCCGGCGCCAGTAAAGGCAACAGCGCCATGCTCCACACCGGCTTCGACGCGCCGACGGGCAGCCTCGAACTGGCGTGTATGCAAGCCGGGCATCGCGAATATCGCGAGATTTGCGACCGCCTGAATCTGCCACTGCTGGAAACCGGCGCGCTGGTGATCGCCTGGAACGCAGCGGAAGCGGATCGGCTCGACGCCATCGTCGCCCAAGCGCATGGCAATGGCGTTGGCGATGCGCAGCGCCTGACGCGTGAGGAAACCCTGGCGCGCGAACCGGCGCTCGCGCCCGATTTCCACGGCGCGGTGCTGGTGCCGGGCGAATGCCTGATCGACCCGTGGTCGGCGCCGCTGGCTTATGTGCTGCAGGCGATCGTGAACGGCGCGGTGCTGCTGCGCAACGCCGAGGTGCGCGGCGGGTATTTCACCGGCGATCACTGGCGGCTCGACACCACGCAGGGATCGATTATGGCGCGCTTCGTCTTCAACTGCGCGGGGCTTTATGGCGATTGGTTGGATCGCGATTTACTGGGCTCGGCGGCTTTTACCATCCGCCCGCGCAAAGGCCAGTTCGTGGTCTTCGACAAAGCCGCGGCGCGCGTGTTTCGCTCCATCATCCTGCCGGTGCCGAGCGAACGCACCAAAGGCATCACGCTGAGCCGCACCGTTTTCGGCAATGTTTTGGTGGGCCCCACCGCCGAGGAACAGCCCGAACGCGACGTGGCGACAGTGGACGGCGCGCAACTGCGCGCGCTGATCCAGTACGCCGAGCGCGTATTCCCGGCACTGACGGGGATGCCGGTGACCGCAATCTACGCCGGCCTGCGACCCGCAACCGAAAGCAAGGAATACTGCATCATCGCCCGACCGGAGCGGCGTTGGATCACAGTCGGCGGCATCCGCTCCACGGGCTTGACGGCGGCGCTCGGCATCGCCACCCACGTCATCGAACTGTACCAGGATGCGGGCGGGGTGAACCAACCGCTCGCCGAGCCGCTCTGGCCTACCGTGCCGAATCTCGCCGAGCATCGCGAACGCGACTGGCAACGGCCCGGCGGCGGCGAAATCGTCTGCCACTGCGAATGGGTGACGCGGCGCGAGATCGAAGCCGCGCTGGCGGGGTTGGCCCCGGCTACCGACCTCGGCGGCCTCAAACGCCGCACGCGCGCGACCTTAGGCCGCTGCCAGGGTTTCCACTGCCTGGGGCGGATCGCGGCGCTGACCCAGGGGCGGTTCGATCTGCCCGTTGCCGTAGGCGCGGCGCATGGCTGAAGCCGTATCCGTACCTGGGTTTGAGGCCATCATCATCGGTGGTGGGCCGGCGGGAATCGCGGCTGCTGTCGAACTCTCCCGTTTGGGTGTGCGCAGCATCGCGCTACTCGAACGCGAAGAGGCATTAGGCGGTATTCCGCGCCACTGCGGCCATCCGCCGTTCGGGATGCGTGAATTCGGGCGTATTCTGACCGGCCCGCGCTACGCCGCGCGCCTCGCCGGGCTTGCCGCGTCGCTGCCGGGCGTAGCGATCATGACCCGCCATGCGGCGGTAGCCATCGCCCCCGGCGGAGCCGTGACCGCCGCCACTCCAGAGGGCGTGCATACGTTCACCGCCCGGCGCATCATCCTCGCCACCGGCATCCGCGAAACGCCGCGCGCCGCGCGCCTCGTTTCCGGCACCCGACCGCTCGGGGTCGTCAATACCGGCGCGTTGCAGGCGATGGTTTATCTGGAGAATTTGATCCCGTTCCGCCGACCGGTGATCGTCGGCACGGAACTCGTCGCATTCTCGGCGCTGCTCACGTGTAGAACAGCGGGCATCCGCCCGGTCGCCATGATCGAGGAGAGCGAGCGCATCGTCGCACGCCGATTCAGCGCCGGGTTGCCGCGACTGCTCGGCGTTCCGCTCTGGTTGCGCACGCGCCTGGACGCCATCGAAGGCGGTGGGCGGGTAACGGCGGTGCGCGTGGCCGACACCGCTGGAACCGAGCGTCGCATCGACTGCGACGGCGTGATCTTCACCGGTGGGTTTCAACCCGAAGCGACGCTTGTGCGCATGGGTCACCTCGCGCTCGACCCAGCGACGGGCGGCCCTAGCGTCGATCAGTACGGGCGCTGCTCCGATCCCGTGTTCTTCGCAGCGGGCAATGTGCTGCGCCCGGTGGAAACGGCCGCTTGGTGCTATCGCGAGGGCCGACAGACCGGGCGATTCGTCGCCGCCGATTTGGCGGGTAAACTCGCGGCGGCAACCGAGGCGCTGCCCATCGAGTACCAGGAACCGATCCGTTTCGTCGTGCCGCAACGTATCGCACGGCCCAGCGATGGCGTGCTGGCGGGGGCGCTGCAACTGCGCTTGATGCGCCGGGCCTGCGGTCGCATCGCCTTGATCGGCGCCGATGAAATTCTGACCTCGCGCCGTATCGATAGCCTGCCGGAACGGCGGATTTTGATTCCGCTGGCTGGCCTGCGGCTGGCACGCGCTACGTCGGCGATAAAGATAGTCATTGGGGAGCGCTAACCGGCCCCGCAACCCTGGGGCGGCTGGCGCCGGCTCAAGCATGCGCTTTGCGTCGATCTGGCCTCTGGCGCCGATCCTGAGCCTGCATGCTCGGCGGATGATGAGCGTGAAGCATGCTCCGTCGGTCGCCCTGGCGCCGATCAGCGTAATGCCGATAGTGGCAATGGCAACGCTCGGCGTCACAACCGGGCACCGGCAGTCGTGGTGCGTCATTCAGCAAGAATCGTTTGCCGGCGAGCGTCTTCACTGCCCCGCACGCCGTCGATGAGGTCAAGACGCTGACTGCATGAAACGCCCCGAACCTCTTAACCATCAGCGACTTATTCCCCGCAATTGGGGTAACGCGACGCCGCCCGGTGGCGGTCGTGCGCCTACGCCAGACGAACATGCCGGCAAGAATGAGTATTGCGATTAAAACGATGATTTTGAGCATTTCGGGGTGGTGCCTGAACAGTGTGGATCACGGCTATACGATTGTACAATGGCGGCGACGAGTGTTGTTCAAGAGGTATTTCAGTCGATACCCCGCGTTTTGGCAGCTCGAATTCAATCAAAGCCTTGATCCAAAAAACAGCATTATGTTCCATAAAGCCGATGTCATCGAAGCCCAGACTTTTCTTTACAAATACGCCGATATCGAAACCATCGACCTCCTGATCGCCGATACCAACGGCGTGTTGCGCGGCAAGCGCGTCAAGCGCGACGCACTCGCCAAAGTCTATCTCGACGGGGTTGCCTTGCCGGGTTCGGTGTTTGGCCTCACCACGACCGGAGAGACGGCGGAGAATACCGGCACCGGCCTGGCCGAAGGCGAAGCCGATCGGGTTTGCTGGCCGATCACCGGTACCTTGCGCCCGGTGCCCTGGCAGAGCAAACCGCACGCCCAGGTGCTGCTCGGCATGTGTGAAACCGACGGAAGGCCGTTTTTCGCCGATGGCCGCCAGGTGCTGGCGCGGGTGGTGGAGCGCTTCACGGAACTCGAGTTGACGCCGGTAGTGGCGGCGGAGATGGAGTTTTATCTCATCGCCCGCGAGTACTTGGCGGACGGCGCGCCGCAGCCACCGCGCTCGCCGCGCACCGGTTTGCGCGACAGCCAGCAACAGGTCTTCGGCATCGGCGAATTGGAGGCCTACGACGAACTGTTCGACGCCATCCTGGCGGCCACCAAGGCGCAAGACTTGCCGGCCGCCACGGCGGTGCGGGAAAACGCGCCGGGACAGTACGAAATCAACCTCCAGCACGTCGACGACCCGCTCGCCGCCGCCGATCATGCGGTCATGCTCAAGCGCTTGATCAAAGCGCTGGCCGAGCGCCACGATCTGCACGCGACGTTTATGGCAAAGCCTTACGCCGAGCGCGCCGGCAACGGCCTACACATCCATCTGAGTCTGATCGACGCCGCCGGCGCAAACATGCTGCGCTGCGACGACCCGCTGGACAATGCCTTGCTGCGCCACGCCATCGCCGGATTGGCGACAACCATGGCCGAGGGGATGGCGTTGTTCGCGCCCAACGCCAACTCCTACCGGCGCTTTCGCGCCGGCGCGCACGTCCCGCTCAGCCCCACTTGGGGCATGAACAACCGCACCGTGGCGTTGCGCATCCCGGCAGGCCCCGCGCATGCGCGTCGCGTCGAGCACCGGGTGGCGGGCGCGGATGCCAACCCTTATCTGGCGCTCGCCGCCGTGCTCGCCGGCGTCCATCACGGCGTACGAATCACCTGGAGCCGCCGCCGCCCATCGTAGGCAACGCCTACGCGCAGCGCCCACCGAGCCTGCCCGCCACCTGGCAAGATGCGCTGCACGCGTTGGATCAGGCGACCGTATTGCCGCGTTACCTGGGCGCAGATTTCTGTCGGCTTTACGGCGAACTCAAAAGCTACGAACGGCAAGTGTTCGAAAACCATATCACTGCCCTGGAATACGCTTGGTATCTGCATACGGTATGAGCACCATCGACCCGCCGAGCGCCGTTCATACCGGCTCGTATTACGCCGCCACCGCGCGCGCCATTCCGGACTATCCCGCACTGGCGGGCGATGCGGATTGCGATGTATGCGTGATCGGCGCCGGCATTACCGGCTTGAGCGCGGCTCTGCACCTTGCCGAGCGCGGCTACCGCGTCACCGTTCTGGAACGCGCGCGGGTCGGCTGGGGAGCGTCGGGACGCAACGGCGGCCAGGCCAATGTCGGTTATAGCTGCGACATCCAGGTGTTGAGCGCCATGCTCGGTCTGGATGCCGCCCGCCGCTTATGGGCGCTGTCGGTGGAGGCGGTCGATCTGCTGAAGACGTTGATCGCGCGCCATCGCATCGCCTGCGACCTCAAACCCGGCATCCTCTACGCCGCGCTCAAGCCGCGCCAACAACGGGCTCTGGAAGAGGAGTCGCGCCTGCTGGAGCGCGATTACGGCTATCATCGCCTCGAACTCCTGACCGGCGAACGGCTACGCGCGGCGCTGAACAGCCCGCGCTATTGCGCCGGGCTTTATTTCGCCGACGGCGCCCATCTGCACCCGCTCAACTATACGCTGGGGCTCGCCGAAGCGGCGCGCGCCGCCGGCGCCCTCATCCACGAACAAACCACGGCGCTGCGCGTCGAACATGGCCCCAACCCCATCGTCCATGGCGCGCACGGGCAAGTGCGCTGCCACACCGTGCTGCTCTGCGCCAACGCCTACCTCGGTGATCTCGAACCGCGCTTGTGGCGCAAAATCATGCCGGTCGGCACCTACATCGTCGCCACCGAACCGCTCGGCGCGGCGCGCGCCCATGACTTGATCGGCAGCGACGCGGCGGTGGCCGACACCAATTTCGTGCTGGATTACTATCGGCTGTCGCCCGACCACCGCCTGTTGTTCGGTGGCCGCGTCAGCTACTCGGGGTTCACACCGCCGCGCCTTCCCGATGCACTGCGCGGCAAGATGCTGCGCGTGTTTCCGCAACTCGGCGACGTGCGTATCGATTTCGCCTGGGGCGGATTCGTCGATCTCACGATGAACCGCGCGCCGCATTTCGGCAAGCTGGCGGACAATGTGTATTTTGCCCAGGGCTTTTGCGGACACGGCTTGGCGCTCACCGGCCTGGCCGGCAAGTTGATGGCCGAGGCCATCGCCGGCGACGCCGAGCGCTTCGACCTTTTCGGGCGCATTCGCCATCGCGATTTTCCGGGTGGGCCGTTGCGCGCGCCGTTGTTGGCGCTCGCCATGCTTTACTATCGCCTGCGCGATTGGCTGTAGTGTGACTTCGGCCATCGAATCTTCAGCGCGCTGGCGCGTGCTCGCCGCCATCATCGCCTCGATTTCGGTGGTCGGCCTGGCGGCGGGGCTCACCGGCCCGCTAGTATCGTTGAATCTCGACTATCGCGGCGTGGACAGCACTCTGATCGGCGTGATCGCGGGCGCGCCGGCCCTCGGTGTCTTGCTGTTTTCACCGTATGTGCCAGGGCTGGTGGCGCGGCTCGGTGCGCGCGCCACGCTGCAACTCGCCATCGGCGTCGGCGCCGGCAGTATCGTGGCGCTGCCGTTCTTGCCGTTGTATTGGCAGTGGTTGCCGCCGCGCATTCTCACCGGTATGGCGATCGGCACGCTGTTCACGGTCAGCGAAACCTGGATCAACCAGATCGCCGAGGAGCACAACCGCGGCAAAATGGTGGGTGTGTACGCAACGGTGTTTTCACTGTGTTTCGCGGTGGGACCGCTGTTGATTGTCACCACCGGCGCGCGGGGCGTGTTGCCGTTCGCGGTGTCCTGCGCCATCCTCATCGGCGCCGCGCTGCCGTTGTTCTGGGCGCGCGCGGAGTTGCCCGCGGTCGCCGACAAGCCAAGCTTCGGCGTGCTGGGCTTCATGCGCAATGCGGCAGAACTGTGCGCGGCGGTGATGCTGTTCGCTTTCATCGATACCGCCAGCTTGTCGCTGCTGCCCCTGTTCGCGCTGCGCCACGGCTACGACGAGGCGACCGGCGCGCTGATGGCCTCGGTGGCCATCGCCGGCAACATCGCCCTGCAAATCCCGATTGGCTGGTTGGCGGACCGCATGAGCCGCCGCCGGCTGCTGCTGATACTCGGCTGGCTGGTGCTGATCTGCGCCGCCAGTCTGCCGTTCGTGATCTACGATGCGTGGCTGTTATGGCCGGTTTTGCTCGTGCTCGGCGCGGCGGTGGGCGGCGTGTACACGCTCGCCCTGATCATCGTAGGCCAGCGCTACACCGGCATCGAACTGGTGACCGCCAACGCCGCGTTCGGCGTACTGTGGGGCGTGGGCAGTCTGATCGGCCCGCTGCTATCGGGCGCCGGCATGCGGCTGTTGAACCCGGACGGCCTGGCGGTCGTGTGGGCGCTGGCCGGGGCGCTGTTCGTCGGCTTGTTCGTACATACCCGGCGCTTGCACCAATCTTGATCCGCTCCGGGTATTGCCGCTACAGCTTCGCGAACACTTTTTCGGCGGCCGCGAACGTCGCATCCAGGTCGGCGTCGCTGTGCGCGGACGACAGAAATCCCGCCTCGAACGCCGAGGGCGCTAGATAAATACCTTCGCGCAACATGCCGTGGAAAAATGCTTTGAAGCGTTCGATATCGCAGGCCGTAACCTGGGCGTAACGGGAAATATTCTTCTCGGCGCTGAAGAACAGCCCGAACATACCGCAGACCTGGTTGGTGGTGAGCGCGATCGTGTTACGGGCCTGGCGCGCGGCGGCTTCCAGTCCGTCGCAGAAACGCCCGGTCTTGGCCGCCACTTGTTGATGAAATCCGGGCTTGGAAACGAGCTCGAGCGTCGCCAGCCCCGCCGCCATCGCCACCGGATTGCCGGACAGCGTACCGGCTTGGTACACCGGCCCCAGAGGCGCGAGCTTTTCCATGATCGCCCGCTTGCCGCCGAACGCGCCGACCGGCATGCCGCCACCGATTACCTTACCGAGCGTGGTGAGATCGGGGGTGATGCCATAGAGCGCTTGCGCGCCGCCCAGCGCGACCCGAAAACCCGTCATCACTTCATCGAAGATGAGCACCGCATCGTGCCGCGTGCATTGTTCACGCAGAGTCTCCAGAAATCCCGGCGCCGGCGGGATGCAGTTCATATTGCCGGCGACGGGTTCGACGATCACGCAGGCGATCTCGCCGCCCAGCGCGTGGAACGCTTCGCGCACCGCCTCGCTGTCATTGAAGCTCAGGGTGAGGGTGTGGGCGGCAAGCTCCGCCGGCACACCCGGCGATGAGGGCACACCGAGGGTAAGCGCGCCAGAACCGGCTTTGATCAGCAATGAATCGGAATGACCGTGATAGCAACCCTCGAACTTGACGATTTTGTTGCGTCCGGTAAAGCCGCGCGCCAAGCGGATCGCGCTCATGGTGGCCTCGGTGCCGGAGTTGCACATCCGCACCCGCTCGATGGCCGGCATTAATGCGCAGACTTTTTTGGCGAGCGCGGTTTCGAGCGCGGTGGGCGCGCCGAAGCTCAAGCCATCTTGCATGACCGCCTGGACGGCGCGCAGCACCTCGGGATGGGCGTGGCCGGCGATCATCGGCCCCCAGGAACCGACGTAGTCGATGTAGCGCTTGCCGTCTTCGTCGAACAGGTAAGCGCCTTCGCCGCGCTTGAAAAACACCGGCGTGCCGCCGACCGCGCGGAACGCCCGCACCGGTGAATTGACGCCGCCGGGAATATAGCGCTGGGCTTCGGCGAACAGCTCTTGCGAACGGCTCATGACGATCTCCTACGAATAAAGTGGATCAGGGGGTAGATGCGCCTAGTGTAGTCCACTGTAACGCGAAATTTTCGCCATCGTGACGCCGCGCGGCTCGGAATTCGCGATTGACAAGCGCGATCGGGGTCAGCCATAATTGTGCGTGATATGGACTAATGTTCACATATAGAACAAACCCGCATCGTAAGACCCACCATGACCTGATCGCGATTAGGAGGAGACAATGTCCAAGCAATCCTCGAATCTGACCGCCGGCGCTTCACGCCGCGATTTCCTCGTCGCCGCCGGCGCCGGCGCGGCAGCGGCTACGTTCGGCGCCATCACGCTGAGCGCCGAGGCGGCGGAAACCTTCGACGCCGAATATGACATCGTCGTCTGCGGCGGCGGTGGGGCCGGTCTGCCGTCGGCGCTGTTTTCGCGCTGGCTCGGCAACAAAGTGTTGGTTCTGGAAAAAGCCGCGACCCTGGGCGGCACTTCGTTCAAGGCCGCGTACTGGTACTGGGTGCCTAACAACGCCGCGATGCGGGCCGCGGGCACCGCAGACCCCAAACCGGATTTCCTCAAGTACGTGGCGCGTCTGAGCGCGCCGCAAACCTATGATCCCAACCACCCGCGCTACGGCTTGTCGGAGTGGGAATATTCGATGTGCGAAGCGATCTACGACAGCGCCTCGGTGGGCACCGAGTTACTGGCCGAAAAAGGCGCGTTGCCCTATCGCCATGTGGCGCCGGTGCCCGATTATTTCGCGGAACTGCCCGAGGACAAAGCCAAAACCGGGCGCGTGCTGTTTCCCAAGGACGGCGCGCCATCGATGTCGGACGGCGGCCAGGTCGCAACCCGCACGCTGTCGGCGGCCTGCAAGCGCGACGGCGTGGACATCAAGACCGGACACCGCGTGCAGCGGGTGGTGATGAACGGCAATGGCGAAGTCATCGGCGTCGAAGCGGCGGTCGAAGGCGGCGGAGCACTCCGAGTGCGCGCGCGCAAGGCGGTGATTTTCGCCACCGGCGGTTTCACCCATGACCCGGAGCTGCGCAAGAATTTTCTTTCCATACCCGCGTATGGCGGCTGCGCCGCGATGACCAACGAGGGCGATTTCATTCGCATCGCCAGCACCCTGGGGGTCCAGTTACGGAACATGAATTACGCCTGGATGTGCCCGATTTCGCTGGAAAAAGCCATCGCCAAAGACCCCTCGCTGATCGGCATGTTCTCGGTGGCGGGCGATTCGATGCTTTTCGTCGACAAGCGCGGCAAGCGGGTGGTCAACGAAAAACTGCAATACAACGAACTGGCGCAGAAATTCTTCGAATGGGACGGCGCGCACGCCGAGTTCCCCTATCTGGTGTTGATTTCGATCTGGGATCAGCGCGCCCAGGAAAACTCGGCGAGCCACGAATATGGCCGCCTGATCGTCCCGCCTGGCACCGATGATCGCCATGTGATCAAGGGCAACACCCTGGAAGAACTCACTGCCGCCATCGACCAGCGCCTGCAAAAATACGCTGGCCACATTGGCGGCATGCGCCTCAGCAGCGAGTTCACCACCAACCTCAAGGCCAACATCGCGCGCTTCAATGAGTTTGCGAAAACCGGCAAGGATCTCGACTTCGGGCGCGGTGACCGCGTCGTCGAGCAACTCTTCAACGGCATGGTCAAAGAGGAAAAAGACCGCAAGAACGCCACCATGTGGCCGATCAGCGAGCAAGGTCCGTATTACGCGGCGCTGGTGACTGGCGGCACGCTCGACACCAAGGGCGGCCCCAAGACCAACGCCGACGGCCAAGTGCTCGACACCCGCGAGCAACCGATTCCGGGGCTGTACGGCGTCGGCAATTGTGTCGCCTCCGCATCCGGGCGCGCGTATTGGGCCGGCGGCGCGACCCTCGGCCCCATCATCGCGTTCGCTTATCGCACCGCCAACAAAGCCCATGCCGAGTCGACCAAGACTTGACAGCGGTTGACCGCATGGCCAGAGAGTGGGCGTGCTGTACAGCCCTTGGTGTTATTGCGCTGGGTTGTTTGGCGCCCTCGGCATGGGCGGATGACGACCTTGCGGCTGCACGCGCGCTCGCCGTTTCTCATTGCAGTCAATGCCATACTTTCGGCCAAGGCGAACCGCACGGCCAAGGCCCGAATCTGTTTGGCCTGATCGGGCGCCAAGCCGGGAGCGCTGTTGGCTTCCATTACTCGGAGCGCTTCAAGGCGGCGCTCGGCGGCCGCGCCTGGGACGCCGCGCTATTGGACCGCTGGCTCACCGACACCCAGGCGCTCGCGCCCGGAACCGGCATGGTGTACTGGCAAGACGACGCCGCCAAGCGCGCCACGCTGATCCGCTATTTGGCGTCGCTGCATTGATTGTTTGAATCGGCCGTTAAACCCGCGCCCGCAGTTACGGTACGATAGCGCCTCATGACTGAGGCGCATACCCCACAATCCCTACCCGCCGATATCCAAGCCACGCCAACTGGCCTGCGGCTCAGCGGCGCGTGGACGCTGCACGGGATCGCGGGGCTGGAGAAACGCCTGGCCCGGCTCGCGCCTTCGCCGGCTGGCGCTGTCGTCATCGATGCCGAGGCGTTGAGCGCACTCGACACGGCAGGTGCGCTCATGCTGGTACGGCTCATCCAGCGCTTCATGCACGCGGGCCGTGAGGCGCGTTTGACCGGTTTGAGTCCACCGCGCCAGGCGCTGGTCAATCTGGTGACGGAGCGATTGCTGGCCAGTGCCACGCCACCCTTGCCCAGCGCCAGGCCAAACTTTCTCGCGCGTCTCGGCGAGCATACTTTACGGCGGCTGGCGGGCAGTTTCGATCTGCTCGCGTTCACCGGCGAAGTCGCTATCACCCTCGCGCGGCTACTGCTCCAGCCCTGGCGGATACGCTGGCGCGCTCTGTTCCTCAATGTCGAAACCGCCGGCGTGGATGCGCTGCCCATCGTCGCCCTGCTGGCGTTTCTGATGGGCGTGGTGATCGCCTATCAGGGCGGACAACAGCTCAAGTATTACGGCGCCAATATTTTCATCGTCGAGTTGGTGACCATCACCATGCTGCGCGAAATCGCGCCACTGATTACCGCGATCATCGTCGCCGGGCGCACTGGCTCGGCCTATACCGCCGAGCTCGGCACTATGAAAGTGACCGAGGAAATCGACGCGCTGCGTACCATCGGCATCGCTCCCCTGGAACTTCTGGTGCTGCCGAAAATGTTGGCGCTGGTCATCGCGCTGCCGTTGTTGTGCATGTTCGCCGACATCTTGAGCGTGTTCGGCGGCATGGTGATGGCGCAATTCCAGCTCGATGTGAGCTTCCGCGAATTCATCGACCGCGTACCGCAGGCCGTGTCGCTCACCTCGTTTCTGATCGGCATCGGCAAAGCACCACTGTTTGCCGCCGTCATCGCCCTGGTTGGCTGCTACCAGGGCTTTCAGGTACGCGGCGGGGCCGACAGCGTGGGCCGGCAGACCACGGTGAGCGTGGTGCAGGCGATTTTCCTGGTGATCGTGGTGGACGCGGTGATCGCGGTGGCGCTCTCCGCGCTCGGCCTATGAACGACGCCAGCGGCAACGTGATCGAGGTGCGCGGCCTCAAGACCCAGTTCGGCGCCGCCGTCATTCATGAAAACCTGGACCTCGCCATCGCGCGCGGCGAAGTGGTCGCGCTAGTAGGCGGCAGCGGATCGGGTAAAACCACGCTGTTGCGCGCCATCATCATGTTGCTGAAACCGGCGGCTGGCTCGATCCGGGTATTCGGCGAGGAAGTGGTGGGCATTGGTCGCGGCGGCGCGTCACGCCTGCGTCGCCGCTTCGGCGTATTGTTTCAGATGGGGGCGTTGTTCAGCGCGCTCACCGTGCAGGAAAACGTCGCCGTTCCGCTCCAGGAACACACCCCTCTGAGCGCGCGTCGGATCGGCCAGATCGCCCGTCTCAAGATCGCCTTGGCGGGTTTGCCAAGCTCGGCCGCCGGCAAGTATCCGCGTGAACTTTCCGGTGGCATGTTGAAACGCGCCGCGCTGGCGCGCGCGCTCGCCCTGGATCCGGATATCCTGTTCCTCGACGAGCCCACCGCCGGCCTCGACCCGGTGAGCGCTGGCGCGTTCGACGAGTTGATCCTGCAACTGA
>JAXMFZ010000070.1:0-13776 GCA_046347515.1 Gammaproteobacteria bacterium | reverse complement strand
CCGGCGAATACCGCATCCAAGCACCGCGGACCGAGGTTTGGGCCGCGCTCAACGATCCCGAAATCCTGAAGCAAGCCATTCCCGGCTGCGAAGCGATGGAAAAGCACTCCGACACCGAATTCACCGCCCAGGTGCGCACCAAGATTGGGCCGGTGTCGGCCAAATTCGCGAGCAAGATCACGCTCACCGATTTGCAACCGCCGCAGCATTACAAGCTGGTGGGCGAGGGCCAGGGGGGCGTGGCGGGGTTCGCGCAGGGCAGCGCCGACGTCGATCTGACGGAAGAAGGCGCCGAGACCATCTTGCGTTATAGCGCGGAGTTCAAGATCGGCGGCAAGCTGGCGCAACTCGGGTCGCGGCTGGTGGCGGGGGTGACGCGCAAGACCGCCGATCAATTCTTCGCCAATTTCGCGGGCATCCTCAATCCGCCCGCGCCAGGCGCAAGCGCTTAGCGCGTCTCAAGTGCGGTAGTGCTATCATGTATGGCCGCAACACGCCCCTTCTTTCATAACAAATAGCTCTCAAGGAGGCATCACCTCATGTCGATCAATGTATCGTTCACCCTCAACGGCAAACCTGTGTCGGCGCAGGTCGAGCCGCGTACTTTGCTGGTTACCATGCTGCGCGAGAATCTGCGCCAGACCGGCACCCACGTCGGTTGCGACACCAGCCAATGTGGCGCTTGTGTGGTCCATGTCAACGGCCGTTCGGTCAAAAGCTGCACGATGCTGGCGGCGCAGGCGCAGGGCGCGGACGTCGTAACCATCGAAGGCTTGGCGAAAAACGGCCAACTACACCCCATGCAGGAAGCGTTTCGCGACAATCACGGCCTGCAATGCGGATTCTGCACGCCGGGCATGATCATGAGCGCGGTCGATCTGGTCAACCGCAACCCCGACCCCGGCGAGGACGAAATCCGCCACTGGCTGGAAGGCAATATCTGCCGCTGCACCGGCTATCACAACATCGTCAAGTCCATCAAAGCCGGCGCCGCATCGATGCGAGGAGGCAAATAATGGCCGAGAACGGCATCGGCGCGTCGGTGCGCCGTAAAGAAGACATGCGCTTCATCACCGGCAAGGGCAATTACACCGACGACATCAACCTACCCAACCAGACTTATGCTGTCATCGTCCGCTCGTCACACGCTCACGCCAAGATCAACGGCATCGACGCTTCCGCGGCGAAAGCCGCGCCCGGCGTGGTGGCGGTGTTCACCGGCGCCGATCTCGCCGCCGACAAGATCGGCGGCTTGCCTTGTGGCTGGCTGATCCACAGCAAGGACGGCAAGCCGATGATCGAGCCGCCGCATCCGCCGTTGGTGACCGATCGCGTGCGCCACGTCGGCGACCAGGTGGCGGTGGTGATCGCCGAAACCCTGGGGCAAGCCAAGGACGCCGCCGAGTTATTGCAAATCGACTACGAGGAACTGCCGGCGGTGGTAGCCACGTCCGAGGCGATCAAGTCGGGTGCGCCGCAGGTCTGGGAGCAGGCAGCGGGCAATCTCTGCTACGACTGGGAACTCGGCGACAAAGCCGCGACCGAGGCCGCGTTCGCCCGCGCCCACTATGTCGCCAAGCTGGATATCGTCAACAATCGCCTGATCCCGAACGCGATGGAGCCGCGCACTTACATCGGCGACTATAACCCGGCGACCGCCGATTACACGCTCTATACCACTACCCAGAACCCGCATGTGATCCGGCTCTTGATGGGCGCGTTCGTGATGGGCATACCCGAGCACAAACTCCGGGTGGTGGCGCCCGACGTCGGCGGCGGTTTCGGTTCGAAGATCTACCATTATGCCGAGGAAGTCATCGTCACCTGGGCGTCGCGCAAGCTCGGCCGTCCGGTGAAGTGGACCTCCGAGCGCAGCGAATCGTTCATGTCCGACGCCCATGGCCGCGACCATGTCACCCACGCCGAACTGGCGCTCGACGAGAACGGCAAGTTCATCGGCCTGCGCACCAACACGCTCGCCAACATGGGTGCGTATCTCTCGACGTTCGCGACTTCCATCCCCACTTATCTGCATCGGCACGCTGCTGGCGGGGGTCTATACCACGCCGGCGATTTATTGCAACGTGCGCGCGATCTTCACCAATACCGTGCCGGTGGACGCTTATCGCGGCGCGGGCCGCCCGGAGGCGACTTATCTGATCGAGCGCTTGGTGGACGCCGCGGCCAAGGGCATGGGCATCGACCGGGTCGAGATCCGCCGGCGCAATTTCATTCCCGCCGACGCGTTTCCCTATCAAACCCCAGTCGCGTTGCAATACGACTCGGGCGATTATGAAGGCACGCTGCAAGAGGCTATCCGCCGCGCCGATTATGCGGGGTTCGCGGCCCGCAAAGCGGCCGCCGCGGCCAAGGGCAAGCTGCGCGGCATCGGATTTTCCACTTATCTGGAAGCCTGCGGCATCGCGCCGTCCAACGTGGCCGGCGCCCTGGGCGCGCGTGCGGGGTTGTATGAAGCCGCGCAAGTGCGCGTGCATCCGACCGGCTCGGTCACGGTCTTTACCGGCACCCACAGCCACGGCCAGGGGCATGAGACCACCTTCGCGCAGTTGGTCAGCGAAACCCTCGGCATCCCCATCGAGAACATCGATATATCCCACGGCGACACCAGCAAGGTGTTGTTCGGCATGGGCACCTACGGTTCGCGTTCGCTCGCGGTCGGCGGCATCGCCATCATGAACGCGATGGAAAAAGTCATCAACAAGGGCAAGAAGATCGCCGCCCATCTGCTGGAAGCCTCGGAGGCCGACATCGAGTTCAAGGACGGCAAGTTCAGCGTGACCGGCACCGACAAGGCCAAGACCTTCGGCGAGATCGCGCTGACCGCCTACGTGCCGCACAACTATCCGCTGGACAGGCTCGAACCGGGTCTGGATGAGTCGGCGTTCTATGACCCCAAGAACTTCACCTTCCCCGGCGGTTGCCACATCTGCGAGGTCGAGATCGATCCTGATACCGGCGTCGTGGCCGTGGTGAACTTCACCGCGGTGGATGACGTGGGCCGGGTGATCAATCCGATGATCGTCGAGGGCCAGGTGCATGGCGGTCTCGCCCAGGGTATCGGCCAGGCGCTGCTGGAAACCTGCGTTTACGATCAGGAATCCGGCCAGTTGCTGTCCGGCTCGTTGATGGATTACACCATGCCGCGCGCCGACAATCTGCCGTCGTTCAAAGTTGGCCACCACACCACGCTGTGTACGCACAACAGCCTCGGTGTCAAGGGTTGCGGCGAAGTGGGCGCGATCGGCTCGCCGCCGGCGGTGATCAACGCCGTGCTCGATGCGCTGACGCCACTCGGCGTGACCGACATCCAGATGCCCGCGACCCCGCACCGGGTCTGGCAAGCCATCCAAGCCGCCCACCAGAAAGCAGCTTAAGCCAGGAGGAGATCAAGACCATGTATAACTTCAACTATCACCGTGCGGTATCGCTGGACGAAGCCAAGACGCTGCTGGCGAAAGCCAGCGACGCCAAACTCATGGCCGGCGGCATGACCCTGCTGCCGAGTCTGAAGCTCAGGCTGGCGAAAGTGTCCGACCTCGTCGACATCGGCGGCATCGCCGCGCTCAAGGAAATCCGCCGCGAGGGCAACGCCATCTCGATCGGCGCGATGACCCCGCATGCCACCGTCGCCGATTCGGATGCGGTGAAGAGCGCCATTCCCGCGCTCGCCAAACTGGCCGGCGGCATCGGCGACCCGCAGGTACGCAATCGTGGCACCATCGGCGGCTCCATCGCCAACAATGATCCTGCCGCCGACTATCCGGCGGCGGTGCTCAGTTTGAACGCCACCATCCACACCACCCAGCGCAGCATCAAGGCCGACGATTTTTTCAAAGCCATATTCGAGACCGCGCTGAAACCCGGTGAGATCATCACCAGCGTGAGCTTTCCCATCCCGGAAAAAGCGGGCTACGCCAAGTTCCCCAACCCCGCCTCGCGTTACGCCATGGTCGGTGTGTTCATCGCCAAGACTGGCGGCGCGGTGCGGGTCGCGGTGACCGGCGCGGGCCCGGTAGTGTTCCGCTCGGCGGAGATGGAGAAAGCGCTCGCCGGCAACTTCTCGGCGGACGCGGTCAAGGACTTCAAAGCCAGTGCCGCCGGCCTCAACTCCGACATCCACGGTAGCGCCGAGTATCGCGCCCACCTCATCACCGTCATGGCCAAGCGCGCCGTGGCGGCGGCGGGGTAATCTTTTTTCCCTGATGCGGTAGGCTCCGCCCCGCGCAGCGTAAGCGCGCCGGGCGGGTTGAGGGGATCGATCACTAACGGAGGAGCCACAATGAAAGCCAAACGTGCAATGAATCTGCTAGCGGGGGCGGCATTGGCCGCGAGCATGGCGCCGGCGCTGGCGCAACTGCCGACTGAGAAAGTCCGGCCCATGGGCCTCGCCCTGGAAGCCGCGCAAGCCGCGCTCGCATCCTGCGAGCAAGCGGGCTATAAGGTCAGCGTCGCGGTGGTGGATCGCGCGGGTATCACCCGGGTACTGCTGCGTGGCGACGGCGCCGGACCCCATACCACCGATAGTAGTTCGCGTAAGGCCTACACTTCGGCAAGCCTGCGCCGCGCGACCCTGGAACTCGCCAAGATGGTGAGCGAAAATCCGATGGCGGCGGGGGTGCGCAACCTCAACGACAAAGTGCTGATCCTGGGCGGGGGTTTGCCCATCAAGGCGGGCGAGGAAGTCATCGGCGGCATCGGCGTCGGCGGTGCGCCGGGTGGCGACAAGGACGAAGTCTGCGCCCAGGCCGGCATCGACAAAATCAAGGATCGCTTGCAGTAACGTTTCCGCATTGATCTCGTTCACCCCGCATAAGGCGGATTGGCGCGGCTGCCGTTCGCCTTACAGCCCTTCCACTCGAATCAAAGCGCCGCTTTTTATTGTCCCCAGCAGCTTGGGGTCGCCATCCAGCTTCCCCAGCACATTGACCCGGCTCACCAGCCGGCATTCATCGCCGTGCGAGATCGGCGTAGGCCCGAACGGCAGGGCGAGCGACTGGCCTTCTACCCAGAAACACACGGTTCCGGGATCGACGACTTGACGCGCGTCGGGTTCCAGCGCGGCTTGCACCGGCACCCGAAAATAGACTTCGTCGCCCCAGGTGTTGGCCGCTGCTTCGCACGGCAAAGCGGCCAGCAGTTTGCGCGCCGTGGGGGTATCGGCTAGCGTTGCGGTGACAGCATGGTCGGCCCAACTCAGGCGGATGCGGTTCATGGCGTGGGCGCTCAGGCGCTGACCGCCTGGTTGCGCCCGCTAGGGGCAGCGGACGGATTGGGGGCGGCGAGATAGCGCAAGGCTTCCTGTACCCCGCCCGCGCGATGCGGCACGCCGGCGGCGCTCAACCCCATTTCCACGCCGCACAGCGTGCCCGCCAGCATGAGGTCGTTGAAATCGCCGAGATGGCCGATGCGAAATACCCGGCCCTGGAGTTTGCCCAGGCCGTTTCCCAGCGACAAGTCGAAGCGTTCCAGCGTGACCTTGCGAAACGCATCGGCATCGTGCCCTTCTGGCAGGCGCAAGGCGGTGAGCGAATGGCTGTACTCGGCCGGTTCCAGGCATTGCAGCTCCAACCCCCAGGCGCGTGCGGCGCGGCGCGTGGCCTCGGCGTGGCGGGCGTGGCGCGCGAACACATTGGCAAGGCCTTCTTCGAGCAGCATTTGGATCGCTTCGCGCAGGCCGTACAGCAGATTGGTGGAGGGCGTATAGGGGAAATAGCCGCTTTGGTTGGCGGCCAGCATGTCCTCCCAGTCCCAATAGGAACGCGGCAGCCGCGCGCTCTTGACAGCCGCTCGCGCTTTCGCGCTGATCGCGTTGAAGCTCAGGCCCGGCGGCAGCATCAGCCCTTTTTGCGAGCCAGCGACGGTAACATCCACCCCCCATTCGTCATGGCGATAGTCGATGGAAGCCAACGACGAAATCGTATCGACCATCAGGAGCGCCGGATGCCCCGCGCGGTCGATGGCCTGGCGGATGGCGGGAATGCGCGAGGTGACGCCGGTCGAGGTTTCGTTGTGCACCACGCAGACGGCGCGGATCGTATGGGCGCGGTCTTCCGCGAGGCGCGCTTCGATGGCGGCGGGGTCGGCGCCGTGACGCCAGTCGCCAGGGATGAAATCGACTTCCAGGCCCAAGCGCCCGGCGAGCCTGCGCCAAAGGGTCGCGAACTGGCCGGTTTCGGCCATCAACACCCGATCGCCGGGCGACAAGGTGTTGACCAGCGCCGCTTCCCAGGCGCCGGTGCCGGATGCCGAGTAAATCACGATGGGATCGGGGGTTTGAAAGATCGGTTTCAGCCCCATTTGCAATTCGCGGCCCAGCTTGCCGAAGTCGGGGCCACGATGGTCGATGGTCGGACGGTCGATGGCGCGCAGAATGCGATCCGGCACATTGGTGGGGCCGGGGATTTGCAGAAAATGGCGGCCGCTGCGATGAGGCATGGACTGTAGCTCCGGCTGTTCGGGACCTCAAGATTAACACGACCCGCCGGTATTGCGACGCTCGGATAGCGGCGCATCGTCCACGAAAGAACGGGTCAAAAAGGACGGCGGGCCAGTTTGAGCGGGTAGCCGGGGATAGAATGAAACGTGCCTGTGGCGTGTCAGAAGCCGGTGCGTGGCGCGAAAGCCGAGCGCGGCGTGATTCCGATGTTAGTGGGTGGGGGGGGGAACGGCGGGCTCGAATTGGGGCGCGGCGGGGGGGGGCGGGGCGGGGTCCAGGGCCCAACCTGATTCGGCGGCCAATCATGGCCGTAATGGAGATAGCCATTGCCGAAGTTGAGATGGAAATCCAAGCCGTAATGCGGTTTATGCGGATGGCCGGGGTAGAGCCAGGGATAATAGTTCCAGGATGGAATGAACAGCGTGGAGGTTTCCTGGTTCGGCGCCTGCTCGACGATGATCGGCGCAGGTGGCGGCGGAGCGCTGGCCGCCGCGGCGCGCGCGGCGGCTTCGGCTTTGGCCCGTTCTTCGATCTGGCGCAGCATTTCCTGCTCGGCGGGGCGCAGGCCGCTCGCGCCTAGAGTGGAAAGCGGCTGCGAGCCGAGATCGACGACGTTGGCATTGCCCTGCGCGGGTGGGCGGTCGCTGTAATGGGTCATGCCGTCTTCGTCCACCCAGGTGAAGACTTCCGCCCAGCCGCAGATGGGCGTCATGCAGAGCAAGAGTGAAAGCAGTCGCCGCAACATCGTGGTCAATCGCCTGGTTTCGCCGCCGGTGAATGTCATCAATTCAGAGCGCCGCCATTATCGGAAGTTCAATCGAATTTAGCAAACTGCGTGCCGTCGAGGATTGAGGCGCTGCGGAATGAATGGCGCGCGCCGTGGTCTACAAGTCTCACACAAGAGGGGATGTCGGTATGCCTAAGTATGTTAACGATCCGCGCCGCCGCTGGCTCGGTGCCGCCGTTTCCAGCCTTGGATTGATGGGAGCGGCGCCAGCGCTGGCGGCAGATGGTCGCTTCGATTGATCGCCATGCTGGTACTAGATCACGTATCGATAACGGTTTCCGACCTCAATCTCGCGCGGCCGTTTTATGATGCCATCATGGCCGCGCTCGGCGTACCCAAGGTCTATGATGAATTGGATGCCATCGGCTACGGCGCGCGCTGTGACGCCGCCATCGATGCGCACAGCTATTTTTCGGTTCTGCGCTCGCCGACCGCCCATACCGACCAGCGCCGGCATTGGTGTTTCAAGGCGAGTTCACGCGCGCAAGTCGATGCGTTCCATCGCGCCGGCCTAGCGTGCGGCGGCTTCAACGGTGGAGTGCCGGGATTGCGCAGCCATTATCATCCACACTATTACGCCGCTTTTCTCATCGACCCCGGCGGCAATCGCATAGAAGCGGTCTGCCATCGGCCTGACTGAGAAGAAAACTCGACGGTTCACGCCGGCGCGAGCGCTATAGCGGTGGGTGCGAACCGCATCCAGCGCAAGCCGATGCGGTTCGTTCCTCAGCGCATTGCGCATTTCACCATGCCGATTGGGATAACAGGATTGACACGGTAATGCGGCAGGTGCGCTGTGCCATCAGAAGTGATCGATCACCCGCTCGTCCGCTTGTAGCACATGCGAGGCCGAGCCGACCAGCAGCGGGTCGGGCGCGCAGGCGACTTTGGGATTCTTACTCGGATAGGGGAGATTATCCAGGAAGTGGCGCATGCAGTTGATGCGCGCGCGTTTCTTGTCGTCGGATTTGATCACCGTCCACGGCGCGTCGGCGGTGTCGGTGTGGAAGAACATCGCTTTCTTGGCCTCGGTATAATCATCCCAGCGATCCAGCGATTTGATGTCGATCGGGCTGAGTTTCCAGTGCTTGAGCGGATCGTCGCGGCGCGAGATGAAGCGGCGCAATTGTTCATCGCGGCTCACCGAGAACCAGTATTTGAATAATAAAACACCGCTATTCACGAGCATCCGTTCGAGCAACGGCGTTTGACGCAAGAACTCTAGATATTCCAGCGGTTTGCAGAACCCCATGACGCGCTCGACGCCGGCGCGGTTGTACCAGGACCGGTCGAAGAACACCATTTCGCCCGCGGAGGGGAGGTGGGCGATATAGCGCTGAAAATACCATTGGCCGCGTTCCACTTCGGTGGGTTTCTCCAGTGCTACCACGCGCGCCCCGCGCGGATTCAAGTGTTCCATGAAACGCTTGATGGTGCCACCCTTGCCAGCGGCGTCGCGGCCCTCGAAGAGAATGACGATGCGTTGCGAAGCCTCTTTCACCCAGTTCTGCACTTTGAGCAATTCGGTCTGCAGATCGAGCTTGAGGCGTTCATACTCGCGCCGACGCATGCGGTCGGTATAGGGGTAGTCTTTGGGTAGCGGCGCGTCTTCGCTGTCCTCGTCACTGCCCGGCGGTGCGGTGGCGACGATCATGGCGGTCGGTTCGTGGCTGATCGCTTCGATTTCCGCCTTCCTCGACTGCTCGAGAGGCTTCGACGGGGATTGGCTCCCCTGGGCGGCGGGCTGGGCGGTGCTGGGCGCGGGTTGTGGCTGAGCGGACAGATTCTCGATGGATTTGGGTTTCGTTTGGGCCATGGCGATCTCGATATGGTACGGTTTTTTTAAAGTCAAGCTAATGTTTGATTTGCTATTTCTTTGTTTATCCGTTTACACTATAAATTGGCTCGAAATCTTGATCTAGCTCAATCCATTTTGAAATTTCGGGGCTGCAACCGGCGCTGAACCGAGCGGCCCCCATCACTATCCGGGATCGGCTGCCGGGCCCTGGTGAGGTACGGCGCGTTCGGCGGCTTCCCAGATCGCACGCATGGCGGGATGTTGCTGCTCTTCACGGATATGACCAACGAGGCCGGCGCAGCGGCTGACCAGGGCGAAGCCGCGCATGATCGGCGCTGGCACGCCGCAATCACCGAGCACCGCGGCGATTGCACCGGTGGCGTTGATGGTAATGTGCTTGCCATAGGCCGCGTCGATCGCCTGGGACAGCGTCTGCACGGCGGTGATGTGCGCGCCCGCGACCCCTTGCCCGCGCGCCAGCTCGAACAGGCGCAGCGAGCGTGGATCGTCCGGTTTATGCAAATGGTGGCCGAAACCCGGAATAGGCGTGCGGGCCGCGCGGTGCTGGCGGGCGATGCGCTCGGCTTCCGCTTTCTCGCCGTCGGTGGCGTTGACGATGCGTTCGAGCAAAGCCGCGCAGCCTTCCATCGCGCCGACGAACACGCTGCCCACCCCGAGCAGCCCCGCCGCGACCGCGCCCTGCATGGCTTCCGGCGCGCTGGAATAGATCAGGCGCGCGGTCAGCGTGCTGGGCGTCAGTCCGTGCTCCATCAGCGTCACCAAGCAGGCGTCGATCATCGTTCTTTCGGCGGTGCTCGGCAGCCGTCCTAACATCTGGAACACCATCATTTCGGTGAAGCTCAGCTTGCCGATCAAATCGTGACACAGGCTCTGGCCGCGCACGAAGATATCGTCGCTGCTATGGGTGGCGATGCGGGTGGTCGGTTGTTGCGGTGGTAAGCTCATGGTGGTCAGGCGAAACGTTAGACGCGCTTTTCCAATTCGTGGCGCTGGATCTTGCCGGATGCGCTGCGTGGAAATGCGTCGAAATCGATGAAGTGGATGTCCTTGGGTTGTTTGTAGCCGGCAAGCTGTTCGCGGCAGCGCTGATACAGCGCTGCCGCCGTCAGCGTCTCGTCGCGGCGGGCGACGAAGGCGACCGGCACTTCACCCCAGCGGGTGTCTTTGCGCCGTACCACGGCGGCGTCGGCGACGCGTTCGTCTTGCAGCAGAACGCGCTCGATCTCCGCCGGGTAGATATTCTCGCCGCCGGATTTGATCAGATATTTGACGCGATCGACGAAATCGAGCGTGCCGTCGGCGTTACGCACGAACACATCGCCCATGTGGAACCAGCCGCCGCGGAAGTCTCTGGCGTTGGTCTCGGGGGCGCGCCAATAGCCGCTGAACAGGGTAGGCCCTCGCATGCAGAGTTCGCCCGGCACGCCAGCGGGCACCTCGATGTCGTGCTCGTCCACCAGCTTCACCTCGCAAAACGGGCTTTGGCGCTTGGACAAGCGGGTGGGCGCGACGCCGACCGGAATCAGGCTGGAGGAACAGGGCGGGCAGCCGGTTTCGGTGGCGCCGAAGGTGTTGGCGTAGGGCGCGCCCAGCAGTGTGGTGATCTCGGCGATGGTCGCCGGCGGCACGAGATCCGCCATCACCCCGCACACCTTGACGCCCTTGGCGCGCACGCCGCGCGCCTTGAGTTCCGCCGCGAATGCGCCGACCATGCCCGGCATCAACAGTAGCCAGCCCAGTTGCTCGCTGGCGACGATGGCGGCCAGGCGCGCCTGGTCGAAGCCATCGACGACCATCACTTTGCCGCCCGCCATCAGCGTGCCGAGCGAATATTCCGCCGCGCCCATGTGGTAGAGCGGTGACCAGGCCACGAAAGTGTCCTCGGCGGCGATGCCGAATTCGGCGCGCAGCACCAGGTTGCGGGCTACTTCGGCGCGCTGGCTGATGACCGCGCCCTTGGGGAGACCGGTGGTGCCGCTGGTGTAAAGGATTAGCAACGCCGCCTCGGGGTCGAGGTCAGGGATGGCGTCCAGGGGCGCGCTCGCCGCCAGCAGCGCTTCATAGTGCGCGCCGAACACCAGCGGCTCAGCGTCGCCATGGGGCAATCCGCGCAGTTTATCCTGGTAGCGCGGCGAGACCAGCGCCAGGCGCGGTTCGACCAGATTCAGGCAGTGGGCGAGTTCGGGTACGGCCAGCCGCCAGTTCTGGCAGGCGACGATGGCGCCGAGGCGGGCGGCGGCGATGAAGACTTCGAGGTATTCGATCCGATTTTCCGACAGTATCGCGACTCGATCGCCCACCTCCACGCCGCGCGCGGCGAGCGCCGCCGCGAGCTGCCGCGTGCGCTGATCGAACTCGGCGTAGCTAAAGCGGCGGCTGTCGTCCTCGACCGCGATCCGGCCAGGATAAAGCCGCGCTTGCACGGCGCATAGGCTCGCCACTGTGCTGGCGGCGGCGCGCCGCACCGCTGGACCGCCGTCGTGCATGGGGATTAAGCCCGCGCCTTGGCGCGCTGCCAGGCGTCCAGCGCCGAGTGGGCTTGCTTGGCGGCTTTGGCTACGGCGGCGCCGTAATCGGGGCGCTTCGCGGTGAGTTCGATGACATAGCCGTTCGGGTCGCGAAAATAAATCGAATCGATGAAGCCGTGGTCGGAGATGCCGCGGGTTTCGATACCAGCGGCCTTGCCCTTCGCGAACATCGTGCGCAGTACGTCGGGTTGCACTTCGAGCGCGATATGCAGGTCGAAATCATGCTGTTCCTTGAACTCGAACGGCCGGTCCGGGGCCTCGAAGAACGCCAGATAAGAGCCGTCATCCATTTCGTAGAACGAGTGCAGGGTATTGGTCTGGCGACCGCTCTTGGTTTCGGTGATGGGAAACGCATTCGCCAGCGGCAAGCCCAGGAAGTCTTCGTAGAATTTGCGCGTCTCCTCGGAGTCGCGGCAGCGGTAGGCGTTGTGGTGTAGGCCTTTGATCATGTTAGCATCCTCAGCGTTAAAGGGCATCGAAGGGCTGGTCTTTGACCGACGCGGCGAAGCCGTACAGGACTTCATTCACCTTGGGCCAGCTCGGCAAGCGCTTCATGTTGTTGAGCCAGCGCTGGACATTCGGATAGGCCGAAAAATCGCAACGAATGACTTCGCCCAGGGTCAGCAGGCCGACCCCGAAATAATCGGCGATGGTGATGCGGTCGCCGCACAAGAATGCCTTATTGGGTCCGAGCCAGTAGTCGTTCAGGATTTGCAACCACTTCTTGGAATTCTCCTTGCCCATCGCGACCGTCGCGGCCTGGGCTTCGTCGCTGCGGCGACGATGATTGGGGAAGACTTGGGGATAGATGAAATTGTAGCCATAGTCGCGATAGAAATTGGTGTTGAACCAATCCATGATTTCGTTGACCTTGGCGCGTTGCCGCAAATCCTTCGGGTACGCCGGAGAATCGAATTTATCGGCAAGATATTTCAGGATCGCCGAGCTTTCGGTGAGGCGCAGGCCGTCATCTTCCAGTACCGGCACTAGGCGGTTGGGGTTGATGGTAACGAAGGGTTCCCGGTAATGCTCGCCGGTCAGCAGATCGACGACTTGTTCCTCGATGGAAATCCCGCTTTCGGTGATGAACAGGCGCACCGGGCGGCTCGTCATGGAGACGGGATGCATATAGAGTTTCATAGCTAACCTCTGGTTGATTTATGATCCGCGGCCAGTGTACTACGGGCCCGATTCCGACCCGCGCTGGCATGGGTAGTGTTATACAGGCAAGACTGATCCAAGCTCAAGCGTGGCGGGATGGCTGGATTGACAAGCCTTTTTTGTGACCTTCTCCCAGATCAAAGCGCATGCAACAACCATTCACCCGCTACCAGGCGGAAAACGGCTATACGCTGGTCGAAATCGAACTCAATACGGTCCAGCAGCTCTTCAATTCATTGGACCCCGCCCCGTTCCGCGATAAAGACCTCGACAAGAACGCCGAAGAATACATTACCGATGCGATCCAAGAGTTACCGATGTCTACTTTGGTAAAGTTGGTTTTTTACCTGCCGGCGGATCAACTAGCCTTGGCCGAATCCTCCCAGCTTGCCCAATCGATCCACAACTATTTCGATTACTGCCAATGGATGACCCGGTTGCGACTGCGATTACAACTCCGCGAAGGGCGGTGGGCGCTGGTGATCGGGCTCGGTTTTTTGTTTATTTGCCTCAGTTTGCGCGCGCTGATCGCGGTGGCCGGGCCCACTACCCTGGACGCCATTCTTGCCGAAGGTCTGCTGATCTTGGGTTGGGTTGCCATGTGGCGGCCGCTGGAGGTTTTTCTGTATGCATGGTGGCCGATCGCGCGGCGGGCGAAGCTGTATGACAAGCTCAAGCGCATCCCCATCGAGGTGCGTCCGAAGCCGACCGAGCTTCCGGCAACCAGAGCGCGATAGCGTTGAGCGCTCGGTTTGATCCAGGTCAATGCAAGCGTGCCGTGGTGGGGGTAGTAATAATCGCTATCATTGACTTCCCGCTGGGGGGTAGGGCTGATGGCGCAGGCGCGGATCGAAAAGACTCATGCCGATCGGCAGACGGCCCCCAATCTCGGCGGGTATGAAGCCGTATACGCTGCTTTCGATTGGGAAACGGCGCGCCGCGAGCTCACGGGCCTGCCCGCTGGAAAAGGCCTCAATATGGCTTTTGAAGCCATCGACCGCCATGCCGAGGGTCCGCAAGCCGA
>JAXMFZ010000007.1:0-113858 GCA_046347515.1 Gammaproteobacteria bacterium | reverse complement strand
CGCGGAACGGCTCGCCATAACGCACCCCCTCCAGTCGGCTCAAATCGTAGAATGCGCGGCGCGCCGTGGGCTCTGCGAACGCGATGCTCATGTCCTCGCGCTGGGCGAGCCCGAACTGCACGCTCAGCATGTAATCCACCGCGTCTTCCTGAAACGAGCCGGTCAACAGAATGGCGCAGGCAAACGCGATGCCGAGGATGGATAGCAATGCCTTGCCGGGTCGGCGCTGGAGGTTGCGCAAAATCATGCGCGCTGGTTGCGACAGAAAGCGCTTCAGGCCTAGGCGCTCTGCCCAGGTTTCCCGATAGCGCGCCGGCGCTTCCGGACGCATGGCCTCCGCCGGCGGCAACCGCGCCGCGCGGCGTACCGCGCGCAGAGTGCCGAGCGCGGCCGCGGCCACGCTGATCAAAGCCGCGCTCAGCGCGGTGGCTGGCGACAAGTGGAAATGCAAGAACGGGAAGCGGAAGAAATCCTGATAAATCGAACCGAGGCCGCGCCCCAACCAAACGCCGCCGACGAGGCCGATCAGCACACCGATCAGCACGATGGCGAAGATCAGCTTGAGGTAATGCCAAGCGATTTCCCATTGCCGATAGCCGAAGGCTTTGAGCATGGCGATCGGTTCGCGCTGTAGGCCGAGCAAGCGGCTTACCACCACGTTCAGCAAAAACGCCGCAACGCTCAAAAAAATCGTCGGAAACAGCGCCGCCATCTGCGCCAGTTGCTGTAATTCCGAATCGAGGTAGCGATGCGAAAGCTGGTCGGCGCGCAGATAAGCGCCGCCGACACCATAAGGCGCCAGCAGATCATCCAGGCGTTCGAGCACCGCCGCGCGTTGCGCCCCGGGAAACAGCGTCAAGGTCACATCATTGAAAGCGCCCTCCAGGTCATAAGCCGTGGCGAGCGGGCTGCGCCCCATCCACAAAATCGCATAGCGTTTGAAGTCGGGAAACAAGGCCCCGGGTTGGATTTGATAAATGTATTCTGGCGACAGCGCGGTGCCGACGATGGTCAGTATTTTGCGATGGCCGTTGATGATGGCGCGCAACTGCGTGCCGGGCGCCAGACCGTGGGCCTCGGCGAACGCCTCGCTCACCACGACCTCGTCGTCGCGCCCCGGCTCTACCAATCGTCCTTGGCGCAGATAGAGTTGGTTGAGCTGGGGCTGGCCGGGTGGTCGGGAAATGGACAGCAAGCGCCCACTGATCAGATCGGGAAAATCGGGGATATCGAGGGTGACGGCCGCGGCCACGCGCGTCTCCACCTGGTCGATGCCCGGAATCTCGCGGATGCGCCGTTCGAGGCTCGCGGGCGCACGCTTCAAGGAGGCAAACGCATCGGCGAAGCGATAATCTCGATAAAACGCCGCCTGGGTCGAGCGCAGCGCGTCCACGGTGCTGATCGACATCACGAAAGTGGCGACGCCGCTGGCGATGACCAGCGCGATGGCCAGCGCCTGACCCCACAAGCCCAACAAATCACGCAGCAGTTTGCGATCGAGCGCCCTCACCAGCGCAGTTCCCGCGGCGGCCGTTTCTGGGTATTGGTTTCCACCCGGCTGATCGCGCCGTCGCTCAGATGGATTACGCGGTCGGCCATCTCGGCGATCACCGCGTTGTGGGTGATCACCACGGTGGTGGTGCCGAGTTCACCGTTGGCGCGCTCCAGCGCCTCCAGCACCAACACCCCGGTCGCGGAGTCCAACGCGCCGGTCGGTTCGTCGCACAGCAACACGGCGGGATTCTTGGCGATGGCGCGGGCGATGGCGACCCGCTGCTGCTGGCCGCCGGAGAGTTGGGCGGGGAAATGATCCAGCCGGTCACTCAAACCCACCAGGCGCAAAGCGTCTTCCGGCTGCATCGGATGGTCGGCGATTTCCGTGACGATGGCGACATTCTCACGCGCGGTCAAGCTGGGTATCAGATTATAGAATTGGAATACGAATCCCACATGAAACCGCCGATAATTGGTGAGTTCTCGCTCGCCGATTTTGGTCAAATCACGACCTTGATAAAGCACTTGGCCCGAGCTGGCGGTATCCAGGCCACCGAGGATATTGAGGAGCGTCGATTTGCCGCTGCCCGAAGCGCCCAGTAACACCGCGAATTCCCCCGCGTAGAATTCCAGGTCCACGCCGCGCAGCGCCTCTACCCGCACTTCACCGAGTTCGTAAACTTTGGTAAGGCCACAGGCTTGGAAGACAACCGAATGATCTGCCATGGTATTCACGTCATCGCCGCGAGAGGCCGGCAATCCGCAGGTAATTATTTACTGCCCAATCCGCCATTCGACGTGCATAGTGTAATAGCGAGTATCGGTGTCATCGGGCCATCCGCATTGGCAAGGGTGAGCGCGACATGACCCCGATCCCAGCCGTTGGCTGATCCCTGTCCGAGATGACAGTGGATGGGCCATTCTCTTGCTCACAATGAGGTCACAATGATGCAATCGTCGTTGATGAAAGTGATCACTACCGTCGCACTCTTGGGCGCAAGCCCGCTGGTATTGGCGGGCGAACATGGCGATGACCGGCAACCGTTGCGGGCGGTCGCCGAAATCCACGGCTGCACCGACCCCAATATTACGGGACGGGCTTTTCTGTTCGAGGAACCCTCCGACGAGGGCGTCAAACAGGTGCGGGTGAATATCCGCGTGCGCGGCCTGCCGATCGGCCAGCACGGCGTGCATATCCACGAGGTCGGCAACTGCACGCCGTGCGGCGCCGCCGGCGGCCATTTCGACCCCGGTCCGTTCGGCGCCTCCAGCCCCGATGGCAACCATCCTTATCATTCTGGCGATCTCGTCAACCTCGAAGCGCGTGGCCGTGACGGCAGAGGCCAGTTGAACACTGTCACCTCGCGGGTGACGCTTGCGCCAGGGCCGCTCAGTATTTTCGATACGGACGGCAGCGCCATCATTATCCACGCCAACCCCGATACTTATTGCCCCGATGGCGCGGTGGCCGGTTGTGCGGGCGGCGCGCGCATCGCCTGTGGCATCATCGAGCTGGTCAACAGCCCGGACGATTGAGCAGGCATCGCGCAACGCCTAACTCTGGTAAGGTGCGCTGAACACCCGCCGCGGGTTGGCGGTCATGAGGGTCATGACCTGCTCGTCCGTCACTCCGTGGCGTTTCAATCTTGGGACGAAATGGCGCAGGATGTAGGCATAGCCGAAACCGCCATAATGGGTCAGCATCATTTTCAGGAATACATCCTGCGACAGCAGCAGTTTATCGATGTAACCATCATCGATGAGCGCGCGGATTGCACGGGCGTTGTCCTCGTCGTAGGGACATTGCGCTTGCTGGTCGGCATAAAAAAAATCCATACCGATCATGTCGTATTCGAGAAACGCGCCGCGCCGCGCCAATGCCCGCTGATACTGAGGGTCGGCGAAGCTCGGGTTCATGTGGCACAGCACGATCTGGCGCGGATCGCAACCCTCGGCCTCGGCCACGTCCAGCACGCGGTGGGCGTGGCGCTCCCAGCCCGGCAAGTGCACCGATAACGGCAACTTCAGGCACCGCGGCGCGCGCCGCGCCACCCAAGACTTTTTCTTCCGCGGCCGTGAATTGGGCGCTGACGCCGATCTCGCCGATGATGCCGATGCGGATGCCGCTGTCCCCTACCCCCACTTCGGCCTCGCGGACGATGGCATCGGCGATGGCCGCGCGGTCCATGTCTTTCACCCGCGCCGGATGCGAACCTTCCAAGTAAAAGCCGGCGCCCATCACGATATTGAGGCCGCTCCTGGCGCTGATCTCGGCGAGTGCCTGCGGATTGCGCCCGATGCCGACGTTGGCCGGATCGACCACGGTAGCATCGCCGAGCGCCTTGAACTGGCGAGTTCGGCGACGGCGAGGTCGGGATTGTCGAGCATGCAATTGTCCTTGTTGAGAAACGGGTCCATGCGCAGTTCGCCGAGAATGTTCATGGCGATTTTTTGCTCGGCGATGCGCAGGCGCTCGGCGCAACTCGGACAATGCCATCAACTGGAGGCATCCAGCAGGATGTGCTCGTGCATCAGGGTGACGCCGAAGCCGGTCGATGGTAATCGGGCCGCGCACGGTCATGACCGTAGCTGGCTGTGTCGTCATCTCTTCACCCTTCTTCAACCTCGCCGCGCTGGTTGGAACAAGCGCGTGTTCAACCAGACCGCGGTCAGAATGATGACGCCTGCGACGATCTGGGTGAAATACGGCGAGATATGCGCAAGAATGAGGCCGTTGCCGATCACCGCGATGGTGAGCGCGCCCAACACCGTGCCGATGATAGTGCCACGCCCGCCGAACAGATTGGTTCCCCCCAGCACCACCGCCGCGATCACATCGAGTTCGAAGCCGACACCCGCGTTGCTGGAGCCGCTCCCCAGGCGCGCGGCGATGATCACGCCGCCGAGTGCGGCGGCGACGCCGGTGAGTACATAAACCGTAAGCTCTAAGCGTTTGACGTTGACGCCGGCGCGCCGCACCGCCTCGCGGTTGGCGCCGATGCCGGTGACGTAGCGACCATAACGGGTCGCGCGCAACACGATGAAAGCGATCAGCGCGATGACGACCGCGATCAGGGCCGGCAGCGGCACGCCGAAAACCCAGCCGCGCCCTAATTCGACAAAGCCGCTGGCCGCGATGGGTATCGAGAATCCCTTGGTGAGCAGGAGCGCGAAGCCGCGCACCGCGCTCAAGCTCGCCAGGGTGACGATGAATGCCGGGATGCGTTCGTAAGCCGTGAAATAGCCGTTGATGGCGCCGATCAGCGCGCCGGCCACCAGCATCAGCACGATGACCAGCGGCCACGCAATACCGGCGCCGATGGCGATGGCGCACAATGCGTTGATCAGCGCGAGCGTGGAGCCGATGGAAAGATCGATGCCGCCGGTGGTAATGACGAAGGTCATCGCCACCGCGACGATCAGGATGGGTGCGCTCTGGCGCAGCAGATTGAGGACATTGCCCTCGCTCAGAAAAGCCTCGGCGGTCACCGTGAAAAAACCGCACACCAGCAGGAAAAACAGCGCGATGCTGAGCACCGGTGCGTTCTCCAGCACGAATACGCGCCAGCGGTCAGGGGCTGCGCGCGCGCTGACAACTTCGATCATGCCGATCAGTGCGCGGCGACGGCGTGGCGCTCGGCCACGATCAGGCGCACCAAATCCTCCAGGCTAGTGTCGTGGATGGCGCGCTCGGCCACGTTCTGGCCTTCGTACAGCACCATGACGCGATCACAAATCCGAAAGATGTCTTGCAGGCGATGGGTGATCAGAATGACGCCCACGCCCGCGTCCCTGACGCGGCGGATCAGCCTGAGCACGGCCTCCACTTCGGCCACCGCCAGCGCCGAGGTCGGCTCATCCATGATCAACACCGAGGGGTCGAACGCGGCGGCGCGGCCAATGGCGATGGACTGGCGCTGGCCGCCGGACAGATTGCCGACCTTGAACCGGGGTGGAGGCGATGTGAATGTCGAGGTTGCGCAAAATGGCGGTGGCGGCGCGGTGGCATGCGGCGGGTTGTCGAGCAATCGGCAAACTGAGCCAGTTGCGCTGCGGCTCGCGACCGAGGAACAGATTGCCGGCGACGTCGATGGTGTCGCACAGCGATAAATCCTGATAGACCATCTCGATGCCACGGCGCCGCGCATCGGCGGGTGAAGTGAAGTGCGCGCGCGCACCATCGATGAAAATCTCGCCGGCGTCGGGTAGGACCGCGCCGGCGAGAATCTTGGTGAGAGTGGACTTGCCGGCGGCGTTGTCTCCCACCAAACCGAGCACTTCGCCTGGCGCGAGGCTGAGATCGACCCCGCGCAAGGCTTGGATAGCGCCGTAATGTTTTGTTATACCCCGCATCGCCACCCGATAACGCATTAGATCAGGGTCAGCGCCGGCCGGCATGGCCACGCGGGAAACCTCCTCAACCAACGGCTGAGAATCGTGTCGCCTGACTGACTTACTTACTGCGGAATTTGTCTACGTTATCCTTGGTGACGATGGTCACCGGCACACCGACGACCTTGTCCACTTTGCCGCCTTTGATGACGGTGAGCGCCGCTTCGACCGCCGCCTTGCCCATGCCATAGGGCGATTGCTGCACCACGGCGATGACGAAGCCTTTGTCGATGCCATCGATGGATTGCTGGGTGAGATCCCAGCCAAAGACTTTGATTTTGTCGCCCATGTTCTGGGCATTGACCGCCGCCACCGCGCCGATCAGCGCCGGTTCGCCGGTCGCGTAGACCGCATTCATGCCCGGGTTGGCGGTGAACAGGTTCTCGGAGGCGGACATGGCGTTTTCCTGGACGTTGCGGCCGTCGACCACACCGACCACCTTGACGTTCTTGTTGGCGGCGATGGTGTCCTCGAAACCCTTCTGGCGGATATTCTGGATGGTGGAATTGAGCGCGCCGACGATGCCCACATTGGCTTTACCACCCATGCTCTTGTCGACGTATTCCAAGAATGTCTTGCCGATGAGTTCCCCGGCTTTGTAGTTGTCGACGCCGACTTGGGCAAGCTGCGGGCCTTCGGGCAGGATCGCATCCACCGCGATCACCGGAATACCGGCCGCCGCCGCCTGCTTGACCGCCGCCATGATGCCATTGGTGTCGATGGCCTCGACCACGATGGCGTTGACTTTCTGCTGGATGTAGGTTTCGATGGCGTTGTTCTGGGCCGCCGGATCGCTGTTGGCGTCGAACACCACTAGCTTGGCCTTGACGCTGTCGGCGGCTTCCTGCGCGCCTTTGGTCATTTCGGTGAAAAACAGGGCTTGCTGATTGTATTGCACGAGCGCGATGGTCTGGGCCAAAACCGGCGCGGCGGCGAACCCGCTCAGCGCGATCAAAGCACCCGTTAATACTGACGTCATATTCTTCATGTTATTGTTGCTCCTCAAGTAATCAAAAACTTGCCCGCCGCAGATGCAGGCTTACAAGGTCATTGCTATTTCAGCATATACTAGAAATCGATGCGTGCAAATCAGGCGCCAGCCACGAGAAACCTCGCGTTGTTCCCCCCGCATGCCAGCGTACACCCGCTGCTCGTCGCGGTTGGCTGCTTGAACGTCGATATCATCGCGCCGGTGCCGCGCCTTCCGGAGCGCGACGACCGTATCATGACCACCGGCTTCTCCAAAACCCTGGGCGGGATGGCGGTCAATGTCGCCTGCGCCGCCGCCGCGCTCGGCCCGCCGTGGGCGCTGCGAGCCGAGTTGATCGCGCCGCTGGGCGAGGATGCCGACAGCGTCTGGGCGGAAGCAGAAATCCAACGGCATGGCGTCGTGACCGCCTGGCTGGATCGCACCTCTAGACCGCGCGTGACCCTGTGCCTGATCCTGGTCGAAGCCAGCGGTGAACGCGCCATCCTGAGCGAGCCTAGCCGGCTTGATTACGGCCGTATCGGTGAGCGTGTGGAAGCCGCGCGCGCAGAGCCAGGCCGCCGGCATATCCACGCCGACGGCTTCCACGCGCCGGGCGCGATCCTGATGCTGAAACGCGCGCGCCAGGCGGGCTGGACCGTGTCGCTGGATGTCGATGAATTGCCAGCGGCCTATCTGCAAGCCACCCGCTTCGCAGCGCTGGCTGCGGGGTTCGATGTGGTGTTCATCAATCGCGGCTGCGCGGCCACCGTATTCGGCGGCGACCGCGCGGCCTGGCAGACGCAACTCAGTGCCCTCGCCGCCCGCACCGGTACGCTGTTTCTGCTGACCCTGGGCAGCCAGGGCTGTATCGTGATCACGCCCCAGCAAGCGCCGATTGCAATCGCTGCAACGCCGGTCGCGACCGTCGACAGCACCGGCGCAGGGGACTGTTTCGCAGGCCTTCCTCGCCTGCTGGCTGAATGGCCTGGATACCATGGCAGCCGCCCACAGAGCCTCGATTGCGGCGGCGCTCTCGACCACTGCGCGCGGCGCGCTGGGTTATCTGCCGAATGCAGCGGCGATCCAGGTGAAGCTGAAAACACAAGCTTAATGCGTATCCGAGCTAAACGGATTGCGAATGGTGAGACCTTGAATCTCACGACTCGCTTGCATGTCTTCGCTAAACAGCGTTTCACATCCAGCGCCGAGCACTGCCTCGACGATCAAAGCATCCCAGAACGCCAGCTTATCCACTTTGGAACGCCGGATCGCACTCAGTATCATGGCTTTATCTAACTGAACCAGTGGATATTCGGCAAGATTTTGGACGATTTCGTAGGCGTTATCGGTCGTCAAGGGCTGCGCCAACTTACGGGTGACCGTAACGAAAAACTCCTGCAACACCTGGGTGCTGATCACCAAATCGCCCGTGGCGCCGTAGAGCTCGATCAGCGCCTGCGCTGCGGTTTGCTTTTCAGGTTCGCTGGCATCATAACCATAAACCAATACCTTGGTGTCGGCGAACACCTTTAGCGCTCATACAGTTCGTCCCGCGTCCACTTTCTGCCCCGGCTGGCTGCCTGTGATTGCTTAGCCAATTCCAGGAGGCGAACGGTCGCGGTTCGATAGCGCGTTTCGACGCCGGAATAACCCTCTAAGTATTCGCGCACAACAGCGTTTACCGACGTGCCCTGCTCCAGGGCGCGGCGCCGGGCTTGTTGCAGGACTTGATCATTAACATCAATGGTAATGGTTAAATTGGCCATGACGGCTTAGCTTCGCTGGCTGTGTTACACAGGATCAGTGTGGCACAGGGAGAATGTGGCACGCTGAGTCATCTGCGAGAAGCTCGCGCCGCCAAGGCGCTTGTGGGGTCATGAAGAAGCACCTCTCCCCGCTCCAACACGCGCAGTTCGGGCGGCAGCCAGAGCCTGAGCAGGGGGCCGGTCATGGCGGTCGTGATCAGCGCCATGATCACCAGCATGGTGAACAACTCGCGCGTGAGCAACCCCAAGTCATAACCGACATTGATCGCCACCAGCGCCATCAGGGCGCGGGTATTCATCAGGGTGGCAGTACACAGGCTGTCGCGCAGGGACGCGCCGGTGAAGCGCGCGCCGAGAAAACAGCCGCCGAATTTACCCGCCACCGCGCCGATCAGCACCAGCGCGCACGCGAGCCAGGCGAGGCCCGAATCGAGCGCGCCGATCTCGGTGCGTAAGCCGGTGTTGGTGAAAAAAATCGGCACCAGCGCCACCAGCACGAAATCCATGAACCGCGCCCGCCAGGCGTTTACCAAGCCCCGTTCCTGATGGAGCGCGACGCCGAGCAGGAACGCACCGAAAATCGAGAACACGCCGAGCATATTGGTAGCGATGCAGCACAGAAACAACGCGCACAGCAGCACCGCGAGGTAGAGCGGCGTCAGTTCTGCGCCGCCGCGCCTGTGGGCGATACGGCGCCACCAGCGCCGCAGCAGCGGCCCCACCACCCCGAGCAGCACCGCCAGTAGGCCGGCGACGCCAGCGATCTGGGCCAGCATCGGCGCCCAACTGAAGCGGGCCTGCGCCAACGCGGTAATCACCGCCAGTCCGATCCAACCCACTACGTCATCGATGGCGGCGGCGCTGATCGCTACCGCGCCGAGCGCGGTGCGCTCCAGGCGCATTTCCAGCAAAATGCGGCCCATGATCGGCAATGCCGTGATCGACAGCGCGATGCACAGAAACATCATGAATCCGAGCATATGGATCTGCGGCGCGAAATGCGCATGCAGCCACGGCCCGAGCGCGAGCCCGGCCAATACCGGCCCGACCACGCCCATGCACGAAATCGCGCCCACCATGCGCGAGCGCGAGCGCAGATGGTGGTAGTCGAATTCCATACCGACCTGAAACAGCAGCAGAATCAACCCGATTTTGCCAAGCAATTGCAGCGACTCCTGGGTCTTGGCGGGGAACAGCGGCGGCCAATCGACGGGCCAAATCAGCCCCAGCGCGGAAGGCCCCAGCAGGAGCCCGGCCAGGATTTCGCCCACCGCCAGCGGCTGACCGAGGCGTTTGCCAAGCCGGCCAAACACCAGCGCGCAAAAGATGATGATCAGCCATTGGATCATCACCAGTTTGAGATGGGCTTCGATAGCGGTAGGATTCATCAAGGTTGCGCTAGAACGGGCAATCTACTCCTGGAACGCTTCCTCGCGCTTCGCCTGGATCGCCGGACTCAGCACCGCCACCAGCGCCAACGCCGCCATGATCAACAGCGCCGCGCTGATCGGGCGTTGCACGAACACCAGCGGATCGCCGTGCGCCAGCAAGAGCGCCCGGCGCAGGTATTCCTCCATCATCGGCCCGAGTATGAACCCCAGCAGCATCGGCGCGGGCTCGCAGTCGAGCTTGACGAGCACATAGCCGAGCAGGCCGAACAAGGCCATCAGATACACGTCGAAGACGTTGTTGTTGAGGCTGTACACACCGATGGCGCAGAACACCAGGATCGCAGGATAGAGGAAATGGTAAGGCACACTGACCAGCCTCACCCAAAGCCCGATCAACGGCAGATTGAGCACCACCAGAAACAGGTTGCCGATCCACATCGATACGATGATGCCCCAGAACAGCTCTGGTTGTTCCTTCATTACCGCCGGGCCGGGCTGGATGCCATGAATGATCAGCGCGCCGATCATCAGCGCCATCACCGGGTTGGACGGAATGCCCAAGGTCAGCATCGGGATGAACGAGGTCTGTGCGCCGGCGTTGTTGGCGGACTCCGGCGCCGCCACGCCCTCGATCGCGCCTTGACCAAACGGCACCGGCCCGCGATGAACTTTCTTTTCCAGCGAATACGCCGCGAACGAAGCCAGCATCGCGCCGCCGCCCGGCAAAATCCCGAGCGCCGACCCCAGTAAAGTTCCGCGGGCGATGGGCGCGGCGATGCGCTTGAAATCGTCGCGCGTCGGCCACAGACCCGTTACCCGCTTCATCAGCAAACTGCGCGCCTCGGCGTGCTCCAGGTTGCGGATGATTTCGCCGAGGCCAAACATACCCATCGCCACCACCACGAAGCTGATGCCATCGGCGAGCTCAGGCCGATCGAAGGTATAGCGCGGCAGGCCCGAATTGATATCGGTGCCGACCAAACCGAGCAGTAGCCCCAGCACGATCATCCCTAACGCTTTCAACAGGGAACCTTGCGCCAGCACCACCGAGGCCACCAGCCCTAGCACCATCAGCGAGAAATATTCGGCGGGGCCGAATTTGAGCGCGATGTCGGCAAGCGGCGGGGCGAACAAGGCCAGCAGCAGAGTAGCGACAGTGCCCGCGCTGAACGAGCCGATGGCGGCGGTGGCGAGCGCCGCCCCCGCCCGACCCTGGCGCGCCATTTGGTAACCATCGAGGGCGGTCACCACCGACGACGACTCGCCCGGCAGGTTGATGAGGATGGCCGAGGTCGAACCGCCGTATTGCGCGCCGTAGTAGATGCCGGCGAGCATGATCAGCGCCGACAACGGCGGCAGGGCGAAAGTCGCTGGCAGCAGCATGGCGATGGTCGCCACCGGCCCCAAGCCTGGCAGCACGCCGATCAGCGTGCCGAGCAATACGCCGACCAGGCAATACAACAGGTTCCAAGGTGTTAGGGCAACGCTGAAGCCCAGGGCAAGATTGGCGAGCAAGTCCACAGTCTGCGCCTAAGCGCGCAACCATGGGCCGAACAAGGCCATCGGCAACTTCAAGGCTTGCACGAATACCAGGGCGCTGAACGCGGCCAACCCCGCGGCCAGCGCGAGCGCCGGCCCCCAGCGAAAATAGCGGCTGGCGAACGCGCTGACGAGCACCAACACGATCAGCGCCGGCACCAGACCCGCGCCGCGCAACAACAGGCCGAACAGCACGGTCGCGCCGGTCACCAGCAACATCCCCGGAAGCGCGAAAGCCCCGATGCCGGTGCCGGTGCTGAACAGCGCGCGGGTCGCTGTCGCCAGGCCGATCAGCGCGAGCAGTGTGCCCAGTACGGTCGGAAAATAACCCGGCCCCATCTTGGTGGCCGAACCCATGCCATAATCGCGCGCCAGCACCACCGCCGTCATCCCAAACGCGAGGAATATCAATCCGCTCCAAAAATCCTTGGGGTTGCGTATCATGGGGTTTTCCCTGTCCCTTTTCGAGAGGGCCGGAGCGCGGGAAAAATCACCCTTCAATCCGCATAGACACCGGCTTTTTGGATGATCGGCGCCCAGCGTTCGATCTCGGCCTTCAAGTGCGCGGCGAGCGCCTCCGGGGTGGCGCGCTCCGGGCTCACCGGTGCGGTGCCGAGTTCGGCGAAGCGCTGAATCACGTTCTGATCCTTGAGCGCCGCTTGCAAAGCGCCGGCGAGTTTGCCGATCACTTCCTTGGGCGTATTTTTGGGCGCGTAGAGTCCGTGCCAGACGGCAATCTCGAAACCAGGCATACCCGCCTCGCCCAGGGTCGGCACCTCCGGCAGCGCCGGCACGCGCGTTTTAGCGGTGACGCCATAGACTTTGATCTTGCCGCCCTTGATCTGGCCGGTGGTATTGGTGGTCTGGTCGCATAGCAGATCGACTTGGCCGCCGAGCAAATCGTTCATCGCTGGGCCGGTACCCTTGTACGGCACGGTGGTCAGGGCGGTGTCGATGGCGCTCATGAACAACAGACCACACAGGTGCGACGCCGAACCAACGCCGGCGTTGGCGAGCGTGACTTTATCCTTGTTCGCTTTGACGTAGGCGAGCAAGCCCTTGAGGTCGTCGGCGGGAAAATCCTTTCTCGCCACTAGCGTCATCGGCACATCGGTGATCAAACCGATCGGTTCGAAACCATCCGCCGGGCGGTACGGCAACTTGCGATACAAAGTCGCACTGGTCGCCTGGCCGATGTGGTGCAGCAAAATCGTGTAGCCGTCAGCGTCCGCCCGCGCCACCCGGCCCGCGCCCAAGGTTCCACCGGCGCCGCCGGCGTTCTCCACGATGATCTGCTGGCCAAGCGTCGTGCCCATGGCTTGAGCGATCAAGCGTCCTACCGTGTCGGTCGGGCCGCCGGCGGCGAACGGCACGACCATGGTGATGGCCTTGCTCGGATAGTCTTGCGCCGCGGATATTGCGCCAACCAACACTGCTAGCCAACCCAACCGTTTCGCGATGCGGTGCAATAGCATGGACTCCCTCGCCGAGTCTGATTTATCGTACCGTTAATAATAGCCCAGCGTAGCCCTGGAAGTTAGGAAAACCTCGTTATCCGTGCGGCCAGCGCAAAGCGCGATTGCGCGGGGAAGCGGCGCGCGATGATTGACATCTACCCCTTTGTATGCCATAAAATACATATCGTTTTTTATATAGAACGAAGACCAGGGTAAACGCTTGAAAACGAACCTGATAGACTCGCTTCATATGGCTCCCAGAAGATGCTAGACGGTCATTCTTCGGGCGCTGAAAGCGGCTTGCAAGCATTTCGTTCTGAAGGAAGAACATGCCCATGAGGGCCGGTGAACGCCATGTATCAATACGATAGCATCGATCAAACGTTGGTGGATGAGCGGGTCGCGCAGTTCCGCGACCAGACCCGGCGTTTCCTGGCCGGTCAACTGACCGAAGACGACTTCCGCCATCTGCGCCTGCGCAATGGGCTCTATATCCAGCGCCACGCGCCGATGCTACGCATCGCCATTCCCTACGGCATGCTGGCGACGCATCAGCTGCGCAAGCTCGCCTACCTGGCGCGCACCTACGACCGCGGCTACGGCCATTTCACGACGCGCCAGAACTTGCAGCTCAACTGGCCGAAACTCGAAGACGTGCCGGAGATGCTCGCGGAACTGGCAACCGTGCAAATGCATGCCATTCAGACCAGCGGCAACTGCGTGCGCAACATCACCACCGACCAGTTCGCCGGCGTTGCCCCCGATGAAATCGTAAACCCGCTGGTCTGGTGCGAACTGCTGCGCCAATGGTCCACATTCAGCCCGGAATTCAGCTATCTACCGCGCAAGTTCAAGATCGCGGTGAACGGCGCCGTGGAAGACCGCGCGGCCACGCAAGTACACGATATCGGCATCCACGCACAGCGCAATGCCGATGGCGAAATCGGCTTCCGTATCTTGGTGGGTGGCGGCCTCGGGCGCGCGCCCTACATCGGCTCGGTGATTCGCGAGTTCCTGCCATGGCGGCACCTCCTCACCTACCTCGACGCCATCCTGCGCATCTATAACCGCTACGGCCGGCGCGACAATATCCACAAGGCGCGCATCAAAATCCTGATCAAGGAGCGCGGCTTCCAGGCCTTCCGCGATCAGGTCGAGGCCGAATGGGCACACCTCAAGGACGGCCCCTCGACGCTCACCGCCGAGGAAATCGCAAGCCTGGGAGCGCGCTTTACCCATCCAGCTTACGCCGCGCTACCCGCCGCCAGCCCGGAACTCGATGCCGCGCTGGCCGCCAACCCAGCCTTCCAGCGCTGGTTCGGGCGCAATGTCCGCGCTCACAAAGTGCCGGGCTACGCAAGCGTCACGCTGTCGCTGAAAAAAACCGGCGTGCCGCCGGGCGATGTGACCGCCGATCACATGGACGCCATCGCCGACCTCGCCGATCGCTATAGCTTCGGCGAACTGCGCGTGAGCCACGAGCAGAACTTGATCCTCGCCGACGTCCGCCACGCGGATTTGTTCGCGGTCTGGGAACAGGCCAAGGCGCTCGGCCTCGCCACCCCGAACCTCGGCCTGCTCACCAATATCATCGCCTGCCCCGGCGGCGATTTCTGCGCGCTCGCCAACGCCCGCTCGATTCCGGTCGCGGAAGCGATCCAGCGCCGTTTCGACGACCTCGACTACCTTTACGACATCGGCGAACTCGACCTCAATATCTCCGGCTGTATGAACGCCTGCGGCCACCATCATGTCGGCCACATCGGCATTCTCGGCGTCGACAAGCAGGGTCAGGAGTTCTATCAGATCACCATCGGCGGCTCGCAGGGCGGGCACGCCGCGCTCGGCCAGGTGATTGGCCGCTCGGTGGCGCAAGAGGAAATCCCCGACGTCATCGAGCAATTGATCTCGGCCTATCTCGCCCGCCGCGACAGCGAAGCCGAACGTTTCGTCGACGTCGTGCAGCGCCTCGGCATCGAACCCTTCAAGGAACAAGTGTATGGCAATTCTCATCAAAAATCGGCGCGTAGTGCCCGACCCCTGGCTGTTGCTTAAGCCGGGCGCCGACGGCGCACTGCCTGCCTTGCCGCCCGCGGGCGACGCGATCGTGCCGCTCGCACTGTGGCAAAGCGCGCGCGCGGCGCTGCTGGCGCGCGACGGCGGCTTGGGCGTATGGCTGGATAATCACCAAGAACCGAGCGATATCGCCGCCGATCTCAGCCATTTCGCGGTGATTGCCGTCAATTTCCCGAAATTCGCCGATGGTCGCGGCTACTCGATCGGGCGCTTGCTGCGCGAACGCCATGGCTATGGCGGAGAACTGCGCGCGATTGGCGACATCCTTCCCGACCAGATGCAATTTCTGCAGCGCTGCGGCTTCGACGCCATGGTGCTGCGCGCCGACCAAGACAGCGCGGTTGCGCTGCGCGCTTTCGCCGATTTCAGCGACGCTTATCAAGCCACGGTCAACGAGCCGTTACCCTTGTTCCGCCGACGTCTGGCATAGGAATTCATGTCATGGATTTGAATGACAAAATCAGCAAGACCAAGGCTCTGCTCGGCGCCATCGAACGCGACTACGCCCCGGCGGCGTTCGCCAATAGCTTCGGTGCCGAGGACATGGTGCTCACCGACCTCATCGCCCAGCATTTTCGCGGCATCGAGATCTTTACCCTGGACACTGGCCGCCTGCCGCAGGAAACCTACGAACTCATGCAGCGCGCCAGCGAGCACTACCGGCGCCGGATCAAGATTTATTTCCCGCGTACGGAAGCGGTGGAACACTACGTCAAGCTGAATGGCATCAATGGCTTTTACGACAGCATCGTGCAGCGCAAGGAATGCTGCCAGGTGCGCAAGGTCGAGCCATTGCAACGCGCGCTGGCTGGCAAGAAAGCCTGGATCACCGGGCTGCGCCAGGAGCAAGCCCTGTCACGCCAAGCGGTGAGCGAGTCTGCCTACGACCCTGACCATGGCCTGCACAAATTCAACCCCTTGGCGACTTGGAGCGAGGCCGAGGTGTGGATTTATATCCGGACTTATGCGGTGCCCTATAACGCGCTCCATGATAAGAACTACCCCAGCATAGGCTGCACCCCTTGCACGCGCGCCGTTCAGGCCGGCGACCATAGCCGCGCCGGACGCTGGTGGTGGGAGGGTGAAACCCACAAGGAATGCGGCCTGCACGTCGCCGCGCAAAATTCGGTTAACAATATCGCAATGGTTCCATCTTGACCCTCGACTACGCCATGAACGCCGCATTCGCCCTACATTCCACGCCGGCAGACTACCCACTGGACAGTCGCGCCGGCGCCAGCACGGTGGACGATCATCTGGCCCCCGCCCCCTTCTCCCACCTCGATTGGTTGGAATCGGAAGCCATCCACATCATGCGTGAAGTGGTGGCGGAATGCGCCAATCCGGTGCTGTTTTTTTCCGGCGGCAAGGATTCGGTGGTGCTGCTGAGGCTCGCCGAAAAAGCATTCCGCCCAGGACGTTTCCCGTTTCCGCTCCTGCACATCGACACCGGCCATAACTATCCGGAAGTCATCCAGTTCCGCGATGCCCGCGCCGCTGAACTCGGCGAGCGCCTGATCGTGCGTTCGGTCGAAGACTCCATCGCCCGCGGCCGGGTGCGGCTGCGCCGCCCGGACGAGAGCCGCAATGCTCACCAGAGCGTGACGCTTCTGGACGCGATCCAGGAATTCGGTTTCGACGCTTGCTTCGGCGGCGCGCGCCGCGACGAGGAAAAAGCGCGCGCCAAGGAGCGCATGTTTTCGCTGCGCGACGAGTTCGGCCAGTGGGACCCCAAAAATCAGCGCCCCGAGCTGTGGAGCCTCTACAACACCCGCGTCCACCCCGGCGAGCATCTGCGGGTGTTTCCGATCAGCAACTGGACCGAACTCGACGTCTGGCAATACATCGCCCGCGAGCGCTTGCCATTGCCGTCGATCTACTTTGCCCACCAGCGCCCGGTGGTCAACCGCGGCCAGGCGCTGGTGCCAGTCACTCCCCTCACCCCAGCGCGCGAGGGCGAATGGGTCGAGGAACGCTCGGTGCGGTTTCGCACCGTGGGCGACATCACCTGCACGGCGGCGGTCGCTTCGGAAGCACGCGACATCGCCGCCATTCTGCGCGAAACCATCACCACCCGCATCAGTGAACGCGGCGCGACGCGCCTGGACGACCACACCACCGAAGCCTCGATGGAGCTACGCAAGAAAGAGGGTTATTTCTGATGAACATGGCGATCCTGAGCCCGCCGGTCAACGGCGACCTGTTGCGCTTCATCACCTGTGGCAGCGTGGACGACGGCAAAAGCACTCTGATCGGGCGATTGCTATACGATTCGAAATCCACCTACGACGACCAGTTGCACGCCATCCGGCGCAGTACCGAACGGCGTGGCGGCGCGGGGATCGACCTCGCCCTGCTCACCGACGGCCTGAGCGCCGAGCGCGAGCAGGGGATCACCATCGATGTTGCCTATCGTTACTTCGCCACCCCTAAGCGCAAATTCATCATTGCCGATTGCCCCGGCCACGAGCAGTACACCCGCAACATGGTCACCGGCGCGTCCACCGCGCAACTCGCCATCGTGTTGCTCGACGCCAGCAAAGGTGTTTCGCCGCAGGCACGCCGCCATGCACTGATCGTCCACCTGCTCGGCATCCGCCAGCTCGTGGTGGCGGTCAATAAGATGGACTTGGTGGAATATTCGCAAGCGGCATTCGCGCGCATCCACGAAGAATTCGCGGCGTTTTGCGCGCGCCTGGGCGTAGCCGATATTCGCTTCGTACCAATGGCGGCGCTGCACGGCGACATGGTGGTCGAACGCGGTACGAATCTGGGCTGGTATCAAGGCCCCACGTTGCTGGAATGGCTGGAGAACGTACCCATTCCTTCGGCGGAAGCGAGCAGTTTTCGTTTTCCGGTGCAACTCATCAGTCGCCCGTTGCCGCACTTGCAAGGCGCGCTGCGCGGCTATGTCGGGCGCGTCGAATCCGGCCATGTCTGCGTCGGCGATGTGGTCACCGCGTTACCCTCTGGCTTATCCAGCCGGATCAAAGAGATCATCACCCACGATGGGCGCCTGGAATTGGCGCATGCCGGGCAACCCGTGACGTTGGTATTGGAGGACGAACTCGACATCTCGCGTGGTGACATGCTGGTCCACGATCACGCACTGCCGCGCGTCGAGAAAACCTTGGAAGCGCAGGTGTGCTGGATGGACAGCGAACCGCTGACCCTAGGGCGGCGCTATCTCGTGAAGCACACCACCCGCACGGTGCGCGCCGTCATCAGCGCGGTGCGCCATCGTATCGATGTGCAAACCCTGGAGCACGCGCCCGCCCACGACACGATGCGCCTGAACGATATCGGCCAGATCGCGCTCAAGCTTCAGCAACCGCTGGTGGCCGATAGCTACCGCGACAACCGCGCGACCGGTAGTTTCATCGTCATCGACGAAACCACCCATCATACGGTGGGCGCCGGGATGATCCTGTGACCGGCACGGTTTACCTGGTCGGCGCCGGCCCCGGCGCGCCTGACCTTCTCACTCTGCGCGCGGCGCGCTTGCTGGAACGCGCCGATATCGTGTTTTTCGATGCGCTGGTGCATCCTGACACCCTCGCCCTCGCGGAACGCGCGGTGCGCGTGGCAGTCGGCAAGCGCTGCGGGCGTCACGCCACCGCGCAGCGCTTCATCAACAAACGCCTGATCGCGGCCGCCGCGCGATACACCACCGTGGTGCGCCTCAAAGGTGGTGACCCCATGTTATTTGCGCGCGCCCAGGAAGAAATCGCGGCGCTGACCGCGGCGGGGATAGCCTACGAGGTCGTGCCCGGCATCACCGCCGCGCTCGCCGCCAGTGCCGAACTCGGCATCCCGCTCACCTGGCGCGGTTTGAGCCGCAGCGTCGCTTTCCTCACCCCCAGAGCGGGCGCCGACGAATCTCCCGCCAATGCCTGGCTGCGCGGCGCGCTGGCCGCCGATACCGTGGTGTTATACATGGCGAGCCATGAGGCGGCGCGTATCGCCGCGGCTCTGATCGCCAACGGCAAAGCGCCGGCAACACCGGTCGCCATCGTCGAGAACGCTTCGCTTCCCGAAGCGCGGCGCTGGCTCAGCACGCTGGCGCAATTGCGCGATGTACCGCCGCTAGAGTTCAGCGGTCCGGCGACTTTGCTGGTTGGCGAGGTTTAAGCCGAAGCGTTGGCGGCATGCACGACACCGCTTTTTACTATATCGAGGAGCCGGGCCAGTGCTTAATGTGAGAATCATCATTGTCTTGCTGTTCGCCTTGCTAGCCACGACGGCAGCGCGCGCCGACGTCAGCTTATTGAACGTTTCCTACGATCCCACCCGCGAACTGTACCAAGACATCAACGCCGCATTCGCCCAATATTGGCAAGACGTCGCCCAAGAAAAAGTCACGATCAAGCAATCGCATGGAGGCTCCGGCAAACAGGCGCGCGCGGTGATCGACGGCCTCGAAGCCGATATCGTGACCCTGGCGCTCGCTTATGACATCGACGAAATCGCCAAGCGCGCCCAATTGCTTCCCGAGGATTGGGAGAAACGCTTGCCGAACAACAGTTCCCCCTACACTTCCACCATCGTATTCCTGGTGCGTAAGGGCAATCCGAAGGGCATTAAGGACTGGGGCGACCTGGCCAAGCCTGGCGTTGCGGTGATCACGCCCAACCCGAAAACTTCGGGGGGTGCGCGCTGGAATTATTTGGCTGCATGGGGTTACGCGCTCAAGGCCAACGCTAACGATGACGATAAAGCGCGCGCTTTTGTTGCGCGACTTTTTCGGAATGTGCCGGTGCTGGACTCTGGCGCGCGCGGCGCGACCACGACTTTTGTCGAACGCGGCATCGGCGATGTGCTGATCAACTGGGAAAACGAGGCGTTCCTGGCCGTCAAGGAGCTTGGGCCAGACAAGGTAGAGATCGTGACGCCTTCGGTGAGCATACTGGCTGAGCCGCCGGTCGCTTTGGTCGATCAAATAACCGCCAAGCATGGCACCAGCAAAGTCGCTCAAGCCTATTTGGAATTTCTCTATTCACCCGAAGGGCAAGACATCATCGGTAAGCATTATTATCGTCCGGTTCTGCCGGCAGCGGCGGCAAAATACGCCAGCCAATTCCAGCACTTGGAATTGTTTACCGTCGATGAAGTATTCGGGGGTTGGCAGAAAGCCCAGCAGACCCATTTTGCCGATCATGGGACATTCGATACAATTTACCGTCCCGGTCAATAAGTGGGATTGCCGCCATGAATGCAATCGCCATGAGCAGGACTTCCTCGCTGTTTCGGTTCGGGCAGCCTAGCATCCTGCCCGGCTTCCGATTAGCGTTGGGATTCGCGGTGCTGTATCTCAGTCTCATCGTATTGATACCGCTATCCGCCACGTTCATCAAAACCGCCACCCTGGATTGGTCCACCTTCTGGGCGACGGTCAGCACACCGCGTGTATTGGCTTCCTATCGCCTGAGTTTCGGCGCCGCCTTCGTGGCGGCCTTGATCAATGCATTCTTCGGCCTGCTCGTGGCCTGGGTGCTGGTGCGTTACTCGTTCAGCGGTAAACGTTTGGTGGACGCAATGGTCGATCTACCCTTCGCGCTCCCCACTGCGGTAGCCGGCATCGCGCTCACCAGTTTATATGCACCGCAAGGCTGGATCGGCCGGTTCTTGGAGCCGCTCGGCATCAAGGTCGCGTACACTCCTCTCGGCGTGCTGGTCGCGCTCACTTTTATCGGCCTGCCATTCGTCGTACGTACCGTGCAACCCGTGCTGCAAGACCTGGAAGCCGAGGTCGAGGAAGCCGCCGCCACGCTCGGCGCCAGCCGTTGGCAAACCTTCGCGCGGGTGATCCTGCCGGCCGTGCTGCCGGCGTTGCTGACCGGTTTTGCGTTGGCATTCGCGCGCGCGATCGGCGAATACGGTTCGGTGATTTTCATCGCCGGCAATATGCCCATGGTTTCCGAGATTACCCCCTTATTGATCATCACCAAGTTGGAGCAATACGATTATACTGGCGCTACCGCTATCGCCGTGGTCATGTTGGTGGTGTCGTTTGCGTTGTTGCTGCTGATCAACTTGCTGCAAATCCGGTCGCGGCGCTGGCGCGATCGGCCCGCCTATTGAGCCGCCGATGAACGCCTTGACGACTCGGACTCCCGCTCCCATTGCGCAGACGATCGCGCGCAGCGAACCGCTTTTTTTGCGCTGGGTGCTGATCGTCCTCGCCTTGACTTTTCTAACCCTGTTCCTGTTCGTGCCGCTGGTGTCAATTTTTGCCGAAGCGTTCAGGAAAGGCTTTACGGTTTATCTCGAATCCATCGCCGAGGCGGACGCCCTGGAGGCTATCCAGTTGACGCTCTTGACGGCGGCCATCGCGGTGCCCCTCAACTTGGTGTTCGGCGTGGCCGCCGCCTGGGCCATCGCCAAATTCGAGTTTCGCGGCAAGAGTATACTCACCACTCTGATCGACCTGCCGTTCTCGGTTTCGCCGGTGGTCGCCGGGCTCATCTACGTGCTGGTGCTCGGCCGCCAAGGCTGGTTGGGGCCGTGGCTCGCCGAGCATGACCTGAAGATCATCTTCGCGGTGCCGGGCATCGTGCTCGCGACCGTGTTTGTCACTTTTCCTTACATCGCCCGCGAATTGATCCCGCTCATGCAGCAACAAGGCACGGAAGACGAGGAAGCAGCGCTGGTGCTGGGGGCCTCGGGCTGGCAGACGTTTTGGCGCGTCACCCTGCCCAATATCAAATGGGGGCTACTGTATGGCGTGCTGCTCTGCAATGCCCGGGCGATGGGTGAATTCGGCGCGGTGTCGGTGGTTTCCGGGCATATTCGTGGCCTTACCAATACCCTGCCGCTACATGTCGAGATTCTTTATAACGAATACAATTTCACCGCTGCGTTCGCGGTGGCATCGCTGCTGGCGTTGCTGGCGTTGTTGACCCTGACGCTAAAATCATTGATTCATTCGCATATCCGCGAGGAGTAAGCCATGAGCATTGAGGTACGCAAAGTCTCCAAACGGTTCGGAAGTTTCATGGCGCTGCGGGATGTCAGCATCGAGCTCAACACTGGTGAATTAGTGGCGCTGCTTGGCCCTTCCGGGTCCGGTAAAACCACTTTGTTGCGCAGTATCGCCGGTCTGGAAACACCTGATACGGGTTCTATTCTGTTCCACGGCGAGGATTGTACCTATCGCCCCGCGCGGGAGCGCGGCGTGGGCTTTGTATTTCAGCACTATGCTTTGTTCCGGCACATGACGATCTTCGAGAATGTCGCGTTCGGCCTGCGCGTACGCCCCCGTCACCTCCGGCCTGGAAAAAGCCAGATCCGCACCAAAGTGCAAGAATTGCTCGAATTGGTTCAGCTCACCGGGCTTGCCGGACGCTATCCTCACCAACTCTCCGGCGGCCAGCGGCAACGCGTGGCCCTGGCTAGGGCGCTGGCGGTCGAACCCAAGGTTTTGCTGCTCGATGAACCTTTCGGCGCACTGGACGCCAAAGTACGCAAGGAATTACGGAGATGGTTGCGGCGCCTGCACGCCAACATTCATGTCACTACCATATTTGTCACCCATGACCAGGATGAAGCGTTGGAAATCGCCAATCGCGTCGCTCTGTTCAATGATGGACAGATTGAGCAGATCGGCACGCCCGAGGAAATCTGCCGCTACCCCGCTACCCCTTTCGTAGGCGAGTTCTTGGGTCTTGACAATATCACTAGCTTGCCGCCTCGCCGCGGAGTAGGAACAGGCGGAATACGATACCGAGCGCGTGATTTCGACGAATCCGACGTGAGCACGGACCTGCGTCCGCACCCTCACCAAATCGCCGCCTTGTAACATCGCGGTTCGGCGTAATCGATGCCTTCTTAATCGATCTTGACGATCGTCACCGCCAATTCCCCGCTGGGTTTCCGCCAGTAGACTTCAGCGCCGACGCCATTGCCCATGAGCGCTTTGGCGAGCGGCGATATCCAACTGATGAGGCCTTGTCCCGCGTCCGCCTCATCTTCGCCCACGAGGCGATAGCGATAACGCCTGCCCTGCGCGTCTACCATCTCGACGCTGCTGCCAAAACGAACCTCTGGCGTCTCCGACGACATGGGCGGATGGACTTCGATGGCGTCCCACAGTCGTCGTTGAAAGTAACGGAGGTCCCGCTCCACTTGGGGTAGACGGCTGCGCGCCGCGAGGTCTGGCGCGGTCTTGATGGCATCCCGCTCGGCCTGAAGCTGCTCGACCTTGGCTTTGAGCAGGCTCAGACCCCGCGGCGTCACGTAATTCGGATGCGGGCTGATGGGCCGCTCGAGTAGTGGCGCTTCTTCCTGGTCACCATCGGGTTCTTTAATGAATGCACGGCTCATGGGCGCGAAGGAATCGGAACTAGGTTTGTCGGTAAGCGATCATAATATCAGTATTGACGCGCGGTTTAATTTTGCACGGATGTTGACTATCTTTTTACTTACAATAAACAGTGGCTCATCGTCCCCTGTAAAATCAACTCCGCCGCATCTGTCGGTAATCGCCATTGAGGCAACGATTCACGTATGGCCGATCTTGCCATCGTTGACGCCCATCAGCATTTCTGGGACTTACAGCGCAACGACTATCCGTGGCTGCGCATTGAGCCGCCCATCCCATTCCGTTATGGCGATTACCGTGCGATCCGCAGGAATTACCTGCCGCCCGACTACACCGCCGACAGCGCCGGATTTCGCGTCGCCAACACCGTCCACGTCGAGGCCGAATGGAATCCCGCCGATCCGGTCGGCGAGACGCGCTGGCTACATGATCTTCATGCCCGCTACGGCTTGCCGACCGTGATCGTCGCGCAAGCCTGGCTGGATCGTGACGACGCGGCGGAAGTCCTGGGCAAGCAGGCCGCTTTTCCTCTGGTGCGGGGCATCCGCCATAAGCCGCGCGCGGCGCCCTCGGCGGCGAGGGTCCAGCGCGGCGCGCCGGGCTCCATGGGCGATCCGAAATGGCGCGCGGGTTTCGCGCTGCTGGAACGCCTGGGGCTGTCTTTCGATCTACAAACACCCTATTGGCATCTGGCCGAGGCGCGCGAACTCGCGGAAGCCTTTCCAGGCATCACCATCATTCTCAACCACACCGGGCTGCCGGTGGATCGCAGCCCCGAGCATTTGAGCGCTTGGTATGTCGCCATGAAAACCCTCGCGCAAGCGCCCAATGTGGCGGTGAAAATCTCCGGGCTCGGCATTCGCGGCCAGCCCTGGCGTACCGCCGACAACCGCCGCGTGGTGCAGGACACCATCGCCTTATTCGGCGTCGAGCGTTGCATGTTCGCGAGCAATTTTCCGGTCGATGGCCTGGTGGGAAATTTCGCCACGATTTACGCGGGCTTTCAAGACATTGTCCACGATCTGTCCAGCGCCGACCAAGCGCGCCTATTCCACGATAATGCTAGGCGCTACTATCGAATCGGTTAAACTGTGACCGTCTTCGTTTGCAATCCGGGAACAAACGCCATGACCACCGCCCCTGCGTCCGACCACCGCGTACTGATTCTCGATTCCGCTGACAATATCGGCGTCGCCACCCGCGAACTCGCCGCCGGTACGGTACTGAACCTGCCGCACGGCCAAGTCATGCTCGCTCAGCGCATCGATATCGGCCATAAATTCGCCCTGCGCGACATCAAAGCGAGCGAAAAGATCATCAAATATCAGGCGCCGATCGGCAGCGCCAGCCGAGTGATCAAAGCCGGTGAATACGTCCATACCCACAACATGGCGAGCGATTATCTGCCGACGTATACGTTCGACAAAGGCCATGAATACCATCAGGAGAAACATTCATGAAAGGTTATCCGCGCGCCGATGGCCGTAAAGGCATCCGCAACGTCATCGTCGTCGCTTATTTAGTCGAATGTGCCCACCACGTCGCGCGCGAGATCGTCTACCCCTACCGCGAGCGCGGCGTGCATCTGATCGGCTTTCCCGGCTGTTATCCGAACGACTACGCCCAACACATGATGCAGCGGCTCTGCACCCATCCTAACGTCGGTGCGGCGCTGTTGGTGTCGCTCGGCTGCGAGAGTTTCAACAAGAATCGCCTGGCGGCGGCGGTGGCGGACAGCGGGCGGCCGGTGAAGACCATCGGCATCCAGGCGATTGGCGGTACTCGCAAAACCATCGCCGACGGCAAAATCTGGATCGAAGAACAATTGGCCGCGCTCGCCGCTACGCCCATGGTGGACATGGCCGTCTCCGAACTCGTGGTCGGTACGATTTGCGGCGGCTCCGACGCCACCAGCGGCCTCACCGCCAACCCGGCGATGGGCCGCGCTTTCGATTTGCTAGTCGAACAAAAGGCGGCGACGATCTTCGAGGAAACCGGCGAACTGATCGGCATGGAGCATTGGATGGCGGCGCGCGCCGTCACTCCCGAACTCGGCGAGGAACTCAAGAACGCGGTCGCCAAGGCAGCACGTTATTACGCGATCATGGGCCACGCCAGCTTCGCGCCCGGCAACGCCGACGGCGGCCTCAGCACGATCGAGGAAAAATCGCTGGGCGCTTACGCCAAGAGCGGGCAATCCAAAATTGCCGGCATCCTCAAACCCGGCGATTTACCCCCGCGCGGCGGGCTGTATCTACTCGATGTCGTGCAAGACGGCGAGCCGCGTTTCGGCTTCCCGAACATCAACGATAATGCCGAGATCGCCGAACTCATCGCCTGCGGTAGTCATGTCATCCTGTTCTCGACCGGGCGCGGCTCGGTGGTGGGGTCGGCGATCGCACCGGTCATCAAAGTGTGCGCCAACCCTAAGACCTACGCCCGGATGGCCGATGACATGGACGTCAACGCCGGGCGCATCCTGGAAGGCGCCGCCACCCTGGATGAAGTGGGCCGGGAAATCTACGACCTGATCCTGGCGCTCGCCGCCGGTAAACAGAGCAAATCCGAGGAACTCGGCCATCAGGAATTCATCTTGACTTACAAAACCTTTGAGCCCATCGGCCCGGCCTGCCTGCCGGCAGTGGCCTGATCTTGGGAACTCTCCACTGGTAACCGCCCGTTGGCAGAAAAATTGCGTCGTCAACCGTATCCAACTTTCAGGGAGTCGAAAGACGATGCGGAAATTATTCTTGGCGCTCGCCATTTTCGCGATGTATCTAGGCTGGACGAAATGGCATCATGCCGCCGGCGCGGGGAAACAATACGCCGCCTTGCATACGGAAAAAGTGGTGCTTTACGCGACCTCCTGGTGTGGCTATTGCGCTAAAACCCGTCAGTTTCTGACCCAGAACGATATTCCCTACTTTGAATACGACATCGAAAAATCCGAAGAAGGTCAAGATCAATTCGAAGAATTGGGCGGCAGAGGCGTGCCGCTGGTTCTGGTGAAAGGCCAGCCCATCTTCGGCTACAACCCCGACGCCATCAGAGAAAAACTCTAACCGCCCATCGCCCATGAAACGCTACGCTGTATTACTGTTGACCCTGTTGGCCGGAACCCAGACGCCCTCCACGGCAGGCCCGCTCCCTTCCCACTGCGATGATGAGCAAGTCATCTTCACCTGCATGACGAGCAAAACCAAAGCCGTGTCACTTTGCGCATCGAATTCCTTGACCGCGACCGACGGCTATCTGCAATATCGATTCGGAGTTCTGGGCGAAGATCCCGAACTCGTTTATCCGGCAAAGCCCGAACATCCCGCTAGCCACTTCCGCTCGGGCACGCTGGCGTTTTCCGGTGGCGGTGGCGCTTATCTCAGATTCGATAACGGCGCGTATACCTATACCGTGTTCACGGGCATAGGCAAAGGCTGGGAAAAACAAGGCGTAGTCGTGGAAAAAGGCAGCAAACGCGTGGCTTACCTGGCGTGCAAGGGGGATTGGATGTCGGAACTCGGCCCCGAGCTGTTCGAAGAGGCGGCCATCCCCGCAGACGACGGGCAATTTGAAATCCCCTGAAACCGTTGCGGTCAACTCTCCCGCCAACACTTTATCTCGTTCAGCGCATCCGCCACCCTGTCCTGGCCGTATAGGAACTACGGCGGCCCCGCTGAACGCAATATTGGGGCGCGTCAACGAAAGGCTGTCGTGACAGCCCGACCTTTTACTGATAGCGAGGAGAGTTCCATGAAGCTACTGACAACGATGATTTCGGCTGCCGCACTAACCATGAGCTTAGCCAGCTTCGCCGCCGACGGTGAATTCGGCAAGCTCTGCGTCACCGGCCTTTCCTTTGGCAAAGAGGTTCCCACCGATTGTTCCCTCAATGAAGTCATCGATGGCAAAACCTATTGCTTCAGCGGCGCCGATGCCAAGGGCATGTTCGACAAAGATCCCAAGGGCATGTTGGCGAAAGCCATCGAAAACTATAGCAAGATCAAGAAGCAGTAAGCAGGAGCAGCCCGGCCATCCGTAGCCGGGCTGCGGTTCCGTTGCTATCGACAAGGCTCAGCTTGCCTGCTTGGCCTTGATGGTGACCAACTCCTGCAATACGCCTTCCAGGCCGCCAAATACCGTCAGCTTGTCGATCTTGCCGACCACCTTCTCGAGCATCTCCAGCTCCTTCAGGCGCAGCAGAATCGGGCTGTCTTCCATGAGCTTGGCGGTGTTCAGCAAGGAACGCGTCGCCGCCGTTTCCTCGCGACGCTTGATCACGTTCGCCTGCGCTACCTTCTCGGCCTCCACCACCTGGTTGAGGATGTCCTTCATATCGCCCGGCAGGATCACATCCTTGACGCCGACACTGCTCACTTCCAGACCGTGCGCGGCGGACTTGCCGCCGACATGGGCGAACACTTCCTCATCCAACTGGCTTTTATTGGCCAGCAACTCATCCAGCGTCCGCACACCGACCGCCTGGCGCAACCCAAACTGCGCTTCGCGATAGACAAAATCCTTGGCGTTCGGCAATTCTACACGCGCCTTCACCGGATCGATCAGCCGAAAGCTCACCGCCAGGTTCAGACGCAAGCTCACTTTATCCTTGGTGAGAATCTCCTGGCCGGACACCTCCAGGGTCTGTAAGCGCAGATCCGCCAACTCGACGCCGAGATTGCGCTGGAATTTCCAGAACGCGTAAGCGCCCGGCTTCAGCACTTCCTTCAGCTCGCCGTCGATGGTGAGCAGCCCCACTTGGTGATCGCTGACTTCGCACGCATAAACGGCATTGGCCGCTGCTTGCAAGAGCGCGCTATCACGCGGCTTGATCAGCAATACCGCAAGTTCGCGCGGAATCCGCGCATTGTCGGCGACTTCGACCGCATCGACCCGCACCGTGACCGGTCCTTTCCAATAGAGCTGACGCGCGCCCGGCGCGAGAATGCCAGCAAGCTTGTCGTTTTTGTAAACCAAGCCCGCCTGCCGCTCGCCGAGTTCGACGATCTGCAAGTGCTGGGCGCAGGCCGCGCCGTGTTCCTTGATCAGCATATCGGCCCGCGCGTGGTTGAATTCCGGAATCGCCAGGTCATAACGCTCGACGCTCAAACGGTTGAACGGATCGAAGAAGCGGTACACGCCCGGCGTGAGGAACCTCTCGAAACTGCGGTCTCTGAACAACAGGCCGCGCTCGTGCTTGGCAATCACGACTCTTTTGTATCCGAACATGGCATTTCCCTCTGACAACGTGACAATTTGGGTACAGCCCCGCGCCCGGCGCGCGGGCGTCGGCGTTTGCCAGGTTTTGGCGCGTCTGCGTTGCACCCCGCCGAACACGTCCGGCGCCGTCGTCAAGACCGGCGCCATCGGTGCCCAGCCGGGCGCGCGGCAAACGACCGCGGCCATGGCAAGCATCCAGCGCGCAAAGCACACCAGGCGTTGTGACTCGCCCGCGCCGGGCCTGGCGCTACTGCCGCCAAACCCGCACGCTAACGTTCACTGGGGCTGTCCCCGTGGCGGGACGTTAACCCACGTCCCGGGGTACTGCTTACCGCCAGATTCCAAGTCTGGTGCAATGAACGGGAGTCGAACCCGCTACCCGCTGATGATGAGTCAGCTGCTCTACCCAATGAGCTATCATCGCTGGCTGTCGAGGCCGAGCGCACGATCGGTACACGCTTTGCCGATTGCAGGCGTGGGCGCGCCAGGCAGGCATCCAGAACCTGCACCGCTGATCGTTGGCTTCAGCCGTCAACATCGGTATGGGGCGAAGCCCAAGGCTACCGCCCCAAAATCGTCAACAAAACAAAAACCCCGGTTGGGGAGACCAACCGGGGTTTCGGTACTGACTCCGGAAGGCCCGCCGCGCAGACCTTCCGTTAGGAAATCGGTCTACATCGGCAACATGCGATTCTTCGCGTTACCCGCGCAATCGAACCCGAACACGCGGGTCACAGCGTGCAAACACGGCGCGAGCGCATGCGCTGAGCGCGAGGGTTTGTTGGATCGAGTTCTAAGCATTCTTCCTAGCCTATCGTGACTATTGTGAAGACGAGTGATGACATCAGGGCGGCGAATTTTATAGATTGTTTTTGTGAAACGCAAGCAAAATTTCAGCGCTTGCCGCGCTCAATCGGCGCGCCGCCATGAGGCTGTCCGTTTCAGTTCTTTCTCCGACTCCTTGGCGAACAAATCGGCGAGTTCCTCCATGATCGCACCGCCCAATTGCTCGGCATCGACCAGGGTCACCGCGCGCCGGTAATAGCGCGTCACGTCGTGGCCGATGCCGATGGCGAGGAGTTCCACCGGGCTGCGATTCTCGATGTAATGGATGACATCGCGCAGATGTTGGTCGAGGTAGTTGCTGGCGTTCACGGAGAGCGTGGAATCGTCCACCGGTGCGCCGTCGCTGATGACCATCAAAATCCGCCGCTCCTCGCGTCGCGCCAGTAAACGATGATGCGCCCATAACAGCGCCTCGCCGTCGATGTTTTCCTTCAGTATGCCCTCGCTCAGCATGATGCCCAGATTAGTCCGCGCGCGCCGCCAGGGCGTATCGGCGGATTTGTAGACGATGTGGCGCACATCGTTGAGGCGACCCGGGTTGGCCGGCTTGCCGTCGGCCAACCAGCGCTCGCGCGATTGACCGCCCTTCCAGGTGCGCGTGGTGAACCCCAGAATTTCGACCTTGACGCCGCAGCGCTCCAGGGTGCGGGCAAGGATGTCGGTGCTGATCGCCGCCATGATGATGGGCCGCCCGCGCATCGAACCGGAGTTGTCGATGAGCAGGGTGACGACCGTGTCGCGAAACTCGGTTTCCTTCTCGCGCTTGTAGCTCAGCGCGTGCTGTGGATTGGCGACCACCCGCGCCAAGCGGGCGGCGTCGAGCAACCCCTCGTCGAGGTCGAACAGCCAGGTGCGAGTCTGTTGCGCCATCAGCCGCCGCTGCAGGCGGTTGGCGAGTTTAGCGATCACGCCTTGTAGATGCGCCTCCTGCTGATCCAGTTGCTGGCGCAGGCGCTGCAATTCCTCGGCGGGGCAAAGATCTTCGGCTTTGATGACTTCATCGAAAGCGGTCGTGTAAGGATGATAGCGCTCATGGGCGCTGTTGCCCCCCAGGCTGTTGGACCATTGTCCCTCGCGGGTGGCGGCGGCGCTCGCGCCGATCTGGGTGTCATCCTCGGCGGCGCTCGAGCTTTCATCGCCGGGCTCCAGGTCGCCCTCCTCGCCATCGGCCTCGGCGGCCGTCCGCCCCGCTTCGGCGCTCTCGCTGTCGTCGGCTTCGCCCGGTTCACCTTCTTCTTCGGCATCGTCGGCGCGGCCTTCGTCATCCACCATGGGATCGATGAAGAATCCGAGCACTTCCAGCAAGTGACGGCTGATGCGGGCAAATTCATTTTGGTCGCGGATATGTTCACCCAGCGCCGCCAGATCGGCGCCGAGTTTATCGGTCAATTCCCCGCGCCACAGGGCGAGGAGGCCGGCGGCATTGTCCGGCTGGGCGGCGCCGGTCAGCGCTTCACGCGCGAGCAGGCGCACCACGTCCGCCAATTGCATGGGATTGCGGTCGTGGGTGGCGCCGTAACCCTGGGAGCGGCAGTAATCCTCCAATCCAGCCGCCAGATTCTCGGCGACCCCCGCCAAACGACGCGCGCCGAGGGCCTCGTAACGGGCCAGTTCGAGGCGGTCGAACACCGCGCGCGCGTTGGCGTCGGTCGGCGCGTAATGTTGATGGATGATCTCGTCGTGGTGTTTGAGCCGTAGCGCCAGGGTGTCGGCGGCACCGCGCACGGCTTGCACCTCGCGCGCGGGCAGATCGGTCGAAGGTGTCGGAAGGCGGGCGCTGGCGCCGCTCATGCCCGCGGTGTTGGGCACGAACTCCAGGCTGACATCAGGGCACTCGGACAATGCCCGCATGGTAGCTTCGGTGGCGCGCCGGAAGATTTCGGTCGCCTTGACCGTTTCGCTCATGGCCGACTCACGCCAAGGTGGCCTGGAATCCGCTCGCCGGCAGATCGACGCCGAAACAGCGCTGATAGTATTCGGCGATGATCGGACGCTCGACTTCGTCACATTTATTCAAAAACGTGACCCGAAATGCGAAGCCGATGTCTTTGAACAAAGAGGCATTCTCGGCCCAGGTGATGACGGTGCGCGGGCTCATGACCGTGGAAATGTCGCCATTGATGAACCCGGTGCGGGTCAGTTCGGCGAGGTTAACCATCGCGCTGATCTGTTCGCGCCCTGCGGTGCCGGCATAGGTGGGTGCCTTGGCGAGCACGATCTCGACCTCGGCGTCGTGCTCCAGATAATTGAGGGTGGCGACGATGTTCCAGCGGTCCATCTGCCCCTGGTTGATCTGCTGGGTGCCGTGATAGAGGCCGGTGGTGTCACCCAAACCAATGGTGTTGGCGGTGGCGAACAGACGGAACGACGGATGGGCGCGCAACACCCGCGACTGGTCGAGCAGCGTAAGCCGGCCTTCGGCTTCCAACACGCGCTGGATCACGAACATCACATCCGGCCGGCCCGCGTCATATTCATCGAACACCAGTGCGGTCGGATTCTGGAACGCCCACGGCAGGATGCCTTCCTTGAACTCGGTCACCTGCAAGCCGTCGCGGATGACGATGGCGTCCTTCCCCACCAGGTCGATGCGGCTGATATGGCTGTCGAGGTTGACCCGAATACAAGGCCAATTGAGGCGCGCCGCGACCTGTTCGATGTGGGTGGATTTGCCGGTGCCGTGATAGCCTTGGATCAATACCCGGCGGTTGTAGGCAAAACCGGCGAGGATGGCGAGCGTGGTGTCGCGGTCGAAACGGTAGGCGTCATCCATAGTCGGCACATGTTCGCTGGCGCGGCTGAACGCCGGCACTTGCAAATCGATGTCGATGCCGAACGCATCGCGCACCGCCACTTTGCCATCCGGCAGGCCGCGGTCATGATGGTCGTTGGCATGGTGTTCGGTTTTGGTCTTGTGATGTAAAGACATTGGTATTCGCCGTGCAGTCGTTAAAGGTCGATATAAACTATTGTAAGCTAGCCTCGCGCACTTCAGGAGACAAACCCGGATGAAATCATCGAACCCTAACCGGCTGTGGGCTGCCATAGGCTTGAGCGCCAGCCTGATCAGCGCCTCGCCTCTGTTCGCCAACCATGACAGCGTGAGCGAAACCGATGACAAAGCCACCGACGAAGCCGTCGCCAATAAAGTGGATTTGCAGATGGCCGAACAAGCCATCGAAGCCAAGGATTTCGCCAAGGCCATCGCCGTATTGAAACCACTGGCGGATGCCGGTAAGGCCGACGCCGATGTCTTCAATTTGCTTGGATTCAGCCACCGTAAGCTCGGCCAATACGACATCGCCCTCGATTACTATCAACGTGCCCTCGCGCTCGACCCAAAGCACAAGGGCGCCAATGAATACCTGGGTGAACTGTACGTCGAAACCAAGCAACTCGCCAAAGCCGAGGAACGCTTGAAAATCCTGGCATCTATTTGCGCCGATTGCGAGGAATACCGCGAACTCAAGGAAGCCATAGCCAGCAGTCCTCAATCGCAATAAGACCAATCCTTGTGCTGCACGATAGGCACGGCAGGCACAAGGCTTATCCTTACTCCAACGGCGGAAATACATCGGGTTGGACTTGGTAGCCCTCGACCAGTTTATTGGTGGTGTTGAACATACCGATCACCGCCATCAATTCGCCCAGCATTTCGTTGTCCATGCCGAGCTTCTTCGCCGCTGCCGTATGCGAGTTCACACAGTACGCGCAACCATTGGTGGCGCTCACCGCGATTGCGATCATTTCCTTGGTGAGCGTATCCAGGCGGCCTGGCGCCATAATCTGCTTCAAGTCGTTCCATACCCGCGCCAGGGTCGGCGGGTGGCTCGCGATCGTGCGCCAGAAATCCGGCACCCGGCTGCTGTTCTTGGTTCTCATGATGTCATCGTAGATTGCCCGCACTTCGGGGCTGGCGTCGTCGTACTCGACCATTTTCACGGTTGCCATCGTTATTCTTACTCCCTAGCGGTTGAATGCGAGTCAAAGAGGATGATGCGGCGGACGCCGCGCTTGCGCAATACGGCTCGATATGCAACAACTCATCCAGCCGCGCCGGCTCGATGCCGCGCGCGCGCAGCGCCAAGATCAACGGGCGTAAAGCCTCGACTGTGGCATCTCTGCCCACCTGCTCATTGAGCTGATGACCATCGTGCAGGGTCAGCACATCTCCCCCTCGCACACGGGATAATATGCGCCGTAGGATGCGCGCGGCGGTGGTGGGCGCGCCATCCAGCCCCCGCACCCGCCAGGTCACGATGGTTTTCCCCTGCGCCGCCAGCGCCGCCGTCATGAAATACTGCTTGCAACCCCAGGGAGGACGAAACAACCATGGCCGCTTGCCGATGGCCGCGATGACCGCGGCGTCGGTGCTCGCGACTTGGCGCTCCCAATAAGCGCGGCGGCGAAACAGTCCGAGCGGAGAATGGTCATAACCGTGGCTAGCGACGAGATGGCCTTCGGCGTCCATGCGCCGGACCAGCGCGGGATGGCGTTCGACGTTCCGGCCAATGACAAAAAACGCGGCCCTCACACGCTGTTCCGCGAGAATGTCGAGGATGCGCGGGGTGACGTCCAACGATGGACCATCATCGAACGTCAGCGCCACGCGCGGCGGTTTACTCGGGTCGCCATACAGCACTCTGCCGAAAAGCTGGCTGCGCGGCCAGAAAATCGCGTAAATTCCGATGCTGCCAAGCACCGCCGCCAGGCTCAGCACAGCCGTACCTAACATACCCATGTTCAGTGCTATCATTTATATAACCGTATTGTGTCCATTGGACAACGCGGACATCCCGTAAGCTCCGGAGCAGAACCCATGTTGAAAACCGCGCCCAAATTATCGCCGCATGATCCTGTCTGGTCTAGGATACAAAAAGAGGCCGCGACCCTGGTGGCCGATGAGCCGATTCTCGCGAGTTACGTTCACACCACGGTACTCAAGCACGAACGGCTGGAAGCCGCGCTAAGCTATCACTTGGCGCAGAAGCTCGGCAGCATGGAGTTGCGCGCCATGTTGCTACGCGAGGTGTTCGACGAGGCCCTGCGCGATGATCCCGACATCGGTGCCGCTGCACGCGCCGACATCGTCGCCGTGAACGACCGCGACCCGGCTTGTAAGGGGTATCTGGTGCCGCTTCTGTATTTCAAGGGTTTTCAGGCGCTGCAATCGTATCGGGTCGCGCATTGGCTATGGAAACAGGGGCGCAATCACATGGCCTTGTATCTGCAAAATCGCATCTCGGAAATCTACGCCGTCGATATCCATCCAGCGGCGCGCATTGGCCGCGGCATCATGATCGATCACGCCACTGGCCTGGTGATTGGCGAAACCGTCGTCATTGATGATGATGTCTCGCTGCTGCAAGAAATCACTCTGGGCGGCACCGGCAAAGAAAGCGGCGACCGCCACCCCAAAGTGCGGCGTGGCGTGCTGATCGGCGCAGGCGCGAAAATCCTCGGTAATATCGTGATCGGTGAGGGCAGCCGCGTCGGTGCCGGCAGCGTGGTGCTCGCGGATGTGCCGCCGCACTGCACGGTCGTCGGCGTGCCTGCCAAAGTGGTCGGCTGCGTCGGCTGCGACAACCCCGCGCGGCAAATGGACCACCGTATCGTCGAGGCAGCGGACCCGCTATGAGGGATACCGCCGCCGGCGACGCTTTCGATATCGCACCGGCGCTACGCGTGCGCCGGTTTCTCGATAGCCTAGGCGTCGCCTATGAAGTCTTGCACTGTACGCCCGAGCTTTCCGATACAGCGGTGTTCTGCGACCATTATGGCTATGACCTGGACAACTCCGCCAATACGCTGATCGTCACCTCCAAGACCGGCGTCAAGCAATATGTTGCTTGTGTGTTGCTGGGTTCGACCCGGCTCGACGTCAACCGTATCGTGCGCAAACGCATGGGCGCACGGCGGCTGTCATTCGCAGCGCCCGAGGAAACGCGCGAACTGACAGGGATGGAACTCGGCGGCGTAACGCCGCTCGCGCTTCCGGACGACGTACCACTATGGGTCGACAGCCAAGTGATGCAGCGGCCTTATGTGATCCTCGGCGGCGGCAGCCGCGATTGCAAAATCAAAGCCGCGCCCTCTTTGTTCCTCAGTACGCCGAACACGACCGTGGTCGAGGGACTGGCGTACCCTCCCTACAGCGCGGATTTCAACAATAATTGAACAAAGCGCTGGGTCTCGGCGCGTACCGCGGGGTTTTGCGGCATCTGTTGGCGCGCCTCTTTGAGCGCCTGCACGCCCAGTCTGATCTGCACCAAACCCAGATTGTTCAGCGCGTGCGGATTGGGGCCTCGTTTCAGCGCTTCGCGATAAGCCTGCTCGGCATCATCCAGCCGATCGCTTTTGGCGAAGTGATTGCCAAGCTGATACCAGAGATCGGAATCATCGGGTTTGGCGCGAATCTGATCCAATAACCGCCGGTCGTCGCCATCGCGCGCCTGGAAGCTGGGCAAAGCGTCCGCGCCCGGAGCGGCGCCCGTGGACGGAAGATTGGAAGAAGGCACGGGCAGCGCCGCGCATCCCGATAATGTAATCGCGCAAAAAATCATCGACAATTTCATAACGCCTCTTGGTGGGGTGCTGGTATCGTGATGGCTTTCGCCAGTATAAACAGATAAGGCAATGCAACGCACCGACTTTAAACACGTTATTGAACTCGCGATCCGCTGGGGCGACATGGATGCCCTGGGCCATGTCAACAATGTCCAATACTTCCGCTATCTGGAATCCGGGCGCATCGCCTACTTCAGCGATCGCGCACCCTTGGAATACAAGGCCGTCGCCCAGTTGGTGTTGGCCGATATGCAGTGCCGCTTCCTGCGCCAATTGCACTATCCAGGGGTACTTGAAATCGCCACCCGCGTGGCGCGCCTTGGCAACAGCAGCCTGCAAGTAGAGGCTGCCATTTTCATGAAAGGCGAACCGGCACCCGCGGCAACCGCTCATGCAATCCTGGTCTGGTTCGATTTTGCCAGCGGGCGCTCGGCACCCTTGCCCTCATCCCTGCGCCAGGCGCTTGCCGTATTCGAGGGTATCGCGCCCGGACCCTGATCGCTCTTGCTCCGGTCAGCGTTTGTGCCACCATCGACTTCGCGCTATTCAACATAAGGAACTCCGCCATGCCTAGCATCGCCATCACCGATATTCTCAATGGCCGTTTGGCCGTCGGCGCGACCACCACCGTTCAGGGCTGGGTGCGCACCCGCCGCGATTCCAAGGCCGGTGTCTCGTTCATCGCCGTCCATGACGGCTCCTGCTTCGCGCCTCTGCAAGTCGTCGCCCCCAGCACCCTGGCGAATTATCAGAGTGAAGTACTGCACTTGCACGCTGGCTGCTCGGTGATTGCGAGCGGCACACTGGTCGCGTCACAGGGCAAGGGCCAGAGCCTGGAACTGCAAGCCGAGCGCATCGAAGTGGTTGGCTGGGTCGATGATCCCGATACCTATCCCGTGCCCCCCAAGCACCACACCTTCGAGTATTTGCGCTCGGTGGCGCATCTGCGGCCACGCACCAACACCATCGGCGCTGTCACCCGCGTGCGCCATTGTTTGGCGCAGGCGATCCATCGGTTTTTTCACCAGCACGGCTACTTCTGGATCCATACCCCGATCATCACGGCCAGCGACGCCGAGGGCGCCGGCGCCTTGTTCCGGGTGAGTACGCTGGATCTCGCCAATCTGCCGCGCACCACAACCGGGGCCGTCGATTTCAACGCGGACTTTTTTGGTCGCGAGACCTTCCTCACGGTCTCTGGCCAGCTCAATGTCGAAGCCTATTGCCTAGCGCTCTCCAAAGTGTATACTTTCGGCCCTACGTTTCGCGCTGAGAATTCGAATACTAGCAGGCACTTAGCCGAATTCTGGATGATCGAACCCGAGCTTGCGTTCGCGGACATCAATAGCAACGCCGATCTGGCCGAAGATTTGCTTAAATTCATATTCAAAGCGGTTCTGGAGGAACGCGCCGATGATATGGCGTTTTTCGCCGAGCGGATCGACAAGACTTGCATCGAACGCCTGGAGAAAGTCATCCATTCGCCATTCGAGCGCATCGACTATGGCGAAGCGATCACGATCCTCGAAAAGTCCGGTAAAACCTTTGAATTCCCCGTGCGCTGGGGCTTGGATTTGCAATCCGAACACGAACGGTATTTGACCGAAGATCATCTTGGCCGGCCCTTGGTGGTGATCAATTATCCAAAGGAAATCAAGAGCTTTTATATGCGCTTGAACGACGACGGCAAAACCGTGGCGGCTATGGATGTGCTGGCGCCGGGGATAGGGGAAATCATCGGCGGCAGCCAACGCGAGGAGCGCTTAGACGTACTCGACCAACGCATGGCCGAACTTGGGCTCAACCCAGCGGCTTATGGCTGGTATCGCGACCTGCGTCGCTACGGCACGGTTCCGCACGCGGGCTTCGGCTTGGGGTTCGAGCGCACGGTGAGTTACGTTACCGGCATGAGCAATGTGCGCGATGTCATTCCGTTTCCGAGAACGCCCAAGAATGCGGATTATTGACTGACACTAAGCGTCAGATTTGGGCGCGCTGCGTAAACTAGCCTGAACCAGGATACTAACACCACGCGATGTACGATGGCTTGCTGATCGACCTCATGATTGCAGTGTTGCTGGCGGTGGCGACGGCGACCGGGCTTAGCCGCGGCATATTGCGTGAAATGATGTCGTTAGTCGTATGGGTGCTGGCGGGCGGACTCGCACTGGTCAATTACGAATACTTCAGCACCTGGTTGCGCAACCTGGTGCCCGACGAAGTGCTACGAGCCTGGGTAGTCGCTTTTCTGGTCGTGCTGGTAACCGCAACTCTGCTTGCCGCCGCGGATCGCAAGTTGCGACGCGTGCATGAACACACGCGCTGGGGTGGCCACGACCCATTGCTCGGCCTGTTGTTCGGCGCGTTGCGCGGGATGCTGGTCATTACCCTCATCGTCGTGCTCGCCCACCATACCGTGCTACCCGACCGACTGGCGTGGCGCCAATCGCAATTCGTGGGCTACGCCGAAGCGTTGGCGCTCAGCCTGCGCACCCATCTTCCTTCCACCGTCGCCGAGCGCATCGTGTTGCGCGGCGAGGGCGAACCCGAGCATAACATCGTCATCCCACGCGACAGCCGCGGCCATTACGTAACGCAGATCTGGCTCAATGGTCTGCCGGTAGAAGCCTTGATCGACACCGGCGCCACCATGGTCATGATTCCCTCGCATCTGCGCAAGGATCTGGGTCTGCAAGCGGGCCGTTCTTTCCCGGTCAACACCGCCACTGGCGAAGCGGTCGCCCGCCAAACGATTGTTGATGCCATCAAACTCGGCCCCATCGTGCTCTATGACGTCGAAGCAGCCTTGGTGCCCGCGCCTAAGGATACGGTTCTGCTTGGCATGAGTTTTTTACTCCAGACCCGGTTCCGGCAAACAGCGGATGGCTTGTTGCTGGAACGCGCGCGGCCGGGTTTGGAGTGAGCAGCGCTGTACATTTTTTTTGCACTACCACCGAATTTCGTATGGAAGACACCACGCGAGAAGGACTATGATGAATAAAGTCGTCGCCATAATGGAACCACCCGCGCAAGATGACTACCGCGAGCAACTTGCCGAAAAACTGGAAATCCTCGAAAAACTTTGGCAATACATCGCCAACCTCAATACCGACCCCCGGCCAGACGCCGTCACGCAATTGGTCGGTTTGGCTGAATCACTTGGCAAACTCGTGCAGCGACTCGGCCACTACCCGGAACAGGCTCAGCTTGCATTCCAACTCGCCAATCACGCCAAGGTATGCTTGGCGTCGGGACGCGATCTGCAGCCCGCGCAACGGGCACGGCTACGCGCGTTGCTGGAGCAAGTGCGTTTCAGCTTCGTCAACGCCGACCTGATCGCAGCCGCGAGTGCGCAATCCGTGCCGCTAGCACCCAAAAACCTGCTCCAAGTCGAAGAAATTTTTGTAGTCGGCTCCGAGCTTCCTGCCGATCTGCCGAACCACCTCGAGCGCGCCGGTTTTCGGGTGCGGCCACTGCACAGCCTGGCGGCCGCCGAAGCGCAGTTGCAGAAACACTATCCGCTCGCGCTCATCGTCCAGGCGGATCAGCCCGAAGGCCCGCAAGCAGGCATCCACATGGTGAATCGGTTGCGTGAGCGGCTGGAACTGATCATCCCTGTGTTTTTCATCGCCAACCAAGAAGACATCACCACCCGCCTCGCCGCCATCCAAGCGGGCGGCAAGGGCTATTTCACCCGGCCGGTCGACACCCGCGCCTTGGTCGAGAAACTCGACAAGCTGCTGTTCAATCCGGCGGACGAAGGCGCCAAGCGCGCCCTCATCGTGCATGACGATCCATTCGAATCACAGCGCTTGTCCAACGCCCTGGAACACAGCGGCATTAACACCACGGTGGTAAGCCGCCCGCTGCGGGTCCTGGAAACCATCAAGGATTTCCAGCCCGAAATTCTGATCATCGATATCGATCTGAAAACGGTCAATAGCCTGGAACTCTTCAAGGCGTTGCGCCAGCACCAGAGCTGCTACGCACTGCCGATGCTGGCGCTGTGTCAAGAGCACCATTTCGAGCGTAATCTCGCTGCTCTCGCTGGCATCGCCGATGACGTTCTTACCAAGCCGGTCAATGCCGAGCACCTGGGCTGGACCGTACTCCAGCGCCTGCGGCGTAGCCGAGCAGTGGGCACCAAACTCAGCGCCCTGCGCAATGAAGACCCGCTGAGCGGATTTTTCAATCGCCGCTATTTCATGAATCAGTTGGAGCGCGTCCTGGCATCCAGCGACGACGGTATGCGCGTCGCCGTGCTCATGATCGCGATCGACAATTTGCAGGCGCTGCGTGAGGCCACCGACTTCGCCACCGCCGACGACAGCGTAGCCAAGGCCGGCAATTGCCTGCATAGAGTGCTGGGCGCCGCAGCCCCCATCGCCCGTTTTGGCGATGCTTGCTTCATGGTATTCGTGAAAACCGCCGATGTCGGCAAATTACAGACCGTCGCACAGAACATCCGCAAGCAGTTGCACGAAGTCGTGTATATGTATAGCAAAGGCGCGCAAAGCGTGCGACTCCAGGCTTGCGTCGGCATCAGCGCAGCCGCGCCCGGCGAGCGCGATCATTTCGACCTCATCCAGCAAGCCGAATCAGCGTGCGCGCTGGCGCGCAATAACCGCGACAGTGGCATCCATTTGTACCTGGCCGAGCGCGACCAGCAGGCCACCGCCGCTTCCCAACAAGCACTGGTCGGTCGCATTGCCGATGCGATCAAGCACGCGCGCATGGAGCTGTCGTTCCAGCCGATCGTCGGCCTGGACGAATCCAATCAGCGCTACGAAGCGCTATTGCGGCTGAAGGACGAACAAAACCACGATTTGTTTCCTGAAACCGTATTCAAAGCCATCCAGCAACACCGCCTGGGTGCGTATCTGGATCGCTGGGTGATCATCCAATGCCTGCAGGAGCTACGCGCACGCAGGGAGGCACAGCAGCAAACGACACTCTTCGTCAACATCACGCTGGCAACCATCGAGGACGGTGATTTCCCGGCCTGGCTCAAGGAGAGTATGGATAAAGCCGGCATAGCAGGGTGCTCATTGATCTTCGAAGTCTCCGAAGATACCGCGCGGTGTCACTCGGATAAATTTCGAGCCTTCGTCAACCATTTGAAAGCCTTGGGTTGCGGCTTTTCACTGGAGCGCTTCGGCCAGCGCCTGGATTCACTGACGATGCTCGAAGGCTTGATGATCAGCTACGTCAAGCTCGACACCCATCTCCTCCAGGACCTACACAGCCCCAAGAGCGTCGCCGCCAAACAATTGTCGGCACTCGCACGCAGCCTGGATAAGTTGGGTATAGCACCGGTCGCTTCAGGTGTCGAAGATTTGCATACCTTACCCACGCTCTGGTCGAGCGGGATCAAATTCGTGCAAGGCTATGTGTTGCAAAAGCCGCTGGCGGAGATGAGCTACAACTTTAGCCAGTGTTGAGGGTAAAAATGTTTAGGCAGGCCGCAGCGCAGCGATCACCGGAGCGGTATCCGGTCTGACCCCGCGCCACACATAAAACGACTCGGCGGCTTGCTCGACCAACATACCGAGCCCATCCACCGCGTGCGTTGCGCCTTGGATCCGGCCCCAGCGTACAAACGCCGTCGACTGATCGGCGTATACCATGTCGTAACATACCCCGCCTTCGGCCAGCACGCCCTCGGGCAACACCGGCACGGTATCATCGAGCCCCGCGGCAGTGCCGTTGATGATGAGATCGAAGCTCCGCCCGGCGAGATCAGCGAAACCGCAACCGCTCACCCCCCCGAGATCACCGAACAATTCCGCCAACTCCACCGCTTTTTCCGGGGTGCGGTTAGCGATCACCAGACTTGCCGGCAGCGCCGCCATCAGCGGCTCGATCACGCCGCGGGTGGCGCCGCCCGCGCCTAGCAGCAAAATGCGCCGGGCGCGGAGTTTGACGCCGATATTGTGTTCGAGGTCGCGCGCCAATCCCACGCCGTCGGTGTTATCGCCCAGCACACCGTCCGTGCGCATGACCAGCGTGTTGACGGTCCTTCCGCGCTCCGCGCGCGCGCTAGATATCGGCATAGGCCAGGCATCCTGCTTGAACGGCACCGTCACATTGAGCCTTTACCGCCGGCAGCACGGAAGCGCTCCGCCGCCACCGCGAACCCGCCCAGTTCCACGAGAATGGCGCGGTATTCGAGGCGCTGGCCGGTTTGCGCGGCGAACAGCGTGGATTCGCGGCGATTTGCTGTGGCCGATGGGATTGCCCATCACCGCGTACTGGTCGGCGTCGGATACGGCCATGGTTCAGATCATTTCCTGCAACCAGCCCGCAGCGCGTTTGGCGCAATAAGTCAGAATGCCATCGGCGCCTGCGCGCTTGATGGCGAGCAGGGATTCCATGATCACCGCGCGTTCGCTCAGCCAGCCGTTTTGCGCCGCCGCCATCAGCATCGCGTACTCGCCGCTCACTTGATAGACGAAGGTCGGCGCGCCGAACTGCTCCTTCACCCGATGCACGATATCGAGATAAGGCAACCCTGGTTTGATCATCACCATATCCGCGCCTTCCTGCAAATCGAGCGCTACCTCGCGCAACGCCTCGTCGCTGTTGGCGGGATCCATCTGATAGCTGTATTTGTTGCCGCCGCCCAGATTGGCCGCCGAGCCGACCGCGTCGCGGAACGGGCCGTAGAAGCTGGAGGCGTATTTAGCGGAGTACGCGAGGATACGAGTGTGGATATGGCCGGTTTCCTCCAGGGTGCGGCGGATCGCACCGATGCGGCCGTCCATCATATCGGAGGGAGCGACGATGTCGACACCGGCCTCGGCGTGAGACAGCGCCTGGCGCACCAGCACTTGCAGGGTTTCATCATTCAGCACATAGCCACCGGCGTCGATGAGCCCGTCCTGGCCGTGGCTGGTGAAAGGGTCTAGGGCGACATCGGTAATCACCCCCAGTTGCGGAAATTCGCGCTTGAGCGCGCGCACCGCCCGTTGCGCCAATCCCTCCGGGTTGTAGGCTTCGCGCGCATCCAGCGACTTTGCCTCCACAGGCGTCACCGGAAACAGCGCCAGCGCTGGCACCCCAAGCTTGGCCAGCGCCTCCGCCTCATGGAGCAAGACATCGATACTGACCCGTTCGACGCCCGGCATGGAAGGCACGGCTTCGTGCTGGCGCTTGCCCTCGGTGACGAACATCGGCTGGATCAGACTGTTGACGGTGAGGGCGGTCTCACGCATCAGGCGGCGGCTAAAATCATCGCGGCGCATGCGGCGCGGCCGCAGGGCGGGATAAGCGGCGGTAGTGACGGAAAACCTGGACATGACGGAGGCCTCGTGCAATTTATCACATTATCCTACAACAGCCGGGGCGTCGTCGCTCGGTCTGCGCCAGGCTGGCCGCAATTCCCGTTGCGGCTGGCGCTGTGAGGCGCGCCCAGCTTGCCAGTATAATATTGGGCAAAACATGCGAATCGCACTGCGGAGATCACCCGACCGCGACAACCCGTTCTCGGAGCCAGGAAACCTGTCGATTATGAGCGAAGCGATCCGTTCCATCCGTACTCACACATGCTATCACTTGAAGCGCAAGATCGCCTCCGGCGGCATGGGAACGGTTTACGAGGCTGAACAATACGGCGCCGAGGGCTTCGTCAAAACGCTCGCACTGAAGACGCTGTTGCCGCAACTCTCGCGCACACCGATTTTCGTCGAATTGTTCATCGAAGAAGCCAAGCTGGTCGCCGACCTCGTCCATCCGAATATCGTGCAGATCTATCAATTCGACCGCTACGACGACGGCTATTTCATCGCCATGGAATACATCGAAGGCGTCACCGTGGCCGATTTCATCCAGCGTCACCGCGAACTCGATCGTCCGATTCCGGCAGATCTCGCAAGCTTCATCGTGAGCCGTGTGTGTCGGGGTCTGGAGTACGCCCATAACAAACGCGACCGCAACGGCAAGCTGCTGGGGATCGTCCACCGCGACGTGTGCCCGAACAATGTCATGATCAACCGGGAAGGCGAGGTGAAACTGACCGATTTCGGCGTCGCCAAGGTCAAGAATTACATGGGCAGCCTAGAGGGCTCATATCTGGTGGGAAAGAAAGCCTACCGTTCACCCGAGCAAGCGGCAGCCCACCGCACCGATGAACGCAGCGACCTCTACAGCCTGGGCTTGGTCTATTTCGAATTACTCACCAAGACCAATCGCTTCGAGGCGAGCTGCCACGGCCTCGAACTCGATCCGCTCAGCTACCGCCCCGATATTCCGCCGGAAATGCTCGATATCCTCAACAAAAGCCTGGCGCCTTATCCCGCCGACCGCTACGCCAGCGCCAGCGAGATGTGTACGGCCTTGGAAATGCTGATGTACTCGAAGGGCTATGGCCCGACCATCGTGAAGCTCGCGCGCTACCTGAACGAGCTCTATGCCGGCCGCCTTCCGTATCGGCCGGTCAACACCCACCAATTGGAAACCACCGTCCTCATCGGCGACCCGCGCTGATCGCGACGCCACGCACCATCACTGCTTCGGCGCATTGCTAGCAGGCGGCTGGGCCGGCGCGGCCGGCAGTGGCTCGGCCACCAGTTTGGCCTGCTCCAGCAGCGCGATCCAGCGTTTGCGCTCCTCGTCCCCGAGCTGCGCGACTTTGGCGCTATAGCTCAAGCGATGGATGTCTTCGGCGCCACTCATGAGCCGGGTGATTTCATGCTCCCCGGGCTTGCCCTCGCCGCCCAGTCGCCATTCGTAGAGCAGGTCATCGTCGCCAGCGCGCAATACCTGCCAGGTCGCGTCTGGAAACTGTTGCTTCAGATTGGCTTCCATTTTTTCCATCAATTGCTTGGCGCTGAATGACTTTTTGAGCCCGGCCAAGCGTTGCACAGCAATCCGTTGCTGGACTTGGGCGGTGTCGGGCGTCCGATACTCGAGCAAATTCTCGGTACGACTGTAGCTGCGCTGTTTGATCTGCCACTCGCCACCGCCGAGGCTGAACTCTAGCACTTCGGCGGCTGGTTTGAGCGCCTCCAACCCACGCAAATCGGACACGGAATCAAGCTTACCGCCCAGGAAATCAATCATCATGAAGCCGTACTGCCAACGCGCCCGATCGCCTTCACTCTGTTGCGCGTCGGGGTCGCCCAAGCCGGCTTTTATCTTATCCATGGTCGTGCCGACATCCAACGCGCCCTTGGCACCCGCCACCTGCCACATCTGTTGGAATTCTGCAAGCGCCTCTGCATGTTTGGGGTCCAGACCCACGGTTTTGCGCAACTCCAACCACCTGCCCTGCGGCTTACCCGCCTGCTGGTAAGCACGCGCCAATTGCATATGGAACTGCGGATTGAGGGGTTTCAGGATAATCGCTTTCTTCAATAGCTCTATGGCTTTGTCCGTATTACCGTTGTTCAAAGCCGCCAAGCCTTGGGTATAGGTGATCAGCGCCTCCTTGGTGGCCGGATCCAGTGGCGCTGGCATTCTCTTGGCCGGCGCCTCATCGGCGTTGGCGGGCGCGGCCGGCGCCGGTTGATCGCCGGCCCATGAGACGGGCACAAATCCCAGGATAAAACCCGCCAGCGCACCCGCCATCCAAGCCGAGCGCATATACTTTGCAAGCATCATAATGAATCCCCAAAAAAACCGTAGATATCAATCGGACGAGCGGCCTGTATGAAATTTACCCACACGCCAAGAACGCCGCCCATTTTCGTCCAACACTTCGTACTCGACATTCATGATGGCGCTCGAGTTCGAGCGGCGGTAACGCATTCCGCGCCAGCGCTGCCAAACCAACCAGATGCTGGCAGCGGCGGCGAGCACCAGAAACAGCGACAGGATAAAAGCCGACAGTGCAAACACCGCCACCAATCCAAGCACCGCGATCAGGGCCGCAAGAATACGCATCAGCCAATACCGCACGGTGACGTTCAAGCGCTTCATCATCCAGCCTCTCATTGCAATCCACCACTATTGTAACAATGCTCGGTGTTTAATATAGGGGCGGTTGCGCGCAATTAAACCGCCGCGCGCAGCCGCCGCTGTTTGCTTCGCCGCCCCATGGGTTACAATTTGGCTTTAATATTGAGTTGTACCCTTTGCGGACAATGAAAACGAAAAACTTAGTAGCGGAGATCGAGCAATGAAACGCCAAGCGGCCCCCCTCGGCCTGGCAACCTTGGATGACAAACCGCAGGACGCCTTGGAACCGTCTGCCAGCAAACCACTCGCCATCGAAAAGTGGCTATTGAGCAAATTTCTGTTGGCTGCGGGTAATCCCGCCGCCAGCGTCGAACTCTGGGATGGTCAGGAAATCAAGGTCACGCCCGACAAACCGTGCACACGGCTGCGTATTGCCGACCGCAATGCGCTATTGCGCTTGATGTTCCATCCCGATCTCGAATTCGGTGAGCTGTACACGACGGGCCGAGTCCGTGTCGACGGCGATTTGCTCAGCCTGATCGAAACCGTGACCCGCGCCAGTTCCAAACATAAGGCCCTGGGGTGGTCGCGACTCTTGTCCAGCCTTTATCTCCTGCGTAGCAATACGCTATCCCGCGCCCGCCACAATATCTACCACCATTACGATATCGGCAACGATTTCTACCGCCTGTGGCTGGACGCGCAAATGCTCTATACCTGCGCTTATTTCCCCACGGCCAGTGCTACCTTGGAACAAGCGCAAATCGCCAAGATGGATCACGTCAGCCGTAAACTGCGCCTGCAACCTGGCGATGAGGTGGTCGAGGCCGGCTGCGGCTGGGGCGCGCTCGCCCTGCACATGGCCCAGCATTACGGGGTCAGAGTCAAAGCCTATAACATCTCCAAAGAGCAGCTCGCTTATGCGCGCGAACGCGCCTCCCGCGAGGGCATGGCCGACAGAGTCGAGTACATCGAGGGGGATTATCGCGAGATCCAAGGCCAGTTCGATGTCTTCGTGTCGGTCGGCATGTTGGAACACGTCGGCTTGAAGCATTACCGCACGCTCGGTGCGGTCATGGACCGTTGCCTGAAACCGCAAGGCCGGGGGCTGATTCATTCCATTGGCCGCAATCGACCGGCGCCGATGAACGCCTGGATCGAGAAGCGCATCTTCCCCGGCGCTTACCCTCCCGCTCTGAGCGAGATGGCGGACTTGTTCGAACCTTGGTGCTTTTCCATTCTCGACGTCGAGAACCTGCGCCTGCACTACGCCGAAACCCTGCGCCATTGGCTGGCGCGCTACGAGGCGCATGTCGAGCAGATCGGCAATATGTTCGATGCTCAATTTGTGCGCGCTTGGCGGCTATATCTGGCTGGCTCTATCGCGGCCTTCAGCCAAGGCGAATTGCAGCTGTTTCAGGTCCTGTTCAATCGCTATGACGACAACCACATACCCTTGACCCGTGAGCATCTGTACGGCGCGCGCCCGCCCAGTTGAGCCGTGCCCCTCTACGCCGCGTCGGCGCCCGCCATGAGCACCGCGCCGGAGGCTGCTTCCGCCGCTGCGCTGTTGCAAGTCATTACGGAACTGGCGCTGGAAACGCGCCCGCCAGCTCCGCCAAGCGCGCCACTACACCTCGATAGTCGACTCGAACGCGACCTTGGCTTCGACAGTCTGACGCGCGCCGAACTGTTGCAACGGATCGAGCGCGCGTTCCACCTGAGCCTGCCGCAGCAGGCGTTGACCGCGGAAACGCCGCGGGAACTCTTGCGCGATCTGCTGGCGGCGCATGGAATGCCGGCCGCCGACCCCGGCAGCGTCGCCAGTATCCATGAATCTGGCGCACAAGCGCCAACGGCGCAGGCGCTTCCTCGCCACGCCACCACCCTGATTCAGGTCTTGACCTGGCACGCCCACCACAACCCAGATCGCACCGCGATCCACCTCTATGGCGACACCGAGCAAAGCGAGTCTATTAGCTACGGCGCACTCCAGCGAGACGCCCGTGCATTGGCGGCAGGATTGCGCGAGCGCGGCCTGGAACCGGGCCAGAGTGTGGCCATCATGCTGCCTACCGGTCACGACTATTTCGCGAGCTTTTTCGGCATACTGCTGGCCGGCGGCGTACCGGTGCCGATTTATCCGCCACTGCGCCCGTCCCAGATCGAAGAGCATTTGCGGCGCCACGCCCGCATCCTGACCAGCGCCCGCAGCGTGGTGCTGATCACGGTGCCGGAAGCGGCGACCGTTGCCCACTGGCTGCGCGCCCAGGTGGAAACGCTACGCCATGTCGCTACCGTCCCGGAACTGTCGCACGCCATCGCCACCGCAATCGACCACAACGCGCAGCCGACGGATATCGCTTTTCTGCAATACACTTCCGGCAGCACCGGCGACCCCAAAGGGGTCATGCTCAGCCACGCCAATCTGCTTGCCAACATCCGGGCGATGGGCAATCGCATCGCCTTGAACGCCAGCGATGTATTCGTCAGTTGGTTGCCGCTCTACCACGATATGGGGCTGATCGGCGCGTGGCTGGGCAGTTTGTATCACGGCATTCCGCTGGCAGTGATGTCGCCGCTGCGGTTCCTGCGCCAGCCGTCCAGTTGGCTATGGGCGATCCACCGTCATCGCGGCACGCTGTCGGCGGCGCCGAATTTCGCCTACGAACTCTGCCTGCGCAATGTTCAGGACGATGCCATCAAGGGGTTGGATCTGAGTTCCTGGCGGTTCGCGTTCAATGGCGCCGAGCCCGTGAGCGCTACCACCATGCGCCGTTTCGCCGAGCGCTTCCATCCTTACGGATTCGATAGCGCCGCACTGGCGCCGGTCTACGGCTTGGCGGAATGCTCGGTGGGACTCGCATTACCCGCGCCCGGACGCGGGCTGAAAGTGGAACGCATCAGCCGCAGTCGCTTCATGAGCAGCGGGCAAGCCGTGCCTGCCACCGCCGCCGAGCCCGACGCCCTGGAAGCGGTGGCTTGCGGACACGCATTGCCCGGCCACCAGATACGTGTCGTCGATGAAGCGGGGCGTGAACTACCCGAGCGCCGCGAGGGTTTGCTGCAATTCCAAGGGCCGTCGGCGACCATCGGCTATCTCCGTAACCCCGAGGCCAGCGCCCAGTTGTTCGCCGGCCCCTGGCTCAATTCGGGCGACCGCGCTTTCATCGTCGCGGGCGATGTTTACCTCACTGGGCGGATGAAAGACATGATCATCCGCGGCGGGCGCAATTTCTATCCTTATGAGCTGGAACTCGCGGTGGGTGATATTGCCGGCGTGCGCAAAGGTTGCGTGGCGGTGTTCGCGAGCCGGAAAGCCGACGGCGGCGAGCAGTTGGTCGTCGTCGCCGAGACCCGTGAACGCGCCCCCGCGGCCTTACAAGCCTTGCAAGCGCGTATCCGCGATGCCGCACTTGATGTGCTCGGCATGGCCCCGGACGACGTGGTGCTCGCTCCACCGCATAGCGTACTGAAGACCTCCAGCGGCAAAATCCGCCGTTCCGCGGTGCGCGACCTCTATGAACGCAAGGCATTGGGCAGCGAGCGCGCACTGTGGCGGCAGATCGCCGGGCTTGCGCTGGCAAGCACCCAGCCCGCGCTGCGCAAGTTCTGGCGCCACCTGCGCGAGGCGCTGTTCGCTGGGCTTGCCTGGCTGGTGTTTGGTGCGTGCGCGCTGATCGTCGGCTTGCTGGCGCTGCTGCCTTGGCCCCATGCGCGCTGGAGCGGCAGCCGCACGGCGGGGCGTTGGGCGCTGCGTCTGCTGAGAATCCATTTGCAGATTGACGGATTGCAGCGCCTGCCCAACGCTTCGCCTTGTGTGCTCGTCGCCAACCACGCCAGCTACCTGGACAGCCTGATCCTGATCATAGCCCTGCCCCGCCGCTTGCGCTTCATCGCCAAGCGTGAACTCGCCGACATTGCCTGGTTGCGTTTCTTGCTGGAACGCTTCGGCACCTTGTTCGTGGAACGCTTCGATCCGCACCGCAGCGCTGCGGATGGCGCACGCGCCGCCGCGGCCGCGCGCGCTGGCGACTCGCTGGTGTTTTTCCCCGAGGGCACGTTCGGACGCACGCCCGGCTTGCTGCCGTTTCGCATGGGGGCGTTCGTAGCCGCCGCGCAGGCGCAAGTGCTGGTCGTGCCGGTGACGCTGCGCGGCACCCGCTCCATGCTGCGCGCCGATTCCTGGTTTCCACGCCGCGAAATGCTGAGGGTTATCGTGGGCGAATCCGTTCAACCGACGGGTGCAGACTGGGGTGCGGCGATCGCCCTGCGTGATTGCGCCCGCGCCACCATTCTGCGCTATTGCGGCGAACCCGACCTGTCGGCGGAAGACTCGCCTTTATTCAATAAAACAGAGGTTTAAGAATTATTCTGAGACGGCGATAGGACCGCGACTAATGGCAGCGGCTCATAGGCCATTTTGAGCCGGTTCACTATGGCCTTGAACCGTCCAAAATGCGCAGATATTGTCATGTCGGTGGCGATGGAACTATTACTTTTTTATTTATTTTTAATAAATTCAATAATATAAATTATTTGGCATCATTGATGCAATATAATAATCGTCTACGGAAAGCGGCGCATCAGTAACTGCACCTCAACTCTTCGTATGACCTCCTCCTAGCTCTTCTTGGCCCCTGCTCCGCAGGGGCTTTTTTTTGCTCTCGACGCCGGCTTCAGCTTCAATATTTTGTCGGGACTAGAGCCTGGCTTGAACGGTTGGCGCGTGGTAAAGTCTCAATAGTAAGGAATCTAAACCTGCACGGATGGCAGACTTTGTTGGTTGTGTCGCTAACCGTGCCAAGGCAATCTTTGTAGGGCAAATTTCGAGACGTACGAAACACGGAGAGCAGTGATGGACACCACAGATGATGATCGCCGCATTAGTTCGCGCCTTCCCATCAACAGCAAAATCCACTACCACATCAAAGGGATCATGGCGGATGCGGAAGGTGAACTGGACAATCTGAGCGAAACCGGAGCGATGATCTGGGCGGATCAAAAGCTCTCGATCGGCACCGAACTGCAAATGGTGATCGAATCGAGCGATCCGGCTGAGCCAGCCATCGTGATCACCGCCAATATCGTGCGGATCCATCCACTCCACAAGGACTATCAATTCGGTTACGGTTGCGCCATCGCCCGTGCGGAAGACCCGCAAAACGCCGATTAGCGCACCTCGCTTCGCACTATGCCACAGGGAAAGCTAAAGGCACGTATCATAGGATCCTATCGATGGCCTTGTTGGCAGTCATAGATTGAGGAGGAAGTTCGCCGTGGACGATCAAACTCGCACCGAATTGGAAGCGGCGGCGTTTCGTCGCCTGGTCGCGCACTTGCGCGATCGCACCGATGTGCAAAACATCGATCTCATGAATCTGGCGGGTTTCTGCCGTAACTGTCTGGGCAAATGGTATCGCGCCGCCGCCAGCGACAAGGGCATCGCCATGAGCGACGACGAAGCGCGTACCATCGTCTATGGCATGCCCTATTCGGAATGGAAAGCCCGCTATCAAAAAGAAGCCAGCCCGGCGCAACAGGCGGCTTACCAAGCCGCCACGGGCGAGAATCACAACCACTAACTTCGATGAATTTCCATCCTACTCTAGGCCCATGGCTCACCGCCCCAGCGGATAGGCCATCGACCTGAGCGAACGCGAGGACGACAACACCGTGCATGCCGCCGACATTCCACAAACCCCGCCCAGCGTGAAGTTGATCGACCGCTTTGGGCGCCATGTGACGTATGTGCGCATCTCGGTCACCGATCGCTGCGATTTTCGCTGCGTGTATTGTATGGCCGAAGACATGACCTTCCTGCCCCGCGCCAAAGTACTGACCCTGGAAGAACTGGCCCTGGTCGGCAAAGCATTCAGCGCATTGGGTGTGCGTAAAATCCGCGTTACTGGCGGCGAACCGCTGGTGCGCAATAACGTGCTCTGGCTGTTCCGTCAACTCGGGCAGCTAGCGGGCTTGAGAGAACTGGTGCTGACCACCAACGGCTCCCAACTCGAACGCTATGCCCAGGAGTTACGCGATGCCGGCGTCAAGCGCATCAATATCAGCCTCGACACCCTCGACCCCGAGCGTTTCCGGCGCATCACCCGCACGGGAGACCTTGCCAAGGTGATGGCGGGCATTCGCGCCGCGCAGACAGCCGGGTTCGAGCGTATCAAGCTCAACACCGTGATTCTCAAGAATCGCAATCATGACGAAGTCGTGAGCCTTGCTCGCTTCGCCATCGATAACAGTATGGACATCAGCTACATCGAGGAAATGCCGCTCGGCGTGATCGGCGATCACGACCGCGCCGAGGCCTATTATTCCAGCGACCAGATCCGTACCGACTTGGCAACCAACTTCGAACTCATCCCTACCGCCGAAAGCACCGGTGGCCCCTCTAAATATTTCCGCGTGCCGGGTGTCAATTCCAAGATCGGTTTCATTTCGCCGCACAGCCACAACTTTTGTGATACCTGCAACCGCGTGCGGGTCACGGCCGAAGGGCGCCTGCTGCTCTGCCTGGGCCAGGAACATTCGGTGGATTTGCGCCATGTCATGCGCGCCCATCCGGGCGACATGGATAAATTGCAGCAGGCCATCATCAAAGCCATGGACATCAAACCACAAGGGCATGAATTCAATCTCGAAGCCAAGCCCGTGCTGTTTCGCCACATGAACGTCACCGGTGGCTGAAAAAACCAAACGCCGCCCGCTCTCTTGTTATTGACCGTAAAAATCACACCCTGTTGGACGACCAAACGCTATTGCGCTATAGCCGGCAGATCTTGTTGCCGGAGATCGACATTGCCGGACAGGAGCGCCTCGGCGCGGCGCGCGCTCTGATCATCGGCCTCGGCGGACTGGGATCGCCGATTGTGCTTTACCTCGCCGCCGCCGGCGTGGGACATCTGACTCTGGTCGATTTCGATGCGGTCGAAGTTTCCAATCTACAGCGCCAAATCGTTCATGGCATGGCGGATTTGGGCCGCGCCAAAGTCGAATCGGCGCGCGATGCGATCCATGCCATCAACCCATCGATTCAAGTGGCCACCATCGGTCACGCGCTGGATGATGCCGAACTCGCCAGCGAGGTCGAACGCGCCGATGTGGTGATCGACGCGAGCGACAATCTCGCCACCCGACTCGCGATCAACGGCGCTTGCGTGCGCGCCTACAAACCGCTGGTCATCGGGGCGGCGATCCGCTTCGAGGGCCAGGTGCTCGTCTATCGTCCCGATCAACCGGACTCTCCCTGCTACCGCTGCCTATACCGCAGCGACGAGAACGTCGCCGAAACCTGTAGCCAGGCGGGCGTGATGGCGCCAATGCTCGGCATCGTGGGCAGCATCCAGGCACTGGAAGCGATCAAACTCGTCACCGGTGCCGGGGTGACGCTGAGCGGGCGGCTATTGGTGCTGGATGGTTTGCGCATGGAATGGCGGGTGCTGACCGTCAAGAAAAATTCGCGCTGCCCGGCTTGTTCGGTGGCCTAAGCCCAGCCTTGCGATTACAATTCAAAGCCGCTGAATCCCAGCATATTCGAATAAACCTCAGGAGGAATCCCATGCAGGCTATCGCGCGCGTGCTATTGGCCGCGCTGACAATTGGGTTGACCACCCTGGCGCTGCCAAGCGCCGCGCAGGCGGGCAAAATACGCTTGGGTCTGGTCAAATTCGGCACGGTCAACTGGGAAGTCGCGGTGATCCAAAAGAAGGGGCTTGCCCAGGCCGAAGGCGTCGATCTGGAGATCGTCGATCTCGCCAACAATGAAGCGACCAAGGTCGCCATCCAGGGCGGCGCGGTCGATATGATCGTCAGCGACTGGCTGTGGGTTTCGCGCCAGCGCGCCGAAGGCCATCCGCTCACGTTCGCCCCGTATTCGCTGACGGTAGGCGCGTTGATCGCCCGCCCCGACAGCGGCGTCAAAGACCTCGCCAGCTTGGCTGGTAAACGCCTGGGCGTGGCCGGCGGCCCTATCGACAAGAGTTGGCTGTTGTTGCGCGCTTACAGCCGCAAAACCGCCAGTAAGGATATCGTGGATACGTTGCAACCAAACTTTGCCGCGCCACCGCTGCTGAACGAATTGATAGGCAAAGGCGAACTCGACGCCGTCCTCAACTTCTGGCATTCGGCGCGCCTCAAAGCCGCCGGTATGAAATCCATCGTCGAAGTGAGCGACATCCTGCCCGCGCTCGGCGTCAAAGCCAATCCGCCATTGCTGGGCTGGGTATTCGATGAAGCCTGGGCCAAGCAGAATCGCGCCACCGTCGAAGGTTTTTTGCGCGCGTCACGCAAAGCGAAACAGCTCCTGAAGGAATCTAATGAAGCCTGGGATGCGGTCAAAGACCTGACCAAGGCCGAAAACGACAATATCCTGGCGGCGCTGCGCGGCGACTACCGCGCCGGCATACCGGAACATTTCGGTAACGCCGAGATCGAAGCCGCCGGTCAAGTGTTCGGGATCCTCGCGGAACTGGGAGGCGAAGACCTCATAGGCAAGAGCAAGGTGCTCAGCCCCGGTACGTTCTGGGAAGGCTATTCGTACTGATCCGTCGCCTTGATGGTCGCCGTCGCCAATCGCCGCAGTGAATCCGGGCTGCGCCTGCTGTCCTTCGCCTTGTTCGTGGCGTTCTGGCAAACCGCCGCGATGTTGGCCGCCAGTTCGTCCCTGCCCTCTCCCGCCGCCGTGGTCCAGCGCATCGTTGTCCGAAATCATCAGCGGCACGCTGCTCTGGCATCTCGGCATCACGCTGCTACGGGTAGTGGTGAGCTTCATCGTCGCCATGCTGATCGGTGCGATCATCGGCATCGTCATGGGGCGCTGGCGGCGCACCGACACGTTTCTGGACGGCTGGCTGATCATCGGCCTCAATATTCCGGCGCTTGGTCACCATCATCCTGTGCTATGTGTGGTTCGGTTTGTCGGAGCTTGCCGCGATCATCGCCGTGGCGGTCAACAGATTCCCACCGTCATCGTCACCGTGCGCGAGGGTTCGCGCGCCGTGGATCGCGACCTCATGCAAGTGGCGGAGGCATTCCGGGTGGCACGCTGGCGCACCCTCACCCAAGTTTATCTGCCCCAACTCTACCCCTACCTGATGGCCGCCGCGCGCGGCGGGCTGTCACGCTGATCTGGAAAATCGTCCTGGTGGTGGAACTATTGGGGCGCAGCAATGGCATCGGTTTCGAATTGAATGTATTTTTTCAGTTGTTCGATATCACCGGAGTGCTCGCCTATACCCTGGTGTTCGCGGTCGTCGTGTTGGTGATCGAGGCCCTGCTGATGCGGCCCCTGGAACGCCGCCTCACCGCTTGGCGTCTTTAGATATGCTCGCCGTCGATATCATCCGCAAATATTATCCGAGCCGCACCTCGGGCTTGGCGCATCTAGCCCTGGAGGTCTGAATTTCCGGGTCGCGCGCGGTGAATTCGCCTGTCTGGTCGGCCGTCGGGCTGCGGTAAAAGCACGCTCCCTCAATATCATCGGCGGGCTGGATCGCGACTACCAAGGCTCCGTCACGCTGGACGGCTCGACTTCGACCGCCGGCATCGGCTACATGTTTCAGGAGCCCACGCCTGATGCCATGGCTGAGTGTGCTCGACAATGTACGCCTGGTGCTGGACGACAGCCCCGAATCCACGGCGCGGGCGCGCGAGTTGCTTGCCGCGATGGAACTCGGCGATGTGCTCGACGCCTACCCGATCAGCACTGTCCGGCGGCATGCAGCGGCGGGTGGCGCTGGCGCGCGCGTTCACCATCCAGCCGCGCCTGCTGCTGATGGATGAACCGTTCGTATCGCTCGACGCCCCGGTCGCCAACCGCTTGCGTGCGATGCTGAATGGTTGTGGCGCAGGCAAGGCACCACTGTGTTGTTCGTCACCCATGACATGCGCGAAGCGCTGGCGCTGGGTGATCGGGTATTGTTCATGTCGGCGGGTCCGGGCCGCGTGGTGATGGAAGTGCCCATCCTGCTGCCGCGCCCGCGTTATCCCGACGACCCTGAAATTTATGCCCTGCAAACCCGGCTGTTCGGCGAACACCTGATTTGCTCGCCGGCATACAGCGAACCCGCCGCCACCATCCGCGAACCGGCCCAACATAACAACACTACGGTTTAGCAAAACCCATGATCGAAACGGCTCTCGCCCCCGCTGCAACCATCCTGTCCGTGACCGATGTCAGCAAGTCATACGGCCCGCGTAAAGCGCTGGATAAAGTCAATCTTGCGATCCGCCGCGGCGAATTCGTCGCGCTGTTGGGTCCGAATGGCGCGGGTAAATCCACCCTGTTCCAGCTGTTGAGCGGTTTGTTCGTGGCCGATGGCGGGCACATTTCGGTACTCGACCACGATATCAGCGTGAGTCCGGTCAAGGCGCTAGCCGGCATTGGCATTGTGTTTCAACAGCCTACCCTGGATCTCGACTTGTCGGTCAACGCCAATTTGCTGTTTCATGGGCGCTTGCACGGCATGCCGCGCGCGCAAGCCAAAGCGCGTATCGCCGAAGAATTGGCGCGCCTGGAACTCAGCGAGCGCGCCCGCGAGCCGGTGCGCAACCTGAGCGGCGGCAATCGGCGCAAAGTGGAGCTTGCCCGCGCGCTGGTACATGAACCCTCGGTGTTATTGATGGACGAGGCCACCGTCGGCCTCGATCCGGCTTCACGCCGCCAGCTTCTCGACAATGTGCTGAGTTTGTGCCGCGAGCGCCAGGTTGGCGTGTTGTGGGCAACCCACCTGGTGGACGAAGCCGAGCACGCCGACCGCGTCATCATCCTGCACCAAGGCAAAGTATTGCGCGAAGGCGCACCCGCCGCGCTGGTGCAAGCCGCCGGCGCCAACCGTCTGGTCGACGTCTTCCTATCCCTCACCAAGTGAACAGCATGGCTATCGCAATCGAATCCCAACGCCGCACTTTGAGCTTCAGTCATTATTCTCAAGCCCTGCTCGCCGTCACCGAACGCGAGGTCGCCAAATTCGTGCGCCAGACCGGGCGTTTGTTCTCGGCGCTGGTGCGCCCCAGCCTGTGGCTGATCGTATTCGCTGCCGGCTTCCAGAATGTATTCGGCGTATCCATCATCCCGCCCTACGAAACCTATATCGAATATCAGGTCTACATCATTCCCGGGCTGCTGGGCATGGTGTTGCTGTTCAACGGCATGCAATCGTCGCTCGCCATGGTCTACGACCGCGAGATGGGCATGATGCGCCTCCTCCTCACCGCACCGCTGCCGCGCTGGTATCTGCTGTTCGCCAAACTGATGGCGGGCACCCTGCTGTCGGTGCTGCAAGCCTATGCCTTTCTTGCCATTGCCGCGCTGTTCAGGGTCGATATCCCTTGGAGCGGCTGGCTCTACGCGCTGATTCCGCTGATCCTGGGCGGTATGATGCTGGGCGCATTGGGACTCTTGCTATCGGTGCGCATCAAACAACTGGAAAACTTCGCCGGCACCATGAATTTCGTGATTTTTCCGATGTTCTTCATCTCCTCGGCGCTGTATCCGCTGTGGAAGCTGCGCGAGTCCGGCGCCGAGTGGCTTTACCAACTCGCTTCCTGGAACCCGTTTACCCACGCGGTGGAGCTGATCCGCTTCGCGCTTTATGGTCAGTTCAACGCCACTTCGCTCGCCGTCGTGCTGGTGAGCTTGCTGGTTTTCTTCGCGGTGGCGGCCTGGGGTTACGACCCTCAGCGCGGCTTGATGCGCCGCACCGGCCGTCCCGAATAACTCTTGTATTCATAGCGGAGCGCAGCCATGCCGTCGCCTATCACCTTGCCCGCTTGGCAGGCGCTCAGCGAACACCGCGACGCCACCAGTACGCTGCATTTGCGCGACCTGTTCGCGTTGGACCCGGAACGCTTCCAGCGTTTGTCATGGCGCTTCGAGGAACTCTTGATCGATGCCTCGAAACAGCGCATCACCGCTGAAACCCTAGCGTTGCTGCTGGAACTCGCGCGCCAAGCCGAGGTACCGGCTTGGATCGAGCGTATGTTCGCCGGCGAGCCACTCAACCACACCGAGCATCGCTCGGTGCTGCACGTCGCCCTACGCAATACCGGTAACCGCCCGGTTCTCGCGCAGGGCGAAAACGTAACGCCCGCCGTCAATCGCGTGCTCGAACACATCCGCCGCTTTTCCGAAAAAGTGCGCAGCGGCGCGTGGACCGGTTACACCGGCAAGCCGGTGCGCCATATCGTCAACATCGGCATCGGCGGCTCCGACCTCGGTCCACGATTGGTATGCCAGGCCTTGCAACCCTTCGGCGATCCGCAGCTGAGTATGCACTTCATCTCCAGCGTGGATAGTGCGCACATCTACCCGGTGCTGACCCAGTGCGACCCGGAAACCACGCTATTCATCGTCGCCTCCAAGACCTTCACCACCCAGGAAACGATGACCAACGCCAACAGCGCCCGCGACTGGCTGCTCGCCGCGCTCGGCAACGAAGCCGCCATCGCCAAGCACTTCGTTGCGGTTTCCACCAACACGGCGGCGGTGCGGGCGTTCGGCATCGACCCCAACAACATGTTCGAATTCTGGGATTGGGTCGGCGGACGCTATTCGCTGTGGTCGGCGATCGGACTGCCCATCGCTCTGTATCTCGGCTACGAGCGCTTTCGTGAACTGCTCGCTGGCGCCCATGCGCTGGATGAACATTTCCGCACCGCGCCGCTCGAAGCGAATATCCCCGCGATTCTGGCCTTGGTCGGCATTTGGAATATCAATTTTCTCGGTGCCGACACCCTCGCGGTGCTGGTATATGATCAGTATATGCGCTCGCTGCCCGCCTACCTCCAACAGCTTGACATGGAAAGCAATGGCAAAGCAGTGGATCGCGATGGCCACCCCGTCACCTACGCCACCGGCCCGATCGTCTGGGGTGGCCTCGGCAACAACGGCCAACATGCGTTTTATCAACTCATCCATCAGGGCACGCGGCTGATCCCTTGCGATTTCCTCGCCCCGGTCGAAACCCCCGATCCGCTCGGCGATCACCATGCCATCATGATCGCCCACTATCTCGCGCAACTCGAAGCGCTCATGAAAGGCAAAACCCCTGGCGAAGCGCGCGCCGAACTGGAAGCCCAGGGCATGAGCGGCGCGGCGCTGGAAGCGCTGTTGCCCTACAAGACTTTCGCAGGTAACCGCCCCAGTACCGCCATTTTGTATCGCCGCCTCACGCCGCGCACCCTGGGATCGCTGCTCGCGCTCTACGAACATAAAGTGTTCGTGCAAGGTGTCATTTGGAACATCAACTCCTTCGATCAGTGGGGCGTCGAACTCGGTAAACAGCTCGCCACCACCCTGTTGCCCGAATTGCAGGGCAAGCAGCCATTTGGCGCGCACGACGGTTCAACCTTGGGGCTGCTGGCGTACTGCCGAAGTTAGAGGCGAGTCTGGCGCTTTAGCATGCGCCTCGCGCATTGACGCGCGCATGCAGGCTCTTTAACGTAGGCGCTGCCCATTCGATTCGCTATTGCGGGGAGCCGTTACCATGCGATCATCCACCCTCAATTTCGCCCTTGGCGAGGCCACCGACATGCTGCGCGCCACTGTGCAAGGCTTCGCCGCCAAGGAGATTGCGCCGCGCGCCGCCGCCATCGATCAGAATAACGAATTCCCCCAGGATTTGTGGCGTAAATTCGGCGACCTCGGCGTGCTCGGCATCACCGTCGAAGAAGAATACGGCGGTACCGGCATGGGTTACCTCGCCCATATTGTCGCGATGGAGGAGATCAGCCGCGCCTCGGCGGCGGTCGGGCTTTCCTATGGTGCGCACTCGAACCTGGCGGTGAACCAGATCCGCCGCAACGGCACGGAGGCGCAAAAGCGCCAGTACTTACCCAAGCTCATCACCGGCGAACACGTCGGCGCGCTCGCCATGTCCGAACCCGGCGCCGGCTCCGACGTCGTCGGCATGCGCCTGCGCGCTGAAAAAAAGGGCAACTCGGCTTATGTGCTGAATGGCAACAAGATGTGGATCACCAACGGCCCCGACGCCGACGTCGCGGTGGTCTACGCCAAGACCGACCCGCAAGCGGGCTCCAAGGGCATCACCGCGTTCATCGTCGAGAAGGGCTACCAGGGGTTTTCCACCGCGCAAAAGCTCGACAAACTCGGGATGCGCGGCTCCAACACCTGCGAATTGGTCTTTCAGGACTGCGAAGTGCCCGCGGACAATATTCTGGGCACGGTCAATCAGGGCGTGCGCGTGCTGATGAGCGGCCTCGACTACGAGCGCGCGGTGCTCGCCGCCGGCCCCTTGGGCATCATGCAAGCCTGCATGGATGTGGTGCTTCCTTATGTCCATGAACGCAAACAGTTCGGCCAGCCGATCGGCGAATTCCAGCTCATGCAAGGGAAGCTGGCCGATATGTACACCACCATGAATGCCTGCAAGGCTTACGTATACGCGGTCGGCGCCGCCTGCGACCGCGGCGAAACCACGCGCAAGGACGCCGCCGGCGCGATCCTCTATGCCGCCGAGAAAGCGACCTGGATGGCGCTGGAAGCGATCCAGTGCCTGGGCGGTAATGGTTATATCAACGACTACCCCACCGGGCGGTTGCTCAGGGATGCCAAGCTCTATGAAATCGGCGCCGGCACCTCGGAAATCCGCCGCATGCTGATCGGCCGCGAACTCTTCAACGAAACCGCTTGAACAGGATAACAGCGTCATGAATACCGATCCTGTCGTCATCGTCAGCGCCGCTCGCACCCCCATGGGCGGATTGCAAGGCGCGCTCGGCGGTCTGAGCGCGCCCGACCTGGGCGCCACCGCGATCCGTGCCGCCGTCGAGCGCTCGGGCATCAATCCCGCCGCGGTGCAAGAAGTCGTCATGGGCTGCGTGCTGCCCGCCGGTCAAGGCCAAGCGCCGGCGCGCCAGGCAAGCCTGGGCGCCGGTCTGCCGCTCGCCGCCGGCTGCACCACGGTAAACAAAATGTGCGGCTCCGGCATGAAAGCGGCGATGCTGGCCCATGACAGCCTGCTCGCCGGCTCCTCCCAGGTCATGGTGGCGGGGGGCATGGAGAGCATGAGCAACGCGCCGTATCTGCTCGCCAAGGCGCGCGGCGGCTACCGGCTCGGCCACGGCCAGTTGTACGACCACCTGTTCCTGGATGGTCTGGAAGACGCCTACGACAAAGGCCGCTTGATGGGCACGTTCGCCGAAGATTGCGCCGAGGCTTATCAATTCACGCGGCAAACCCAAGATGCCTTCGCCATTACCTCGCTCACCCGCGCCCGGCGCGCCATCGAAGACGGCACGTTCAAAGCCGAAGTGACGCCGGTCACGGTCAAGGACAAGAAGGGTGAGAGCCTGATCGAGCACGACGAACAGCCGCTCACCGCCAGGCTCGACAAAATTCCGCAACTGAAACCGGCGTTTCGCAAAGACGGCACTGTCACCCCGGCCAACTCCAGCTCGATCTCCGACGGCGCCGCCGCCCTGGTGTTGATGCGTCGCTCGGAAGCGGAAAGGCGCGGCATCGCCCCGCTTGCGCGGATACTCGGCCATGCGACCCATGCCCAGGAACCGGCCCGGTTCACCACCGCACCGGTAGGGGCGATCCAAAAACTCCTGGAAAAAGTGAACTGGAAAGCGCGCGATGTCGATCTCTACGAGATCAACGAAGCCTTCGCCGTAGTGACCCTGGCGGCGATGCGCGAACTCGATCTGGCGCACGACAAAGTGAACGTCCACGGCGGCGCCTGCGCCTTGGGCCATCCGATCGGCGCATCCGGCGCGCGGATTCTGGTCACACTCTTGTACGCGCTCGAAAAGTACGGCCTCAAACGCGGGGTGGCGAGCCTCTGCATCGGTGGCGGCGAAGCCATCGCGATGGCGATCGAGAGACCATAGCGCCCAGCGCATGAGCATTATTCAGAGCAAGCTGAAGCCGCGCGCCGAAGATTTCCGCGCCAACGCCGAACGGATGGCGGGTCTGGTCGCCGACCTCAAAGAAAAAATCGCGGCGATCAAACAAGGCGGCGGACCGACAGCCCGCGAGCGCCACTTGGCGCGTGGCAAGCTGCTCCCACGCGAGCGGGTGCGCACGTTGCTCGACCCCGGCTCGCCGTTTCTGGAACTCTCGCAGCTTGCGGCCTACCAAGTGTACAGCGAGGAAGTGCCGGCGGCGGGCATCATCACCGGCATCGGCCGGGTGGCGGGAACGGAATGTATGATCGTGTGCAACGACGCCACCGTGAAAGGCGGCACTTATTACCCGCTCACGGTCAAGAAACATCTGCGCGCCCAGGACATCGCGCGTGACAATCACTTGCCTTGCATTTATCTCGTCGATTCCGGCGGCGCCAACCTGCCGAACCAGGACGAAGTCTTTCCCGACCGCGACCACTTCGGGCGAATTTTCTACAATCAGGCGACCCTGTCGGCGCTCGGCATTCCGCAGATCGCCTGCGTGATGGGCTCGTGCACGGCGGGGGGCGCTTACGTGCCGGCGATGGCGGATGAAGCCATCATCGTCAGGAACCAAGGCACGATTTTCTTGGGCGGCCCGCCGCTCGTCAAAGCCGCTACCGGAGAAACCGTGAGCGCCGAGGAATTGGGTGGCGCCGATGTCCACACCCGCACCTCCGGTGTCGCCGACCATTATGCGCTGAGCGACACCCACGCGCTCGGCCTGGCGCGACGTATCATCGCTAGCCTCAACCGCCGCAAGCAGCCCATGCTCGCGCTGCGCGAACCGGAGTATCCGCTTTATGATCCGCTGGAGTTGCATGGCGTAATTCCCGCCGACGCGCGCAAACCCTACGACGTACGCGAGGTCATTGCGCGTATCGTCGACGGCAGCCGTCTGGACGAATTCAAAGCGCTATATGGCACAACTTTGGTCTGTGGCTTCGCGCATATTTTCGGCTACCCGGTGGGTCTTCTTGCCAATAATGGCATCTTGTTTTCCGAATCGGCGCTGAAAGGCGCGCATTTCATCGAACTCTGCTGCCAGCGCAACATCCCGCTGCTGTTTCTGCAGAACATCACCGGCTTCATGGTCGGCCAAAAATACGAAGCCGGCGGCATCGCCAAGGATGGCGCCAAACTCGTCACCGCCGTGGCCTGCGCCGGCGTGCCCAAGTTCACCGTGATCATCGGCGGCAGCTTCGGCGCCGGCAATTATGGCATGTGCGGGCGCGCCTACGCTCCGCGTTTTTTATGGATGTGGCCGAACGCACGCATCTCGGTGATGGGCGGCGAGCAGGCCGCCACCGTGCTCGCGCTGGTCAAGCGCGAAGGCATGGAACGCCAGGGCCAAACTTGGAGCAGCGCCGAGGAAGAGGCGTTCAAGCAACCGCTCCGTGCCCAGTATGAACGCGAGGGCCATCCTTATTACGCCAGCGCGAGGCTGTGGGACGATGGGGTGATTGACCCCGCCGATACCCGCATGGTATTGGGTTTATGTCTGTCGGCGGCGCTCAACCGGCCCATCGAAGCCAGCCGTTTCGGCGTATTCCGCATGTAATGACCGCGCTTGCGCGGCGAAGCGTCGGGGCGCCGCCCGACCGTTTCAATGACTCGATATTGAAGGATTTGTGCGTCTCATGAGCTCAGAAACTATCTTGACCGCCATCAAACCGAACGGGGTCGCGACTTTGACCCTCAACCGCCCGGAGGTGCATAACGCATTCGACGATGACTTGATTGCGGGCCTTACCGCCGAACTGCGCAACCTCGATGCCGACGCCTCGGTGCGCTGCCTGGTGCTGGCCGCCAACGGCAACAGTTTTTCCGCCGGCGCCGACCTCAACTGGATGAAGCGCATGGCCGATTACTCGGAAAAAGAAAATCTGCGCGACGCGCGTAAACTCGCCGAACTGATGCGCCTGCTCCACGAAATCGGCAAACCCACCATCGCCCGGGTGCAGGGCGCGGCGTTCGGTGGCGGCGTCGGTCTGGTCGCCTGCTGCGACATCGCGGTCGCCGCCGACAATGCCGCGTTCTGCTTGTCGGAAGTCAAACTGGGTCTGATCCCGGCGGTGATCAGCCCCTACGTCATACGGGCCATGGGCGAACGCCACGCGCGTCGCTATTTCATCAGCGCCGAACGCTTCGATGCCCGCGAGGCGCTGCGCATTGGACTGGTGCACAAAGTCGTCCCCAGCGATGCGCTCGATGACTGGATCGACAAACTCGCCACCGTGCTGCTGGACAATGGCCCCATGGCGATGGCCGCTGCCAAGGAGCTCATCCGCGCGGTGGCCGCCGCGCCGCTCGGCGCCGAACTGATCGACGACACCGCCCGCCGCATCGCCGCCATTCGCGTGAGCGAAGAAGGCCAAGAAGGCTTGGAAGCGTTTCTGGCGAAGCGCAAACCGTACTGGAGCGACAGCGACTGAGGCTATGTTCGGCAAGATTCTGATCGCCAACCGCGGCGAGATCGCCTGCCGAATCTCCCGCACCTGCCGCCGCCTCGGCGTGCGCACCGTAGCGGTGTATTCCGACGCGGACGTCGACGCCTTGCATGTGGAAGCCTGTGACGAGGCGTATCGACTCGGACCGGCGCCGGCGCGCGACAGCTATCTATGCGCTGACCGGATTGTCGCCATTGCATGCCACTGCGGTGCCGAGGCCATCCACCCCGGCTATGGTTTTTTGTCCGAAAATGCCAGCTTCGCGGAAGCTTGCGCGGCAGCGGGCATCGTGTTCATCGGGCCACCGCCCGCGGCGATCCGCGCGATGGGGTCGAAAAGCGCAGCCAAGGCCCTGCTGGCCGAAGCCGGCGTGCCGCTGGTGCCGGGCTTCCACGGCGAAGCCCAGGATTTGCCGGCCTTGGCCGCCGCCGCCGCCGCCATCGGCTATCCACTGCTGATCAAAGCCTCCGGCGGCGGCGGCGGCAAGGGTATGCGGGTCGTCGAATCCGCCGCGCAATTCGCGCCCCACCTCGAATCCGCCCAACGCGAGGCGCGCGCCGCATTTGGCGATGACCGGGTGTTGCTGGAAAAATACGTGCTCCAACCGCGCCATGTCGAATTGCAGATTTTCGCCGACCGCTACGGCCATGTCGTCCATCTCTACGAGCGTGACTGTTCGATGCAGCGCCGCCACCAGAAAGTCATGGAGGAAGCTCCCGCCCCGGCATGACCGCTGAGCGCCGCCAGGCGATGGGCACCGCCGCCGATCGCCGCCGCGCGCGCGGTGAATTATGTCGGCGCCGGCACCGTGGAATTCTTGCTCGATCGAGCCGGCGCGTTCTATTTCATGGAAATGAATACGCGCCTGCAAGTCGAACACCCGGTCACCGAAATGATCACCGGGCTGGACCTAGTCGAATGGCAATTGCGGGTCGCGGCAGGCGAACCGCTGCCACTCGCGCAGGAACAGATCACCGCCACCGGCCATGCTTTCGAGGCGCGTATTTACGCTGAAGACCCGGCGCGCGATTTCCTGCCTGCCACCGGCCGCATCGCCGATTTGCGCATGCCGGCCTCAAGCACGGTGGTGCGCATCGATAGCGGCGTGCGCGGCGGCGACGACATCAGCGTCTACTATGACCCCATGATCGCCAAACTCATCGTTTGGGGTGAAGACCGCGCGAAGGCGCTCAACCGGCTCCGCCAGGCGCTCGCCGATTGCCAGGCGACCGGCGTCGCCACCAATCTGGATTTCCTGGCGGCGCTCGCCGCCCACCCAGAGTTTGCCGCCGCCCAACTCGATACCGGCTTTATCGCACGCCATCAGGCTCATCTGTTTCCCGCGCCCAGCGCGCTCCCAGAGCAGGTATTGGCACTCGCGGCGCTAAGCGAATTGCTGCGCATCGCCCATGCCGCCACCGCGCGCGCGCGCGCGTCGGCGGACCCCTGGTCACCCTGGCACGAGGTGAGCGGGTGGCGACTCAATGACGACAACCACCACACCCTACATTTCCTGGATGGCGACGAACACCATACCATCATCGCCCACTACCGGCGCGACCATTATCGATTGGGGCTTGCCGGCGGTACGCTCACCGCGCGCGGCGTACTCAGCGATGACGGCGAATTAATCGCCGACCTGGACGGCGCGCGCGTGCGCGCCTACTTGGCCTGGCAGAGCCATCAGCTGGCGCTGCTGGTCGATGGCAAACGGTATCGGCTGCGCATCATCGACCCGCACGCCGCGCGCGCCGACGACCTAGTAAATGACGGCAATCTGGCCGCGCCCATGCCCGGCACTATTATTCGCGTGCTGGCCAGCATAGGCCAAAGCGTGCAACCGGGAGACGCCCTATTGATCCTAGAGGCAATGAAGATGGAACACACCATCGTCGCTCCGCGGGCCGGCACGGTGACCGCCATCCATTACACGGTAGGAGATCAGGTCAAGGAAGGCGCGGAATTGTTGAGCATTGCCCAGGACCTCCCTGGCTGAGCGGGCACGGCTTATCGGGCGGCGATGCGCGGGTTGAAGCGACGCGCTAACACCGACGCGGCTCGTCCTCAAGCATAGTCTTCCATCGTATTCAGGCGCTCCAAATCCAGCTTGGCGGAAGAACGCACGTCCGCCTTCATGACCCGCGCCATATAGGCTAACGCGCGACGCTGGTCATCGGGATCGATGGCAGCCACGCAATCGGCGGGAACGACCAAGCGGAAATCGCGCATGTAAGCGTCATGGGCGGTGAACATCACGCAGCTATCGCTGGTCAAACCGGTAATGATGAGCGTTTTCGCGCCCAAATACGCCAGCAGTGTTTCCAGAGGGGTAGCGAAAAAACCGGAATGTTTCGGCTTCAATACGAAATAATCGGCGTCCTCTGGCTTCAGGAGTTGGACCAAAGGTTGCCCACGCACGCCGTCCATCAGGCAATGATCGATGAGCTGCTGGAACTGGGAGCGCCATTTGCCGAAATTGTCATTGACATAAATGATGGGGATACGTGCGCGACTGGCCGCTTGTTTCAGATCCGCCAAACGCTCGGCCATGGCCATGGCTACCGGCAGAAGTTCGGCGCCACCGGGAAATTCCAGGTCATTGATGACATCGATGAGAAGCAAAGCCACGGCGCCATTGTCCGGGGCGCTGCCGTGCAAGTCCTGATTGACGGCCGGCATAGTCGATGTTTCTATGTAGGCTTGAAAAAGGCCCATCCCTGGCCAGTCTTCCGAAGAAGGGCTATTCCTTCTTGGCTCTGGAAGCACCGGATGATCCGGAACTGGACGAGCCCGACATTCCGCCAAGCGAGCTGGAACCCATCGCACTACTGGATGATCCCATACCGCTTTGGCTTTCCAATGAGGTTCCACCATTCTCGGCACCGGCGCGTTGCACGCGGACACGGTTATCTACATCCTGTACACCGGGGCAGGCTTCGACCAAGTCCTCGATCGCGTGCTTCATATGGCGTTCGGTCACCGTGCCTTCCAGGGTGACTTTGCCGTCTTTGACTTCGATGCTGACCTCGCTCGGATCGATGTGATGGCTTTGCATCAGGCGCTCGCTAATATCTTCCTTGAGGCGTTCATCGGAGCGTTTGTAACCCTTGGGACCGCGATTGGCGTACGATTGAGACTGGCCTTGACGACCCTGACCCGATTGCCAGCCGCCCATGGAACCACCACCCATGCCGCCCTGTTGCCAATCACTGCCTTGCTGGCCGTAGCCGCTCTGCCCGCCCTGCTGGCGCCACCATACCAGCCGCTCTGCCCGCCCTGCTGGCCGTAATTGCCTTGCTGATATGGCTGGTAGCCACCTTGGCCGCCGTAGCCGCCCTGCTGCCCATATCGGCCACCTTGGCCGCCCGATTGCCAAGCGCCGCCTTGCCAGCCATGGCTAGCACTTTGGTTGCCGTAGTTCCCTTGCTGGCTGCCATAGCGCCCGCCCTGACTACCCTGGCTGCCATAATCGCCCTGATTGCCATGACCACTCTGGCTACCATAACTACCCTGTTGACCGCCACCGTACCAGCCGGCTTGGCCGGATTGCGTGTAAACGCCCCGTCCACTTTGTTCATGACCGCCGCCCTGGCGCCAATTTCCTTCATGCTCGCTATGGCCACCACCACGTTCGTGACCATTCCCCTGTTGCTGTTGTGGGTAATTTTCAGCCATTTCGTATGCTCCTTCGCATCACCGTCTTTTGGATTGAATCGCGGCTTATTAAACAATGCTTCGTCTATAAAATCCGCGATTGCTTGGATATAGGGCAACATCCATGCCTATACTCAAGATATTGTTTTATAATATAGATATCTTGTTTTCGGAAGATAAAATAGGCAAGCCTTACAAGAGCCCATGTAATTCTTGCAATCTGATCTCGCTCGCCCCGCGCGTTCAAAATGTGCCGGAAGGAATGCTTGAGACGCTACTGCTCCATTCTCCATGAGTTCAATAAAAAAATAATAATTTCAATTTGTTGAAAACATTTCCGGCGATCACTCATCCAGCGCCATTGCCGGGCCGTGGATATGCTTTTGATTTCAGTGCCTATGCCAAACTCTGTAGGTCTGGCACCATTTCTGCCTATAGCCATTTCCACATCGCGATACGGCCAATCCATGCGGTAGGGTCGAGTGTTATGCGATGCCGTTCTCATTCATTCGGTGGAGGTACCTATGAAATTTTCACCCAAACCGCTGTTGGTTGTGGTTTTGATGGCTTCAGGCGCTGCTTTCGCGGCGGATTTCAAGGGTCTTGACGTTGACGTCGATGGCCGGCTGAGCCGTGGCGAAATGGAAGAATACAGCGGTGTCGTTCAGTATTGGAACGATGTAGATACCGATCATAATGGATATATTGATCCCGTCGAGTTCGACGATCTCGTCAAAAATCGCAGCTTGGCGGAAAGAACGGGTTGGCAAAAAGGCAGTAGCACGCCGGACGGCGCCAGCACGATCAAACCCAGCGGCAAGAGCTGGGATGAGTTCGCGGTATTGGATACCAACAATGACAGCAAGCTGTCCCCCGAAGAAATGAAGTCCCACGAAGGAATGGTCAAGTATTGGTCGGAAGTCGATCGCAATCGCGACGGTTATATCGACAACGATGAGTTTGCTGCCATGCGTGACGATGCGACCTTGTCGGAACGCACCGGTTGGAAGAAAAAGCGGAGCGGGGATTCCGCCACATCCAACCCGGCAGATACGAACAATGATTCGACCCATCCGTCCAACGGCATGACGAATTAGTCAAGTGAGTCAAGCCCAATGGGCGGTCGGTAGTCTCTGGGTTTGGAAATAGGTTCGCTAACGCTTCGATCGTGTGGCGTCGCAGGTCTTACGGACGCCTGCGATGGTATGCTGGCCGGCGCCGACGCGAATGGTGTAATTTATCGTACCGCCCATAGGAACGCCCGTTAACCTTGCATGTACTGATCATCGGCGCGACCGGCTTCATCGGCTCCCATCTGGCGCGCGCACCCGTTCGCGCGGGCCATGAGGTCATCAGTTGTGGCCGCGCCGCTCCATCACTCGGGCGAGCGTCGGATCAGCCATCACATCGTCGTTGATTTCACCCGCGACCACGACCCGACGGTTCGGCTTTCCAGGCTTGTCGGCGTCGAGATCGTCATCAATGCCGTGGGCATTCTCCACGAGCGTGGCGTACAAACCTTTGATGCGCTGCACGCGCAAGCGCCGATCGCGCTTTTTTCTGCCTGCCGACAAGCCCAGGTCGCGCGCGTCATCCAGATCTCCGCGCTAGGCGCCGACGAGCAGGCGCATTCCCATTACCATACGAGTAAGAAGACGGCGGACGACTTTCTGCGCACCCTCGATCTGGACTGGATCATCGTGCAGCCGTCATTGGTCTATGGCACCGACGGCGCCAGCGCCGCCCTGTTCAGGCGTCTTGCGGTATTGCCCTGGATTCCGTTGCCGGGAACCGGCGCGCAGATCGTACAACCCATCCATATCGATGATTTGGCCGCGGTCGTGGTGGCGCTGGTCGCAGGCGCAGGCGCGCAGCGCCGCACCCTGGCTTGTGTCGGCCCCGTTTCTTTATCCTGGCGGCAAATGCTGGTGACTCTCCGTGCCGGCTTGAATCTCGCGCCGGCACGGTTCGTATCCATCCCGCTTGCGCTGGTGCGACTCGCAGCCCATATCGGCGCGGTTGTGCCCGGCGCACTGTTGCGGCGCGAGACCCTGGCGATGCTCGAGCGCGGTAACCATGCCCCGGCTGATGCGGTCAGCGCGCTGCTCGGCAGAGCGCCGCGCGCCGTGGCCGAGTTCATCAACCCGGCAAACGCGGCGCTCGAGCGCGGCGCGGCACACTGGTATTGGGCGGAGTGGCTACTGAGATCCGCCCTGGCGCTGGTGTGGATCGTCACCGGCGTGCTAGCGCTCGGGGTCTATCCACGCAGCGGGAGTTACCACTTGCTCGCGCGGGTCGGTGCGAGCGGCATATTCGCAAGCGTGCTTTTATACGGCGCGGCGGCGCTGGATCTGGCGCTCGGGATGGCAACGCTATGGGTGAGTCGCGGGCGTTGGTTGTGGCGGTTACAGATCGGCTTGATCGGCATGTATTCGCTCATCATTGCGTGGCGTCTGCCGGAATTCTGGCTGCATCCGTTCGGACCCCTCTTGAAAAACATACCCATCTTGGCGATTCTCGCGGTATTGCTACTCATGGGCAAACGCTGATGGATTATGTGTTCGCTAAATGGTTGCATATTCTGTCGGCCACTTTCATGTTCGGCACCGGCTTCGGCACCGCATTCTATATGTTTTGGACCAATCGCAGCCGCGACGTGCGCGCCATCGCCGTGGTCAACGCGCAGGTGGTGCGGGCGGATTGGTGGTTCACCACACCGAGCGTGATCGTGCAACCCATCACTGGCCTCTACATGGCGTATCTGGCGGGTTTTCCGGTGTGGTCAGGCTGGATCGCGTGGTCATTGATGCTATATTTCATCGCCGGTGCCTGTTGGCTGCCGGTGGTCTGGCTACAGATCAAGATGCGCGACATGGCTGCCCACGCCGCCACCGCCAACACCGCGCTCCCCAACCGTTATTGGCGCTACGAGCGCCTCTGGGTGGCGCTTGGTATTCCGGCGTTCGCGGGCCTCATGGTGGTGTATTACCTGATGGTGGCCAAACCCATGGGATAGCGAGGGCATTCACCTCCATCTGGGCAACGCTACGTCATGGCGAAGATTTATCTGGGCTCGGGCAGCCTTATTCCAGGATCGACCTCAGGCTGTCTCGCCTCGACGGCACGCACGTTCTGGGAACCATGACCCGATGGAATAGGCATCAATGCATAAAGGCGATCACACGCATCCAGCCGCGCATCGCGATCCCCATCCATTATCACGATGACGCCGCGTTCCTTTCGCCCTTGGAAGACTTTCGGCGCGCAATCGGAACCGCCAGATTCCGCGAACGTGTGATCTATTTCAGTCATCGCGCAGCGTCTTCTCTCAAGCGCTCCTCCCGTTGCTCGTGGGGCACGCCGAGTTGCGCTTCTTCGGCCTGATCCAATCCGCCACCGAGGCCGGCTTCGCTGGCGTCGACGATGCGATCGAAACCAATGTCGTGGTTCACACCTGCGGCCGGGTCTCTGCCCGCGCCAATGCGCTCGCCGGTGCCAGCGGAATCGGTATCGGCGTCGAGGTCACTGTCGCCGATGCTAGGCCCCGCCGAGTCGAGAGCGGAACCACCTTCGGAATCCTCATTGGTACCGCGCTCGAGGCCGAGCACATCGCCATCGATAAGCCCTGGACCGCCCACAATATCCGCGCCGGTATCCGAAGAATCACTGGGACCCAGCGCGCGCGTGCCGTGCCCCTTACCAACACCGCCGCCGGGAACCGGACCCTGTGGAGTCAGGGCATCGGGATCCAATAAACTGTCCGCCATATCGTTATCTCCACGCGTAATAGTATTCAGGAACTGTCAACCACCCAGCAATGAATATGCCGTGCGCCCCTAAGGTGGCGGTTGCGTAATGCTGTCGCGGCATTCGCGAGCATGGCTGCCATGCCGAACCCCATCGGCACCGCTGTAATCTTTACAAGCGCTATGTAACAACTACCGGCCGAGCGGCTGATCGAGCGCACCGTGCCTACCCATCTGTAACAACTACAAGCCAGCCTGTAAAGGCTGCACATCCCCTTGTCGAGCGACTGCCGCATACAGGCATTTCTCGAAGCTCAAAGCTTTATCGGCCAATAACTTAGAGGCACGGGCATAGCTTGTGCACAACCGTGCTGGATTTAACCAAACACGAAGGGCTGGAATTTCGATGAGCGATAGTCAAAACCATGTATCGAGACGTGCGATTTTGAAAACCATGGGTGTTAGCGCCATGAGCCTCAACCTGCCGGTGCTGGCAAGCGCCCAGGGCAAGGCAGCGGAAACTGGAGCGGCCCAATGCCCCGCCGAAACCTTCGCGGCGTTCGAAGAGCAAAGCAAAGACGAGGCTTTGAAGGCAGTGCCGACCAGCCAGCAGGGCGAGCACCTCACCACCAACCAAGGAGTGCGAATCAGCGACAACCAGAATTCGCTACGCGTCGGCGCGCGCGGCCCGACGCTCCTGGAAGATTTCGTTTTGCGCGAGAAGATCACCCATTTTGACCATGAGCGCATACCAGAGCGCGTGGTCCATGCGCGCGGTTCGGCGGCGCATGGCTACTTTCAGGTCTACGAACCGTTGGCGCAGTTCAGCAAGGCGGCTTTCTTGCAAGACCCCAATGTGAAAACGCCGGTGTTCGTGCGCTTTTCCACCGTGGTCGGTTTTCGCGGCTCGGCGGACACGGCGCGCGATGTGCGCGGCTTCGCGACGCGGTTTTACACACCGGAAGGCAATTTCGACCTGGTCGGCAATAATATCCCGGTGTTCTTCATCCAGGACGCCATGAAATTCCCCGACCTCATCCACGCCGCCAAACCCGAGCCGCATCATGAGATGCCGCAGGCCGCGACCGCGCACGACACCTTCTGGGACTTCATATCGCTCATGCCGGAATCCATGCACATGATCATGTGGGCGCTTTCCGACCGCGCCATTCCCAGGAGTTATCGGATGATGGAGGGCTTCGGCGTCCATACTTTCCGCCTGATCAACGAACAGAATCAAGCCCACTTCGTGAAATTCCACTGGAAACCGATGCTAGGGGTACACGGGTTGGTATGGGATGAGGCGCAGAAACTCGCCGGCAAAGACCCGGATTATCATCGCCGCGACCTCTGGCAAGCCATCGAGGTCGGCGATTACCCCGAATGGGAATTGGGTATGCAGCTGATTACCGAGGCGGATGCCGACAAATTCGATTTCGACATTCTCGACCCCACCAAGATCATCCCCGAGGACGTGGTACCGGTACGGCGCGTCGGCAAAATGACGCTGAACCGCAACCCCGATTATTTCTTCGGTGAAACCGAGCAGGTGGCTTTCTGCCCTTCGCACATGGTGCCGGGCATCGACTTCAGCGACGACCCGCTGTTACAAGGGCGGCTTTTCTCTTACCTCGATACCCAGATTACCCGCATCGGCCAGAACTTCGCCGAACTGCCCATCAACCGTCCGGTCGCCCCGGTTTCCAACAACCAGTTGGACGGGCGGATGCGGTACTCGATGCGCAAAGGTCGCGTCGCCTACGAGCCGAATTCATTGGCCGGCGGCTGCCCCATGCAGTCGCCCGACAAGCTGCGCGGATTCATGAGCTACGCCGCCCAGGTGGGGGGTCCCAAAGTCCGCGTGCGCAGCGAGAGCTTCAACGATCACTTCAGCCAGGCGACTCTGTTCTGGAGCAGTCTGGCGGCACCCGAACAAGAACACTTGGTGAATGCCGCCCGCTTCGAACTGGGCAAAGTCGAAACCAAAGCGGTGCGCGAGCGCATGGTGGAACTTCTCAACCAGGTCGATCACGGCTTGGCGGTACAAGTGGCCAACGGCATTGGGGTGGCGCCGCCGCTGGATGATCCAGGCACCGCCAATCCCAACAATCGGCGCAAGGCGCCCGCCATCAGTATGGTGGAAACGGTCAAAACTACCGCCAAGGGTCGGCTGGTGGGCATTTTGGCGGCTGATGGCTTCGACGACGAAGAGTTGAAACGGATGCGTTCGGCGCTGATCGATGCGGGCGTGCGTTCCGAAATCGTGTCGATGACGCTCAGCGAAATCAAAGGCACGGGCGGGCAAGCCATCAGCGTTGATAAGACCCTACTGACCGCCGGCGGTTCTATCCACTACGATGCCATCTATATCCCGGACGGGGCGAAAAGCATCGAGGCATTGCAGAAACAAGCCGACGCGTTGCACTTCATCGCCGAGGCGTACAAGCACTATAAAACCATCGCGGCGAGCGGCGCAGGCGTTGCTTTGTTCACCGCCGCGGTGGGCGAGCGAGCGTCCGAACCGGGCATCGTCGCCGCACGCGATGACGCCGCCCGCGCGGGCGTGGAGCAGAAGTTCATCGCCGCCATGGCCAACACCGCCATTGGGCACGCAAGAGTTCGGGCATGTCCCGGCCTGAGCCAAAACCCATGAGCCGGCGGTTATTCCGTCGTCCGCGAAGGCCTCGAAGCTGGCAAGCGCGGCGTCGAGACCGGTGGCGCTCATCAATCCAAATCCTGATCTTGCCGAGAGCCGAACCCCTGCGCTAGACCCCCGACGCGGCGCCGTCTCGATTCAACGAGAGGCGCGGCGTTTGGCCGTGTATTCTTCGTAACCCCGCATCAGCGGCACGACGGATATCCCGTGTATGATCACCGACACCGCCACCGCCGTCAGCACCACCTCGGCGAGCGGTTCGGCGATCAGATCCGGCAACCCATGCTGGATGACGTAAGCAAGATAATAAACCGATCCGAGGCCGCGAATACCGAACCACGCAATCAGGATGCGCTGTATACGATTCGCCCTAGACCCCAACAAATTCACGGCCACCGCCAGCGGGCGGATGACGAGGAACAAGAGCGCGATGATTCCCCATTGCGAGGGCGCGAGCAGATAAGGCGCCATGATCATGCCGACAAACAACAAGACCACGAATTCACCGATGTGCTCGGCTTTTTCATTGAACGCCAGCACCGATTCGGCGAGATAAGCGGGCGCATGTTGCGGATCAGTGGCGAGCGCCTCGGACGGCGTGCCCATCCCCGTGATATCGACTGGCATGGCGGAAGCGGGCGCCTCATCCGCCGCAACGCGTTCAATGCAGCGCAGCGCAACTCCGGCGGCGAACACCGCGAGAAACCCATAAGCCTGTACTGTGAGGGCCAAGCCATAGGCTAGTGCAATCAGCCCTACCGCCAAGAACTCGTCCGACCCGAGCGCTTCCTGATGATGGGTGCGTAAGTACAGCACCAGACGTCCGACACCCATCCCGAGCAGGCCGCCGATGGCCAGCCCGCCTAGCGTCGCCCACACGACATCAATGGCTAGCCAGCGCCAACCCCAAGCGCCGATCTCATGCAAGCCGAGCAGGCCCAAACCCAGCATCACGAACGGAAACGCAGCGCCATCGTTGAGCCCGGCCTCACCGGTCAGGCTGAAGCGCAGGCGGTCGCGATCGCCGGCATCGGTCACTTGCACATCGGAGGCGAGCACGGGGTCGGTCGGAGCCAACATGGCGCCGAGCAGGATCGCCGCTCCCCAGGATAAATCAAATAAAACGACGCCCGCCAACGCCAGCAAACCCACGGTGAGAGCCATCGCGCCGAACGCCAGCCTGAGTGGAATCCACCAGCGCCGATCAGCCAATGCCGGGCTCAACTTGAGTCCGGTGGTGAACAATGAGAGGATCACCGCGATTTCGGTCAGGCGCTCCAGGAACCATGAATCTTTTACCGCGTCCATCCCGGTCACGCCAAACCCCGCCGGACCGATTGCGAGGCCGGCGCCGAGATAGAACATCGCGCTGGAAAACCACATGCGCTGCGCGAGCGAGCGGGTGACGACCGCGAAGATCAGCAACGCGCCCGCGACCAAAAACCAGAGCGCCGCGTTCATTCGTAATTTTGTCCGTCCATCAGCGCTACCCCTTGACTCTCGGCCCGTGCGGCACGTGAAACTGGATGAGCAACTACCATGCCGAGAGGTAGGCATTCTTCGACTTCCTACCATGCGCGTGCCACGATTCTTGTAAGAATTACCCGCGCTAATCGATTATTCTCTTGATATAAATTTCGACTATTTGATTAATATCATATTTATTCATGGCGTATAGATTGCCTATTTGTTGTTGACTTGCGATGCCACAACCTATCCGAGGTACCCATGTCCACTCATTTCACAGCACCGACTAGCCCCCAGGAAGCCACCGCCAGCACCGACGCAGGCATCGACGATACCGGCGATAAGCGGGATCAACCACGCGCACCCGTGGAAATCCCCATGCCGGTGAACCCGGATCAGCCTAGCGGTGATGATTATCCACCCGATCCTCTGCCGATCGGCGATCCACCCGCCGACAAACCGGAAATCCACGCGGGCGCGGGGACCGATGTCATCAACGATGGCGCCCCCAAAGGCACGGTTTAAACAGGGAACAGACGGCGTTACTGGGTCACGACGGCGGCGGCGGCAACCCGAATTCATCGGGGTAGGTTACCGCGATCAATATCAACCCCGCCGCGGGCGCGGTCATACCGGCTTGGGTGCGGTCACGCGCTTGCAGAACCTCGCGCGCCCAGGTCGAGGGCTGGTCGCCGCCGCCAATCGCCATCAACACCCCAGCGATATTGCGCACCATATGATGCAGAAACGCATTGGCCTCGGCCTCCAGGATCACGAATTCGCCCTGGCGCGTGATCTCTAGTCTTCGCAGTTCGCGTACCGGGCTACGGGCCTGGCATTCGGCGGAGCGGAACGAGGAAAAATCATGTTTGCCGATCAACTCCCGCGCCGCGGCTTGCATCGCCTCGCTATCGAGCGGACGATGCCACCAGGTGGTCCGCTGGCGATGCAACGCCGAGCGTGTGGGGCGGTTGAGAATGACATAGCGATAACGCCGTGCGTGGGCGGAAAAGCGGGCGTGGAAATAGTCGGGGACGACCTGCGCCCAGCTCACGCTGACATCGGCGGGCAACTGGGTATTCGCGCCCAGCGTCCAGGCACGCAAGGGCCGCTCGACGGTGGCGTCAAAATGCACGACCTGGCCGCTAGCGTGGACGCCGGCGTCGGTGCGGCCCGCGCTGACCACTTCTACCGGGTGATTCGCGATTTTCGCGAGCGCCGCTTCCAGCGCGCCTTGTACGGTGCGTACGCCGGGCTGTTGGCTCTGCCAGCCACGAAAATCGGTGCCGTCGTATTCGATGCCTAAAGCGATGCGCATTGCGCAACTTTAACACGGGCGACGCCGGTCAATCCTCGCCCGTTACAGCACGACGAAGTCAGTCGCAACAACTTCTGCGGTTGCCCGTTCTTGAGCGGCTACGCCAAGGCGGCGGGAGTATCGGCCGCGGCGTTGAACACTTTTTCGAGGGTGCTCAACAACGCGTCGTCGGAATGCCGCAGCGGGTCCTTGCCGGCGTCGGCGATGCCGATCATTTCCAACAAACCCACCGCCGCCAGCCAGGCCGCGAACGCAAGCTGGCGCATTGCCGGCGTTGCCAGATGCTTGCCATTGTCGCTGAGTATCGAGACGACGATATCGAACAGCCGGTGCGTCAGCGGATTGACGTCATTACGGATGAGGTCAGCGTCAAACCCTAAGGTGCGCACGTCCATGAGCTGAAACTGGCAATAAATCAACCGAAATGCGTTCAGGCGACCACGATAATGCTGATAAAACGCCCGGATCAGCGTACCCAGCACGGTGCCGCGCCCCGCGCTTTTGGAAACCGCATCGATCAACGCGATCGTTTCCTGGTGCAGCAATTCCAAGATGAGGCTGCGCAGCAAGTCTTCCTTGGAGCGGAAATAATGATAGAGCGCCGGCTTGGTGAAGCCCAGCTTTTCGGCGACGGCGGCCAGCGTCAAGCCCTCCATGCCCTGATCCAACAGATTCTCCAAGGCGGCCGTGAGTATTTCTTCTTTGGTCTTCAGTCGTTTCAACGCAACCCGCTTGAGCGGTTTGGTTTGCATAACGTCTCCTGCAGACATTTTCTTGCAACTCTGTCCTTAGTTATTTTACGATGATCTATAATTTTAACATAAGTAAACAATTTATCATCAATTGGCGATTCCTGAGAAAGGAGAACACCATGATCGCGACTTTGCTGTCATTGGAAAATCCGGCTTTTCGATTCTATGTCATAGCTGCTTCACTGATGCTGCTGAAACTGATGCTACAACCCTGGATGACTGTCTATCGGATGCTCAAAGTCCACGGAGGATTCCGTAACCCTGAGGATCTGCGCAAAAGCCCCGCCAACCCAAACCCCAGACCAGAACAGATCGAACCCAACGACTACGTCGAGCGGTCGCGGCGCATCAATCAGAACGATCTCGAAAGCATACCCGGATTTTTGGCGGCTGGACTGCTGTTCGTGCTCGCCAACCCACCGCTGGTTCTGGCGGCGGCGCTGTACAGCGTTTATGTCGTTTTCCGCATCCTCCATTTCCTTGCCTACAGCACCGCGCAATTGCACGATATCCGGGCGGCGCTGTGGACTCCCGCGTCTCTGGCGGTGCTGATAATGATCGCCTACGTGCTGCTGGCAGCGCTAAGCACGGGTTGATTCAGCGCTTGTGGTGGAATTTGACATAATTTTTATTTTAACATGGTTAAAATTTACTAACGATGATTAGCCAAAATATATCACAATGCTAGAACAGAGAGGGACTTTCTTACCACCTGCGCCGAAGCATGTATGCGGCGCTAGCCGGTGCCATGCAGGAAGTCGCCCTAGCGACGTGAACCGGATTACAGAGGAATGAGTCTCATGATGAAAGCAAGTTATGAACAAATCAGCCAGCATTTCGAGGACGTTCTGCGCATTCGTCTCAGCAATTGGCTGGTCATAAACCAACCGCGCCAACTCAATAATTACGCGTTGACAGCCCCGCTGGTAGTGGCCTACCGCTATGCCGAAGCCTTGAAAAAACCATTGGCCATCCATGACATGACCAGGGAAAAAGGTCACGAATCCCATAAGTTCGGCTCCGAATTCGACTTCGATCTTCAAGGGGACAGATACAATCCTGTGACCCAGATCGCTATGACCAGCGATTTATTGGCTATCCGTGAAGCATTGATGCCGAGTCTGAAAGCGTTTCGGATCGGCGTTTACTTCGACTACTTCAAAAACACCGAGGCCAAGACCTTCGAGCAATTCAAAGCTAAGTACAAGAAAATAGGAGAATCCATGCACTTGGGCGTGCGCTACCGGTGGCTCAGCGAAGAATACAAAGGGGATAAGCCCGTGGGGGACTATGACTACTTTTCACTGTGGGGCAAAGGCAAGGGGCACAGCGGCCTGGACAACTTCTGGGCGGATCGTATCCGGTCATGGAACATAGGCTTGATGCAAGTTCCTGCTCACGCGGTCGCGATGACCATACTGGGCGATCTCAAGGCGTTGGATTTGTTCTCGCCCGGGTTGGCTCATTTACGGACAAAAGCCGATGGCGAATCGAGGCCGCCGCTGGCGGCCTAGATTTGCGTGACAAGGGGTGCCTGCCTAACAGGCAGGCATCGATTGGCGGAGGGGTTTTCCAGCATGAAAGTTGGGATGAAGAATGTTGTTCTGGCGGCGGTTAGCTTGGCGTTGCCGGCATTGGCGAACGCGCGCGAGGATTACACCCACGCCGGGTACTTGAATCAGATGGAATTCATGGGCTTCAGCGAAGACGGCCGGTTTCTCGGCTATCGCGAAACGCCATCGAGCGAATGCGACGAGTGCGACAAGACGCTCACCTATTACGTAGACACGGTTGGCAATTCCTATGTCAAGAATCCCGCGACGCCCATCAAGGCGGGCAATCTCGGCCAGCACGTCGTTTCTCACAAGCTATCCGATCTTTCGGTCGATCCGCATCGGGTTCGATTCAAGCGCAGCCCTTACGATGTTGGGATCGGCGACGATTTCGAACTCCGTATAGTGGAAAAAAAAGCCGATTCTCCCGACTGCAACAAGCTCGACATCTACGGAGAAAACGCCCAGTTGCTCGAACTGACGCTGACAGATCTCAAAACGAAAAAATCCTGGGTTCTGCAAAACGATACCCAGCTTCCCAAGCGCCGTGGCTGCCCAGACGGCTATAGCATTCAAGACATTTACGTGTATGGTCAGGACATCATCGCGGTTTTCTTGAACAAATTCTCCGCTTGCCCCGAAGGACCCTGTGTGGAGCCGATGGTCGTGACCGGCCGGATCACGCCGTGAACCGCGCAGGCGCGCTTATATTACGCGGCCGTGGCTTGTCTCCGCTCGCGCTGTCTAAGCAGTACATATAGCGTCGCCGCCACGATCGTGATAACCACGAAAATAAAACCGATCACATTCACCACCGGGCTCAACCCAAACCGAAAACGTGAGCCGATCTCGGTGACGAGCGTATAGCTTCCGCCGATGGAAAACACGGTGGTGTTGTAGTTCTCGAACGATTGCAGGAACGCGATCACGGCGGCAGTGAACACGGTCGGCGCGAGAAACGGCAACGTGATGCGACGAAACATCAGCCACGGCGACGCACCTAAATCCAGCGCGGCTTCTTCCAGCGTGCGATCCTGGCGCTGCAAGCGCGACATGAACAGCAGCATCGAATACGATGCGATGAAAGTGGACTGCGCCACGGCGGCGAGGAATAAGCCGCCGCTCACCTCGAAGTTACGCCAAAAGATCAGGGTGGAGATGCCGAGGATGATGCCGGGAGTGAGGATCGGCGATACCATCACGCCGTACAGCAACGTATTGAAGCGTGATTCCAGGCGCGTCAGGATGAGCGCGCCGGCCAATCCCAGCGGCAATGATAACGCGATCACGCCGAGTCCGATGATCACCGAATGCAGCGCGCCGGTCAGCATGCGCTGGTCGTTGGCGAGTTCGCCAAACCACTTGAGGGTAAAACCCTGCCATTGCGTCACCGATGGGTACTGATAGGCGTTGAAAGCGGCCAACACCATGACCAGCAGCGGCGCGAACAGATAAATGAAAAAAATGACCAGATAAACATTCAAAACAAGCCGGCTCTTGCCGCCCTCCGCCGCGTTCATTTGGCGATGTCCCGAATGCCGACGCGGAAAATCGCCATCATCAGGAAGATGAACAGCGTGCAGGTGATCAGCAGGGTAAAGGCGTAGGCCGAGCCGATATTCCAGTTATTGGACTCGAAGAACTGCCGATAAATGAGCTGCGAAAACCAGTCGCCGCCCTTGCCGCGGGTCATGATCTGCGGCACCGAATACGACCCCGCCGACAGCATGAAAGTCATGATGCAGCCCACCGCGATGCCGGGTTTGGCGTGCGGAATCACCACCCGGCGATGGATCATCCAAGTCGATGCGCCGAGGTCGCGCGCCGCCTCGATTTGGTTGCGATCCAGCGTCTCGACGGTGTTGTAGATCGGAAACACCATGAACAAGATATAGGCGTAGATCATCGCCACGAACACGCTGCCGCTGTATTCCAGAAACGGCACCCACTGGCGGCTCTCGATATCGACCAACCCCAGCCAGTCGAGGAAACTGTTCAACACGCCTTGATAGTCGAGGATCATCAGCCAGGCATAAATGCGCAGCAATTCATTGATGGCATAGGGCACGATCAGACCGAGCATGAGGAGCGCCGCTTTATTGGGCGTGGCGAGGTGGGCAACCGCGTAGGCGATGGGATAGCAGACGATCAGCGCCAGCAAAGTCACCAACGCGGCATAAAAAATGGTCTTCACGAAAATCTGGAAATGCAGGCTGCTCATGCGGGTGTAATTGCGCCCGGAATAAACTTTACGCGGTTGATTCTCCTGCGTTTCGAGGTCGGCGATCGCGGCTTTCTTGGCAGCGATTTGCGCCTCGAAGTCGGCGAGCTTGGCTTTGCCGGCCTCGTCTTGCGTCTTGTTCTTGAGCGCGTCGCGATCCAGCTCTAGCAGCGTGACCTCGTTGTATAGCCCATCGATCTTCTGGCTGAGCTCGGCGGCGCTGCCGGCGCGCTCGATGTACCAGAACGAGTGATCGATCATGGTGATCTGCGGGGCGACGATCATGCCAAACACCCACAGCGCCGCGAGCAAGCCGATCAAGGCAGTCAGCGCACGCCCATAAGTACGGATCAGGCTAGTCATCGGCGAGTTGTCCCGCGCGCATGACGACCGCGTCGTCGGTCGCAAAGCCAACGGTATGCGCACCTGCCAGATCGCGCCCGGCGGCGCCGGCATTGGTCAAATGCACGACCAGTTCATGCCCGGCGCTGTCCAGAAACAGGTTCACGAACGCCCCTTCCAGGTCGCGGCGGGTAACGGTTGCGATGATGCGATTATCGAGGGCAGCACCATTCGCGATCCGCATGCGTTCCGGGCGCACGAATAAAATGGCGGCCTCGCCCGCCTTGAGTTTGTCGCGGTTGCGCCCGCGCAATTGCCCGTGCGCGGTGGCGACCACGGCGTAGCCATCGGCGGCTTCCGCGACCGCACCGGTAAACGCATTCTGCTCGCCAACGAAACTCGCCACGAACGGCGTCGCCGGATTGGCGTAAATCTCATCGGTGGTGCCGACCTGTTGCAGGCGCCCGGCGCGCATCACCGCGATGCGATCCGACAGAGTGAGCGCCTCGCCTTGGTCATGGGTGATGTAGATGAAGGTTACGCCGGTCTTGCGCTGGATCGCTTTGAGTTCGGCGCGCATGTGCTGGCGCAGCTTGAGATCGAGCGCCGACAGCGGCTCGTCGAGCAGCAATACCGCCGGCTCGACCGCCAGCGCGCGCGCCACCGCCACGCGCTGGCGCTGGCCGCCGGACAGCGCGCCGGGCTTCTTATCGCCATGACCCGCGAGCGCGACGAGATCCAGCAATTCCTCGGCCCGGCGCTTGCGCTCGGATTTGGCGACGCCGCGGGCTTCCAGGCCGAACGCGACGTTCTCCCACACCGTCATCAGCGGGAACAGCGCGAGGTTTTGGAAAATCAGCGCGGTCGGCCGGCGATTGGGGCCGACCCCCGCCATGTTCTCGCCGCCGATCAACACCGCTCCGCCAGTGGGACCGAGAAAGCCTGAAATCAGCCGAAGAAGCGTGGTCTTGCCGCAACCGGACGGACCGAGGATGGAAAAAAATTCGCCGGCCTGGATATGCAGATCGGTGGGATGAACGGCAGTATACGCGCCAAAGCGCACCGACACATTTTGGAGTTGGACATCTTTGCCGCGCATGGCGATCGCGCTCCCCCTCACCCTGCCCTCTCCACATTCGGCGGAGAGGGTATACCCGTTATGTTTATGCGCCCTTTCTTACCCGTCAACCGAAAGACGACTGTTTGCCCTCTCCCGCGCGCGTCAGAGGGCCGGGGTGAGGGCCTAGGCGTTGGTCAGCTTTTCGACGTACTGGCCGCGCAGTTCGGCGAAGAACGGCGTCTGCGCCGGCCACCACCAGAGGCTGTCGATGGCCGCGGCGTCCGGGTAGGACATCTCGAACGCGGCTTTCTTATCGGCGTCGTAGTGCTGATTCGCGTTGACGGCGCACGAGTTATAGCCGGTTTTGTTGGCGAAAATCGCGCCCATCTCCGGGGTATAGACGAAATTGATGAATTCGTAGGCCTGCTCGACATTTTCCGCGCCCGCCGGAATCCCGAGGGTATCGGTCCAGCCCAAGCCGCCTTCCTTGGGCATGGAATAGCGCCATTTTTTATCGACTTTCTTGTTCAGATCGGTGCCGGTGTTGTCCCAGGTCTGGCCGATGGTGCAACCGGCGTCGGTGAAAGCGGCGGTCGCCTCGGTACCGTTGTTCCAGTACGCGCGGAAGTTTTTCTTGTGAGCAACCGCGAATTTCAGACATTCCTCGAATACCCGCTTGCAATCGGCTTCGGACTTATAGAGGTCGAGGCCGCGATTGGATGGGACTTTGCCGGCGGCGTCGAGATAGATCGCGAGGCTCACCAGCACCGACTTCTGGCGCGCCGCGACCTGGCCGGCCATGTCATCGGCCCACAGATGGCCATAGGATAGTTCGCCGTACTTGAGGTTCGGGTGTTTGCTGGAATCCCAGGTCATGCCCTCGGTGCCCCAGTCGAACGGGATCAAGTAGCGCTTGCCGCGATACGCCGCGCCGAGCTTGATCGATTCGCGATAAATCGCCGGGATGACCTGATCGACTTTCAGCTTGGATTCATCGATGGCCGCCAGCAGATTATCTTTGTAGTAATTGGGGCCGGTATCGACGGACGGGAAGATGATATCGAAACCCTTGCCGCCGGCGGCGCGCAACTTGTTCTCGATTTCTTCGTTGGAACCGTAGGTGGTGTAATTGATCTTGATGCCGGTCTTTTTCTCGAACGCGGCGAAGATGCCGCCGTCCTGGAATGCCGGGTTGTAGTCGCCCCAGGCCGCCACGTTCAGGTTGCCGGCGCCGAGCGAGCGCACCGGCCAGGGGCCGATGGCGGCGACCGCAGCGGTGGCGGCGGCGCCTTGCAGGAAGCGGCGACGCGACAGGGAAGCGTTGACCTGGATCAATGCATGCTTGGACGTGGTCATCGTAGGATTTTCCTCTCGTTTGGTTTTATCGGTCGATTGACGAGTCACTATATATCTTGCGAAAAATAACACAACCACTGTGACAAGATCATGACCTGGCTCTCGCTAACACCCGCGAGGGCTAGGGATGTAAACTAGCCCTGCTCGCAATGATAAGAAGGAGTTTTCCTATGTCCGACGCCAAAGTGTACGCCGTCCCCCCGGAAGCGGCGGCCCATGCCTGGATCAATGATGCCCAGTATCAGGCTATGTACCAGCGCTCGATCGCTGACCCCGACGGTTTCTGGGGCGAGCAGGCACAGACCTTCATCGATTGGTTCAAGCCCTGGTCCAAGGTGTGCGAGTGGGATTACGACAAGGGCCATATCCGCTGGTTCGAGGGCGCCAAGCTCAACGTCTCCTACAATTGCCTGGATCGCCACCTCGCCAAGCGCGGCGATCAGGTCGCGATCATCTGGGAAGGCGACGACCCCAGGGAAGACCAGACAATCACCTATCGGCAACTGCACGAGCAGGTCTGCCGGCTGGCCAACGCGCTGCAGGCCAAGGGCGTAAAAAAAGGCGACCGGGTATGCATTTATCTGCCGATGATCCCGGAAGCGGCGGTGGCGATGCTGGCCTGCGCGCGTATCGGCGCGATCCACTCGGTGGTGTTCGGGGGCTTCTCGCCCGACTCCCTGAAAGACCGCGTGAACGACTCCGCCTGCAACGTACTGATCACCGCCGACGAGGGTCTGCGCGGCGGCCGCAAAGTGCCGCTCAAGGCCAACGCCGACGAAGCGCTCGCCAAAACGCCGAGCATCAAGACCGTGATCGTGGTGAAACGCACCGGCGGCAAGATCCACTGGAGCGAGGGCCGCGACTTCTGGTATCACGACCTGGTCGGCGCCGCGTCCGCCGATTGCCCGGCGGAGCCGATGGATTCCGAGGACCCGCTGTTCATCCTCTATACCTCCGGCTCCACCGGCAAGCCCAAAGGCGTGTTGCACACCAGCGGCGGCTATGCCTTATACGCCGCCATCACCCACAAATACGTGTTCGACTACCACGACGGCGACATCTACTGGTGCACGGCGGATGTCGGCTGGGTCACCGGCCATACCTATATCGTTTACGGGCCGCTTGCCAACGGCGCGACCACGCTGATGTTCGAGGGCGTGCCCAATTACCCCGACACCAGCCGTTTCTGGCAAGTGGTGGACAAGCATAAAGTCAATATTTTCTACACCGCCCCGACCGCGATCCGCGCGCTCATGCGCGACGGCGAAAGCCCGGTCAAGAAAACCAGCCGTCAGTCCTTGCGCCTGCTGGGTTCGGTCGGCGAACCGATCAACCCGGAAGCCTGGGAATGGTATCACCGCGTGGTCGGCGACGACCGCTGCCCGATCGTCGACACTTGGTGGCAAACCGAGACCGGCGGCATTCTCATCACCCCGTTGCCGGGCGCGACCCCGCTCAAACCTGGTTCAGCCACGCGGCCTTTCTTCGGCGTGGCGCCGGCCATCGTCGATGCCAGTGGCACGACGCTGGAAGGCGCGTGCGAGGGCAATCTGGTCATCACCCGCCCGTGGCCGGGGCAGATGCGCACGGTATACGGCGATCATCAGCGCTTCATCGACACCTATTTCAGCGCCTATAAAGGCATGTACTTCACCGGCGACGGCGCGCGCCGCGACGCCGACGGCTACTACTGGATCACCGGCCGCGTCGATGATGTGATCAACGTTGCCGGCCACCGCATGGGCACCGCCGAGGTCGAATCGGCCCTGGTGCTGCACGAGGCGGTCGCGGAAGCCGCGGTAGTCGGCTACCCGCACGATATCAAGGGCCAAGGCATTTACGCCTACGTTACCTTGATGGCGGGGATCGAACCCACGGAGGAACTGCGCAAGGCGCTGGTCCAGCATGTGCGCAAGGAAATCGGCCCGATCGCCACCCCCGACCTCATCCAATGGGCGCCCGGACTGCCCAAGACCCGTTCTGGAAAAATCATGCGCCGCATTCTGCGCAAAGTCGCGGCCAACGAGGTCGAAAACCTTGGCGACACCACCACCCTGGCCGACCCGGCGGTGGTCGACGATCTCGTCAAGAACCGCGCCAACCAATAACCCTCACCGCTGCCCTTCTCTTGCTGGAGAGGGCACTGTACTGGAGAGCCATCATGAGCCATCAACGCGAAGTCGTTATCCTCAGCGGCGTGCGCACCGCCATCGGCGATTTTGGCGGCAGCCTGAAAGACATCCCACCCTGCGATCTCGCCGCCACCATGGTCAGGGAAGCGGTCAAGCGCGCCGGCGTCAACCCCGAAGACATCGGCCATTCGGTGTTCGCCAACGTCATCCATACCGAACCGCGCGACATGTACCTGTCGCGTGTCGCGGCGCTGAACGGCGGCCTGCCGCAGACCACCCCGGCGTTCACCCTGAATCGTCTATGCGGCAGCGGCTTGCAAGCCGTGGTCTCGGCGGCCCAACTCATCCTGCTCGGCGATTGCGACGCCGCGGTCGCCGGCGGCGCCGAATCGATGTCGCGCAGCCCCTATTGGCTGCCGTCCATGCGCTTTGGCCAGCGCATGGGCAACGCCGACGCAGTGGACGCGATGGTCGCGGCGCTGCATGACCCGTTCCACGCCTGCCACATGGGCGTCACCGCCGAGAATATCGCCACCAAGTGGAAAATCAGCCGTGCGGCGCAGGATGAGCTCGCGGTCGAAAGCCACCGCCGCGCCGCCAATGCCCAGCAGAAGGGCTATTTCAAGGATCAGATCGTGCCGATCGAGCTGAAATCCAAGAAGGGCGTGACGCTATTCGAGAGCGACGAGCACGTGCGCGCCGACGCCAGCATGGAGTCACTGGCCAAGCTCAAGCCCGTGTTCAACAAGGACGGCACGGTGACCGCGGCCAACGCTTCCGGCATCAATGACGCCGCCGCCGCCGTCATCCTGATGGAACGGGGTGCGGCGGAAAAACGCGGGCTGAAGCCGCTTGCGCGCATCGTCGCTTACGCTTTCGCCGGCGTCGATCCCCAATACATGGGCATAGGCCCGGTGCCGGCGGTGAAAAATCTTTTTGAAAAAACCAAACTTGCCGTCAAGGACATCGATATTTTCGAGGTCAACGAAGCGTTCGCCGCTCAGGCGCTCGCGGTCATTCAAGACTTGGGTTTGCCGCTGGATAAAACCAACCCGAACGGCAGCGGCGTGTCGTTGGGGCACCCCATCGGCGCCACCGGCTGCATCCTCACGGTCAAAGCCGTGCATGAATTACATCGCACCGGCGCGCGCCGCGCGCTCGTCACCATGTGCATCGGCGGCGGCCAGGGCATCGCGGCGATCATCGAGCGCATGTAAGAAAGCGTAATATGGGTTGCGGCTTGAGCGCCGCAACCCACCGTAACTTTTGGTCAAATTCCGCGAATTGATTGATCGACTGCGCTGAACAGTCGTTATCCGTTCATAGGGAACCGTCTGGCAACCGGCAGCCAGCCCGTCTTGCGCTACCGCTCTGCCACATCAATGTTTTTCAGCCAGGCACGAAAATCCGGAAGCGCAGCGCCGAGCACATCTTCGGTAACCTCCTTCTTGGCTGCTCTCCAGATATCGTCATACTGTTTATTTTTCTGGTCGTTCAGGATGGCAGCGCGGACCGGTCCGGCAATATTGATGGATTGCGGTGATATCGGGGTAATGAATTGATTGATGATGGCGTCCGCATGTTCCGCCCGATTTGCCGTTGCATAACCGTAGTCCTTGACCTCTTTCAGGAAATCCAGATGCCCTGTCAGGCTCCCATCCTTAAGGTGCTTGCAATATTTTTCGAATACCTCGGCCATTTCAGGGTCGGCCAGAATTTCGCTGAGTTTGGTCTCGGTCTTGAGGAGCTGTTTTTTCAGTTCTTGTGGGTCACGCCTCTCGACAAGAGTGCTTATCGTCATACGCCGCGGATCGACGTTGGGTAGGTCGATGGCCGCCAGCACGCTCTGCTTGGTCAGCGGCTCTCCGGGCCAACCGGATTGGAATCGTGGTATCACCTTCGCGATAGCCTCTCTGGCGTTCTCTATCCGCGCTTCTCGTCTGGGCTGCCAACTCGTGAAGAATTTCCGCAGGCGATTTTGGTTCAGATTTGGATTCTTACTGTAGAGCGTGATGGCGCCGTCCTTGTGCTTTTCTCCGCGTATTTGCTGATCGGCGCCCAACTGCTCCACGAAGCTTTTCAACTCATTCACCGTGGTCGTATTTCCGACCCGTAATTCAACATGTTTTGGCATGATCCATTCTCTCCCATGATAAGAAACCCTATGACTAAATGCGCAGCGCGCCGACCGGCGGCGCCTGCGGTCCAGGCGGCGTATCAGCCATTAGCGCGTCCTCAGCGATGACCGCGCGCCACTCGCGGGCATGTTCGATGAACCGAGCCAGCGTCACCTGTAACGTGCCGAGATCGAGGCCAGTAGCGACAACATCGAGGCGCTGGACCACCGTCCCGCGCGGGCCGTCCAGGGCCATCGCCACCCCCCCCGCGCCTTGCCCCAGGTAGGTGCAGATGAGCAAGGCTTCGTAACAGCGCAACCGTGTTCTCTCCGGCGGCACGCCGAGGTCCATGGCAAGCGTCAGCGACTGCCGGGCGGCGGCGTAATCGGCCTCGATGACGGTGTCTTCGTCGCACAGGATCGACCACGCGCCGTCGCCATGCTGGAGAATGGCATCCGCGTCGATGGCGGGGCCGATCTCGCGCAGCAAGCGCTGGATGTGCTCAGGGCTGGACATGGGGAATCTTCTCCTTGTGCTCGACTGAGGTCGTTGTTGTACTTCCGGCGCCACCGAGGTTGGGGAACATTTCCCAGCGGCCGCCGATCCAGGCCGCTTGGTTCGGCTGTGGCGCGAGCAGGGCGAAGCGAGCGCCGTCGTAAGCGGCATTCCAGAGCTCCAAATCCTTGGCGGCGGCGTTGTAGCGCAGCGCGAAATAGAGGTGTTGGGCACCGAAACCCCAGTTGCTGTCGCCGATGATCAGCGTTTTTCCAGCCTGGACGAGGTGATCTTCGATCCAGGCGCTCGCATCCGCAGCCTCGACGGCTTCCGCCAAATTCAGCGCCTCGTCCATGCTGGGTACGCCGGGTTTCAGCAAGAAGGCATGGGCTGGGCCGCAAATCAGCACCGAGGCCGGTAAATTACCCCGCTGATCCGCCAGTCGCCCGACCATCCAAGCGAGCAATTGCTTGCCCGATCCACCCTCATTATTGATGACTGAAGGCTTGAGCTCGCGCCCAAAATAATTCTCGAACACCGGCTGGGGCAATCCACCGGCCATGATGCGCCACGGATCGGTTTGCAGATAACCAGGACTCTTGCCCGGCGGTCGGAGGTTCGCCTTGAGGTAATCGAGGAGCACGCCTTTTTTTAAATCCCGTAGGGCGGTTTCGATGATACCGTTCAGATAGTCTTGCAAGTCTGGACAAGGTCCTGGCACGACCGTTTGCAGGATTGCGCCGATGCGCGCGGTGAACGCCGCGCCATTGGCGATGGCTTGCCAGGCGTCGTCCTCGCCGCTCCGGAACTGCATCAGGAAACCGCCACGCTCGGAGCGGCCGTCATCGTCACGGCGTTCGCGCAAAGCAGCGGCATCGTACAACAACCGCATGCGCCGTTTGAAAAGCTCACAGGCGCGCTGGGCCAATCCGTCGCGCGCTTGTTCCTGCTGGGTGGTCGGCGGTTGTCCGTGTTGGCGGAAATGATAATCGCGCCAGGCGTCGCCCAGAAGCTTGTCGCAACCCTCGACGATTGTTGCCGTGTAATGAGAAGCCCGCCCGTTTTCCGCGAGGTTCGCCAGGCTGTATTCCCAGGCGCGCAGCAGCGGATTGTCGGCGGCGTCGGCGCTGCAATTCAGCGGCACCTCGCCCTGGCCCACCACGAGTCTGCCGTCTTCGACCAGCGCCTTCAGGTCACGCACCAGCCAGTCCGGCTGTTCCTCATGCACTTGGATGGCGAGACAAGTGACAAAGCAGGAACCGACCCAGCCTTGCCGCAGGTCCGCCAGGAGGGCCGCCAGCACCGCTCGGCGGGCATCGGTGGCGGTCGGGCAGTGCGTGGCTGGAAGTCCGAGCGTGGCGCGTACGAGGTCGGCGGCAACAGGCGCGGGCGCTCGGATCGATTGTAACTGCGCGCGCAGCCCGGCGTCTTTGCTCAAACACGCGAGCATACGGTCGAGATGCGGGCCATGCGGGTCGGGCGACCATCGGCTACGATAAAAATGGCCCTGTAACTGCTCGAGCGCGACGGCGACGGCGTCGGTATCCACCTTACCGCCGTCATCGATTAGCCCGTTCGCCAGCCGCCGGGCAGTCTCGGCAGCGCCAGCGCGCGCCTGATCCTGCTCCTCGGTCTGCTGCCGCTGGAGCGTGAAGGTGACCCATTGCCCCAGGATCAGGCGAATCATGAAGGCTGCCGGAGCGTCCCGGCACAACACGCCCCAATGGGCGCGCAACCAGTCTACGCCGAGTTCGCCGCCGCCGATCAGCTTGCCCAGCACGATCTTATCTTCGCATCGCGCGAGCTCTGCCGGATTGAAACCGGCGGCGCGAAGGATTTTGTGAGCCCTTTCCAAGTTGCGGTCGGACACGCGCAACGTCGATAGCTTGCGGAACCCGGCCCCGCTCACCCGGGTGGCGACGTGGCCTCTGTCCGGGTCGTAAATGAACAAGCGCGGTGGCGAAAGCCTGGCCTTGATCAATCGCAGACGAGAGGTAAAAAGCGGCTCATTGCCCAGCGGCTCGCTGAGCTCGCGGTCGCTCCATGCAAAAGTCGGACTCCTGCCGCTCGGCGCTTCGGGCTTCATGGACGCACCTCAAGCGCAGGCTCGCGCCGGGCCGCTCACCTCGGCGAGCGCCGCTTCCAGGATGTCCAGACCCTGCCGCAGCGTCGGCACATCGGTGGTGAGCGGCGGCAGCAGTTTCAGCACTTCGGCGCGCGGGCCGCAAGTCTCGGCGATCAGCCCGCGCCGGAACGCCGCTTGCGAGACCTGGCCGGCCATTTCAGGATCCTCGAACCAGATGCCCTGCATCAGGCCAAGGCCACGCACGGCGCTACGGCGCGGCGCGTAACGGGTCGCCAGCGCCTGCAAGCGCGCGCGGAGCAACCCGCTCTTGTCGCGTAACAGCGCCGCGAAGCGCGTGTCGGCCCAATAATCGAGCGCCGCCGCACCCGCCACCAAGGCCAGAGTGTTGCCGCGAAACGTGCCGTTGTGCTCGCCGGGCAGCCACTGGTCGTATTCGGGTTTGATCAGCACCAGCGCGAGTGGCAGGCCGAGCCCACCGACGGCCTTGGCGAGGCACACGAGATCGGGCTCGAGCGCCGCGCGTTCGAAGCTGAAAAATGCCCCGCTGCGCCCGCAGCCGGCCTGGATATCATCGACGATGAGCAGGCTTTCGTGAGCGCGGGCAATGGCCTGCAAGCGCCGTAACCACTCGACCGAGGCGACGTTGAGACCACCCTCGCCCTGTATGGTCTCGACCAGAAACGCCGCGGGCGCGTCCACGCCGCTGCCAGGATCGTCGAGGGCGCGCGCCAGGTAATCGAGGGTATCGACGCCGGCGCCGAGATAACCGTCGTAGGGCATGCGGGTGATGTGGCCGAGCGCGAGGCCAGCGCCGGCGCGCTTGGCGGCGTTGCCGGTGGCGGCCAGGGAGCCCAGCGTCATGCCATGAAAAGCGTTGGTGAAGGCCACGACGTTGGTGCGCCCTGTCACTTTGCGGGCTAGCTTGAGCGCGGCTTCCACTGCGTTGGTGCCGGTGGGTCCAGGAAATTGGACGCGGTAATCCAGCCCGCGCGGTTCCAGAATCACGCCGCGGAATTTGTCCAGGAATGCACGTTTGGCGCGGGTATAGAGGTCGAGGGCGTGCACGATGCCATCGTCTTCAAGGTAGTCGAGCACCGCGCGCTTGATATGCGGGTCGTTGTGGCCGTAGTTGAGCGTTCCCGCGCCAGCCAGGAAATCGAGATAAGCACGGCCTGTCTCGTCGTAGACCCACGAACCCCGGCCTTGGCTCAGCACGGCGGGAAAATCCCGGCAATAGGCGCGTACGGCGGATTCATTTTCGACAAAGCTGCTATCGTCGATGCCGAGATTGGCGAAACTGTTCATACTTGCCCCCTGACTTGGTACTTCCCTGAGTAACGCGTTGGCGCGGGAAGTTAGGGTTTCGGTCAAGCCAGCGAACCGCAAACAAGGGGCCGGCTTCCATGAGCCAAGCACTGTGACGCGCCATCATGCCTGGCATTTGCCTGGCTGCTGTGCTATTTATCAGTAAAATAACGGGAGTTGAATCATGCCTATCGACCGTATGGATCATTACGCGATCCGCACCGAAAAACTCGCCGCTACTCGCGACTTTTACGTCAAAGTCATCGGCTTGAAAGACGGGCCGCGGCCCGATTTCGGCTTTCCCGGCCATTGGCTTTACTGTGGCGATACCGCCGTCATCCATTTGATCCATTTCGACCGGCAAGCCGACGGCAGCACTTTCGACGGCATCATGGGCAAGCGCAGCGCGTTCAGCGATAGCGGCACCGGCTCGGTCGATCACGTCGCGTTCCGCGCCAGCGATCTGAAAACCTTTCGCAGCCGCTTGAAACGCCTGAAGGTACCGATCAATGAACGGGATATCCCCGATATCGACCTGCACCAGGTGTTTCTGGAAGATCCCAACGGCGTGACGATCGAGTTGAACTTCTTCGGCAGCAGCGGAAAGTAAGCGATGGCGACCGAATCCGAGCCGAGCCGAGCCGAATTGCTGGACCGTGCGCGCGCGCTGGCGCCGGTTCTGCTCGCGCGCGCGCCGCAAGCCGAGGCACTACGCAAACTGCCCGAGGAGACCGTGCAAGACCTCAAGGCCAGCGGCCTTTATCGCATCCTGCAACCGCGCCATTGGGGTGGTTACGAGCTGGATTTCGGGCTGCTCAACGAAATCGGCATCGAACTCGGCAAAGGCTGCGGCTCCACCTCCTGGGTGTATTGCAACCTCGCAAGCCACCACTGGATGCTCGGCATGTGGGGCGAAGCGGCGCAACGCGCGGTGTGGCGGGACGATTCCGACGCGCTGATCTGCTCGTCGTTCGTATACCCCGCGGGCAAGGCGACCGCGGTCGCCGGTGGCTACCGGCTGCGCGGCAATTGGCCGTTTTGCAGTGGCATCGACTGCTCGCAGTGGATCATGCTCGGCGCCTTCGTCGACACCGGCAACGCCGCCGCCGGCCCGGGCAAGCCCCTGGCTTTTCTGGTACCAGCCAAGGATTATCAGATCATCGACAACTGGCACGTGGCGGGCTTGTGTGCGACCGGCAGCCACAACATCCAGGTCAACGATGCCTTCGTGCCTACCGAACTCACCCTCAACCCGGCTGAATTGCGCGGCGGCCCCAGCCCCGGCAGTACTCTGAGCCAAAGCCCGCTTTATCGAGTTCCGCTGCTGGCTTCGTTTGGATTCGTGTTGAGCGGGGTAGTGATTGGCATCGCCAAGGGCACGCTGGAGCGCTTCGTGGCGGAAACCCGCTCGCGGGTGACAACGTATACCGCGGCCAGGACCGCCGATTTCACCGGTGTGCAGCTCAAGGTGGGCGAAGCGGCGGCCTTGATCCAGGCCGCCGAATTGCTGCTCAAGCACGGCGTGGAAGACTTGCTGCGGCTCACGGCGGCGGAGCAAATACCGGAGGTCGAACGCAAACTCGGGTACCGCCGCGACGGCACTTATGCCATCGCGCTGGCGACCAAGGCGGTGGATTTACTCTACAGCGCCAGCGGTGGACGCGGTATCTTCGACTCCAACCCCATCCAGCGCGCGTTTCGCGACGTCCATGCGGCTTCGGCGCACATCAACAATAACTGGGAGATCGCCGCCACCGCTTATGGCCGGGTGGCGCTCGGCCTGCCGCCCGACAATCCCATGCTCTGATCAGCGCCGCAGCAAACCGAAGCTGAAGCCCCTGATCAGGTGTTTTTGAATCACCATGCCGAGCACGATCACCGGCACCGTAATCACCACCCCAATGGCCGCTTGCGGCCCGTAAAGCCTGCCCTCGACCGCGCTCTGGAATTTGTTCAGCAGTACCGGCAGCGTGGACACCTTGGGCTGGGTGAGGGTGAGGGCGAGCAAAAACTCGCTCCAGTTCAGGATGAAGATGAACAAGAATGTCACCACCAGCCCGGGCGCCACCAGTGGCAGCACCACCCGCCGCAGCGTGTAGCGCCGCCCGGCGCCCATCAGCCGCGCGGCGTGCTCCAGGGTGTAAGGGACTTCTTCGATGAAGCTCAGCATCATCCAGATCACGAACGGCAGGGTGGTGGCGAGGTACAACAGGCCCAAGCCGCTGTAGGTGTCGAAGAGGCTCACGCGCACCCCGAGCAAAGCCTCGGTGGTGTATGGGATCAGCACCGCGTAATACATCAGAATCGGCACGGCGATGGCGATCGGCGGCACCATGCGGATGGTGAGCACCACATAGCGAAAATGACGACCGCCGGCGTTGAAGCGTGAAATGGTATAGGCCATCAGCGTGCCAATCGCGAGCGACGCCAACGAACTGACGGACGCGATCAACGCCGAGTCGCCGAGCGCTTTCCAGATGCCATAGACTTGATCGGTCGCCTCGCGGCTCAGTTCCTGCCCCAAGCCGAACGCGAAGATCTGGCGGTAATTGTGCAGGGTGGGCTGATGCGGCAACCAATGCGGCGGCCAGGCGATCCATTCGCTGGCGTCCTTGAACGAAGTCGATACCATCCAAAAAAGCGGGAACAACACGACCGCCGCCCAGGCCAGCAGCAAACCATGGCGAATCCAGCGCAACATCAGCGGCCCGCCTCGTAGTCGAGCAGCGCCCGCTCGCGCACCAGGGCATGGATGCCGGCGAAAATCAGCAGCGCGAAGATCACCAGCACCAGAATGGTTGCCGCCGCGCCGAAGCTGAATTTATTGAATTGCCACACCTGCTGCCAGAGGAAAAACGAAATGGTCTGGGTGGCATCGCCGGGGCCACCGAAGGTGAGCAGCACCACCGGGTCAAACAATTTCAGCGCTTCCATGCCACGAATGATGACGGCGATCACGATGGCCGGCTTCAGCAGCGGCAATTGCACGCGCCAGAAAGTCTGCCAGCGGCTCGCGCCCAGCACTTTGGCGGCGTTGATGAGCTCCTGGGGTAAGGCCGCGAACCCCGACAGAAAGATCAAGAAGGTCAGCGAAGTCCATTGCCAAACATCGGCGAGGATCACCGCCCATTGCGCGGCAATAGGATGCGACAGCCAGCGAATACGCGGATCGATGCCGAACGGCGTGAGCAATGGCGCGAGCACCTGGCTGAGCGGGCCGGCATCGACGTAAATCATCGAGAAGTTGTAACCCACCACGACTGGTACCACCATCATCGGGATGAGAAAAATCGTGATATACACTTTACGGCCACGGAATTCGCGGTAAACCAGCAGCGCCAAGATAAAACCGAATAGCAGCTCCAGACTGACCGCAACCCCGGCGAAATAAAAAGTCCGTGCCAGCGACCACCAGAACTCCGCCGTGGACAGCACTTGCAGATAGTTTTCCCAACCCTGGAAATGGGCTTGTTCGAATGGGCGATTGGCGCGCCAGCGCAACAAGCTGATGTAAATCGTGAGAAGAAAGGGCAGCGTCATGACCAGCACGATGATGCCTTGAACCATCACGAACGGGGCGGCGCGAAATAGCCTTTCGCGGCGAGTCCTGCGGGTAGGCACCATGCGCTGACGCGGCGCGCTTCAGCGCTTGCTCGCCAATTCGGCTTCGAGCCGTGCCAATTCGGCTTCGAGCGCGCGGCGCGCTTGCGCTTCGGCCTCGGCACGTCGCTCGGCAGCGTCGGCGCGCAGGGCGACATCGACATAGCTCTCGAAGCGCCTGCCGTCCGGACCAGTGAGGCCGAGGCCCTGGTCATCGACGGCAAACCTCACCCCGAGGCGCGGGCTCTCCCAGTCCTGCATGCGGGAAATCGCCCGCAGCTTGCCGTGTTCGCGCCGCCAGCCTGCGAGCCGTCCGTGGTCAGGATCGTACAGGTAATACTCCTCGACGCCGAAGCGGTCGTAAAAGGCGAGTTTTTTCTTCATTTCTTGGGTGGTAGTGCCCGGTGAGAGCACCTCGAAGACCACCTGCGGGGCGATGCCGCCTTCTTCCCATTGCTTATAGGAGCCGCGTTCGCCCTTGGGACGCCCAAACGCCACCAGGGCATCGGGCGCGGCGCGGGTTTTATTGTCGCCCTCCAGCGGATACCACAGCAGATCACCGGCGACGAATACCTGGGGGTCGGCGGCGAACAGGCGCTGCAAGCCGCCGACAATCGTGGTGATCCAGCGAAATTGCAGGGTATTGTCGGCCATCGGCTTGCCGTCGCTATCCGGGTAGAGGACGGTGGGGGTTTCCAGGTCGTGGGCGTTCATGGCTACTCGCCGCAGGTGATAGGCAGATCGGCTCAGTATACCGATTAAAACTTGTCGATATATGCCCCGCTTTCCACGCCGCTGCGCCAGGCCTCGATCTGGTGCTCCCGGCCGATGTCGTCGGTGACGGCGTTCCAGCCCTGCTCGATGTTCTTGGCGGCTTGCTCGGCGCTGATATTGCCCTGCATCACCGAGGCGAGATTCTTGTCGAGCACGTTGAAATATTCACTGTTGCCTTCCAGCATCAAAAGCGACATCGCCTGCTTGACGTTGGTCATGGTGGTCTCTAGGAATTGCTGGCCGAACTTGGCGACGATGGCCGGATTGCTCAGGTTGGACTGGCGGAACGGATCCCAGAACCCCTTGGGATCGGCGATGGCTTCGTCGCCCACCGTCGGGCCGGTGAGCCATTGCAGAAAGTAATAGGCAAGCTCGGGGTTCTTGCTGTAGCGGCTCACCATGTAGCCGGTGCCCGCCGCCTGCGGCGAGCGCCACACCAGCTTGCCGTCGATCTCGACGCCGGGCATGCGGCAACTCAATTGCTGGCCTTTGATCTTGCTGTCGGCGTTGCTGTTGGCGAAACCGACCACGGACGGGAATGACATCACCGAAAACGCCTGGCCACTGGCCCAGAACGGATAAATCTGCGGCGTACCCCAGCCTTGGATGTCAGGGGGCATGTATTTAACGATGGAAGTGAAGGCCTTGATCGCGGCGACGCCCTGCGGCGTGTTGATGCGGGGATTCATGTCCTTGTCGAACAACAGCCCGCCGAAATAAGCCGGGAAGTGGCGATAGGAAAATTCCATTGCGCGGTAGCCCATCGCGCCGTAAAGGTCCTGGTCGAAGGTCTTGCCCCAGCGCGTCGCGCCTTTCTTGGTATGGAAAAACGCCGCCAGTTGCTCCCACTGCGCCATGGTGTCCGGACAACCCGCTTCCCAGCCATACTGCGCTTTGAATTCCTCCTTGGCGCCCGGCAAGTCCAAAATATCCTTGCGTAGTTCCAGAATCAGGTGGTCGCCATCGAGCAGGAAGAAATACAGTTTGCCGTTATAGGTTTGCTGGGCGCGCAGCGCCGGCACGATGCCGGAAAAATCGGGCTGGCCCTTGGCGGCATACTCGTCCAGCGCGACCAGTACGCCAGCGCCCGCAGCGTCGGGCACTACGTAGGGAAACTGGTTGAAGATATCGTACTGGCCGGTCTTCGCCACCGCTTCCGCCATGATCTTGGCGGGAATGTCGGTATAGCCGTACTCGATGAAGTTGATCTTCACGCCGGTCAGTTCCTGCCAGCGCTGGGCATAGGCCGGCATGGCGTTCTTGAACAGCGACATCAGCAAAATGGTGAGTGTCGGCTGCTCCAGTTTGTGGCTCTTGACATATTCCTTGGCGCCGTTGATGGCGCGCTCTTCGACCGTCGCGCCGGGCAACGTCTCGGCGCATGCGAAGCCGACGGCGCCGAGCGCCAGCAACAATGCGATGACAAAACGCTTCATCTCGTTTCTCCTCTGCTGATCAGGTTAATCGTGACCCGCTATCGAGATCGAACAACAACAGGCCCTTGGCATTGAACTCGAAGTGGATACGGTCGCCGACATGGATGGCGCGTTCGCCATCGACTTTGGCAACCAGTTGCTGCGGCCCGCCGTAATCGAAATACACCAGGGTCTGATCGCCGAGCGGCTCGGTAAGGCGCACTTGGGCGGGAACGCCACGGTCGCCGATGCCCACTTGCTCGGCGCGCACGCCGAGGTACACCTCCGCGCCTGCCATGCCCGCGATTTCTCGGGGTAGCGCCAGGTCGAGGTGCTGGGCCTGAAAGCAGGCGACGCCATTGGCGGCGATCTGGCCGCGAATCAAGTTCATGGCCGGCGCGCCGAAAAAGCCGGCGACGAACAGGTTGGTGGGTTGCCGATAGATTTCGAGCGGTGTGCCCACTTGCTGCACTTTGCCGCCTTCCATCACCATGATGCGATCGGCCATGGTCATCGCCTCGGCTTGATCGTGGGTGACGTAAACGAAGGTCGATCCCAGTTCGCCATGCAGGCGTTTGAGTTCGGTGCGCATTTCGACGCGCAATTTGGCGTCCAGGCTGGACAGCGGCTCATCCAGCAACAGCACGCCGGGATTGCTGATCGTGGTGCGCGCGAGCGCCACGCGCTGCGCCTCGCCGCCCGAACACTGCGCCGGTTTCTTGCCGAGCAGGCCGCTGATGCGAAACGCCGCGGCGGCGCGGTTGACACGTTCGCGCACCTCCGCCTCCGGCAACTTCCGAACCCGCAAGCCGAACGCGATGTTTTCAAATACGCTCAGATGCGGAAACAGCGCGAGGTTCTGGAATACCATCCCCAGGCCGCGCGCGCCCGGCTCCAGATCATTGACCGTACGCTCGCCGATGGTCACCGTGCCGCTGGTCGGCTGCTCGAGTCCGCTGATCATATTGAGTGTCGTCGTTTTCCCACACCCCGAAGGGCCGACGAATACCATGAATTCACCGTCTTCGATCACCAGATTCACCCCGGCGACCGCCGTCACCCGAGGGCCAAACGACTTCACTAGATTGTTCAGGACGATACGGGCCACCTCGATTCCTCGCGCTGCAATTACGGGCAAGTATAGACCGCTACGGACACTGTCATGGGCTATTCCCCCATTTCGTTCCAGGCCATGGCACGGCTGTGCTACGGCTTGGCCGCCGTGGACTTTCCCGGGGCGGCCTGGGAAAAATCCCATACCTTTGCCGAAGATGGTTTTTATCTTATGATTTTGCGCGAATTCTCTCCGCTCGTGGAAATCCATTCAAGCGGAAAGCGCAATACACGACGAGAACCGCCGACTTCGCCAGAATCGAGGATTGTTGCATGAATATTTATGGATTAGCCTTTGCCACCGTAGCGTATTGCCTTATCGGAACGCCCGCCCACGCGCTGCAATGCTCGGTGACCGCAAATGACTTCCAGAACTGGATTCAGGAATATAAAACGCTCGCGGCGCAACAGGGAATTTCGGCGGAGACACTCTCCTATCTCGATGGCCTCACGTATGCGACCGCGGTCATCAAAGCCGACCGTAATCAGCGGCATTTCAATCTGAGCTTCGAGGAGTTTTCGGCGAAAAAAATCTCGGGCGGACGGTTCACCAAGGGTCAGGCATTGTTGCGCAAACATGGGAACACCCTGGCGCAAATCGAAGCGCGCTTCGGCGTACCGCCGGAGATCATCGTCGCCATCTGGGGGCTGGAAACCGATTACGGCGTCAATATGGGCAAGCTGCCGGTGCTGCGTTCGCTTGCCACACTTGCCTATGACTGCCGCCGCAGCGAATTCTTCCACGAGCATCTGCTGGCCGCGCTCAAAATCATCGACCGCGGCGACAAGAGCGCGGACGACCTCATCGGCGCTTGGGCAGGCGAAATCGGCCAGGCGCAATTTCTGGCGGGCAACTATCTCGCCTACGCCGTCGATTGGGACGGTGACGGACGGCGCGACCTCATCGACAGCCAGCCCGACGTCCTGGCCTCGATTGCGAGCTTCTTGGCCGCCAAAGGCTGGCAAGCCGGCGAGGATTACACACCGGGCCTTCCCAATTTCGATGTGATCAAGGCGTGGAACAAGGCCGATGTCTACGCCCGAACCATCGTCGCCTTCGCCAAAAAACTCGCGGGGTCGTGAGCGCGCCGGCAGGCGGCGCTCAGCAAGACAAACCACCCCCTGGCATCACGCTGCAACCCGATTCCGGATCGAAGTAATAGTGATCGCCGTTGTCATCGCCCCCCAAGTCGCCAAATTGCCCGCGCCGGTGATAGCCGCCGCCCGCGCACGCCTGACCCAACCGCCCCTGCGGTTGGGGATTGTCTTGGTAGCCCCAAACGCCAGACGCCATGTCGAACCAGTAAAATCCATCGGCGAGGGGCTCGCAGTTCACGCCGTCGAGCCAGGCAATCTGTTGCTGAGTGAGAACTTGGCCGTTGACGACCACCCAGCGCTGCGCGTAAACGGGGCTGGCCATGACGCCGGCGCCGAGTACAAGCACTGCAAGACATGACATCGATGTTTTCATTGACGCTCTCCACAGCTTGGTGAGGAACAGGCGGACGATATTCGAGCGCCTTGCGTGCCAGCTCTGGGTAAATGAATTTTTATTTTTATCAACAGTTAATTATCGAATATCTTCAAAACGGTGCAGGCGGCCCGGAATGAGCCGATGGGTTCAGACTGGGCCGAACCCTGGCCCAATCTTGCCTCCATTCTGCGTGGCTTTGTAAAAGAGATGGCTGTGGTGAATCACGGTCCGGGCATCCGGCGGCAACGGGAGTGCGCCTTGGTGCTCGCGAAACGGATAGGCGCCATCCGCTGGCCAGACTTCGACATGCTGGCCGCCCCTGAACTCGCCGTCGCTCTCCGGGAAATGCCAGATAGCCGAACCGGACATGGGATTGCGCTGGGCAGTTCCCAGGCGTTGCTGGTAAAACGCCACGACCGCTTCGACGGCGTCGGCACTTGCGTAATTAATCACCATGCCACCCCCGCCGCCCGCCGCGGTCATGGTTTGCCGGAACAGAACCGTGCTGTTCGGATAAACCGGTGTTTCCATACGCTGGGATTCCCCCCAAAATGGCGCAAGCCCCTGTTCCCGCAATACCTCAAACTCCGCACGCGAACGCACGGCCAAACCGGCGGCTCCGGTTCCCCGCGGCGCGACCAGCGTCATCGTCAATGCCCTGCCATCCGCGAGTTCGATGACCGCCGATTCCGAGCCGTCCGGCTGCCCTTCCCACAACCGCCGATACACATTTGCGATGCGCGCGCCGACGATTGCGCCATCCTGACGCGCACCATGGCCATCGGGTTTTCCGCCGAACCAAGCAAGCATTCGCGCGAGAATACGGCTTCGAGTTCCCTGAATCCGCACAGCGGCCCTTGGCACTCTCGCCGCCAGCCAGGCGCCGCAATCCGATGCCGGAATCGCTATGGCAAAACCATTGTCCAGGATCAGCCAGACATTTTCTTGTTCGAGCCAGCCGTCTTGGCCGGTTGCCCTACCCTCGCCCCAAATGCTCTCGATGCGGCGACCGATGACATGCTCTGGCTTTAGCGCTTGCGGTATCTCAGGCATTGCGATGCTTCCCCTTCCGACCGGGCTGGCAGCGAACATTGCACGGTTTAGGCCAGCCGCCCGTGGATGCGTTACGATGACGCCATCATCTTGGAGATGCTCATGAGCCCCACAACCCCCGTTCCCTCGATCTTCGACCGCGACCTCGGTAAGGGGTCCGCCAATTATGTGCCGCTCAGCCCGTTGAGCCTGTTCGAGCGCACTTGCGCGCTCTACCCCGACAAGACCGCCATCATCCACGGCGCGCGCCGCTACACGTATCGCCAGTTCCGCGAGCGCTGCGTGCGGCTGGCGAGCGCGCTGGCGCGGCGCGGCGTGGGTCTGGGCGACACCGTGGCGGTCATGGCTCCGAATGTGCCAGAGCTGCTGGAAGCGCATTTCGGCGTGCCGATGGCGGGCGCGGTGCTGAACGCGCTGAACTATCGCCTGGATGCCGCCAGCATCCGTTTCATTTTGCAGCACGGCGAGGCCAAAGTGCTGATCACCGACCGCGAATTCTCGCCGGTCATCGCCCAAGCGCTGGATGGCCTGGACAATCCGCCGCTGGTCATCGACATCGACGACCCCCAATACGGAGATGGCACACTGCTCGGCGTGAAGGATTATGAGGCATTCTTGGCGGAAGGCTCAGCGGACTACCGTTATGCGCCGCCTGCCGACGAGTGGCAGGCGATCTCGCTGAACTACACTTCAGGCACCACCGGCGATCCCAAAGGCGTAGTGCTCCACCATCGCGGCGCTTACCTGAACGCGCTCGGCAATGTGCTGGCGATGAACCTCAACGACCGCGCCGTCTATCTGTGGACACTGCCGATGTTCCACTGCAACGGCTGGACTTACACCTGGGCGGTGACGGCGGTCGGCGGCACGCATGTGTGCCTGCGCCGCGTCGATCCCGCGCTGATTTTCCCGCTGATCAAAGAACACCGTGTCACCCACATGTGCGGCGCGCCTATCGTGCTGACCTTATTGATCCACGCGCCGGAGACGGTGAAAGTGAAATTCGATCACACCGTGGACATCGCCACCGGCGGCGCGGCGCCGCCGAGCCAGGTGATTGCCGGCATGGAGCGCATGGGCTTTCGGGTCGTCCATCTATATGGTTTGACGGAGACCTATGGCCCTTCGACGCTGTGCACGCCGCAACCGGGCTGGGAACAGTTACAACTCGCCGAGCGCGCGGCGCTGATGGCGCGCCAAGGGGTACGGCTACACACCGGCGAGGCGGTGGTCGTCGCCAATCCCGACACCCTGGAACCAGTGCCCATGGATGGGGTGACGATGGGCGAAGTCATGATGCGCAGCAATACGGTGATGAAAGGCTATCTCAAGAACCCGCGCGCTACTCAGGACGCGCTCGCCGGCAGCTGGTTCCACAGCGGCGACCTGGCGGTCTGCCATCCGGACGGTTACATCGAAGTGAAGGATCGCTCGAAAGACATCATCATCTCCGGCGGCGAGAACATCTCCAGCCTGGAAGTCGAGGAATGCCTGTACAAACACCCGCAGGTCATGGAAGCGGCGGTGGTCGCCCGCCCCGATCCGCGCTGGGGCGAAACGCCGTGCGCGTTCGTCACCCTCAAGCCCGGCGCGGGCGAAGTCAGGGCCGATGACATCATCCACTGGTGTCGGTCGCACCTGGCCCATTACAAGACCCCTAAAACCGTGGTGTTTGGGCCATTGCCGAAAACCTCGACGGGCAAGATTCAGAAATTCGTGCTGCGCGAACAGGCCAGGGCATTGTAGGACGTGGATCAGAGTGGACGGCCCGGTTTGGGCTGATCGGTTCAATCCAAGCGGCGCGAGCGCGGCCAGAAATCGCATCCATGCGACCGCTCTCCCGCAACCTCCGCGGCCTTTGGGGCCGCCCCGCAAACCTGTATGGCATCGGTCTTGCGCGGCCTATCATCCGCCTTGTCTCATTACAATTCAAACAGAAACCCACTGGCTTACGGTAAAGAGCGTGCGATGTCCAAGACCTCGAATCCCGTCGGCTCATTCATCTTGCTGTTGCTGTGCTTGATTCCGTTTTCCCGGACAAGCGCCCAGCCGCCGCCCATCGTCATCAGCGACAGCGAGTTCGGCGCCGGCCTGGCCAGCTTTACGGTGTCCGGCTGGACGCTCATCACTACCGCCGCGCCGCCGGGACTCAACGTATCGCCGACCCTGCAACGCCAGATAATCGGCGGCACGGCCGGTATGTTCCTGGAGTTGCGCTCCGCGCTTCCCGATCACTCGCCGTTCTCGTACGTCGATGCGCGCGTGCTCTACACCGGCCAAAGCTATACGCCGAGCACCCAGGGCGCGATTTCGCACCTCGATTTTTCCTACGATTTCGGCGCCTTCGATCCCAGTCTGCTGATTAACCCTCGCATCAATGTCCTGGGACTTCGCTATCCCTTGATCATTGAGCAAGGGGGTCGCACTTACCGCCTCGTCGGCAACCTCGATTTGCCCCAATATTGGCAGCAATACACCCGCAATGGCCTCACCGCCCAGGATTTCAGCCTGCCGGCCAACCCTGATGAACACCCGGATTTTTCCGCCTCGGGCTCCGCCATGCGCTTTGGGTTCTGGCAACAATACCGGCGCGATGCGGGAACGCCGCCGAGCGGCAGGGATCTGCTGGTCGATGAGGGCCTGGATAATTTCCGGGTCGTCGTCAATCGCAGTGCGATCGGTCCCGGTGGGGGTGTCGACCTCTCGGCAACGCTGGCAACCCAACCGTATTTCGCGGAAGACGTGCTCGATTTGACCCATCTCCACCACTTCACGATTTCCTACCGCAATGATAGCGATTCGTCTGCCACGGGGGTGATCGTGAAGCTGACCGGCATCCGGCCACATCCCTTCATCTCGCCCGATCCCATCTGGTCATCTTGCTCCGGAGCGGTCTGCGCGCGCAGCCTGGGCGACGTGGCGGCCCACGCCAGCGCGAGCTTCAGTTTCGACAACCCACTTGCCCCCGAGGCTGACCTGGATACCTTCGTATCGTTCACGTTGACGATCGCCGACGACGGCGCCCAGGGTAAGGACCTCAATCCCGGCAACAATAGCTATACCGCATCGGCGCCGATCACCTGTGCCTGCGGCAACGGCAACTCACGCTGCTGCGCGCTGGAATCGGCTTATTGGTGCCTGTTGCCGCTCATCCTGCCGGCAAAACCCTTGCTCGCCGACCACCCGGATGGTGGATTTGGGCAAACCCTGAAAGCCCTCGTCCTCAGCCAGACCGGCCTCAACCTGAACGCCTACTCCCGCGCCCGCGATGAAATCCTCAGCCTCAACGCCACCGGCTTGCACTACACCGACTTGTACGATACTCACAGCGCCGAAATCCGTAACCTGATGCTGGGCGATGCCACCCTCGCCAGCCAGGGCTTGGCGGTATTCCAGCAATGGCAGGTGAATCTCGGCGCGCTGGTGGATAATCTCGGCGGCCAGGTGCTGATCACCTCGGGTCAGATTCCAGCCGCGAATGCGTTTCTCAACAACCTGTCGGCCAAGGGCAGCCCGGCGTTGCAGCAGGCAATCAGCACCGAATTGGGTAAACTACCGTCGCTCGCCTCGTTCGTCGGCCTTAGCGTCGATCAATGGGCCACGCAGATGGGCGTGAAGACGCCTGGGGTATTCAGCAACAGCTTCGAGTAGCCACGACATGAACGATATCTTCGACCTGCACGGCCATCATGCCCTCGTCACCGGTGCCTCCAGCGGCCTCGGCCAGCACTTCGCGCTGGTACTGGCGCGCGCCGGGGCGGACGTCGCGCTCGCCGCGCGCCGGGTCGAGAACTGCGAGCAGACTGCGGCGGCGATCAAAGCTCTGGGGCGGCGCGCCGTCGCCGTCGAGATGGACGTCACCGATGCGGCCAGCGTGGGCGCGGCCGTCGATACCGCCATTGCCGCGCTCGGCCCCATCACCATCCTCTGCAACAACGCCGGCATGGCGATCACCAAGCGCTTCCTCGACATGGAAGAAGCCGACTGGGACAAAGTGCTGGACACCAACTTGAAAGGCGCTTATCTGGTGGCACACGCCATCGCCCGCCACATGGCCGCACACGGCAAGGGTGGCAGCATCATCAACACCGCCTCGGTGCTGTCGTTCGGCGTCGCCAAGCAGCTATCCAGCTACATGGCCTCGAAAGCCGCGCTGATGCACCTCACCCGCGCGATGGCCACCGAACTCGCGCAAAACAACATCCGCGTCAACGCGCTCGCGCCGGGATACATCGAAACCGAAATCAACCGCGATTTCTTCAAAACCGAGGGCGGCAAAGCGGTCATCAAACGCGTGCCGCAACGCCGCCTCGGCCAGCCGGAAGATTTGGACGGCACTCTCCTGCTGCTGGCCTCCGACGCCGGGCGCTATATCACCGGCAGCGCCATTACCGTCGATGGCGGCCATTCAGTGAGCCCGCTATGAGGCGGGCACGCTACTGGCAGTCGCGCTCGTAGACCTGGTCGAAACTTTCCAACACGCCCTCGAGCGCCTTGGCGAACGCAGGCCAGTCAGAGGCTTTCCAGGCCGCGCCAAACGCCTGCGTGTGAGCGGCCAGGGTTTGGTTTTTTTCGCTCTTGGCGAGATTGTCCAAATCCTTGACCAGATCGCTTACATCGTCGTCCAATTCCGCGGTTTTCTTGATATTGACCCCGTTTTGCTCGACGATGGCGGCGATCTCGTCGAGATCTTCGGATAGCTCCCCCAACTTGCCGCATACGCCCGTAGCGGCAATCGCCGAACCTACCCCAGCCACCGCGATCAATCCCGCGGCGCAGATTGCAAACCTATACCTCATCTCGCCCTCCCCTTGAGTCATCGGCTCTCCGGGCACATTTATACCGCAAATCGAGGGATGCCGCGCAAGGTATTCGACCTTCGGTTCATCGCCCACGTGCGCCCTCTGGACTAGAATGACAGCGGTTACCAAAACCACCAATCGAGGACAGGCGATGGCCGATGAGGCGGTTCTCTTCCAACATTTATTCTCGCCCCTGCGGGTGGGTGGGCTCACCCTCAAGAATCGCATCGTCCACCTCGCCACCCTGACCCAGTACGCGGATCATCACCGCGTCACCCCGACCCTGATCGATTACCACAAGGCGCGGGCCGAGGGGGGCGCCGCCATGTCCATCGTCGAGGGGCTGGCCGTGCATCCGTCGTCGGTGCCGCTGCGCAGCGTGATCACCGCGTTCGACCCAGCCAGCGCTGATGGACTCAAGCGCCTGGCTGCCGCCGGTGAGGAGCGCGGCTGCCGGATGCTGGGCCAGCTCTGGCACGTCGGACGCCAGCAGCTCTGGAGCCCGATCGACGCGCCGGTCGGCGTATCCGACCAGCCCGACCCGCTGAGTTGGACGGTACCGCTCAAAGCCGACGCCGCACTCATCCGCACCCTCATCGCCGCCTTCGTGGATTGCGCCAAGCGCTTGCAAGACTGCGGGTTCAGCGGCGTCGAGTTACACGGCGCGCACGGTTATCTGCTCACCCAGTTCATGTCGCCCTGGTCCAATACCCGTGACGACGACTATGGCGGTGATCTGGCCCGGCGCCTGCGCGTGGTGCGCGACATCATCCACGGCATCCGCCAGAACTGCGGCGCGGGGTTCGTGGTCGGCCTCAAGCTCCCCGCCCAAGAAGGCGTGGCCGGCGGCATCGACCTGGCCGAGGCGATCCGCATCACCGCACACTTGGTCGCGCAGGCCCAACCCGATTACTTCGCCTACAGCCAGGGCAATTTCAGCCAAAGCCTGGAAGACCATAACCCCAATATGTTCTACCACCCCGGCCATTTCCTACAGTTGCACAAAGCGCTGCGCCCGCACGCCCAAGGCGTGCCGGTGATGGCGGTCGGGCGGGTGACTGACGCCGGCCACGGCGAACGCATACTCGCCGAGGGTAGCGCCGACCTGATCGGCCTCTGCCGCGCACTGATCGCCGATCCCGCGCTGCCGATCAAAGCCCAAAGCGGGCGCTTGAGCGAAGTCCGTCCATGTATTTTCTGCAACCTGTGCTGGGGCGAAATCCACGCCGGCAAACCGCTGCTGTGCATCCATAATCCCAAACTTCCCGCCGCCGACGAAGCCGATTGGCGCCCGCCGCGCAGCGCGAAATCCGCCCCGGTGGTCGTGGTGGGCGCTGGACCGGCGGGGCTGGAAGCGGCGTGGAACGCCGCCGCGCGCGGCCATCGGGTGATGCTCATGGGCGCGAGCCCGCAGGCGGGCGGCGCATTGCGCTTGGACGCCCGGCTGCCGGGCCGAGCCGAGGTCGCGAAAGTGTACGAATACCAACTGCGCCAAGCCGAACGCTACGGCGTCGAGTTTGTATCGAATCGAGCAGCGACGATAGACGACATCATTGCCCACGATCCCCGCCTGGTCGTGCTCGCGACCGGCGGCGAGCCCCGCCCGCCCGCGGGCTTGACAGCGGAGTCGCCGGTGTTCAGTTGGCGCGATAAAGTGCGGGAACTGGTCGAAGACGACCGGCGGCGCGCGGGCACGGCGGTGTTATTCGACATGGACCACAGCGACGCGACTTATGCGTTCGCCGATCTGCTCGCCCTACGCTATCAGCGCCTGGCGCTGCTCACGCCGCGTGTACAACTCGCCCGCGCCGCCCCCTATACCAATGCCATCGGCATCTACCGGCGTTTATACGCCGCCGACGCCCTCAGTCTCACCGCCGTCCGCCCTGTCCGCTATGACGCCAGCGGGGTCACCTACGCCAATGTGTTCAACGGCAAGGAAGGGGTCATCGACGACGTGGCGCTGTTTGCGTATTCCACACCACGCCGCGCCAGGGACACACTCTATCAGCCGTTAGTCGCGCGCGGTTTCGATGTGCGCCTGATCGGCGACGCACGTTCGCCGCGCACCCTGTTCTCGGCTGTCCATGAGGGTTTCGCGGCTGCCCATTCGCTATGAGCATCGGCATCTTTGGGTATCCTGCTGTTGTTTTCCTCCGAGCCGATTCGCTGCGCTGCATCCAGACTTCGGACGCCCCCTATTCGGGTCCAGCCGCCAGACCATGAAATCGACGATCAGCCAAGACATACACCGGCGCGCACTCGACATCGGTCTTTACGGAGTTGGCGATGAAGCAGGCATTCCGCATGGGCTTCATGATGCATCTGGTCTATCTGCTCCCGCGTCGGCACAGCCGCGCCCGAGAAATGCACTTCGGGCTCAGCGTCAACCGCTGAAGCTGTCGGACAGCGGCACCAGCACGACATGGGGAAGACGAGCCAGGAACTGACGCCGCCATCGAAACGGAGCAGATGCCGCCTGCTATAACGGCTGCCGAGGAATTCCTGCTCGCTACGGAGCCAAAGCACTTCGCGGAGGTATCCGCTCCATTGGCTGGTTAGGCCGCACTTGGCTATGCGGCGGTCGAGGCTGGCGCACTGCGGGAATATCTTGGGGACCGATTTGGGCGAATTTTATTAATGTGAAGAGAGACGAGCGCTGGGTGTGGCCGGCGCCAGTAACGAACTCGACTTCGAAGTCTTCGGTCGAGTAGATTTCGACTACGGCACCGATGTCGCCGCGTTTCAGTCCGTGGACGGGCAAATCCTCGTTGAGAACCACTGGGTCGAGCAAGTTAATAGACATCGTTTAGCCCTCAGGGTAGGCCGTGACAAACCGGGGAGCGACTTCCCCGGAAAGTATAATCCAGACGGTGACAATTAGGCCGCTGCGCCCATTCGGGCCGGACAGTAGACCGCGCACCAGATATTTAGAGCCGAATTTATTCACTTCCGCCCATTCGGCCTCGGCTGTCAGAAGCAATCGAATATCCGATTCGAGTCTTTCGAAGGCCTCCGCGCTGTACCCCAGCCCCCGAAAGAATACGGATTTGAACCGGCCAATAGGGTGGATGGGCGAGAGGATATAGTCACGCAGCTTTTCCGGAGGAATGATTGCGCTTTCAGAGTTCGGCAACTTCATGGGACGAATTCTGCCACCGAACCTTCGTGCGGCCTAACTCGAAATAGACGTTCTCAATGACGCTTTATAAAAGATCACTTTGACGCTTAAAATCATCTTAATGAAAATAAGAATTTATTAAACAATAAGATATTAAATTCAACGCATCCTAAAATCAAACACCCAATCAGTCATACGCATGGATCATCCTCCCGCCATTTCGCTGCCTCGGCACTGCCTTGGCGATCCACCCAGTTTTACCCTCTGTGCCTTCGGCTAAAAGTTCATCCACACCGCCTCAACGCAGAGAAAAGCGCTCGCCCAGCACCTGCTGAAGGGTTTGGCCGATACCCGCGCCTATGCTCTCCAGCAGCCGGTCGAGCAAGCCGGAACGGGAGGTGTAATCGACCAATTTCTCCGCGCCGATGACGTTCTGGGCGACTTCACGGATGTCGGCGAGGCCGTCGATCAAGCCGAGTTCCAAGCTTTTGTCGCCAGTCCAGATCAGCCCTGAAAATAGCTGCGGATCGTTTTTCAAGCGCTCACCCCGGCCTTTCTTGACCGCGGTGATGAATTGCTGGTGGATATCGTTCAGCAAGCCGTGGATGAACTGCACTTGCTCGGGGCGCTCGGGCAGGAAGGGATCGAGCATGCCTTTGTTGTCGCCCGCCGTGTACAAGCGGCGTTCGACACCGAGGTATTTGATCGCCTGCTCGAAACCGAAACTGTCCATGCGCACGCCGATGGAACCCACCAAACTCGCCTTGTCGGCGAAGATTTTCTGGGCGGCGGCGGCGATGTAATAAGCGCCCGACGCGCAGATGTCGGTCGCTACCGCGTAGAGCGGGACTTTCGGATGGGCGGCGCGCAAGCGCATCACTTCGTCATACACTTGGCCCGCCTGCACCGGACTGCCGCCGGGGCTGTTGATGTAGAGCACCACGCCCGCCGTGTTGGAATCGCGGAACGCGGCGCGCAGGCTCTTGATCAGGTCGTCGGCATTGGCATCCTTGCCGCTGGCGATCACGCCGTCGACGCTGATTACCGCAGTATGGCGTTGGCCGATGAGCGTAGTTTCGCCCCATTTGGCGGCGTAGGCGATCCAGAACACCGCAAACAGATAGCCGAAAAACAGCAACTTGAAGAATATCCCCCAACGCCGCGCCCGGCGCTGCTCGACCACGGCCGCGGATGCCAGCTTGACCACCAAGTCGCGCGCCCAGCGGTCGTCGCCCTCGGTTTTGCCGGGGCCGGATGCGGGTACTGCGGCGTTCTGGGTCCAGGGGTCGCGCCCCGGCGGGCCATTTTCACGCTCATTCATGACTTACGGATTCTCCATCGCCTCGAAACGCTCGATAACCGCCGGCAATTGGGTGATCGCCTCAATACAGGCCAGCGGATTATACGCTAGCAAGCGCTCCGCCTCGTGTACCCCATAGGCGACGGCGACCGCACCGGCACCGGCGTTGCACGCCATCGCCATGTCGTATTCGGTATCGCCCACCATCAGCGTGCGTTCAGGCGCCACGCCTAACTCCTGCATCAATTCCCGCAGCATCAAGGGGTCGGGCTTGGAGGCGGTTTCGTCCGCTGAACGGCAGGCGGCGAAGTAGTGGCGCAGTTCGGTTTCGGCTAGCGCTACCTTGAGGCCGGCGCTGCTCTTGCCGGTGGCGATGGCGAGCGGATAACGCTGGCTGAGGGTGGCAAGCACGTCGCGGGCACCGTCGAACAACTTGGAGGGTTGCGGCTTGCTGAAGAAATAATCGCGATAAGCTAGGCGCAACCGTTCGAGTTCGGCGTCGCCATAGCCGGGGTAAAGCACCCGACACGCTTCGACCCAACCGAGCCCGATGATGTCGCGGATCTGCGCAGCGGTGCGCGCCGGCCAACCCAATTGCTCGCCGGCGACCTGGAAGCATTCGACGATATAGGCGGCGGAGTCGATCAGCGTGCCATCCCAGTCGAAGATGATGAGGTCTAGTTTAGCGGCCATCATAGAAAATTCCAATTTTATTCAATACATTGTATAGTTCGATGGGTAACGGCGCACTGACGGCTAGCCGTCGCCCTTCGATGTCGAGCGCGATGTGTTCGGCATGCAAAAACAATCGGTGCAGGCCATATTCCGCCAGCCGTTTGTTGAACGCGGCGTCGCCGTATTTGTCATCACCGGCGACGGGATAGCCGATGTGGGCGGCGTGGACGCGGATCTGATGGGTGCGCCCGGTCGCAATCCGCACCTCCATCAGCGAGGCGGTGGCGGTGGCGCGCAAGCAGCGAAACTCCGTTTGCGCCGCTTTGCCCTGGTCGCTGACCATGACCATGCGTTCGCCGCCGCGCAGCGTATTCTTGCTGAGCGCCTCGGCCACGGCGCGCGTTCCGCCGCGCCAATGCCCGCGCAGCAACGTCCGATAGTGCTTCTCCAGACTGCCCGCGCGCAAAGCTTGGTGCAAAGCGCGCAAGGCGGCGGGCGTCTTGGCGAGCAACAAGCAGCCACTGGTCTCGCGATCCAGGCGGTGCGCCAGTTCCAGAAATCCGTCTTGGCCGCGCGTGGCCCTCAGCACTTCGATCAGCCCAAACGGTAAACCGCTGCCGCCGTGCACCGCGAGGCCGGCGGGCTTATCAACCACGAGCACGGCGTCGTCTTCCCACAGTACGGCTCCTTGCAGGCGCTGGATCAGCGCCGGCGGAGGCGCGATCGCATTCGGCTCGCCGCCCGTGCGCAGCGGCGGAATGCGAATGCTGTCGCCTTGCTGCACGCGATAACTCGGCGCGATGCGGCCGCGATTGACGCGCACTTCGCCGGTGCGCAGGATGCGGTAAATCTTGCTCTTCGGCACGCCTTTCAAGAGCCGCATCAAGACATTGTCGATGCGCTGGCCGTGATGATCGGCTTCGACTGTGACGAAACGCACGCCGAGCGCGGAAGGATGATCGGTCATAAGAGCCGATTTTACCCACTCGCGAGCGTGGCTCACACTCCTGCATCAGAGGCGCTTAGCACCGTATCACTCGCCTCGGCTGATGCCTGCCCGGTGTTGCGCAGCAAACCAATCGCGGCTATCGCCGCAGCCACCGCACACAGGGCGCCAATGATGAACGCATAGTGATAGCCGCCGTTGAGGGCGGTCCGCATGTCCGCGCCGCCCGCCAGCAGTTCCGCCGAACGACTCGTGCCGAGGCTTGCCAGGATCGCAAGGCCTAGCGCCCCACCCATCATAAACGCAGTATTGACGACGCCGGAGGCGAGGCCGGACTCGCTATGGTCTACGTCGTTCATCGCCGCCAGCAGCAGTGGATTGAACGCAATACCGGCACCGAGGCCGAGCAGAATCATACCGGGCAATACATCACTGACGAAGCGCCCAGCCACCGGCGCCTGCGCGAACAGCGCGAGGCCGACTGCGGCAAACAGCAAACCCGAGGCAAGCGGCAACTTGAGGCCTAGGCGCATGACCAGTTTGGCCGACAGGCCGAGCGAGAACGCCGCCATGATCACATTGGCTGGCAAGAACGAAAGACCTACCCTCAGCGGGCTGTAACCAAGCACGAACTGCAGATAAAGCGCGGAGATGAAAAACCACGCAAATACGGCAGCGGCCCACAAGACGCCCACCAGGTTGGCGGTGGCGACATTGCGTAAGCGAAACAGGCCGAGCGGTACGAGCGGCGAGCGTATGCGCGCCTCAATGCTGAGAAACAGGCCAAGAAGCGTCACCGCGGCGATGAGCAGGCCCAGCGTTTGCACGGACATCCAACCGGCATCGTTGCCGTTCACTATCGCATAGACCGCCAGCATCGACGAGGCCGTTATCGTTACCGCGCCGCCCACATCAAGGCGCTGCTGATTGGCCCGCGCATCTGCGCCCGGGAGTAGAGCGACCGAAAGCAGGTACACCACAACACCCACGGGGAGGTTGACGAGGAAGACCCAATGCCAGCTGAT
>JAXMFZ010000069.1:0-14811 GCA_046347515.1 Gammaproteobacteria bacterium | reverse complement strand
GGCATTTACACAAAATCGTTGACAGACTCACTCCAGCGTGAGCGCCTCGACGCCCTCGAGCATCGCCAGCAAGCGCCCCTCGACGCTCGCCCAGAACACCTCCTGCTTGGCGTTCTGATAGGGGCTGTAGGGCAAGGTCGTTTCCTGCATCACGCCTAAGCGCGCCAAGCCCTGGCGCACTTCCTCGGCGAGCATCGCGCCGCCGTTGTCGCTGAGCAGCGCGCGCGGCAGGGCGCGCTTCTGGAACGCCTGAGAGAGGCCATGCACCAACGTCTCGGCGCTTTCGGCGAGATACCACTGCACATGACAGGCCAGGCGCGAATCATCATCCAGCACCCCCAACAGCCAAGGTCGCACCCAACGGCCCTCGGCGCTGAGCACCGGGCGCGAGCCCTGGTGAAAATCCACATGCCACAGCGCGTGGGTGTACGTGGCCTCGAAGCTGCGCACCTCGCGCTCGGCCAAGCGCTGCTCGGCGGCCCCCTGACCCGGGGTACGCGATTGGCAGCGGCGGCGTTTGACCCAGCCCTGGGCTTTCATGTAGCGGCGTAGCGTCGCATAGGAAGGCAGCGCTCCCAGGGTGGGGTGCTGCTTGACCTGCACCGCGAGGTTGTCGTAATGCAGCTGATACGACCCACTGGGATGGGCTTGATACTGGGCGTGAGCCGCTTGGCAAAGCGCCGCCACCGGGTCGGGGCTGTGGCGGGCGCGATAATACCCGCGTTCCACCGTGGCAAAGCCAAAGCGCACCGGCGCGCCGCTCAGCGGGTGGCGCCAGGGCTTGGCCGCCAACGCCGCCAGCGCCGGGCGCAAGGTGCCCGCCGGCGGGGGCGCGGCGAGCAACGGCCCGATGATGGCAAAGCGTAACCGTGCCCAGCGCTCGTGTACCGATTCCGTCTCGTGATGGTTCATGGCTCACTCCCCGCGGCGAGGGCCGCTGGTGAGAGCACAGCCTATGAACCCGTGCCGCTCGGCGCCAGCCGCATCCTCTGCGGGAACGCCGCCGCCCTCAGGGAGCGTGTCCACCGAGCGGAGCGAGAAAGGCCAAGAGATGCCGCAGCCGCTCGCCGAGGGTGGCACCCGCGAAGCGCTCCAGCAGCCCCGCCGGTAGCGTGCGTGGCGCCAGCGCCGGCATAAAGTGGGCGCGCCGCGCTTGCCAGAACGGGCTCGCCAGGAAACCCTCTCGCCACCACTTGCGCCAGCGCTCGAGCGTGCGCCGCGCCACCCCTAGCCGCGCACCCCGCCACCCGGCACGCGCCGCACTGACACCGTTGGCAAAGGCGCTCAGCAACACCACCACGACCCCTAGATACACGCGCCGGCCCAGAAAGCGCACCGAGGCTGGGGTGGTGCGGCGGCGACACTCGGCTTCGGCGCAGCAGAAACTCAAGCGCTGCGCGTAGTCTGCACCGAGGAGGTTGCGCGGCACGCCACGGGGCTTGCGGGGATAGCGGGCGCTATGCAGAACCCCACCGCAGTGCGGGCAGCCATCGGCGCGCACTGCACCGGCCAAGTCTTCGTCGATGCGTAGCAGCAGCCGATAAACATTGGCGTCGTTCAGTAAGGTATGGCACATTGAGTGTCTCCTTCGTCTTGGGCGACAAAGGAGACAACCCCAGCGGGTGCATCTTGGTCAAGATCCCCGATGGGGTTTTTCGTTGGCCATCAGCGAATGTGATCGTGAATCGGCGGCAAAACCCTGAATTGCGCTCACGCTCAGACAAGCGCAAAATCCGGATTGCCGCCCCTGACGGCGGTGGTGCCAAATAAGCGGGTGGGTCAGTTTTCAATTTGCGACTTTGCGAAAAACCGGTCAGTTTTCGGTCGGTGCCGACAGCGGCTGCTGCTGGGCAGCGGCCTGTGCCTAAAGCGCGGCCAGACTTTGCCGACCGCGACGCTGACTCAAAAACGAGTCAGCGTCGCGGTCGGCGCCGTTACCTGCCGCTACTGGGACCGCGCTGGAGATGCGCCGCAGCACTCGATTAGGGGCTACCAGGATGCTCGCGCATCGGCGGCGCTTTTCTGGCGGTCAGCATCGTCTGATGGCTCACGTCCACGATCGGCTGACGCGGTCACGCGTGAGCGCCGCTCGGAGGCGCGTGCTTGCCCCCGGTCGAACTGAACCGCTGCAACTGTTGGCGCGAAATGGCTGTACCTACGCGGCGCTAGAACTCGTATCGAGATATTGTCAAATGTTGTGTACGGGGTGAAATAATCAGGCGGCCTGTTGGTTAAGATTGGCGTCCTCCTCATTCAGTTTGTCGCGCTGGTCAGCCCGCACGCCATCGACAAACGCCACACCGCGAATGACCTCGGCCAGTTGCTCCGAGCCGGTCAGTCGGCGCCAGCGCTGCTGGGCACTGCGTAGCAGCTGAAACACCAACGCCAGAAACGTCAGGCGCGTGACACAGCCGCGGGTCTTGTCGGTACGCAGCCGCACCGTGGCAAAGGTCGATTCGATGGGGTTGGTGGTGCGGATGTGCACCCAGTGCTCAGCCGGAAAGTCATAAAAGCGCAGCAGCGTGTCGCGATCTTTGCTGAGGCATTCCGCCGCTTTGGGATACTGGGCGCCATAGCGTTCGATAAACGCCTGGCAGGCCTTCTCAGCGTCGGCACGGTTCTCAGCCATCCCAATTTCCTGTACATCCGCTTTTGCCTTGTCCTGTAGGGCGTGAGGGAGCTTATGAAGCACGTTGGCGGTTTTATGCACCCAACACCGTTGCCAGGCGGTCGTGGGATAGACATCGGTGAGCGCTTTCCAAAACCCCAGCGCCCCGTCGCCGATGGCCAAGGCCGGCGCTCGTTCAAGCCCGCGCGCCTTGAGATCGGCCAAGAGATCACGCCCGCTCTCGGTGCTTTCCCGAAAGCCCTCCTCCAGCGCCACTAGCTCCTTCTCGCCTTGAGCGGTGGCGCCGATCACTACCAACGCACAGGCACGCTCGTGCTCGGCCCGAATCCCGAAGTCAATCCCATCGGCCCAGAAGTACACATAAGGCTTGCCGGTAAGATCACGCTTCTGCCAGCGCCGCACCTCTTCGATCCAGCCAGCTTTCAAGCGACTCACGGTGGCCGCCGAAAAGCCTTCGGCTCGCTCGCCCATCAAGGCTTTGAGGGCCTCCTGAAAATCCCCCGTGGAGATGCCCTTGAGGTACAAACACGGAATCAGTTCTTCCAGGCTCGCGCTCTTTCGTAAATACCGTGGGATGATCGCCGAACCAAAGCGCACCGCCTCGCTCGCCTGCGCTCCTCCACGGTCGCGCACCCGCGGCACCTCCACTTCCACTTCACCGATGACGGTCTGAATCGCGCGCGGCGGCAGGTAGCCATTGCGCACCACTCGCGCTCGGCCGGCTTCGTCGATAAGCCCTTGATGTTGCGCTAGAAACTGTTCCACTTCCGTTTCCACCGCCTCCGCGAGTAGCCGCCGTGCACCACGCTGTAGCACCTCGGTCAGCGGATCCGCTATCGGCGTTCCTACTCGCTTTGACCACGCAATCACGTTATCTTTGCTCAGGGCGTATCTGTCCTCTGGTAGGGGGGTGATGGCTGGCTCGCCTCACCCAGGATACGCCGCCTTCTTCATCCCTGGCATACACAACTTTCGATCATAACTCCTCGTATCCCCGGTTGACCCAGTCGTGCCAATCGGCCACCGTCTGCTGGGTGTGGTCGTCGGTTTCGGCGATCGGCTCGAGCGGCATCAGCGCTACGGCCAACCCGTGGCGTTCCCAGGCGATGGCGACGAAGATTTCGTGCTCGCACGCCTCTGCCGAGGCCAAGTCCAGCACCTCCACTTTGTCGTTGACCTGCAAGGGGGAACGGGCACGCTTGACGATGCAGCACGCGGTGAACGGAAACCGCAGCTCGTCTTCCAGATAGGCGTACCCGCCCATGGCTCGCTCTTCTGAGTGATGGGCATCGACCACGATTTCATGGGCGATGCGCTGGTCGCGCTCGGGGTCGGGAGTGACCGGTTTCGCCATCCTACACCTCGGGGTCTTGCAACAAGCGTCCTGCACCGCACAGGGAGCGTAGCTCAGAAAGGCGAGTCCGGCACGTTCCTATCAGCCATCTTGGCCGATGGCTATAACTGCCCTCGCGTCAGGGCAAGACAAGCGCGGCGTGGACGGCGGCGAAGTCTCGCCGCCAGCGCCTTGCAAACCACCGTCGCCACGCCCACGCAACATCCGTCAGGTGCGCCGTCGCCGCACACTAGAGCGATCTCGGCTCCCGCACTTCAGGAAGCTCCTCGATATTTTGTCGGCCACCGCAACCGGCGACTGCCGACGCTTTCCTATGACACCGTTGCTCGACCCAGAGGCCATTTGTCGTATGAGGAGAGGTTACCGGCGCCATGGTTGAGGCAAATGCGGCGTAAGACCCGCCGGAAGCCGCAGTGCTACTCGAAACGACAACTAGATTTCGAGTAACATTTTCTGGTGAGGCAACACGTCTGGCATCTTATAGTCATCTATATGCAAGCTATTGCTTGGCATCGATGGCACCTTCGTAAATTGCATTCACCACTAATTGACATCCTATCGACCGGAACTCGACCATGCTACCTATAGCATATTCTTCCGCTATCCAATCATCACCCATGCGCCGGTAGATCGTGACAACGGGCTTGTTCTGATCCACCAGCACATATTCTTCCAAGCTGGCGATACCCTGGTACGCGACTCGCTTCTCGCCCCGGTCGGCACGCTCGGTGCGGCTGAGAACACTTCGACAATGAGCTTGGGTTTGGTCTCGTAATACTCATCTTCCGCTTCCAGGGCGGCTTGACAGCTCACCAGCACATCCGGGTAATAAAAGCGCCGCGCGGATACGCGCACTTTCATATCGGCCATGTACGCGCGACAAGGCGTTCCCTGTAAGTGAGCGCGAAACGCCGCTGCCAGGTTGAGCGAAATCGTATTATGTGCCCGGCTTGCGCCGGCCATGGCGAACAGTTCGCCCTCGACGTACTCATGGCGGATGCGGCTATCGCGTTCGCGTTCCAGATAATCGTCAACGCTCAAGCGCTTGAACTTAGGCAGGCTGGACATGGCGCGCCCCTCGTTGCAGGGTGATCAGCCGCGCTTGATCGAGCTTCGCCACCGCCGCCGCTTTATGCTCTGGCGCGAGGTGGGCGTAGCGCAGCGTCATCTTGATGTCGCCGTGGCCCAGCAGTTCGCGCACGGTGTTCAAGTCTACTTCGCTCATTACCAAGCGCGATGCAAAGTGATGGCGTAGATCATGCCAGCGAAACCCCTGGATACAGGCATCCGCTAACACCTTTTCCCAGGCGCTGTTGACGTTATCGAGTGGACGTCCCGCCTTTCCCGGAAACACCAGCCCGGTACGGTTGGCCGTTTGCCCCCGCCAGCCTTTCAGTACCGTGAGCGCTTCTTGATTCAGGGGCAAATACCGCGCTTTGCCGCTCTTGGCATGGTGGGCGATGATGGTCAGGCGTGCGCGCTCGAGATCGATGTTTTCCCAGGCGAGGTTGAAGAGCTCGCCACGGCGTAAGCCGGTGTTCATCGCCAGTAACACCAGCGGCTGCAGGTGATCGACAAAGGCGACGCTGTGTAAATCCGGCAGTAGCGGATAGCCGCGGTCGCGCCGCCAGGCGTTGGCGTTGTCGCGCTCGCGGCGGATGCGTTGTTCGCGCAGCGCGAGCGCTTGGCGTAGGCGGGTTTCTTCCTGATCGTCGAGAAAGCGCACCACGCCCCCATGATCGACTTTGGCGGGCTTGACATCCTTCAGCGGATGGGCATCGATCAAGTGCCAATCGAGCGCTTTGGACAGCGCCGCTTTGAGCGCTACCAAGTCCCGATTCAGAGTCGCGGGCTTCAAGCCTTCCTTGAGCCGGTTGGCGCGCCATTTGTCGATCAGCCACGGGCTCAACTCGGTGAGCTTCTTGGCGTTGAATTCGCCGAAGCACGCGCGCAAGCGGCGCCAGCGTGGCTTTGCCGTCTTTGCGGTTGACTTCCACCCAGGAGCCGTATTCACGGGCAAGGTAGTCGCCGAAGGTATCGGCTTTGCGCGCTTTACGCCGCGCCATTGGGTCAAGCCCGTTGGTGGCGTCGGCGAGCGCCTGCACGGCTTTATCGCTGGGCTTGGGTCGGGGTGAGTACGCCCACCCGCCCCAAGGTGATGCGCTTGCCGCGCCCGTACTCGACGATATAGGACATGATGCCGCTCGGCTGTACCCGCACCAAAAAACCCTTGAGCTTGGTATCGCGCACTTCATAGGGGGTGGGTTTCGGGGTGAGCGCTGCCAGCGTCCGGCTTGCGATGTTGGCTTTCATGGTACTTATGGAAGTGGTTGGTAAGTGCAAATTGAGTATAATGCAGGCCATTTCTGGGAACAAGAAAAAACAAGAGAATGACTATATCTAAATGCTTTTTATGATGATATTGGAAGAGATTGGGTTATAGCGGTTGCTGTATGAATTGCCTTCGGGAGGCAGGAGTCGGAGGTTCAAATTCTCTCACCCGGACCAAAATTTCTGTTCCGCATCGTCAAGCTAGAGCGATTTCCAAATTGATATCGCGCAATTGGGGAAAATGGGCTAGAGCATTTTTGATTTAAACGTTTGGTGTGGATTACTGGCCGTTGCATTGAGAAGTTAAGGTCATCTTTGTATCAGTTAGAGTTACGCAGTTGAGGGTAAGGTATAAAGCGGATGGACTAGGTAAGCGCGCACGGCGGGTCGAATGATCGCCATCTTAGCCTCGAACCAACTGATCCCCGCGTAATAGCAATGGCGCTCCAAGCGCAAAAACGCGCGCACGCACAAGCCGATGGGGTTGCGTTGGGCACGGCTCGCCCGTACCTGTGCCCGCTCAGCACCGCAAAACTGTTTGATCCCGCGGTAGTAGTGTTCCATCGTCCAGGCGTAACCAGCGAAGCGCACGCGCTTCATAGCGCTCATCTGAAGGTCATTGCTCGCCCACCATTCACGGTCAGCGTCTGGGGTGACGATCGCGAACAGCCGAATCCGCCCATAGCCTTTCAGATGCACGATCGTGCCGTTCACATGGGTAGCCACACGGGCTACCGCACGTAAACCGCTGCGCTCGGGGTTGACCAACCGATTGGCCTTGAGCCGAGTCAACCATACCCAGCCAAAGCTATTGATCAGCTTCAGATTCTCCAGACTGCTATACCAGCCATCGAAGACCACACATTGTGGTTGAAACCCCCGCGCGTGTGCCGCCTTCAGCAGGGCGTGGAAATGATCATTTTTCGTCAGCCCATCGCCGACCTTGTCATAGAGCCGATAGTCCACCGGCACCTGGCGGTCGCCTTCCGTCCACAGCAGCGTGATCAAGTTGATCCCCTCGACCACCGCGTGGTGTTTACCCGACCAGTGCCGTTGTACCAGCTCAAGCTGTTTGGCGTAGGGCTTGTCCAGCGTCGAGTCGTCCACCACCACGATACCGCGCTTGAGCGCCACTTGCCCTTTGGCTTCCTGCCAGAGCGTGGCCGGGTCGGGCTCCAGGCGGTGCAGCAGCCGGGTAAAAGCATCATGCGCGGGCGCGGCAGGCTGTTCGGGCTGCACGCGCGCCGCTTCCGTGCCGCTGTACGCCGTCGGCGTGGCGATCAAAAAATCGATGGAGTCGTGCTCACTCACTTTCGGCGGGTTCATCTCAGTCTCTTGTTTTTTTCATACTCTAAATTCTTAAACAGTAAGACTAAATTTTCAACTGCGTAACTCCTAACATTATAATAAATAATAAAAAATGGATTCCCTCAAGCCTCGCGTAGTTCCGGACGATGCTTGAATTGCTCCAGGGCTTCCGGGTTGGCTAAGGCTTCCTGATTCTTCACCGCGCGGCCATGCACGACTTCCCGCACCGCGAGTTCCACGATCTTGCCGCTCTTGGTGCGGGGGATGTCGCTGACTTGCACGATCTTGGCTGGTATATGGCGCGGCGTGGTGTTGACGCGGATTTGATGCTTGATGCGCTGCTGCAACGCCTCGTCCAACGCCAAGCCTTCACGCAGCCGCACGAACAGCACGACGCGCACGTCGTTGTCCCAGTCCTGGCCGATGACCAGTGATTCCAGGATTTCCGGCAACTGCTCGACCTGGCGGTAGATTTCAGCGGTGCCGATGCGCACGCCGCCGGGGTTGAGCACGGCGTCGGAGCGGCCGTAGATGACCAGGCCATCGTGCGCGGTGAGTTCGACATAATCGCCGTGATGCCAGACACCGGGGAAGCGCTCGAAGTAAGCAGCGCGGTACTTGCGTCCATCGGGGTCATTCCAGAAGCCGACCGGCATGGAAGGGAACGGTGCCGTGCAGACCAGTTCACCTTTCTCGCCGCGCACCGGCTTGCCCTCATCATTCCAGACTTCGACTTTCATCCCCAGGCCGCGGCACTGGATTTCGCCTCGATACACAGGCAATGTCGGGTTACCCAACACGAAGCAGGAGATGATGTCGGTGCCGCCGGAAATCGACGACAGGCAGAGGTCATTTTTAATGTGGTGGTAAACATAATCAAAGCTCTCGGGCGCAAGCGGCGAGCCCGTCGAGGTCATGGTTTTGAGGGTGGCGAGATCGTGCGTTTTGCGCGGTTCCAGGTTGGCTTTGTTCAGTGCATCGATGTATTTGGCCGAGGTGCCGAAGATGGTCATGCCCGCAAGGTCGGCGTAGTCGAACAAGATATTGCCGTTCGGATAAAACGGCGAACCGTCGTAGAGCAGCAACGTCGCGCCGGAGGCGAGTCCGGACGCCAGCCAGTTCCACATCATCCAGCCGCAGGTGGTGAAATAAAACAAGCGGTCGTTGTGTTGGATATCCGTGTGCAACTGGTGTTCCTTGAGGTGCTGCAACAGCGTGCCGCCCGCGCCGTGGACGATGCACTTCGGCACGCCGGTGGTGCCGGATGAGTACATGATGAACAGCGGATGATCGAACGGCAGTCGCGTGAATTCGATGTCCCGCGGCTGGTAAGGCGCGACGAAATCAGACCAGCACTGCGCCCTGGATAAATGGTCCAGCGGCGGCGCGGCGCGGGTATAGGGCGTGATCACCAGGCGCTCGACGCTGGGGAGTTCGGCCATGATCGCGGCGAGCTTGTCCAGGCAGTCGTGGCTCTTGCCGTTGTAGTAGTAACCCTCCACCGCTACCAGCACCTTGGGTGTGATCTGGCCGAAGCGGTCGAGCACGCCGCGCACGCCGAAATCCGGCGAGCACGACGACCAGATCGCGCCGAGGCTCGCGGTCGCCAGCATCGCGATGATCGTCTCCGGCAAATTCGGCAAATACCCGGCCACGCGGTCGCCCGTCTTCACACCCTGCGCCCGCAACGCCTGGGCGAAAACCGCCACCTGCTCGTATACCTCGCGAAAACTCAAGCTCCGTTTGACTTTGTCCTCGCCCCAGAACACGATGGCTGGATCGTGATCGCGCCTGCGTAGCAGGTTTTCGGCGTAATTCAGACGGGCCTGCGAAAACCAGCGCGCGCCGGGCATTTTGTCGCCGTCGCTGAGCGTGGTCGCGCCCGCCTCGCCGATGACGTCGGCGAAGCGCCACAGCGCACGCCAGAATGATGCGGGATCCTCGATAGACCACCGGTACAGCGCCGGGTAGTCCGGCAGATCGAGGCCGTGCGCGCGCTCCACGTCGCGGCGAAACGCGGTGATCTTGGCCGCTGCAATACGCGCGGCGCTGGGTTGCCAGAGAATTTCCGACATCGTCATGCCTCCTCGCGCTTAAGCGTTCTGTCGGTACGGTTGCACCGTCTGCTCGATGGCGCCGAAGATCGAGCCGCCGTCGGCATCGAACATTTCGATCCGCACCTGGTCGCCGAAATTCATGAATGGCGTAATCGGCTTGCCCGTGGCAATGGTCTCGTACATGCGCAACTCCGCGAGGCAGCAATAGCCGACGCCGCCGTTGGCGATGCTCGATCCGTACAGATCGCCCTGTTTGTTCGACACCGTCCCCGAACCGATGATCGAGCCCGCCCCGAGTTCGCGGGTCTTGGCGGCGTGCGCGATCAACTGGCCGAAGTGGAATATCATGTCGGCGCCGGCGTTGGGTTTGCCGAACAACTGGCTGTTCAGATGTACGCTGAGCGGCAAATACAGCCGCGTGCCATCCCAGGCCCTGCCCAGTTCATCGGGCGTCACCGCGACGGGTGAAAAGCTGCTGGCCGGCTTGGATTGGAAAAACCCGAAACCCTTGGCGAGTTCGGCGGGAATGAGGTTTCTGAGCGAGACATCATTGACTAGCATCAGCAGGCGGATATGCGCGGCGGCATCCGTCGCGCTGACCCCCATCGGCACCTCGTCGGTGACCACCGCGATCTCGGCCTCGAAGTCGATGCCCCAATCCGTGCTGAGCGCCGTGATCGGGTCGCGCGGTCCGACGAAGCCGTCGGAACCGCCCTGGTACATCAACGGCTCAGTCCAAAAACTTGCTGGCAATTCCGCACCGCGCGCCTTGCGCACCAGCTCGACATGATTGACATAGGCGCTGCCGTCGGCCCACTGGAAGGCGCGCGGCAGCGGCGAATGGAGTTTGGCCGGATCGAGGGGGAATGCGTTGGCGAGCTGATCGCCGTTCAATAAATCGTAGAGTTGCTGCAAGCGCGGCGCGAGCCGTTGCCATTCGTCCAGCGCGTATTGCAGTGTCGAGGCGATCGCCGGCACCGCGACCGCCCGCGCGAGGTCGCGCGAGACGACGAGCAGCGCGCCATCGCGGCTGCCGTCCTTGAGCGTGGCGAATTTCATAAACAAGCTCTCCCGTTCAGCGGCGGGTGGCGTCGAAATGGGACCGCAATCCCTGCCAGACCTTGCCGTAGTCGCGTTGGCGGAACGGCGCGGCGAATGCGTCCGCCGTGACGTAAAAAGCGTAACGGCTCTCGAACATGAAGGCCAGCGTGTTGCTCTGGTAATGGGGTTTCAGTTCGGCTTGGGCGGCTTTCTCGAAGGTGCTGGCGTCGGGGCCATGCGGCGTCATGCTGTTATGCACGCTGCCGCCGCCCGGCACGAAGCCCTCGGCCTTGCCGTCGTACACACCGCGAATCAGCCCCATGTACTCGCTCATGATGTTGCGGTGGAACCACGGCGGTCGGAAAGTCCCCTCGGCGACCATCCAGCGCGGCGGGAAGATCACGAAATCGCAATTGGCCGTGCCGGGCGTGTCCGAGGCTGCGGTCAGCACGGTGAAAATCGACGGGTCGGGATGATCGAAACTGACCGTGTTGATGGCATTGAAGCAGCCCAGGTCGTACTGGTACGGCGCGTAGTTGCCATGCCAGGCGACGACGTCGAGCGGCGAGTGGTCGAGCCGGCTACTCCACAACTTGCCCTGGAACTTGGCGAGGAGTTCAAAGTCGCCCGGGAGGTCTTCGTAAGCGGCAGCGGGGGAAAGGAAATCGCGCGGATTGGCGAGGCCGTTCGCGCCAATCGGGCCGAGACCGGGCAACTCGAAGGGGTTACCGTAGTTCTCGCAGACATAGCCACGCGCCGAGTCAGCCGCGATGCGTACCTGGAACTTGACGCCGCGCGGGATGACGGCGATCTCACCGGGCTTGGCCTCGACCAAACCGAATTCGGTGCGAAGCCATAGCGTTCCTTGCTGCGGCACGATCAGTAATTCACCGTCGGCGTTATAGAAGAAGCGCTCGACCATATCGGCGTTGCAGGCGTAGAGATGCACGCCCACGCCGCTCTGCGCGCCAGGGCCGCCGTTGCCGCAGACGGTGAAGAGACCAGCGATGAAATCGGTCGGCTGGGTCGGCAACGGCAGCGGGTTCCAGCGCAGCGGATTGGGGTCGGCGGAAAAATCGTGAAATGGCGCAGTCGCCAGCTGTCCCGCATCGACCGGGCGATACTCGGACTGCACGACCGAGGGTCGAATCCGGTACAGCCAACTGCGCAGATTATGGCCGCGCGGCGCGGTGAACGCGGTGCCGCTCAACTGTTCGGCATACAGGCCATACGGGCAGCGCTGCGGCGAATTGCGCCCTTGCGGCAGCGCCCCGGCCAGAGCCTCGGTCACGACATGGTTGCGAAACCCCGCGTGATAGCGTGGCTCGCTCGGATTGGATTGCAGTTCGGGCATGATGGTTCTCACGCGGGTTCAGGCGCTGGGCTTCAGCACGCCGCGCCGGATTTGGTCTTCCTCGATGGAATCGAACAGCGCCTTGAAGTTGCCCTCGCCGAAGCCGTCGTTGCCCTTGCGCTCGATGATCTCGAAGAAAATCGGGCCGATCACGGTGTCGGTGAAGATTTGCAGCAGCAAATCCTCGCGCCCGACTTTATCGAGGGGTTCGCCGTCGATCAGGATGCGGTTGCGGCGTAGCCGGTCGAGATTCTCGCGGTGGCCGGGCAGGCGCTGATCGACTTTGGCGTAATAGGTATCCGGCGTATCCATGAACGACACGCCCTGGGCGCGCAAGCGTTCGACCGCCGTGTAAATATCGTCGGTCGCGAGCGCGATGTGTTGGATGCCCTCGCCGTTGTGATCCTTCAGGTATTCAGCGATTTGGCTTTTGTCGTCGCTGGATTCGTTGATCGGGATGCGGATCTTGCCACACGGGCTGGTCATGGCGCGCGAATGCAGCCCGGTCAGCTTGCCGGCGATGTCGAAGTAGCGGATTTCTTTGAAATTGAAGAGCTTCTCGTAAAAGCCGGCCCACTTGTCCATGTTGCCGCGCTCGACATTGTGGGTCAGGTGGTCGATGACGGTCAGGCCGACGCCCTTGGGGCGCTGATCGACACCGGGGATGGGGCGGAAATCGACGTCATAGATGCTGATGTCCTGGTAACGATCCACCAGATAGATCAGCGAACCGCCAATGCCCTTGATGGCGGGGATGTGCAGCTCCATGGGGCCGGCGCCGGAGGCTACGGGTTCGGCGCCGCTGGCGACCAACTGCCGGATGGCATGGGCGGCGTCCTTGACGCGGAAGGCGATGGCGTTGGCGCTGGGACCGTGGATGCGGGTGAATTGCTCGGCCTGGCTGTTCGGTTCGGCGTTCAGGATGAAGTTGATGCCGCCCTGGCGGTACAGCGTGACGTGCTTGCTGCGATGGTTGGCGACGGCGCTAAAGCCGAGGCGCTGGAACAATTGCGCCAATTGTTCGGGACGCTGAGAGCTATATTCGACGAACTCGAAGCCGTCGGTGCCGAGCGGGTTTTCCCGGCGATTGGCGGAGTGGGGGGCGGTGGCGGTCATGGATGGAACCCTCCAGATGACTGGAATGGGTGAAGTTTACCACCGCACCGCCGTTGCCGGACTGGGACGATACCTTAGAGAGCTTGACGCTAGGCTACTCGTACTTGCGGATATCCTCGATCACCTTGCCGTCGTTCGGCAGGCTGGCGGGCGCGACGAACTCGACCACGCCGCCCACTTTGCAGACCTCGCGGATCGTCGCCTCCAGCGCTTCGCTCAGGGTCGCGGCGCCCTGGCCGTTGTCGACCTCACAGCGCAGCGTCATCACGTCGTTGTGGTCTTGGTTGTCCACCACCAGGCGGGCTTTGAGCACCTGGGGGTGGCGCTTCAGCACCTCGGCGACTTGCGAAGGGTGTACGAACATGCCCTTGACCTTGGTAGTCTGGTCGGCGCGCCCCATCCAGCCCTTGATGCGCAGATTGGTGCGCCCGCATGGGCTTGGCCCTGGCAGCACGGCAGACAGGTCGCCGGTGGCGAAGCGGATCAAAGGGTATTCAGGGTTGAACGTGGTCACCACCACTTCGCCGACTTCGCCTTCGGCAACCGGGTCGCCGGTGCCGGGGCGGACGATTTCGATGAGTACGCCCTCGTCCGCAATCATGCCTTCCAAGGCTGACGATTCATACGCGATCAGCCCCAGATCAGCGGTGGCGTAGCATTGATAGACTTCGACGCCGCGTTCCTTCAGTTCCTTGCGCAGGCTCGGTGGCAGCGCCTCGCCGCCGACCAGCGCGCGCTTGAGGCTAGAGGCGTCGAGTTTCAGCTCACTCGCCTTGTCCAGCAAAATCTTGAGAAAGGACGGCGTGCCGGTATAGCCCACCGGCTTGAGATCGGCGATGGCTTTGACCTGCAATTCGGTTTGGCCCACGCCCGCCGGAATCACCGGGCAACCGAGGGCGCGCGCGCCGGATTCCATCATGGAACCCGCCGGCGTGAGGTGGTAGGAAAACGCGTTGTGGATGGGTTGGCCGGCGCGGAAGCCGGCGGCGAAAAAGGCGCGCGCCATACGCCAGTAATCCGAGCGGCGCGCCTCGGGTTCGTAGATCGGGCCGGGCGATTGGAAGATCTTGGCGAGATTGCCGACGTCGACCGTAGTCAAGCCACCGAACGGCGGTTCTTTCTGTTGCAATTCCTTGAGGTCGGCTTTACGCGTCACCGGCAATTGCGCCAGCGCGGCGCGATCAACCACATCCTCCGGGTCCACGGCGGCCAGCAGTTTGGCGTAAGCCACCGAGCGCTCCCTAGCGTTGGCGATCTGCATCGGCAATGCTTCCCGCAGCGTCGCGATGCGCGCTTTCGGTTCCTGGGTTTCCAGACTATCGTAGTATTCCATCTGTCATCCCCTAGCAGTATTCGGTAAGGTCAGGCCAACCAGCGCTTGCGGCGCCGATAGTGTTTCACGTCACGGAAGCTCTTGCGCTTCTCGCCGCTCAGCCCCAGATAGAATTCTTTCACGTCTTCATTCTGGCGTAGATTCACGGCGTCTCCCTCCATCACCACCCGGCCATTTTCCAGGATATAACCGAAATCGGCGTAACGCAGCGCGATGTTGGTATTCTGTTCGGCCAGCAGAAACGTGACCTCGGTCTGCTCGTTGAGGCGTTTGACGATCTCGAAGATT
>JAXMFZ010000068.1:0-15410 GCA_046347515.1 Gammaproteobacteria bacterium | reverse complement strand
GACGAAGGTTTCCACCGCCATCCGAATCACATCTTGCTCCGCCGGCGGGAGACTGTATTGAACGGGCGCCGCCACGACCACGATATCCGCCTGGATGAGCTCGGTGACCGGCAATCGGTCGCGGGAATCGACGTGGGCGACATCCAGAAACCGCAGGCTAGCGCCGGTCGCGCTCCCGGCAACTTCTTCGGCGCTGCGCAGCACATCTTCGTTGAGCTGACCGGAACTGGCCGCTACATAGACTCGATCGTTGCTTCGTGCTTGTGCGCGCAGATAGCGGACCAAATCAATATAGGTATCGTAATCAAGAGCATGACCCCGCGGTGGTGGTATCTGGGCTGGCAGGAGGGGGGTAAAATGGGCCAAACCCTGGCTCAGGGGCAGAGCGTAAAGGACGAAGGTGTGTAAAAAGCTTGCGCTGACCGCCATAAACAACAGGGCCGCCATAGTGCGGGCAAAGATATTGCGGTAACCCCATACGCCATAAACGGCGAGCGCAACGCCCAGCGCCGCCGTGAATAGTAGGGCGTGCAAAAATACATGGCTGGTTGCTTGGCGCGCGATCAGAAGCCATTCGCTGAGCCAGAGAATCAAGAACAGCATGAAAAATATTATCAATCCGCGCGCGACCATGTTTCGCCACCAGGCCAAGGCGAAACCACATAGCGCAAGCGCCAGAAAAATGTCGCCGAAGCCGTCGCGCATCATGCGCAAGTTTTCGGTCGCCGAACGGCGGTAAGAGGCATAGACCGCGGTGTAGTCGGTTACCAGGATTCTGATCGTGAACTCGGGTGCAATCAGGAGCATGACAACCATCTGCGCCGCGCAAGCCAGAGCGAGAAAAGCGACCAGCCGCAGGATGGCTTTGCGTTTATCGGGCCAAGCAGCGCGCGCGGTGGAGTTCTGCCACAATCCGCTCAGGAAAATCGCGCCATACAGGGCGACGCCCGCATAACTGAAATGGCGTCTGAACAATATCGACAGCGCCACGAATACACCGAGCAGCGGCGCGCTCCACCAACGCCGCCAGTCGACGTCACGGACATAAACCCACACCGCCGCCCCGAGCAGCGCCGCGCCCCCCGCGTCGGGATACCCCACTAAAGTGGGCCGCCAAGGGCCGGGGGTTAACAGTGCGATGGCGGTCGCGAGATAAAATATCATCCAAGGTTTGCTCGTCGTGATTTCGCGGGCGATCGCACCGATCAGCAAACAGCAGGGGAGGAGATAGAAAGCCACCAGCGAGGATACATAAACGTGGCGTGAATCACCGAATAGGGAAATGGGCAAAAGCAAAGGCACGGTGAAATTCGCGTTGTAATCGTCTCCCAGTTTTTGTTTTAGGAAACTCAGCCAGTCGGACCAAGAAGTTGCAAAATGACGCCAACTCTGGATGGTCAGATCATGGTAAAAGCGCATGTCCCAAAACGGGAAAAACCTCTCTAAGCCATTATAGTAATGGACAAAAATGAGGGCGCTCGCGTAGAGAATGAACAGCAATAAAAGTCGCAGCACTAGCGGCATTGGTATTTCTCTTCGAGGCATAGGCTTAGCTTTGCTAATTTCCAGGAGGCATTGGCGCTGGCGTGAGCTCCGAACCATTCAGCTCGTTCAGTTTCAGTTCAGGCAGAGACTAGCAATATTTCCTTGCGCGCCCACGGCATTCCTACATGGCTCGGAACATGACGACTATGGCCACGCACCAAGACGGCGATATCATCTTATCGGTTGTTATCCCTTTGTTGAATGAGGAGGGTAACGTAGAGGCGCTGCTCACGCGCTTGCTGCCGGTTCTGCGTGGCCTTGCCGTCCCGTATGAAATAGTATTGGTGGATGATGGTAGCCGTGACCAAACCTGGGACGCGATCCGCCGTTGTGCAGTTAATATCCCTGAGATCAAAGGCTTGGCGCTGTCACGCAATTTCGGCCACCAACACGCGCTGCTCGCCGGATTGACCCATGCGCGCGGCGCAGCCATCGTCAGCATGGACGGCGATTTGCAACACCCGCCGGAAGTCATCCCTGAACTCCTGACGGCTTGGCGCCAAGGGTATAAAGTAGTCAACGCCATCCGCCAGGACCAGGGTGTGAATAGCACTTTTAAAAGGCTGACTTCCAAGTATTTTTATTGGATATTCTCAAAACTTGCGGATGTCCATATCGCGGAGGGTAGTTCCGATTTTCGGCTGATCGACCGCCAGGTGCAGGAGCAACTCGAACGCTTCAACGACGTTGACTTGTTCTTGCGTGGGGCCGTGCAATATATCGGGTTGCCCAGCACGACGGTGCATTTCGCCCTGGATAACCGCTTCGCGGGGCGCAGCAAATATAATCTGCGGCGGATGGGCAAGCTGGCTGCCGGCGCCGTGGTGTCGTTTTCCACCAAGCCGCTGCGCATCGGGATTTGGTTGGGTGTGCTGATGAGCGGCCTCGCTTTCGTCGAGCTCATCTATGTGCTGGTGCGTTACCTGCAAGGCGCTACGGTGTCCGGCTGGGCGTCCATCATGGGTGTGCTGTCGCTGCTTTTCGGCATGCTGTTTGTCATGCTTGGCATCATCGGCACTTACCTCGCCAGCATACACCGAGCATTGCAGGATCGACCGCGATTCATCGTCAAGGAAATGCTTAACATCGATCAAAACCGATAAGCTTTTGGACACGAGCATTATCCGTTTCGGCGTGGTCGGCGTGACCAACACGCTAATCAGTTTCTTGGTATTCACCACGCTCATGCGGACACTGCCCGATTGGGCGTGGCGCGCGACGCTCGCGCAGGCGGTGAGTTACGGCGCCGGGATGGCATGGAGTTTTTTCTGGAATCGAGCCTGGACGTTCCAGGCTAAAGGCAAACGGATCAGGCAAGGCGTGTATTTTTTTGCCACGCAAACCGCTCTGTTGGCGCTGAGCACCGCTGCCTTGGGTTTATTAGTGGATTATTTCGGCTATCGCCCGACACTTTGCTGGATAGCCGTGATGGGCGTCAGCACGGCTTTGAATTTTATTACTCAGAAGTATTGGGTTTTTGATAGAATTTAAAATATTAAGAGTTAGGCAGTTGAGGGCAGCGTATATCGCTAGGGCTTCAAAACCGTCAACTGCGTAACTCCTTATAGATTTTAAATTTTATTCATATCAATATTTTATTTTTTGCGCTGACCCTTATGCTTTTGATCTCTTTCTCGCTATCAAGGTGTGTCCACATGCTATGGTCCATTTGCCATCTTCGGACAAATTCTTGATGATTGGATCATCTCGAATTGCAAGAGGGTGTTGATTGATAATATCTCTAACTTTGAATTCCAGAAATCTCTCGCGGTCTTGAGGAGGCAAATGGCTCGCGTAAACACCTAAGAACCAATTTAAAGTAAATATTGGTTCATTAGCAAAATCTATGAAGTGTTGCTCGATTTCTATCGCATCACCAAATAATTGCCTTAAACCTGCACGGGTCATATTAAAGTAATGATGAGGATAACCATGCTCAGGTTGCAAGAATGGAACTGTCACGAAAAGTTCTCCGCCAGGTTTTAGAACCCTCAATAATTCCCGGGCATCTTTAAATGGGTTAGGGACATGTTCTAGTACGGCATTTGATACAATAAAATCAAAGCTATCATCTCGAAAAGGTAAGCTTTCTCCTAGTGCCCTAACGTCAGTTGAAGGATAGTCGAAAAGCTCAACACAAATCAGGTTAGGAATAGATTGGCGTCGTAGACCAGCGCCGACATCTAATGCCCAGCCTCCTTCCTCTCCAATTTTTTTTATCTTATTCACCAAGGTATCAGGATAGACATGTGCTGATACCGGGTCATTTTTATTAATTAAACGAGTCTCTTTTTCAAGCGAACCGCTAATCATGGTAATTCCATCCCAATCGCCTTGAGGAAAGCATGTTTGGCAATTAGGGCATACTAAATTCTTACTTTCTTTTACAGGCTTGTCTTTGTGGCAATTAGGGCATTGTAATATATCATTTAAAAATTTTGCTCTGTTACTTCGATGGAAGCCATAATCACGAGCTGGCTCTATGACATATTCTGCAACATTAAATTTCAGTTGCATTTCTGTTTTCTTATCAACAACTAGCTCAAAAAATATTTCTCTTTTTTCATCAATCAAATGTAAATATTTTGATAATTCAAAGTAAATTGAAAATCCATTAAATCCGGGCTTATCTAGGTCGGGTCTATTGAGCGGAAAAAGTGGTACGATTTTGCCATTTGCTGTTATCTCTATTTTCGACTCTGGATTTTTAACATAGTACCATCCTGGATAATATTCTATCGGAAAACCTATTTCTCGGTAAGGAAATTCTATAACAAAAGCACTTCCAGTACTCTGGTTAGTAGCTATTTGAAAATTGGTAATATGAGTATCCATTGATGAAGAGTTATTTTCAAAAATACCAGGAAAATATTTCTTAATTATGGATTTAAATTTCAACAAAAATGGATAGTAAGATGTATGCTTTAATCGACTTTTAATGATAATCAAAAGATTGTTCATTTGAATAATCCTATATATTATAGCTTGAATGTTTCTATAATAGAACATCCTAACGAAATGTTACTCATGATATTTTTCGAATTAATTTCATTTAGCCATTCAGATTTTCATAAGCCACCCTGATTGTTCATTATTAATAGATTGCAGTCGATTCACGCTAGGTGTCGAGAGTATTCAAAAATCGGCAAAACTCACTGAAAAATATGTGGCTTGCTGTTAATGGTCCGACGCTCCGCAGCCGTGCAAGCCGGGCGGCAAGGGTTGAGGCACAGCGAAGTCCCCTGCAACCGGTTTAGAATGCTGTATGGCTATCTGCCTGCCCCAAGGATTCCGTACATCATGCCTGTAGAACGCTTGTTTGTAGTTATCGCCCTGGTGTTCGGGCCACTCTTCATCATCCTCACGCCCCCGTTTCAAAACCCCGACGAGTATGGGCATTTTTACCGTATATACCAACTAAGCGAAGGCACGCTGTTCGCCGATCTATGGGCCAAGACCAAAGCGGGAGGAGAATTACCCGCCGCGCTGGAAGATGCCGCTCAACCGTTTCTTTACCTTCCCTATCATCAAGAAAACAAGACCTCCAGCAGCGCAATCGTCAATGTGATGCGCACGATATCCATCGACCGGGACCAGCGCCGCTTCATGCATTTTCCCAATGCCGCGATCAATAGCCCACTGGTGTATGGGCCGCAGGTCGTTGGCATGTGGCTGGTCAAGCCCTGGACATCCAAAGCCTTGATTTATCTCTACGCAGGCAGGTTGGCCAATCTGCTGGTGTGGACACTGAGCCTTTACTGGATCATCCGCTGGTCGCCGCGCTTACGCTGGTTCCTGTGTTTGATCGGGTTGACGCCGATGTCGCTCGCGCTTGCTGGATCGCTAGGGGCGGATGCCATGACCATGGTTTACGTGAGCCTGTGGGTGGTATTGATCATGCGCTGCCTGGAGGGGGATTCAGCGCGCATGACACTGGCCTGTGCCGCTATGCTCCTCGGCGCGGGATTGGCGCTGGCCTTGGCCAAGTTTGCATTCATTCCACTCATCGGCTTGTTGGTTTTACTATGGCGGCGCGACGGCTATAGCGGCCAGGGTTTTTTATACGGGTTGGTGATCGGCTTGATGTGCGGTGCAGTGTGGTTGTGGTGGGCCTATTCGGTGATGCCGTTGCTGGTGCTCAATAACGACTCCCTAGTGATGGACATCGACGCGCAAATTGCTGCGTTGCAAGCGCATCCATTCGCCTTCGTTGGGCAGGTGCTGGATACTTTGCAGCACTTCGGGAAAATCTATTGGGATCAATTCTATGGCCGCTTGGGCTGGCTCGACACGCCGTTGCCCAGGGCACAGAAATGGTTTTATCTGGGCGTGTTGATCGTGACGCTGTTCGAGGGTGATGGCAAGGAGTCGGTCATGGCGCCGGTCGAGCGCGCCGTCCTGGCGCTGGCGGTGGCGCTGGCGGTGCTGGCGATTTACGCGGCGTTGTTCATTCAATGGAATCTACCCGGAAATTCTTACATCATGGGCGTGCAGGGCCGTTACTTCATCCCTCTGGCGCTGCCCCTGGCCTGGGCGCTGCGGCCCCGGCCCGGCTGGTTGTTGCCCATGCCCAGAGCGGCCGCGCTGTTAGTTGGCTTGGGGCTGACCGCGATCCATGGCAGGGTGGTCGGCAGCCTGATCGAACGCTATTACGGTTGGTGAGCAGCGCGCGTAGCGCCGCTTGGCGATCATGAGACGTTGTAATCCACTTTATTCGCTTGGCGCGGTGGGCGGTTTCAAGGGCGGAAAGGGCGAGTCCAGCGAAATGCCGCCCAGCATTTGCCCAGGCCTGGGTTTTTCCTCTGGCGGCGGCGGCGGTTCCGGCACTTTCTCCAAGCTCAAGCCGAGGCTGCCGGTTTTTTTGCCGCTTTCCCCCAGACTGATCTGCAATCGCACGTTATTGGCCGAGTCGGCGTTTCTTACCGCTTCTTCGAGGCTGATCTTACCCTCGCGGTAGAGTTTGATCAGCGCGCTGTCGAAGGTCTGCATTCCAGAATTGACCGATTTTTCCATGACTTCCTTGAGGCCGCCGACTTCGCCTTTCTTGATCATGGCTTCGACCGACGGCGAGTTGAGCAGGATTTCGATGGCGGCGACGCGCTTGCCGTCCACTGACGGAATCAGGCGCTGCGAGACGAAGGCGCGGCAGGTTGGTTATAGATCGTTGAAGACCTGGGGATGACGATCTTCCGGGAAAAATTGATGATGCGGTCGATCGCTTGGTTGGCGTTGTTGGCGTGCAGCGTCGAGATCGCGAGTGGGTGCCCGGTCTCGGCGAATGCGAGCGCGTGCTCCATGGTCAGTGGTCGCGACCTCGCCGAGATCAGATCACGTCCGGCGCTTGCCGCAGCGTGTTTTTGAGGGCGTCTTCATAGCTCAGGGTATCGACCCTGACTTCGCGCTGGTTAACGAACATTTCTTATGGCGATGGACGAATTCGATGGGGTCTTCGATGGTGATTACGTGGTCGCCGCTGTTGAAAGGCGGGATAATCGATCAAGGCCGCGAGCGAGGTGGATTCTGCCGGAGCCGGTGCCGCCCACGAACAGGATCGTGCCGCGCTTTTCCATGATCACCTTGGTCAGTACCGGCGGCAGGCCGAGCTGTTCGAAATTAGGAATCTCGGCTTTGATGTTGCGCACTACCATCGCGACTTCGTTGCGTTGCCGGAAGATATTCACCCGGAATCGGCCAATGCCAAACTCGCTGATGGCAAGATTCATTTCAGGTTTGTGCTCGAACGCTTTGATCTGCTCCTCGTTCAGGATGGAATAGGCGATTTCCTTGACGTGTCCGGGCGCAAACGGGTCTTTGTCGAGTGCGCGCAGTACGCCGCTGAACTTGGCGCAGGGCGGCGCGCCGGTGCTGAGGTAAAGGTCGGAGCCGTCTTTCAGGGCGAGTATTTTGAGGTAGTCTTTGAATTCCATGGGGCGCCTCTTGGTTTTCGGGGTTCAGCGGCGGATCAGTTGCGGGAGCCAGGTGGCGAGATCGGGAATCAGGATCAGCAACGCCAGCACCATGCACTCCAACAGTATAAACGGCAGCGCCGCGGCCCAAATCTGGTTCATCGTCACGGTGGGCGGCGCGACGCCTTTCATCACATACAGAATCAAGCCGAATGGCGGGGTGGTGAAGCTGATTTCCATCACGATCAGCATCAGCACGCCTAGCCACAGCAAATCGATACCAGCGGCGTTCGCAAGAGGGATATAAAAAGGCAAAGTCATCATGATCATGCTGACTTGATCCATGAACATGCCGAGAATCAAGAGCAGCCCCATCATGGCCAGCAGGATGGCGAACGGGCTGAGGTGGAGCGCTTGAATGGCGCGTAGCAGGCCATCCGTTGCGCCGGAGAAAGCCAGAATCTGCGCGAACGTCATCGATGCCGCGATGATGAACAGAATCATCACCGTGATCTTGGCGGTTTCGCGCAACGCCTTGGCAAGACTCGCCAGCGTCAGCGAGCGGTAGACCGCCGCCGCCAGCGTCGCGGCGACGCAGCCGAGCGCGGCGGATTCGGTGGCGGTGGCGAAGCCGGCGAAGATACTGCCCACCACCACGATGAAGATCAGCGACAGCGGCGCGACGTAAATCAGGAAGGGTTGCCAGCGTTCGCGCCGGCTGAGGGAGGGAAGCACTTGCATGGGCGCCAGATCGGGCCGAGCCCGCGCGCGCAGGATCACATAGCCCACGAATAACACGCTCATCAGCAGGCCCGGCAGGATGCCGCCGATCAAGAGTTGCGCAATCGAGATGCCGGCCAAGCTCCCCAACAATACCGCCAGCGCCGACGGCGGAATGAGCATGGCGATGCCGCCCACCGCCATGATCGGGCCCATTGCGAAGCGCGGGTGATAACCGCGCTTCAGCATTTCCGGCAACAAGGTGCTCCCCAGCATGGCGGTATTGGCGATGGTCGAACCCGAAAGAGCGGAAAATGCCGTGCCGCCGGCGATGGCGACTACCGCCAAGCGCCCCGGCACGCGCGCGATCAAGCGGTCGATGGCGTCGATGGCGCGGAACGCCACGCCGGTATGGAGCAGGATTTCGCCCATCAGCAGAAACAAGGGAATCGGCACCAGCGCGAAATTGCCCACCGCCGCCAGTGAGTTACGCACCATCAACATGAGCCCGGCGTCGCCGCCGAGGAATACCCAGGCACCGACCGCGTTCACCGCCAAGAAAGCGAACGCGACCGGCAACCCCAACACCATGAACAGACACAACAGCCCGAGCATGAGTGACAGCGCCGCCGGCCAAGCCATACTCAAAGCGCATCCGCCGGCGCCGCTGGCGGCGTGGCGCCATCGGCGCGCAGCGCCCGCCCGATGCGCTGGGCGAATTCCACGGCCAGCAAGGCGCCGGAAAACGGCATGATCCACAGCAGCCACCACTCGGGGATGGTCAATACCTTGAAGATCAGCGAACCCAGGCGGTAGGCGTCGGCGGTTGCCAGCCAGCCGTAATAAATGAGTATGGCACTGACCGCCAGGCCGATGGTGTCGGCGAGCGTCTCCAGCCTGCGCCGCGCGCGCGCGGCAGCAGTTGTAGGAAGTTATCCACGCGCACATGGGCATGGTGGCGCAACACCCAGGGCGCGCCAAGAAAGCGACCGCGTACAGCGCGTATTCCGACACTCGATCAGCCACGGCATATTGCCCCAGCCCAGATTGCGGATCAGTACGTCCACGCTCACCGCGAGCGCGAGCAGGGCGATAGTGAATCCAGCGGCGAATCCGCAGGCTTCGAGGAGGAAACGGTAAAGCGTGCGCACTAGGCGGTCGCCAAGCGTTCTTTTTTGGTCTTGAGGCGCGCGAAGGTCTTGGCGGTATCGACCACGAAGCGCGTGTGCCGGCCTTTGCCGATCTCTTCCAGCGCGTCGCGCACGCTGGCCTCGAAGCTGACCCGGCGGCCGTCGATGGCGACGATCGTCACCGCCACCTCCACCCAGTACCCGACCGGGGTGGCGGCCAGGTGTTCGACCTCGACGCGCACACCCACCGAATCCTCACCGGCATCGCAGTGTTGGAACAGCAAATCGCGGCAGGCGTATTCGATGTCGCTCACTAGCGCGGGCGTCGAATAGACGCGGCCTTCCTCGCCCATGAAGGCGATCGTGCGGGGTGCGTCTACCAATACGCGGCGGTTGAAGGAGAGGCCGGTGGTGAGGCTTGTTTTCATTGGCTCAGCAACTCTTTCAGTTTGGGGCCGTGTTCGGGGTTTTGCTTGATGAATGCCGCCCAGCCCGCGTCATAGGCTTTGTTGAGATAGGCCGCGCCGTCGCCACCGCTGAATTCGATGGTTTGGATGCCGGCCTGGGCCTGGCGCTCGCGCTCGGCGGCGTTGAGCTGCTCGTCCTCGGCGCACAAGCCCTCCAGCCAGGTGGCAGCGTCCATCAAAATCTTACGCTGATCGGCATCGAGTTTTTTCCAGACATCCAGGTTCAACAACACCTCCACCGCGGACCGATAAAAGCCTGGATCGATGCGGTATTTGGTCGCTTCCTGCCAGCCCAAATCGAACACCCCCTGGATCGGCCAACCATAGCCATCGACCGCGCCGCGCTCCAGGGCGGTATAGACGTCGCCCGGCTTCATCTGCACCGAAGTCGCGCCGAGCGCGTCGAAGAAAGCACGGTAGATGGGGCTCACCCGCAGCTTCAGGCCGTGCAGATCGGGTTTGTCGATTTTCTTGGTGAGGTAGATATGAAACGGCACGCAGTCTTTTTGGCGCGCAATGTGTTGGGCATTCATCTTGTCGTTGTGCAGCTTGTTCAGGTATTCCCAAGCGCCGTTCTGGCGTTCCTCTTGTATAGTGTGGACGCTGAGCTTGATGGCGTCCGCTTCCGGCACCAGATTGGTGTAGAACGCGCCGGGCAGGTTGCCAAGGTCGACCACGCCCGTCTGGATGCTCTTCCCCAGCTCGAAGGGATTCATCACTTTCTCGCCGCCGCCCAGGTAGTTGATTTGCAGCTTGCTCTTGCCGGTTTCATTGACCTTATCGGCGAAACGCTGAAAGTTTTTGCTGAACGTGGTGCCATCGGCGAACGCGCTGACCGCTTTCAGGGTGATTTCCTCGGCCAGCGAACCGGCGCCGGCGCCGGCCGCCAGGATCAACAGCGTAATGCGGAGGGTGCGGTGTAACAGCATGGTTTGTATTCTCCCTGAGCGGATGGTTTGGCGACGATGGCGGACGCACACTATAAGCATTCTGTTCGGCAGAATCCACGGTGGCGACGGCGCGGCAACCGCCGCCAGCGGCGTATTCGCATTGACAGGGTTGGCGCTCGCGGTTAAGTTCGCCCTTCGCATTTGGGTTGCACGATGCAAGAGGGGACATGCGTTCATCGATTCAGGTCATCGACCGCCTGGTGGCGTTGCTCGATGCGGTTGCCGCTCACGACGAGGCGACCAGTCTCAAACAATTGGCGAAGGATACCGGGCTACACCCCTCGACCGCATTCCGGATTCTGGCGTCGCTGGCCGAACATGGATTCGTGGAGCGCGACGCCAGCGGCCACTATCAGCTGGGGTTGCGCCTGCTGCAACTCGGCAGCCGCGTGCATGGGCAACTCGATATCCGCCGCGAGGCGCGCCCGATTCTGGAATGGCTGCGCGATGAAATCGGCGAGACCGTCAACCTGATCGTGCGCGAGGGCGACGAAGTGGTTTACGTCGAGCGGGTGACGCCGAGCCGCATGATGCGTGGAGCAGGCCATCGGCGGCCATCTGCCGTTGCATGTGCGGCGGTGGGCAAATTATTTCTGGGGTCGGGTGGGGCGGAGGCTTGCCTCGATTACGCCGAGCGCACCGGTTTGCGCGCGTGCACCCCGCACTCGATCACCGATTCTGCGACCCTGTGGCGGCATGTCAGAAACGCCATCCAGCAGGGCTATGCGCTGGATGACGAAGAAGCCGAACTCGGCGTGGGCTGCATCGGTGTGCCGGTGCGCGACAGCAGCGGCCAGATCGTCGCCGGCATCTCGGTGTCGGCGCCCATCGAGCGGCGTGATCAGGCGTGGGTGCCGATCATCCGCCAGGCCGGCGACAAACTTTCGGCCCGGCTGGGGTTTCAAACCGGCGCCTGAAACGGCACGCCGTTATTTTTTGGCGCCGGCTTTGCTGGCGGCCGCGGGTTTGGTTTCATCCGGCGCTTTTTTCTCGGTTTTGGTTTCGGCTTTGTTGAAGGCGTCCCAGAACGATTTTTGCAGCAGTTCGAGTGATTGCGTCTGCGCCGGGAACAGGGGGCGCAGCAGGCTGAGCGGGTCGAACCCCACCATGCCTTTTTGCATGTTGTCGCGCAATGCTTGCAACAGGTCGTGTTGCAAGGGCTGGATATTGGGCAACCCCAGGAATTCACGCATCTCTTGCGCGCTCGCTTCGATCTCGACGTTGACTTTCATACGCATTCCCTCGTTGAACGAAATACCCATACAGCATAACATCGGCGCACGCCAGACAAGCGCCATTGATCAACCAATAGTTTGGGTATGAGGCCATGCAGCTCACTGATTTCGAGGCTTTGTCTTTTGATTGTTACGGTACGCTGATCGACTGGGAAACAGGCATCCATGACGCCCTCCAGCCTTGGCTGGATCGCCACGCTATCGCCGTCTCCCGCGCTGAATTGCTGGAGGCTTTCGGGCGCTGCGAGGCGCGCCAGCAGGCCGAAACGCCCGCCATGCTGTACGCGCAGTTGCTCGGCGAGGTGTTGAAAGCGCTGGGGCGGCACTGGAACGCGCCGGTGACAGCCGCGCAGGCTCAGGCGTTCGGCGACTCCATCCAGGACTGGCCGGCGTTTCCCGATTCCGCGGGCGCGCTCCAGTATCTGAAGCGCCATTACCAACTCTATGTCCTATCGAATGTCGATAAAGCCTCGTTCAAGCACAGCAACGCCAAGCTCGGCGTCGAGTTCGATGCCATTTACACCGCCCAGGATGTCGGTTCCTACAAACCCGCTCTGCGCAACTTCGAGTATCTGATCGCCCGGCTGGGCGAGCGCGGCATCGAGAAATCCAAGCTACTACACACTGCCCAGAGCCTGTTCCACGACCATGTACCGGCCACCCGCATGGGTCTTGCCACTTGCTGGATCGATCGCCGGCGTGGGCAAATCGGGGCGGGGGCGACGGTGCCGCCGAGCGAGCCTTACCGCATCGATTTTCATTTCGGCAGCTTGGGTGAGTTCGCCGATCAGCATCGCGCCATTCGCCGTGGCGAGCCGGGCGGAAGTGCGGTAAGGTAAGCGCAGACGCACGCCGCTCGGAGAGGAACGATGAACGACACCCAGACCCTGGCCCAGACCCCGTTGCACGATCTGCATCTCGAACTTGGCGCCAAGATGGTGCCGTTCGCGGGCTTCGAGATGCCAGTCCAGTATCCGAGCGGCATCCTCAAGGAACACAATCATACCCGCGAAGCTGCGGGGCTGTTCGATGTTTCGCATATGGGCCAGGTAAAGCTCGCGGGCGCCAAGGCCGCCGCCGCGCTGGAGCGGCTGGTGCCAGTGGACTTGCTCGGCCTGGAGCCAGGCCGCCAGCGCTATGCGTTTTTCACCAACGAGGATGGCGGCATCCTCGACGACCTGATGATCACCAACGCCCGGCCACGCATTGGTTCCTGGTGGTGAATGCGGCCTGCAAGCAGCAGGATATTGCCCACTTGCGCAATCACCTGGGCAATAGCTGCCAGGTCGAATGGCTGGAGGAGCAGGCGCTGCTGGCTTTGCAGGGTCCGCAGGCGGGCGCGGTGATGGCGCGGCTCGCGCCGGCGGCGGCGCGCCTTACGTTCATGAGCGCGACCAAGGTCGAAATCGGGGGCGTCCACTGCTTCGTCACCCGCTCCGGCTACACCGGCGAGGATGGTTTCGAGATCTCCGCGCCCGCCGCGCGCGCCAAGGCGCTTGCCCGACTTCCCGCTGGCGCAGCCCGAGGTCGCGCCGATCGGCTGGCGCGCGCGATTCGCTGCGCCTGGAAGCGGGGTTGTGCTTGTATGGGCACGACATCGACGCCGCCACCACGCCGGTCGAGGCGGGGCTTGGCTGGGCCATCCAGAAGACGCGCCGTGTTGGTGGTGCGCGCGCGGGCGGATTTCCGGGCGCCGCCATCATTCTCGAAGAGCTCATGCACGGCGCGGATCGCCGCCGCGTCGGTATCCGCCCCGAGGGCCGCGCGCCCGTGCGGGAAGGCACCGAGCTCACCGACGGCGAAGGGCGGGTGATCGGCGAAGTGACGAGCGGCGGTTTCGGCCCCACGGTCGGTGCGCCGATCGCCATGGGTTACGTGGAGAGCGCCTATGCCGGAGTCGATACGCCGCTCAATGCGCTGGTGCGCGGTAAGCCGCTGGCGGTGCGGGTGGCGAAGCTGCCGTTCGTGCCGCAACGCTACCATAGGGGCTAGGAGGGAGAGCAGCGGACGTCATGAAATTCTGTAGCGCTTGCGGCGCCCCGGTCAGCCTGCGCATCCCACCCGGTGACAACCGCGCGCGCCATGTCTGCGATGCTTGCACGACCGTCCACTATCAAAATCCCACCGTGGTGGCGGGTTGCATCGCGGTGTGGGAGGACAAAGTATTGTTGTGCCGGCGCGCCATCGAGCCGCGTTACGGGCTATGGACGTTGCCCGGGGGGTTCATGGAAAAAGGCGAAACGACGCTGGAGGCGGCGGCCCGCGAAATGTGGGAAGAAGCACGCGCGGAAGTCGATAATTTGACTTTATACGGCGTCTATAACCTCAAACACATTAGCCAAGTCTACGTGATGTTTCGCGGCGATCTACGCGCCGGACAAGCCAGCGCGGGCGCGGAATCGCTGGAAGTCGGCTTATACGAGCGCGCCGCCGTTCCCTGGCGCAAACTCGCGTTTCCGATCGTGAATGAAGCCCTGGAGCGCTATTTCGAGGAACGTGAGAAGGGCGTTCACAGCGTCCACAGCAGCGACATCACTCGCACCGCCGCCGGCGATTACGTCGTTCACCGCCACCCCTGAGACCGGCGCGGCCAGAGGCTCAAGAGAGTGGCCACCAGCCGTGGTTTTGCCTGCTGAGGCTGGATTCACAGCCGAGAAGTTGGTTTCTATAGGTATCGGCGCGCAGCGCCACTTGCCGCGCGTACTGCTTGAGCCAGCTTTTGCCCTGATAACTGCCCTGGGTGTATCCGCCTTGGCCTTCATGGTAAGCGAGATAGAGGTTGTAAGCATCGGTCTTGGCGATGCCGTTTTTCTGGTAAGTCTGATCGTTATACCAGCCGATGAAGTCGATGGCATCGGCGAAATCGTCGCGATCCGCGCCGCGCTTGCCGGTGGCGTCGCGGTAATGATCCCAAGTGGAATCCAGCGCTTGCGCGTAGCCATAGGCGGTCGATGGGCGCGCACCGGGGAAGATCCACAGAAAGCGCTTGCGCGGCGGCTTGGCGTCGGACTCGAAAGCCGATTCGTGGCGGATGATCGCCATCAGCACCGGAACCGGCGTGCCCCATCGCTGTTGGGTTTTAAGCGCATCGAAGTACCAATCGTTTTTTTCGGCGAAGATCGCGCACACATCATCTAGCTGTTGCGGCGGAGCGGTAGCGCAACCGTGGATCGTCGCCACGATGCCGCCGAGCACAACAGCCGATGCTATGATGAGCGGACGAAACCCGAGCCGTCTAGTCAGCATTCGCGATGATCGCTGTCTTACTGATGCACCTCATCCATTTAAGCGCGCTTATCGATCATGGTCAAATCCGACGATACTTACCGCAAAATCTGGGGCGCGGTGGCAACGGTGCCGTTCGGGCGCGTCGCCACCTATGGTCAGATCGCCGTGCTTGCCGGTTTTCCACGCCACGCGCGGCTGGTCGGCTACGCACTCCACCACACCACGGATG
>JAXMFZ010000067.1:0-16721 GCA_046347515.1 Gammaproteobacteria bacterium | reverse complement strand
ATCGGCAAGGGCGCGGTCATGTACTACCCGGTCGCGGTGCCCGGCGCGTTGTTCTCGGTCGGCGATCCGCACGCCGCGCAGGGCGATTCGGAGCTCTGCGGCACGGCGATTGAATGCTCGCTCACCGGCACTTTCCAGTTCATCCTCCACAAGAAAGCGAGCCTGGCCGGCACTACGCTCGAAGGCTTGCAATATCCGCTGCTGGAAACCCAGGACGAATGGGTGTTGCACGGTTTCAGCTATCCCAAGTATCTGGAGGAATTGGGGGCCAAGGCGCAGCAGGAGATTTACGCGAAATCGTCGGTCGATCTGGCGCTGCGCGATGCGTTCCGCAAGCTCCGGCATTTCCTGATGACCACCCAGGGTTTGAGCGAGGACGAGGCGATCTCGCTGATGTCGGTGGCCGCCGATTTCGGCGTGACCCAGGTCGTCGATGGCAACTGGGGCGTGCACGCCATCATCCGCAAGGCGTTGTTCACCGGCGCTAGCTGAGCGGGTCAGCCTTTCACCGCGCCCATCGTCATGCCATGGATGAAATAGCGTTGGAAAAACAGGAAAATGACCAGGGTAGGGAGGCTCGCGACCAGCGCGAGCGCCCCCTGTACGCCCCAGGCCACGCTGTACTGGCCTTTGAGTGCCACCAGGCCGAGCATGATGGTGCGCTTGTTGTCGCTCTGGGTGAAGATCAGCGGCCATAGGAAATCGTTCCAGATCCAGGTGAATTGCAGGGTCGCCAGCACCGCCAGCGCCGGCAGGCTGATCGGCAGCATTACCCGCAGAAGGATTTGCGATTCGTTCGTGCCGTCCATGATCGCCGCTTCGCGCAGGGCGTCGGGGACGGCGGCGAAGAAGTTGCGCAGCAGTAAGGTGCAGATCGGAATGCCCATCGCGGTATGGACGATGATCATCGGCCACAGGGTATCGAGGAGCCCCAAGCGGTTGAACAGCCGAAACAGCGGGATCAGCACGATCTGCGGCGGGAAGAACATGCCAGCGACGATGGCGAGGAACAGCCACTCGGAACCGCGAAACGGCAGCTTGGCGAACACGTAGCCAGCGAGAATGCCGAGCGCGATCGACGCGAGCGTGGCGGGCGCGGTGACCAGCAGCGTGTTCCACAGATAGGTATAGACGCTCGGGTTGCCGAACACGGCGCGGAAATTGTCGAGGTCGATGCGCGCCGGCAGCGTCCACAACTCGCCCAGGGCGATTTCGCGGGTGCTCTTGATCGAACTCAGCAGCACGCCCACGGTGGGCAGCAAGAACAGCGCCGCCAGCACCACCAGGATCACGAAAATGGCCGCCCGCCAAGGCGTGCGTTCAGCCAGGAACGCGGCCATCAGTCGAGCATCTCGTCGAGTTTCTTGAGCTGGCGGAAATACACAACGATGATCGCCAGCGTGATCAGGAACAGAATGACCGCGATCGCGCTGCCGTAGCCCATTTTGTACTTCTTGAACGACTCGTTGTACATGAACATCGCCAGCGTGTCCGAGGAATGGAACGGTCCGCCGCCGGTCATGATGTACAGAATATCGAAGCCCTTCAGCGAGTTGATCACCGCCAGCGCCACCACGACGACGGTGGCGGGGCGTAGCAGCGGCAGGATCACATAACGGAAGCGTTGCCAGGCGCTGACGCCGTCGATGGCGGCGGCTTCCAGCAACGCGTGCGGGATGGTGGTGAGGCCGGCGAGGAAAATCACCATGGCGAGGCCGGTCTGCTGCCACGACCAGGCGACGATTACCGCGAGCAGCGCGGTATGTGGATTCGCCAGCCAGGCGACGGGTCGTGATGCGGCGCCCGTGAACCAGGCCAGCACGGTGTTCAGCAAGCCCCAATCGGGCTGGTACAGCCAGATCCAGATTTGCCCCACGACCACGGCGGATAGGCAGATCGGCAGATAAAAAATCGATTTGAACAGGTTGGCGCCGCGGATCCGGGTGTCGAGCAGCAGCGCCAGCATCAATCCGAACAGGGTGGGGAGGAGAATGGCGGCGGCGATCCACAGCGCGCTGTTCTTGATGGCGTTGGCGAACAGAGGGTCGGTGAAAATCTTGGCGAAATTGGCGAGGCCGACATGGCGGTAAGTCTCGCCAAAGCCGTTCCAGTCGGTGAAGCTGTAGCGGAACGAATCCAGCAACGGCCACACCACGATCAGCGCATACAGCGCCAGCGGCGGCGTCAGGAAAACGATACGCCAGAAGGCTTTTTGGCGATCCATGCGGGGTAGTCCCCGCCCGCAGCGGGCGGGGAGCATTGGCTATTTCTTGAACGCATCCTGCGCGGCGGTTTGCGCTTCTTGCAACTGCGCCTCGAAACCGGCGGGGTCATCCATGAATTTGGCGAACATCGAAAGCCCGACTTCCGCGACCGGCGGCGGGGTGGCGAGGTCGTAGTTGAACGCGAACACGTCGGCCCCGGCGACGGTCTTGAGCGCGCGTTTCATCACCTCGCTGTAGGTCGATTCCGGCACGCTGACGTTCGGCGACAGCGCGCCCTGTGCCTGCGCCCATTTGGCTTGCGAGGCGGCGTCGCTCACCAAGAAGCTCACCAGCGCCTCGGCGTTCTTGAGGTTGGGCGAGCCCTTGGCGATCAGCCAGCCGTCGACCGGCCCGACCACGGCATTGGCGACGCCTTGCTTGATCGTCGGGAACGGGAAGAAGTCGTAGTCTTCCCCGGCTTTCAGGCCGATGCCGTTCCAATAGCCGGTGATCCAGGTGCCCATCAGCGTCATCGCGGCGGTGCCGCGCGCGACTTTGTCGGAGGCGTCGGTCCAGTCGTCGGCGTTGGCGTTGGCGGCGAAGTAACCGGCGTCGGTGAGCTTTTTCCATAGCGCCATCGCGTTTTTGACCTCGGGGTCGGTATAGGCCGCTTGGCCCGCCATCAGCTTGGCGCGATACTCCGGCCCGGCGCTGCGCAGGATCAGATAATCGAACCAGAACTGCGCCGGCCAGCGGTTCTTGGAGCCGAGCGCGATGGGGGTGACGCCTTTCGCTTTCAATGCCTCGCACAGCGCCAGGAACTCATCCCAAGTCTTGGGCATGGCCGTCACCCCGGCCTTGGCCATGGTCTTGGGGTTGTAGAACATACCGGCGTAGTGATAGCCGAACGGCACCAGATAGCGCTTGCCGTTGTAGAGCGTCGCGCCCGCCGCCACCGCCGGCGTCACCACTTTGTCGAGGCCGGCGCTCGCCCATAAATCATCGATGGCCTGCAAGCGCTCGGCATCGACCACGAACTGGGTGCGCGCCCCGGCCCAGTAACTGAAGATGTCGGGCAGATTGCCACCCGCCGCGCGCACCAGGATGCCGGTCTTAAAATCCTCGTGGCCGATGTGGCTGTCCTCGACCGCGACGCCGGATTGCTTGGTGAAGTTGCCGAAAATCTCGGCCAGCCCCGCGCGGCCCAGTTCGCCGCTGAAATAATGGCTGACGGTGACTTTCTTGTCCTGCGCGGTAGCGGTATAGGAAAATGCCAGGGTAGCGGCCAGTAGCGTGATACCGGCCATGAGCGGTTTGCGCCATGCGAACATGGGGTTCTCCTCGGTGCTGTGGGTTGTCGTTAAGCTTTTGAAAGTGTAGACCGCCGTCACCAAGACGCCAGGCAAAGTGACGGCCGGCTGCTATCTTTAACCGTATCCAGACAACGCAGCGGGAGGAAGTGGTATGGAGGTCGTCAGAGCAGGCTTCATCGGCGCCGGGCGCATCTCGGATCTGCACGCCATCGAGTATTTGCAACACCCTCGCGCGCGCATCGCGGCGGTGTGCGACGCCAACCCCGCCATCGCCGCGGCGCAGGCGGCGCGCTGGGGGGTGCCGTCGCATCGGGTATTCACCGATTACCATCAGTTGCTGGCCTGCGACGATATCGACCTGGTCGATGTGTTGCTGCCGCATGATCTGCATTTCCCGGTCGCGCTGGCCGCCATCGAAGCGGGCAAGCACGTGTCGCTGCAAAAACCGATGACCCATACCGTGGCCGAGGCCGAACAACTGATCGCGGCGGCCAAGCGCCGTAAGGTGCGTTTTCGGGTGTTCGAGAATTTCATTTTTTACCCGCCCATCGTCGTGCCGCTAAAGCGCTGATCGATGCCGGCGCCATCGGCGATCCGCTCACCATCCGCATCAAGGCCAATCCGGGCAAGAGCCGCACCGCCTGGGCGGTGCCGGCGACGTCGCAAGCCTGGCGCATCGACCCCAAGCGTTGCGGCGGCGGGCAAATGGTGTACGACGACGGCCACCACCACGTCGCGCTCGCCTGGTATTTCATGGGCATGGCCGAGGAAGTCCACGCTTGGATCGGCGAAACCCTAGCGCCCGATGGCGTGGCGCTCGACGCCCCGGCGCTGATTTCCTGGAAATTCCCCGGCAACCGCTATGGCGTGCTGGAGATCGTCTACTCGCCGGAACTCGAAATCATCACCCGCCATTATTCGCAGGACGACCGCGTGGAAATCACCGGCACCCGTGGCGTGATCTGGGTCAGCCAAGGCCATGGCCGGATCGGCGATCAAGCGCCGGTGGTGCTCTACGCCGACGGCGAAACGCGGGCGTTCTCCGATGTCCAGACCGGCTGGGAGACGAGCTTCATGATGTCCACCCGCCATCTGATCGAGGCCATGCTGAACGATACCCCGCATAAGCTGAGCGGCGAGGAGGGTAGGGACATCCTGCGGTTTAACTTGGCGGCGTCGGAATCGGCGCGGCTCGGGCGAGCGGTGAAGTTGTGAGCAGTAGTCCAGCGAAAGCCATGTTTGGATTGGGTCAATTCTGAATCGGAGGGCCGTCAGTGGCATCGGCAATCTATCGAACACTGCGTGCGGACAAGATCATTGAAACGCAGAGCCGTCTCCAGCAACGCATCGCGAAACGTTTTCCCGGTTCCGGCCTGAGCGAGGTCGCGGCGGAGTTGAAAACAGTCGCCGAGGAAGCGGTGGTGCGCGCCCACGATATCCGCAGGCCGAACATCCTCTTGCGCATCGTGGTGGCGGCGTTGCTGGTGGGCGCGCTGGCCCTGGCCGCGGTCATGGCGCGCGCGCTCCACGTCCAAGCGGATTTGGGGGAAGTCCTGAATCTGGCCCAATTTCTGGAATCCAGCTTGGGTTCCATCGTGTTCCTGGGCGCGGCGTTGTTGTTTCTGATCACCCTGGAGATCCGCTTGAAGCGGCGCCGTGCGCTCGCGGCGCTGCACGAGCTGCGGGCGCTCGCCCATGTGATCGACATGCATCAGGTCGCCAAGGACCCGGAGGGTTTGGTGCGGCGCGGGCCGATTCTATCCGAAGCGCCGGATCAGACCACCAAGACGCTGTTCGACCTCAATCGCTATCTCAACTACTGTGTCGAATTGCTGGCGATCATCAGCAAGATCGCCGCGCTCTATGTGCAAGATTTCCCCGACGCCAACGCCGTCGCGGCCGTCGATCAGATCGAGGCGCTGTGTTCAGGGCTGTCCCAGAAGATTTCTCAAAAGATACTGATCCTCGAAGAAATTCTCGATGATCCAGGACAAGCCGGGGCGGCCCGCCGCAGCGCCTAGCCTAGTCGCGCTCGGGCACGCCTGCGCTCAGCATTGCGGCTGATAGCGGCGCGCCGCGCTTGGCCAGCTCGCGGGCAGGCGTTGACGCGATCCCGTTCCTCGCGATTCTGGCCGAGCTTCGATTTGACGACGATCCTGGTGATCTCGACCTCGATGCCGACGATGGCTTTTAGCATCCCCGCGATGAAGTCCGGCGCGAGTCGGTCATCTTCCAGGGTTTGGCGTTACCCGTTCCGGATTCGTGGATGCGTGAGCCGCGCCACGAGGCCGCGCACGAATGATTCCTCATCACGAATCTTCAGAAGCCCGTGGACGTTCACGACTTGGTAATTCCAGGTGGGCAGCTGACGATGGGTTTCGTGTTTGCTCGGATACCAGTTGGGCGAGATATACGCATCCGCGCCGCGAAACAGGACAAGGGCTTCGGCCCCATCCGCGCAGTCCCGCCACAGCGGATTGGCGCGCGCGATGTGGGCGAGAAGACGCCCATGCGCCCCCACTTGCGGATCGAACAGGAAGGGTAAATGGTTTGCCATGAGCCCATCCGGCCCCTGGACCACCAACGAGCCCAGCGGGTAAGCCTGGATGAGGCGCTGGATTTCCTCGGCGCGCTGTTCTTCGAAATGGCTGGGCAAGTACATGGATGTCTCGCTGGTCTCCAGACGGGTTGGCGGTCGCCGCGGTTGAATTCGCGCGCCTTGTGTTAGGGAATGCAAAGGTTATACACCATGCGTGTCGAACCCACGCGCATCAATATCGTAGTCGATGAGGCGTTGCTGCGGGAAGCGCTGAAGCCGACCGGGCGCAAGACCAAGAAAGATGCCGCGGAACTTGGACTCAAGACCTGGATCGACCTGAAAAAGCAAGAAAAATCAGGCGCGATCGCGCCAAGCTCGTAGAGCTTGACGAGGCCAAGCAACAGCAGAGGATCTTCCGCAGTAAAACAACAGACCCCGTTCTCGGCTCGGTACAAGGGTGATGCGGCACCGACACGCGACACCGCGTAACCCAGTGCACGCAAGCTGGCGAGCGCAGGGGGCGGCTTAGTTGGGCTTTACGTTCGATGCTCAGCCGAAAATCTCACGCAGCACATCAGGCCGTTTCTCAGCAGCCTTGAGCAACGATTTCGCTGCTCCTGACGGCTCCTGCCGCCCTTGTTCCCAATCCTGAAGCGTGCGCTTGGAAACTCCAAGAAGCACCGCAAACTGCGCTTGGGATAGCCCCACTTTATGGCGTGCTTCCATCACTGAGAAGACTTCTATCTGATGCACGCGTCCACGTTCACCCGCTTTCATCTCCCGAACCGACTGCAACAGCTCTGCTCCAATATCACGTTTAGCATCGCGTTCCAGTACTTCTTTCTCGGTCATCAGCATCTTCGATTTCCTCTTTGATCGCTTTGAGCACATAGGCAGGAATGTTTTCCCGGGCGCTCTTGGCGTAGATCAGCTCGGTGCGTCCTTCGAGCTTGTCCTTGGGGGTGATATAGCCCATCGCACTGTGAAGCCGCTGCTCGTTGTAGTGGGCGGCATATTCGGCGACGATGCGCTGGGCATCCGCGAGTGAGAGCGGGGTTTTGGGGCGGATGGCCTCGGATTTCAAGGATTACGGGCCGTTGTCGGAGATGATGCGCGGATGCACGCCGGGGAAGCACTCGCGGGCACGTTGGACCACGATCTCGACATCGGCCTCGGTCATCGCGGGGCACAGTTCCCAGTGGACGATGAAACGCGAAAACCCATCCAGGATCGAACACAGGAAGAAGAACGTCCCGGCGGCATTGAGGTAGGCGATGTCGATAGGCCAATGCGGATGCGGGGCTTCGGGCTGATGAAAGCCCGTGCTTTTCTTGGAGGGTTGGCGCGCCCAGGATTTGAGCAGGCCCGCGGCGATGAGGGCTCGATAGACCGAAGCGGGTGAAACGGCCACCGCGTTGGCATCGAGCATCATGAAGGTGATGCGCCGATAACCCTCCACGGGATGGGTCTGGTAGAAGATGATAATGGCCTGCTGCTCCCAGGGATCGAGCCAGAAATCGCGCGGAACGAGGCCATTGTGTTCGTTGGCGCAGCCGTAGCGGGTACGCCAGTGGGCATACTTCTGGCGCGCCAGGCCGATCCACCCGAGCAGCGTTACCCGAGGCAACTCCGCCCGCTCGCTCCACTGGCGGACGAAATCGACGATCTAGTCGCGGCCGCGCCGTGGAGGGGGGATTCAGAAGCACCATCGCTGGCGGTAAGAGCGCCGTCACTCATGAGGCATAACGTCCCGCTTAACGGGCGGCGAGCAAGCCTTGCTTGCGAGCCGTCCCAGTTGAAGCAGTGGTTAGCCGCGAGTGATAAAATCGCTTAGGATTCAAATTCACCGCGCGGTACCCCCGACTGCCGGATAATGGACTGTCACGTGCCGATACGAACTTCTTTATGATCAGGAACAGGCACTGTAATCGTGCCATTAGGCAACTGACGCAGCATGACAACGTGGCTACCGCGTCTTCGGATTTCCACAAAGCCATGTTTGGTCAGTATGCCCCATACCTCCTTGCCCGAAAGGGTGCGTAACTTACCCAACCGTCACCTCTAGCTGGGTAACATAGACTTCAGTATGGTACCGCTCCCGGATTTCTTCAGCCGAAGCACACTCAAAGAATAATTCGACGGCTTCTTGAAGATTCTCTCGGGCCTGTTCAATCGTATCGCCTTGGCTCGCTACATCCAACTCAGGGCATAGGGAGACGTAACCATCGCCCTCTTTTTCAATAATCGCAGTCAACTGACGTTTCATCTTTTTTACTCACGACTACCACGAATTCCGTAGGTAACTCATTATGAAAGAACTCTATATTTACGCCAAAATATTCCAGGAGCCTCCAAAGAGAATAGAGACCAAAGTCGTAATAACGTTCGAGCTAAGCTGACCCGCAGCGGCATGGCGCGCCATGCCGTTGCGGGTCAGCTTGAGCGAGGGGTTAGGCCGCACCTGCAGACTATGCGTCGGGGCGCAGTTTGACAACTTCTGACGACTGAAAAGGGCCACTGGCTGCGCGGAGGATTCCGGCTCGTACGGTCTCCTCGTCTGCCTCTAGTGTGAATCGCTTTGGCGGGGCTCCGAGAACTCCAAGAACGCACTCAAGTTTGATTGCGCGGGGCGCTGAGACCGGCACTTCAATAACGATGTCGCAGATGTGCTCAGTCGCACCAGGGGTGAGGAGGAAGCCTGCCGTGGAGACCACGCTGAAGTTTGGAATCGGGCCTCGTCGCACAGAGAAGTGTTGTCGGTCGGGCGCCAGTACGATGAGTTGATCTTGCGGAAGGTCGCCAAAGAACCCCGAAAGATACGGGCGCTCTCCAACGACAGCGCCCAGATTCACTGCCACAAGTCCCAAGGCGATGGTTAGGTGGCCGGGCTTGGAGTCCAGCCGTGCTTGATGGGAAATGAGGTTCAGGTCTGCGTTCGGCTGCGGCGCTCGTCCGAACATTCCTGCCAAGACATCGTGCGGCACAAACCCGAAATCTGATCCAGTTCGAACGTGGTAGTGATTAGTCGCCAACGCACGGATGGGTCCGATCAGCGACTGCGGAACGTACACGACAACGTAGCCCATGGGGCCGGCCCCAGGTTCATCAAAGAACAGAACCTGTACTCCAGGGTGTGCGGGGACAGTGGTTCGGGAAACGGCAGCTTGAAGCTTCGTGTTGAAACCACTGGCATCAACCAACGGGTGCTTCTCAGCTACCTCGTTGCCCGTGGCACTGTCGGGGCGACAGTCGACGCCCCATACGACAACTCCGCCGGAGGAATTCGCAAACCCAGAGATTGCCTTCGAAAGGTTCTTATTGTCCTCTGGCGCAAGATTCTTGGCGGCCCCATCTTGCGGAGATCGTTTGAAGTCCAAGAAGAGGGACTCTGGCTCGCGATCAGCTATGAGTTGATCCAGGGCTGCGCATCCGCCTTGACGGAGACGTTCGAAAAGGTCATGGGCGCGGGACATAGGTGTCGATTGTGCGGCCTAACGGATCGGAGTTGAGCACCACGCGACCTCAGTGCTCCGCAGGCCACGGAACCTTGTCGCGTGTGTGCTCCAACGTAGAGTTAGCCGACGCCTTCTCCCTCAACACGCGCTTTCTCCCACCACCCTGACAAAGTCGAGAAACCCCTTGTTACACCGCTGCTGCGTCTGTTCGCATTAACTCTGTTATGCGACAACGCAGTAGCGGTGTTTATTTAGCATGTTTTCGCGATTTTGTCAAATTTATTCAACTTGAATCAACCACTTAAGGTTAAAGCGTTCGGCTAACTTTCAATTAGACGCCCTAATGAGCGCTTTATAAAACGACAAATTTGCGCCTAACGTTTTTTGCACAACAAAAAATCCTCTAAAATCAGCGAATGCAAAAATTTTAGGGCGGCCTAATGCAGAAAGCAAATCTGGCGCTCATCGAATCACCTCAACCACCCAAACTCCTTGATCAGCTTCGCAGCAAGCTGCGTCTCAAGCATTACAGCATTCGCGTCGAACAAGCCTATGTCGACTGGGTTCTGCGCTTCATTCTGTTTCACGGCACGCCATCCATGCGATTTGGGCGAAGTCGAGGTTCGTAGCTTTCTGACACACCTCGCCGTGGATCGCAATGTGGCGGCCAGTACGCAAAATCAAGCGCTCAACGCTCTGGTGTTTCTCTACAGGCCGGTGCTCGACCGACCTTGGGGCGAGATCGCCGCCGTGATACGGGCGAAAAAACCGCAGCACTTGCCCGTGGTGTTGACGTGGGAGGAGATCCGCCAGTTGCTGCGCCACCTCAACGGGAGTCATTGGCTCGCGGCGTGCTCGATGTATGGATCAGGTCTGCGCTTGATGGAATGTGTACGGCTCAGGGTCAAGGATGTGGATTTCGATCACCGCGCGATCCTAGTCTACGACGGCAAAGGGGCCAAGGATCGGGTGGTGACCCTCCCGGATGATCTGATCTCGGTGTTGCGGCGGCCCCTGGAGACAGTGCGGAATCTGCACGAAAAGGATCTCATCGACGGCTTTGGCGCGAAACCTCAAGCTCGGCGACGCGGCGGATATTAGGGATCGTGCCGCTGGCTAATTCTTTATAAAGATCAATGAGATTTTCTTTCAACTCCAGCTCTGTGTCGGCTTGGGTCCAATATTCAGGAAACTCTTCAAGATAACCCAGCCACGTTTCTTCATCCTCCCAGTACACATATTTTTGCTTGATCATCGGGAAAAAACTCCGCAGATTGCTTGCACGAAAACTGACGGATGGCGCCGATATTCAACTCGCCAATCGGACTATAGCGATTGCGCCCTCAATAAATCGTAATCCCGCTGTCCACCGGTATGACCTGCCCCGTCGTCACCGCCGATTCATCGGAAGCCAGATACAGTGCGAGATAGGCGACATGGATGGGTTCCACCAGCCCCAGCAAATGGCTGTCGGCCTGTGCCGCGATCGTCGGATCGGCGGCCATCAGCTTCACCACGCGCTCGGTGCGGGTGGCCGAGGGCGCGATGGCGTTCACGCGGATGTGGTGCGGCGCGTATTCGACCGCCATCGAGCGCGTCATCGCCGCCACCCCGCCCTTGGCGGCGGTGTAGCAGTCGCGGCCCGGAATCGCCATCAGCGCGACATTGGAACTGGTGTTGATCACCGCGCCGCCGCCGGCTTTAATGATTTCCGGAATGGCGTATTTGCTGCTGAGGAAAGTGCCGTACAGATCGACCTTGATGACGCGCTAGAATTCCTCGTCCGGCGCGGTGGTGACGGGGCCATCGTTGCGGGTCGAGCCGCCGGCGTTGTTGTAGAGCACGTTGAGCTTGCCAAAGCGTGCGACGGTGGTCCTCACGGCGGCCTGGACACTGGCGTGGTCGGTGATGTCGGTGTGGATGAACAGCGCGTCGCCGCCCGCGGCTTTGGCAAGGCGCTCGGATTCCTGGCCGCCGCCGGGGTCGATGTCGATGATCGCGACTTGCGCGCCTTCTTGGGCGAACAATACCGCCGCCGCGCGGCCAATGCCCGATCCCGCGCCGGTGATGAACGCGACTTTACCCGCCAATCTCGCCATGCTCGTATCTCCCGTCGAAACCGTATAATTTGGCTTGGAATAGTACGAGTATAGCGATGGGCAAGAAAGAACGGAGATTGCGCGAAGACATCATCGCCGCCTGCCGGCGTATGAACGAGCTCGGCATCAATCAGGGTACGTCCGGCAATATCAGCGTGCGCTGGAAAGAGGGGTTTTTGATCACCCCGTCGGGCGTTCCTTACGACCAACTGGAGCCGAACGCCATCGTGTTCATGGACATGGAGGGCGGCTATGACCAGCGCCAGACGCCGTCCAGCGAGTGGCGGTTTCATCTCGCGATCCAGCGCGCGCGCAATGATGTCAACGCCATCGTCCACACCCATTCGCTGTATGCTACCGCGCTCGCGATCAAGGGCATGGAGATTCCGGCGCTGCATTACATGATCGCCGCCGCCGGCGGGCCGAACATCCGCTGCGCGCCGTATGCGACGTTCGGCACCCAGAAGCTCTCGGACTACGCGCTGAAAGCGCTCAAGGGCCGCAATGCCTGCCTGCTCGCCAATCACGGTGTGATCGCGACCGGCCCGACCTTGTATGAGGCGCTATGGCTCGCCAATGAAGTCGAAGTGCTGGCGCAGCAGTATGTACTGACGCTCCAGATCGGCGGCCCTAAGCTGCTGGCCGACGGCGAGATCGCGCGGGTGGAAAATTCAAGAGCTACGGCGCGCGGCCGCTCAAGGGCTAGCCCCGCAAGGCTGGCGCCAGATCGCCGAGCGACGCGGCGAGCGGGTCTGCGGCGCGGCGGCTGGCGAGGCGCGTGGCAGCGGTGTGTCATATTGATAGCTGGGTCGATCTGCTGCTTGCGCCAGGGTTTCGCGCATCTCTCACGCCAGGCGCCGACTAAGGCACGCGGCGCTGGCATGTCGTGCGCGACCGCCTGATGCAGCTTTTTCAGGTTGTAACACGGCACCGCCGCGAACATGTGGTGCTCGGTGTGCCAATTCATACGCCAGTATAGGAATTCGCTCACGGGATCGAGGGTGATGGTGCGCACGCACAGGCGAAAATCGGGCACGTTGTCGCGCAAGCCGCAGTGCATGGGTAAGCCTACGAAGTATTTCAGCCAGTTCGCCAGGAAGACCGGCAGAGTCACGAGCAGCGGCAGCCACCAGAGTCGCAATGCGATACCGATGGCGACAATGCCGCCATGAAACAATAACAGCCAGCGCGCCCAGTTCACGGCCTGCTGGCGCGCTTCGGGCTGGTTCTGGTAAACCGCCTGTATCCATTCTCGGTCGTATTGTCCGAGAGCGGTCTTGACGGTGCCTCTAAGCGTCGGAATCAGCCCGTTCGACTCCAAGCCGCCAGTGCAATTGAAGGTGAACAGTTGCAGCAGATAGAGCGGCTTCAACGACGGTTCGCGCGGCAGCACGACCTCGCGATCCCCGCGAGGATGCAGGGTATAGAGATGATGATACGTATGGCTCATCGCGTATTCACGGAAATTATGCCAGCCCAGCGTGGCGTAAATACGCAGGAATAAACCGTTCAGCCAGCGGGTCTTGAACACCGTCTGGTGGCCGAGTTCATGGACCGCGAGGCCACCGAAAAAAGACGCTACTGTGCCATGCGCAAATAGCGCCAGCACGAAGCCCGGCCACAGACTCCGGCTATAGCAGCCATAAGCGAGCAGGCCGGTGCAGGCGAATAGCGCCAGATGGCCCACTGCCTGGAACAAGCCTTTGGCGTCGTCGCGAACCGCGAGTTCGCGGAGTTTGGCGGGATCGATGGGGCAGCGATACCAGCTGACGCGGAAGTTCTTACGCACCTGTTCCAGCGATTCGGACGCCGTGTTCATGACGGCCTCCTCAAATCGGCTGCGGCGCGAAATCGACGGTTTTGATGCCGATTGCCGGTGTTGACCTCGACGCCTTGCGCGCCGAGTTCGGCGGCTGCATCGAGCATGTCATGGAAGCCGAGATGGGCGAGAGAATCCGAAACCATGCCGATTTTCATAGGAACCATCCTCAAGGATTCGCGACAGTGACGCAAACGACCGGAAGTGGGTTGATGGACGCCGGCCGGCGTCTTGATCAAGATCATTTACCCACGCCACTGTAGCCGAGCAGCCCCACGACCTCGCCAGGGTGGTGATTGGCGAAGCTGGCATCGATCAGCCAAGCCGATGCCTGCCCGGTACCCGTAGGCCGGAACGCCGATCGCGATGTCGGCAGCGTCGGCGCGCTGCGCGACGAAGGCTTACGCGGCAAAGTCGTGTCCATCGGCGATGAACTGAACGCCAACTCGCGCATACTGCCCGCGATTACGCCAAGTAAAATTTTGATTTATAATAAATATAATTGCAATTACAGAGTGATGAGCATGGCTTGGCATGGACGAGGCTAAATCGACCTGCGATCTCCTGATCGTCGGTGGCGGCATCAACGGCGCCGGTATCGCCCGCGATGCGGTGGGGCGGGGCTTGAGCGTGGTATTGTGCGAACAGGACGACCTCGCCGCCGCCACCTCCTCGCGCAGCAGCAAGCTGGTGCATGGCGGATTGCGCTACCTCGAATATTATGAGTTTCGCCTCGTCCGCGAAGCGCTGATCGAGCGCGAAGTGTTGCTGGGCCTTGCGCCACACATCATCTGGCCGCTGCGTTTCGTGCTGCCGCATAGTCGCGAGCAGCGCCCGGCCTGGCTGGTCAGGCTGGGATTGTTTCTCTATGACCACCTCGGCGGACGGCGCAGGTTACCGGGCTGCCAGAGCGTGAATCTGCGCCGGTCCGCGCTGGGCGATCCTGTCCAGGATGAATTCGTCCGCGCATTTGCGTATTCTGACTGCTGGGTGGACGATGCGCGGCTGGTGGTGTTGAATGCCCTCGATGTTGATGCTGAGCGCGGCGCGCGCGATCTCACCCGCATCGCGCTTGGCGGCGCGCCGCGAGGGCCAGGTGTGGCGCGCGACGCTCGCCAATCAGCGCGACGGTTCCCATCGCGAAATCCACGCGCGCTGCATCGTGAACGCCGCCGGGCCATGGGTGGACACGGTGCTGCGCGAACGGCTGGGCATCGACTCCGGCAAGCGGGTGCGGCTGGTGCGCGGCAGCCATCTCGTGGTGCCGCGTCTTTATCAGGGCGATCAAGCCTATCTGCTCCAGAACGATGACCGCCGGGTGGTATTCGTCATCCCTTACGAAGGCGACTACACCCTGATCGGCACCACCGACATTCCCCAGGATGAAGGGCCGGAACAGGTCGCGATGACCGAGGCCGAGGCCGAGTATCTGTGCCGCGCAAGCAATCGCTATTGCAAGCGCCAGATCGCGCCCGCCGACGCCGTGTGGCGCTATGCTGGCGTGCGTCCCTTATACGACGACGCCGCGGACGACCCTTCCGCCGTGACCCGCGATTATGTTTTCGATGTCGACGGAACCGAAGGCCAAGCGCCGGTGCTGTCGATATTCGGCGGCAAGATCACCACCTACCGGAAACTGGCCGAACAGGCTCTGGCGCGGCTGCGGCGCTTTTTTCCGGCTCTGCGCCCGCCGTGGACGGCGACCGCGCCGCTGCCGGGGGGTGACATGCCGGGGGCTGATTTCGCCCGCTTCCGCGCCAATCTGCGCGCCGCCCATCCATGGTTGGGTGCAGCGCTCGGCGACCGCTACGCCCGTCTCTATGGCACGCGCAGCGCGAAACTTCTGGAAGGCGCAAGGCAACTAGAGGATTTGGGTCGCCATTTCGGCGCGGGGCTCTATGAACGCGAAGTCGAGTACTTGCGCGCCCAGGAGTGGGCGGAAACCGCCGCCGATATCCTCTGGCGGCGCACCAAGCTCGGGCTGCACCTGACCCAGGCAGAATCCCAGGCGTTCCAGCACTGGCTGGAGAACGCCTGAAATCACCCGCCGCGGTCAGTCGCCGAACAGCGGATTTTCGTGGCAGAGCGCGCAGGACACCAGTGAACCTTTGAGTAAGGTCACCGTACCCACGTCCTCGATGTTCGTGAATGTCCGCGTTTGCGCCACCTTCGACAATACTGTGCCTTGCAGTTGTTGGCCGTGGCAGCTCTGGCAAGCGCCCAGATTGTGTTCGGCGACATCCTCATGGCCCCTGACCCAATTGGCGTCGAGCGGGTGCATGCCGTGCGGGCCATTCAAGGTGCGCCCCAGGGTTCCCGGTGCATGGCAGGTGTCGCACTCAATGAGGGTGCCCGTGTGGCCTTGCAATTGGTTCGCCGCCACGTTGTCGTTGGCGAACGGGTTCGGATTCGGCCAGATCGCATGGGTGCTGTTGTGACAACCTTCGCAGGCGACGCCGCCGTGGCCCTGGCTGAGGCGGTAGAGCACGTCCACGGTTTTGTTGGCGCCGTTCACATTTTGGTTTTCGGCGAAACGCGAGCTCGGCGATTTGATCAGGCTCGCGATCTTGAGCGGTGCGGGCAGTCCAGGAACCGAGAGGGTTTTGGTGACATAGGCTTGCAATAGCCGAATCCCGTCCTTGGCCACGATGGCGCCGACCGGGCGATGGGTGGTGACGGCATCGCCGGTGTGGCAAGACTGACAGGCGGGTTCGTTCGCCCACGGCACGCGCAGCGAACCGTCCAGCACGAACGCGCCAGGCGTGGCGGTGGAGACTTTGGTCGAGAAATCGTTGCCGACCTGCTGCATGTCGCCGTGGCAATCCTGGCATACCACGCCGGCGGTGAACATCGCGCCGCGCAGGCACTGCGTGCGTTTGCCCGGATGGCACTGATAACACGTTTGATCGAGGATTTGGTGCTCCAGGTTATGATCGCGACCCTGCGCGGTAGGCGCGGGCATGGCCGGGAACAGCGGTTTGCCCTGGAACGGCGGCAGCGCGCCGTGGAAGCCGTGCATCGCCCGCGACATGCTGACGTGGCGGGTTTGCTGGCGGCCGCGTAAACCCTGCTCGGGTTCGTCGACGGGCCCCGCCTGGGCGAGGTCGAGGGCGGGCGAGTAATGGCAGCGCGAGCACTGGATCGGAGTCTGGTTGGCCAGGCAGTTGGGGTCGCGCGGATTGGCGGCGGCGTTGCACGGCATGGCCGCGAACGTCTTGGTGCTGTTCCAGTTACGGTAAATACCGCCGTGCTTGGCGTCATGCAGGCGCAATATGTTGATTTTGGCGGTGTT
>JAXMFZ010000066.1:0-18280 GCA_046347515.1 Gammaproteobacteria bacterium | reverse complement strand
CCACACTTGAGACCTTCCAGACATGCCGGGATGGGAGGCCTAACTACCCGCCCTCAAGATCGATTCCCTGAGGGCTACCTTCGACCGTATCCGCAGCAGATCGCCGATCAATCACATCCACAGGGCTGGGATCGAGCGGCTCATTGGCTTCCGGCATTGAAACACCGCCTGCTTCGATCTCGACAATAGGAATGCAAAATAACTGGCATGATAATTGCTTAATCTATCGTTGATGAATAAAGGCCTAAGGAGAGGTTAGCAAAAAACCTCGCCAGAACGCGATGCCACGCACATTACAAAGAGGTTTTATGGAAACAAGACCTTTCCACGTATTCGACGATAATCCCAATTTCCTATTGTTTTATCTGCCCGACAGCCAAATCGACTTCGCCTATTTTGATGCGCTTTCCAGCGGCCATGATTTTTATCTGCCTCCTGTTAGTCTGGCTGAGGCTCCACCTAAAAACGTCACCCATGAAAATATTTGCCCTTTAGCTGGCCGCAAGCTGGTGACTTAGTGATGGCTCGCTAAATAGATGAGTGTGGGATTCGATACGAAGCTGTCGATTGCATGGTGCTGGCGAGAGGACTCGAACCCCCGACCCGCTGATTACAAATCAGCCGCTCTACCAACTGAGCTACGCCAGCATTTTCATGCCAAACATACTACTTTATGCTTGGTTATACGGCAAACCCCTTTGTGACGCAGAGCCTGGAGTCTCGCTGTTGGAAAATGCAAATCTTTATCACTTGATCCGTCACCGATTGCCAGCCGACCCGGAGCGATTGGCAATAACAACGCCTGAAGGCGTGCATTATCGGTATGCCGATCTCGAGCATGAGAGCGCACGCTGTGCGAATTTCCTGACCAGCCTTGGACTGGCTCCGGGCGAGCGGGTTCTAGTGCAAATCGATAAATCGCCAGAAGCCTTGTTTTTGTATCTGGGTTGTATCCGAGCCGGATTCATTTATCTGCCGGTCAATACTGCCTATCGCAGGGCGGAATTGGATTATTTCCTCAGTGACGCGGAACCGAAAGTCGTGATCTGCTCCGGCGCGGCGCTTTCGCTATTCGCCGAGCTTTGCCGCGCTCGTAAGATCGAGCATTTATACACGCTGGAAGGCGATGGCTCGGGAACGCTGCGTAATGGCTATGAGCGCGCAGAGGATCGATTCAGCACCGTGGTCAGCGTGGATCGCGACGTTGCCGCCATTCTCTACACCTCGGGCACTACCGGACGCCCCAAGGGGCGATGATCACACATGGTAATCTCGGCTCAATGCGCTGGCTTTTGGCAGGCTTGGGTTGGCGCGCGACGATGTATTGTTGCATGCCTTGCCGCTCTATCATGTCCACGGTTTGTTTGTCATGTCGGCGCATGGCTCGGCGGCAGCACCATGCTGTTTCTTCCCAAAGTTCGATGCTGGAAACGCCGTATTGGCCTGGCTGCCGCGCGCGACGGTATTCATGGGGGTGCCGAGCGTATTACGCCTTGCTCGACCATCCCGCGTTGAATCGCGATACCTGCCAGGGATGCGCTTGTTCGTGTCGGGATCGGCGCCGCTCTGGAGCAAACCTTTCGCGTTTTCGAGGCGCGGACCGGCCGCGTCGATTCACCTCAGGCGCTATGGCGCAGCCGAAACCGGTATGAATACTTCGAATCGTTGGTAAGGCCGCGTATCGCCGAATACCATTTGGGCTTGCCCTTGCCCGGTGTCGCGGTGCGAGTCGCCGACGAGCAAGGCCGAGCTTGCGCCTGGCCTGGTGGGTGAAATCCCAAGTACGCGGACCGAACGTGTTCAAGGTTACTGGCGGCTCGCGGACAAGACCGCGAGCGAGTCACAAACGGATGCTTTAAAGCCGGCGATCTCGCCAGCCGGGCGGATAGCGGCTATATCGCCATCGTGGGGCGTGGCAAGGATCTCATCATCACGGGTGATTGAACGTTATCAAAAGAAATCGAACGCGTGATCGACGCCATCGACGGTGTGCGGGAATGGCGGTGGTTGAATTACCGCATCAATTTCGGCGAGGCGGTGGGCGCGGTTGTCGTACGCGCCTGGTCGACGATATCACCGAGGCGTTGGCGATCATCGCGATGGTCAAAAGCGTTGGCCAATTTCAAAGTGCCGGCTGGAGTGGTGTTCGTACCCGATTGCCGCGCAATGTCGCGGGCAAAGGTGCAGAAAAACATCCGCGAGCGCTGGCGCGCTGGGCGCGGCTTGGGGATATTTAGGTGCCGCTTCTGCGTTTGCGGCGCGCTGATGACGTTCGGCAGATGATTGATCTTATCCAGCGTCCGGCCTTCCAGGCTGGCCGAGGTCGATGATCGCCAGCGGCCAGGCCGCCATGCGCGCGGTGTAGATCGCCGGAATCAGTCGGCGTGTTGAGGGCCAGCACATTGATTCGGTCATTGGCGAGCGCTAAGGGTAATGTCGCGCAGCAGCCCGGGACGATCATAAGCTTCGATCTGAATATCCACCGCATAGGCCGATTCGGTTTCGTCTCCCCGTCGACCTCGATGAAGCGTTCTTGATGAAATTTTCCAGATTGAGCAAATTGGGGCAATCGCCTTGCGGTGGATGGTGACGCCCCGCCCCTGGGTGATGAAACCGACAGCGATGGGGTCGTAGGGCACGGGTTTACCAGCAGCGCGCTGTCTGGGTCAGTAAATTGCCCACGCCGCGAATGTGGACTTCACCGCCTTCAGTGGTTTGTTTGCGGCTGATCGGAACAAAGATTTCTTTCGCTGGCGCGGGCGGCAGCACCGGAGTCTTTTGCGCGGCCATTGCCACGCCAGAGGTGAGGCGAGATCTCCACTCCGCCGATGGCGGCATACAATTCGTCGATTTGCGGTTAAATTGAAGCGCTGTAGGAGTTTTCCAGATGATTGTCGCGCATCCTGGAGGTCAGGCGCTGAAATTCTTAGTCGAGCGATGCGTCCAGCGGCAATGTTCTTGTCGCGATCTTATGTTTGAACCAATGCCGCACTTTGGCGCGCGCGCTGGTTTCAGATAGCCGAGATGCGGTAGCAGCCAATCGCGGCTAGAGGCGCCGTCCTTGGCGGTCAGGATTTCGGTTGTTCGCCATTGTGGAGCTGGTAGCTCAAGGTACGATGCGACCATTGATTTTCGCGCCGCGGCGCCGTTCCCCAGGCCGGTATGGATGTGATAGGCGAAGTCGAGTAGGGTCGCGCCTTGCGGCAGCTCGATGATTTCGCCCAGCAGGGGTGAACACATAGACCCGGTCGTGAGAGCGCTTCGGCCTTGAACTGGTCGAGGAAATCGCCCGCATCGGCGGTGTCTTCCTTCCACTCCAGAATCTGACGGAGCCAGGCGATCTGGTCATCCAGCGTATGATTCCGCGCCGCGCCTTCTTTGTAGCGCCAATGCGCGGCGATGCCGAGTTCGGCGTTGCGGTGCATGTCGTGGGTGCGGATCTGCACTTCGACGGTCTTGCCTTGCGGTCCCAGCACCGCGGTATGCAGCGACTGGTAGCCATTGTCCTTGGGATGGGCGACGTAATCGTCGAACTCTTGCGGGATGTTCTTCCATAGCGCATGCACGGTTCCCAGCGCGGCGTAGCAATCGGTGACGCTGGCCACTAGGATGCGCACCGCATGGACGTCGAAAATCTGCTCGAACGGTACATGCTTGCGCTGCATCTTGCGCCAAATACTGTAGAGATGTTTGGCACGCCCGGTGACCTCAGCGCGAACGCCCGCTTTTTCCAGCTCGCGCTTCAACAAGCCCATGACCTCGCTGATATACCGCTCACGGTCGCTACGCCGTTCATCCAACGCCTTGGCCAGCGTCTTATAAGTATGGGGATCGAGGCAGCGCAGCGCGCGATCTTCCATTTCCCATTTGAACTGGCCTATCCCCAAGCGGTTGGCGAGCGGCGCGAAGACATCCACGGTTTCATGGGCCAGGCGCTGGCGCTGGGATTCGGGCAGTAGATCGATATTGCGGATCTTGCAAAGCTGCGAACCCAAACTGATCAACACCACTCGTGCGTCCTTGGCCATCGCCAGCAGCATCTTGCGCAGGCTTTCCAACTGCTCGCTTTTGTGGATTCTGTGTTGATGCAGTTCGCCGATCAGGCTCAGCCGGTCCACGCCCTCGACCAGATCGGCGATGGCCGCGCCGAATTCTTCCCGCACCCGTGCCAGCGGAAGTTTGCCGGTATTGACGGCTTCGTGCAGCAGAGCCGCGCTGATCGATTCGTGGTCCATGCGCAGATCGGCGAGCAGATCGGCGATTTCCAGATTACGGATGCCGGAAGGCAGGGCGCTGCGGGCGGCACGGTGGGCACGACCTACGATTTCCATCTGTTGCGGCGTCCAACTGACGGGAAGGCTGGCGATCCAGGTCGCGAAATCAGTGCCGGCAAGCGCCGGTTTCGTCGAAGTTACCAAAGCTTCCTCCTCACGGTGAGGCGGATTCAATTAGCAAAAGGTCTGAGTGTCGGAAGTAGCCATGGGCCGGCAGGCGGCTGACGGCGCACGTCACTTCGCCATTCATCGAAACTTGAGCAGCAAAAATCGTGCTCGTTCCGCACCGTGGACGTTGCAACGTCACCCATGGATTTTACAAAGTGTCAGAGTGAATTTGGCGGGCGCTGGCAATTTTGCCATTACCCGCTATGCAAAGCCAAAGAGGAGTTACTTAGGCGGGGCGTGTTTTCACGTACGAACCTGGGGCATCTTCGAGCACCGGCAATTGACCGTCGCCGGGTTGGCGGGCCGGAATTTTATCGCCGGCTTCGGGGGTGATCCAGGCGAGCCAATCCCCCCACCATGATCCCTCGTGCTGGGCTGCATGAGCGAACCATTCCTCGGCGCTCGTCGGTGTCTGCTCATTGATCCAATAACCGTATTTACCCCCGGTGGGCGGGTTGATGATGCCGGCGATATGGCCGGAGCCGCCGAGCACGAAACGCACCGGGCCGGTAAACAACTGGGTGCCCGCGTAAGTGGATTTCCACGGTGCGATGTGATCTTCAATGGTAGCGACGAAATAGGTCGGCACTTTGACTCGGCTGAGGTCGATGCGGCTGCCCGCAAGGCTGAGGCCGTCCGGTTTGCGCAACAGATTTTTTTGATACATATTGCGTAGATAAAAGCTATGCATCTTCGCCGGCATGCGCGTGGAATCGGCGTTCCAATAAAGCAAATCGAAAGGAAACGGCTCTTTGCCGAGCAGATAATTGTTGACGAAGAACGACCAGATCAGGTCGTTGGCGCGCAGCATGTTGAAGGTAGTCGCCATTTCCGCGCCATCCAGGTAGCCGCGCTTATTCATGGTTTCTTCGAGGGAGCTGATCTGCTCCTCATCGATGAACACTTCCAGTTCGCCGGGATGGGAAAAATCCAGCATCGTCGCGAAATAAGTACAGGTCCTGATCCGGTTGATGCGGCGTTTCGCGAGGTAGCCCATCGTCACGCCGAGCAAAGTGCCGCCCAGACAATAGCCGACGGCATTGACTTCGCGTTCGCCGGTAGCTTGTTCGATGGCGTCCAAGGCCGCCAGCGTGCCTTCGGTCAAGTAATCCTCGAAGTCTTTGTCGGCGAGCGCCTCATCGGGATTGACCCAGGACACCATGAACACGGTAAAGCCCTGATCTACCCACCATTTGACAAAAGAATTCTTCTCCCGCAAATCGAGAATGTAATACTTGTTGATCCAGGGTGGAATCACCAGTAGCGGACGGCGATAGACCTCGGCGGTGCTCGGATTGTATTGAATGAGCTGCATCAGCTCGGTTTGGTAAATGACTTTACCAGGCGTGAGGGCGATGTTCTTCCCTAGATCAAAGGCCTGGAGGTCGGTATGGCGGATGCGCAGCTTACCCTTGCTGTTCTCGAGGTCTTTGAGGAGATTACGTAAACCCTTGAGCAGGTTTTCACCGCCCGATTCCAGGGTAACGCGCAGAACTTCCGGATTGGTGATGGGGAAATTGGTTGGCGCCAAGGCATCGACGAACTGGCGGGTGTAAAAGTCGAGTTTCTTTTTGGTTTTCGGGTCTAGGCCCTCGACCTCGCCCACCACATCCTGCAACCAGCGCGCGGTGAGCAGATAGGATTGCTTGATGTAATCGAACACGAAATTGCGCTGCCAAGCGTCATCCTTGAAGCGACGGTCGCCCGGCCCCGGCTTGACCGCCGGCTCTACTTGGTGGCCGAAGAACGCCGCCGAACTCTTGTGCCATAAATCGAGATAGCCTTGCCAAAGGGCGATCTGGGCTTCCACCAGTTTGGCCGGGTTGGCGAGAAGGCGATGGGTCATCTCGCTGAACGCTTTGCCTATGCCCAGCGGATCGCTGAGATGGTAATGGCCTTGTGACATCTGCCGGCGTAGAAATTCATTGACCAAGCGCTGGCTGGTTTCGGCGATGCCGATCCAAGTGCGCGTCATCTGCAAGGGATCCGGCAGTTTGATGTCATCAGCCTCTTGTACGGCGGTATTCATGATCCATTCCTTTGCCGGACGATTCAGGTGTTCTTGCCGAGCAGCGCTTGCAATTCGCCGAGGCTCGCCTTGAAGCGTTCATTGATTACGTCGAACGCTTCGGTGTTGGATTGCTGCACGATCTCGGCGAGTTCACGCATGTCAGTCAGGGTTTTCTGCAATGCCGTTTTGACCAACTCGGTTTGTTTCGCGGTCAATTCCTGTGGGCTGGCGGACTGCGCTAGGGTTTGCGCGGCTTTCGCGGCTTCGGCCATGGCCTCTGTGAGCATCTGGGTCTGGCGCTGGGCGATGGTCTGGAGGCCGGCCAGAGTGCGCTGATTGGCGGTGACCAACGCCTCGAGATTCTTGCGGTGGGCAGCCATCATGGTTTCCATATCGACGCCCGGCCATTTCAGGTCGGTGAATATTTTGCCGAAGTCGAACTGGGCCATATCGAAATTCGGGAACGGGGAGACGGGTTTCTTGTCGCGCATGGGGGTTACTTGTGGACCTGTTGGAGTGAATGGTGCATCGCACCAATATTGTGCGGCTGGATCCTGTATCTGTCAATGTGACGAGCCACGATTCAGGGTTGTAAATTCAGCACCGGCCAGTCGCTCAGGCTCTTGACCGCGATTTCGTAAACATCCGGGGAAAGATCGAGGGTGGCGCTGATCCGCTGCAATTGCGCCCGCATCGCGGCTTGGCGCTCGCGGTCGAATTTGCGCCAGCGCGTGAACGCTCCGAGTAATCGCGCCGCGACTTGTGGATTGATCGTATTCAGCGCCAGCACCTGATCGGCCACGAAGGTGTAGCCGCCGCCATCGGCGGCATGGAAACGCACCAGGTTGCCTTGGGCGAATGCGCCGATCAGAGCGCGCACCTTGTTGGGGTTTTTGATGTTGAACGCCGGGTGGGTAAGCAAGCCCCTGACCTGCGCCAGCGTATCGGGCAGGAGCGAAGTCGCTTGTAGCGTAAACCATTTATCGACTACCAGCGGCTCGTGGCGCCAACGCTCATAAAACGCCGCCAATGCCTCGCCGCGCTCCGGGCAGTCGTTGTCGATCAGAGCACGTAACGCACCGATCTGGTCGGTCATATTGGTCGCATGGCGAAACTGCGCCATGGCCAGCGCACGCGACGCGGGATCGTCCAGCAGCGTAAGGTAAGCGAGGCAGCGATTCTTCAAGCTGCGCCGGCCCATGGCGTCGGCGCTGATGCGGTGTGCCCCGCTCTCGTGTTGGGCGTGATAGACCGCGAGCAAATCCTCGCGTAGCGCTTGCGCCAGTATCCGGCCCATGGCTTGGCACGCACTCGCCACGGCATCTACATCGGCATCGCGTATCTGCTCGATCAGATAGGATTCGCTCGGCAGCGTAAGGATTTGGGCGAGCAGCGCGGGGTCGGCGTTGGGCGCGGCGAGGGCTTTGCCGAATGCGGCGCACACCGCTGGCGCAAGCGTCAATTCGCGTCCCTGCCGGTAATCCTCGGCCAGTTTGAGTAAGGTGCGCGTCGCCAGTTGCTGGCCCGCTTCCCAGCGATTGAACGCGTCGCGATCATGGGCGAGCAGGAACATCAACTCGTCGTCGCTCAGGGTGATGTTCAGATTGACCGGAGCGGAAAAACCACGCAGCAACGAAGGCGTGGGGCGGCTTTGGATGTTGACGAAGCGGAATTGCTGCTCGCGTTCGCGCAACTCTAGCACACGGGTGGTGTCGGTGGCCGGCGTGTTCTCACCCTCCAGTTGCAGGGGCAGTTCGCAGCCGTCCGCATCCAGCAGGGCGATGCCCACCGGAATGTGAAACGGTTCTTTGTGCGACTGACCCGGCACGGTAGGCAGGTCTGCTTGAGCGTCAAGGTGAAACTCGTGGAAGCAGTGTCGCCATCCGCGCTGGCATCGACCCGTGGCGTGCCGGCTTGCTCGTACCAGCGCCGGAATTGCTGGAAATCGACGCCATTGGCATCTTCCATGGCGGCGACGAGATCCTCGCAGGTAGCGGCTTGGCCGTCGTGGCGCTGAAAAATACAAATCCATGCCACGGCGAAACCCCTCCTCACCCACCAGGGTGTGCAGCATGCGCACCACTTCCGCCCCTTTGTTGTAGACCGTGGCGGTGTAGAAATTATTGATTTCAATGTAAGAATCAGGTCGTACCGGATGCGCCATCGGCCCCGCGTCTTGCGGAAACTGCACCGAACGCAGCAGCCGCACGTCATCGATGCGCTTGATCCCGCGCGAGCCCATGCTGGCGGAGAATTGCTGGTCGCGAAACAGGGTCAGTCCTTCTTTGAGGCTCAGTTGGAACCAGTCGCGACAGGTGACCCGATTGCCGGTCCAGTTGTGAAAAATATTCGTGGCCGATGACGCCCTCGATATGGCGGTAATCATCATCGGTCGCCGTTTCCGGTTTGGCGAGCACGTAAGCGGTATTGAAAACATTGAGTCCTTTGTTTTCCATCGCGCCCATATTGAAGTCGCTGACCGCGACGATCATGTAATCGCCGAGGTCGTATTCCAGGCCGAACGCGGCCTCGTCCCACGCCATCGCGTTTTTCAGCGATTGCATGGCGTGTTCGCATTGATCGAGGTGGTCGGGCGCGACGAAAATCCGCAGCCGGACCCCGCGACCCGAACGCGTGGTGTAATGATCTTCTCGGCAGGCGAGCTGGCCGGCTACCACGGCAAACAAATAACATGGCTTCTTGAAGGGATCGTGCCAGGTGGCGTAATGGCGTCCGCCGTCGAGATCGCCGCTCGCTGTCAGATTGCCGTTGGCAAGCAGCACCGGGAAGCGCTCGCGCTCGGCGATCAGAGTGGTGGTGTAGGTCGCCATCACGTCCGGGCGATCCAGAAAATAAGTGATTTTGCGAAAACCCTCCGCCTCGCATTGCGTGCAAAGAATGCCATTGGACAGGTACAGGCCTTCCAGGCTGGTATTGGCGTGTGGGCGGATACGGGTAACCGTCTCCAGCGTAAATGCCGCCGGCGCGTCGTTTAGAGTGAGGCGCCCATCGCCCACCTGGTAGCGTGCAGGGCTGAGCGTGACGCCATCGAGGCGCAAGCCGAGGAGTTCGAGGTCTACGCCATCCAGTACCAGTGGTTGAGCGGTGTGCGCCGCCGGATTGCGGATGATGCCGAGCTTGGCATGGACATCGGTTTGCGCGGCGCCGAGTTCGAAGCGCAGATCGACGGTTTGGATCAGATAATCAGACGGCGTGTAATCGCGCCGATAGACGGGTTTCGGGAGTTGTTCAGCCATCGCTGCCTCTACGCCAGAACAGAAAAAATATTTAGACACTGGCCCTATTGTGGCGTTGCGTTCCGACGAAATCGATGAGTTGCGGAAAAAAATGCCCGAAGTCGCTACTGAACGCAGAGTAATGATCGCGCAGATCAGTCACGGCTTCACCGAGTGCGCTCGGTCGTTTCAGCCGAGTCTCGATACCGCGCAGCGCGCGCGCGATGCCGTCCACGTCGCGATACGACAACAGCAAGTCGTAACGCAGCATGTAAGCCACGCTACGCTGCATGGCTGGCGGAAAAGTCGGGTGGGCGTCGTGTAAAAGCGTATAGACGGAATGGCGAAACTGTTCGAGTGGTACGGTGGAGTAACGCGGCCATTCACAGGCTAGAAAATGATCGTAATAAAGGTCGATCAGAATGCCGGCGTAGCGCCGAAAGCGCGATTGAAAACGCTGGCGGCTCAGGCGCACGACCGGATGGCGGTCGGTAAAACTATCGATGCGCCGATGCAGCGCCACCGCCGCCTGCAACGCAGGCGGCCAGTCGGTAGGGATGGGTCCCTTGGTAAAATCGCCGAGCAAGCTGCCAATGATGGCCTGCGGCTCGGCGCCGCCAAGAGCAAATGGGCCAGATAATTCATGGCGAAGCGGCGAGCTGGGCACGGCGTTGAGTCAGGATGCGAAATGCGGCGCCGGTTTGCCGAAATAAAAGCCCTGGCCGGCATCGAACCCCAGGTCCCGGCAGGCCAGCATTTCCTCGCGCAATTCGATTCCTTCGGCGATGGTGCGGCAGCCCAGGTCGCGGGCGATGTCGACCAGCTTGCGCAGCACGCCGAGAGAACGGGCAGGCTGTGCATGAAGATGACCGATCAATCCACGGTCGAATTTCAGCCAGTCCGGTGGTACTTCGATGAGTTCACGCAACCGTGCTTGGCCGATGCCGAAATCATCATAGGCGAGTTCGATGTCGAGGTCGGCAAGCAGGGTGCGCAGCTCTTTCAAGGTGGCCAGGCGTAGCACCGCCGTTTCGTGGATTTCGAGAACCAGCGGCAAAGAGGCCGATTGGGCACGGATTGCGGTGAGCGCGCGCGCTAAGGCGGGCAATTCGATATCGGTAGGCAGGGTATTGATGAACAAGCAATAGCGCTTATCCAAGGTGGTTGCGCGCGCGATTCCTTCTTCGCGGAATAGCGCGCTCAGTTCGCCATCCTTACCGAGCAAAGTGGCAATTTGGATGAGGTTGGTGGGATTGCGCGGCAGGCTCAAGAACTCGCCGCGGCCTAGTAGTTCATAGCCGATGATCTGCTGATTGCCGAGGCAGGCGATCGGTTGGAAGTGTGGGACAACCGCGCGTGCATTGAGCATTTTGTTGAACTCGGTCTCGCAATGGGCAAGCGCTTGATCGGCATTGAGATAAGGGAAATGCTGATGCAGTGCATGGAGCGGCGAGTGCGTGTCGGACGCTGTAGAACTGCTGAACTGGAACTCCAGCGAACTGAAATTCAGTATGTCGCCGTCGTGCAGTAGTTCTTCGCCGGCGATCCGCTGTTTGTTGACATAAGTGCCATTAGTACTGCCGCAGTCACGTATCCACAGGCGCTCATCGTACTGGAATATCTCCGCATGTTGGCGGGAAATCTCCCGTACGGGCAGACAGAGATGATTGCTCGCCTGCCTACCGATCAGGAAAGGCAAAGGCCGGATGTGAGCATGATAAGCGCCTTGGCAGTCATGCCCCTCCAAATAGCCTGCCGCTGGTTTCCACAGACCCCGGTGATGACGCTGCGTATGCTGCGGCCGTAATTGGTGGTAATCGTCAGCCACGCTGATACCCCTTCGCATTGATATGCGCGTTTTAGCCGTTTGTTGGAATCGTTATCGCGCTTTCCCCACAGTCGAATACGTTGTCGTTATTGGCTTGTCTTTAGTTATCAGCATACAGACCAATCGCAGAAGTTGCAAAGTTCAGAACTCGAGCCGAAAGCCGGCATTGATCGTGTGGTGTTCGAGGTCTTTATAACCCAGCACCGATTGATAGCCAATGAAAGCGGAACGGCTCTGGGTAAACAACGCGGTTAATCCTACGCCGAGATTGAAATAATTGCGATCCACATCGTCGGTTGCCAGGCGGAAACGGGTCTGGCTGCGGTCGCCAAGAAAGAATCCGGTCACGAATTCATTGCTGTCTTCGAACTCATGAATCCATTCGAGGTTCGCATAAGGTTGCAACACTCCCCAAGTATTGCTGATCGCGTAGCTCATCTGGCCCCCCAGGCTGGTGGTGAGGGATTTGAACTCCTGGTCTTCGATCGCCAGCCCCCAGCCGGAACCCACTGTGGCCGGATTGGAGCCCTGGTTTTCACGAAAGCCATCGACCTTGGCTTTGAGGTACTGTAGCCTCCCGGTCGGTGTAATGGTCAGCGCGCCGTGCTGGATCGTATAGCCGGCGTCCAGGCTGAGCGCCCATTGGTCGCCGTCATAGTCGGCGGAGAAGGTTTGATCGACGGCGGTGGCACCGAGGGTGTAGCGGACGTTGCGTTTCTGGTCGAAACTGTTGCGGCCAAAGCTTACGCTGCCGTCGATATAGAACTTATCGGCTTGATAATAGCTGCCGAAGATGGTGGCGACATAACCATCGGAGTCGAGCTTGCCGCCGGCGTTGTCGATGCTGGCGTCGGTGGCGATATAGCCGAGCGCCCCGCCGACGACGAAGCGGTCGCTGATGCGATAATCGACGCCGGCGGTAATGTTCCAGGTGTCGTAGTCGAAACCGTCCACGTTCGCGGTGCGGTCTTTGGAGCCGAAGCCCACATCGCCGCTTGCGAACACCCCCAGGCGCCCGCCCAGGCCACTGCCGGGCGCCGCATCCGCGCTCGCGCCATCGCCGTTCGCGGCGTCCAGCAAACTGGCCAGCGCAGCACCGGAAACCACGGTATCGTCGATCCTGAATTGCAGCCCAGCCAGGCTGAAGCCGGTCGCGCCTCTACGCAAGGCGGCGAGGCGTGCGCCGATGTTGCGCGTTTGCGCGGCGACGCTGTTCTGGGAGGCGTTGACCGCCACGCTGGCGTCATCCGGCGTGACTTGCGCCAGCGCGTTGCTGGCGTTGGGGTCATTGTTGACGGCGGCCCCGACCAGCGCGTCGCAGTCGCGTTGCAAGCTGGCCGAGTTATTGGCCAGACCTTTGGGACAGACGGTCGCGACCGTAGCGCCGACCGCCGCTTGCGGTGGAGTCATGGCAATGTTTTGGAAAGCCTGATCGATCGGGCCTTGGGTGGGGCCGGTGGTTTGCTCTTGCACGGCCACGGCCACGCTGGTGGATGTGCTGAGGCCGTTGTTGGCGTCGGTGACGGTCAGGGTCACGGTATTGATCCCCACCTGGGTGAAGCGCACGCTGCCGGGGTCTTCCGCGGTACTGCTGGCGGGATTGGCGCCAGCGCCGAAATTCCAACTGAAGCCGAGTTGCGCCTTGGGGTTTTGCGAGGTCGCGGTAGCGGCAAAATTCAACGTGCCGTTGACGGCGACGGTGGCGTTCCGAGGTGGGCTGTCGATGGTCACTTTCGGCGCATCCTGGTTGGGCGGCGGCGGATTTCCGGGTGTCACGGTAAGCTGGACTTGGGCGGTTACGACTTGCGTGGACGGTAGCTGGATCGGTGGTACGCCCGGCGGTAGCGTAAGGCTCTTGAAATTAAAAGTGGCGGTTACCGTGCCGGTGTAGGTGCTCGGCGTGAGTTGACTGGCGGCGCTGTTGACCGTTAGATCGATAGTGGCGGGCTGGTCGCAGATGTAATCGCCCGCGGTTTGCGATACTGCGAGCCAAGGCGCTTGCTGGACCGTGATCGTATAAGTGAGAAAACCCTTGAGTTCGGAGAATTCGGCGCATACGGCGGGAGCAACGCCCACGGCGAACCAGGTTTGCGCGGCTGGCGTGAACGGACCGCCTTGGACGCCGGAAAACGAAAATTGTCCCTGCTGCGGCTGCGCCCAAACGGCCAGCGGCGACAGCAAAAGAATGGCGAGGAATTTCCAAACACCGCCGTACGCGAAGCGTTTGCCAATTTGTGTCATGATGACGCCTTCTTCAAGCTTGTTATCGGGTGGCCGATGATCATCACGGAACTCGACAGCCGCCCTGTTGCAGGGCAACGCGGGGTTCCAGATGATTCTGTTGCACTTTATCTAGGTTCGCGAGTATATCAGACCATTTTTGTCGCCAACAGCAAACGTGCTCATAGCTCGGGACTTCGATCAGGATCGCGCAGGGTTGGCGTTCGAGCGCGGCGCGGCTGAGCGCGGGTGGTATGTTGGCGTCTTTGCCGCCGCTGTAATGGAGTTGCGCGATGCGGGGCGGCAAGGGCGCTTGGGTAGTGGGATTGAGAGAGCCGTATAGCGGCGTGTAGCCGTGCAAATCGGCCCACGCCGTGATGTCGAGGTTGCCGGCAATGGTCAATACCGCTGTGGTTTCCGGCACCCGCTCGGCGAGCAGCATGGCGAGCGCGCCGCCGCCACTGTAGCCGATCAGCACCAGCGGCCGTTGCCGGCGGGCGGGGTTGATGGTGCGCAACGCCGCCGCCATGCTGTCGATGATCTCCGGCGCATAGCGGCGTAACGTCCATAGCAGCGGCGTGCACGGCGGCGTGCTTGCCTCGCCGTGATAGCACGGTCGCCCCAGATAGACGCTGGGCGCCGAATCCTGCACCATCCACTCGAGCACCAACGGTTCCCGCGGGGTGGGCTCGGGCGCAATCTGGCGGCGGTTCAGCCACGGACTGCCGTCGCCGTCCAGGTAGACGTGGAGCGGCTTGTCGTTGGCCTCCCAGGCGGCGTTGCGGTAAACAACATGGTTGAACGCCGTACCGCGCACCACGACCCGCTCGAACCCCAGACCCGCGGCGACCGCGTCCAGCCGTTTGCCGGGCGCGGTGCAGGCTACCAGCGTCAAGCCGACAAGCGCCGTTGTGATCGCTCTGAGTACCATGTTCACCCTGAGGGCTAAGTGCTAATCTACATGTATTAGTGTACGTGAGGACGGGGTATGGTCATGTTGATATGCGAAGGATTCCGGCGCCAGCGCTCGACGCTGATGGCATTCGCCGTGAGCACGATGGTCGCGGCCCTGGTGGGAGCTTGCGCGAGCGGCCCCCTAAACCCCGCCGATCAAGCGCTGCTTTCCGCCGCCGGAAACGCCGACAAACTGCTGATCGTCGATTGCTTACTTCCCCCGCAAGTGCGCAAACTCGGCAAATTCACGACTTATCTCGCCGCGCGACGGGCGATCAAGGCAAGCGCTGCCGAGTGCGAAGTGCGCGGCGGTGAATATACCGCCTACGACCGCGCCGATTTTCGCACCGCGCTGGCGGTATGGCTACCGCAGGCGCAGGAAGGAAACGCCGAGGCGCAAGCCTATGCCGGCGAAATCTACGAAAAAGGCATCGGCGTCGCTCCCGACTACGCTGCCGCCGCGCAATGGTATGAAAAAGCCGCGACGCAGGGCAATGCGCGCGCCCAGGTCAACCTCGGCCATCTGTACGAGAAAGGGCTGGGGGTGCGCAAAGACCCGGTCACCGCGCTCAATTGGTATCGGCGCGCTGCGGGCCTTAGCGGCGACCAACTCGCGTTCACTTCGTCGCTGCGGGATTTGCAGGCGCAGGCGGCGTCATCCAATCAGCAAGTCGCGCAAGCGCGCCAGGAAGCTGGCCAGTTACGCGCGCAGCTCACCGCTTTGCAACGCCAGCTACAAGAGCGCAACGCCCAGCAGGAGGCGACGCGGCGCGAGCTGGAGCGCGCCCGGCGGCAACCTCGAACAACAGCCACAGCGCCAACCCGGCACCCCCGCGCTGCCGCGCCGACCCCGCCGCCCGCGCCCGTCAACACCGCGGAAGTGCAATCCCTGAAACAACGCCTAGCGAGCCAGATTCAGGAACAAAGCCGGGTCGAGAAAGAAGCGGAACTCCTGAAAGCGCGCCTGGAATCCGAAGCGCAAGGGGCGGAGGCGCTGCGCGCCCAATTGTCGGCGCTGGAGCAGCAACTAACCGACTTTCGTTCGCAGAAAGATCAACTGGTGAAGAGCAGCCGGGCTGTCGAAGCCGAACAGGCGGACAGCGTCGCGCAAGCACGCCGCGAGTTGGAACGTGCGCAACAGGCCTTGGAGGAACAGCGGCTGGCTTTGGGTAGCCGCGATGGCGCCGAAGCCAAACGCATGCAAGAGGCGCTGCGCCAGAAGAGCGCCCAGGTCGAACAACTGGAAAAAGCGCTGGCGGCGAGCGAAAGCGCGCGCGCCAATACGCCGGATTTGCGCGCCCAGCAGGATAAGATCGCGCAAGCCCAGCGCGAACTCGCCGAGACGCGCGCCGCCTTGGAAAAGCAACGATCGGCGCTGTCCGCCCAGGAAAGCAGCGAGGTCAAGCGCCTGCAAGCGGAGTTGCAAAACCGCACGGCGCGCATCGACGAATTGCAGCGCTCGCTCGAGCAGGCGCGGGCGCAGGCGGATCAACCCGCGGTGGCGTCGCAACAGGCCGAGCTCGAGCAAGCGCGGCGCGAACTCGCGCAATTGCGCCAGACGCTGGACCAGCAAAAAGCCGAGCGCAGCAGCCAGGAGAACGCCGAGGTGGCGCGTCTGCGCGATGAACTGGAACGGCGCGCCAAGCGCATGAACGAACTAGAACAGGCTTTGGAGCGCAGCAACAAAGCGCAAGCGAGTCAGCAGGAACTGGCGGCGCAACAAGAGCGCCTGGCCCAAGCACAGCAGGAACTCAGCCAGGCGCGCGCGGCGCTGGACCAACAAAAGGGCACGCTGGCGGCGCAAGACAACGCAGAACTTGCGCGCTTGAACGAAGAACTGCGGCGGCGCACCGACCGCATAAGCGAGCTAGAGCGTGCGCTGGCCGAGAGCAAGACTCAGAGCCAGCAAGGCACAGCCGCCGATGCAAAACAGCAAGCTGAACTGGAGCAAGCGCGGCGCGAACTGGCCCAATTGCGCGAGCAAGCCGAGCGCCAGAACAGCGAGCGTGGGGCACGGGACGACACGGAGACCCGTCAATTGCGCGAGGAACTCGAGCGCAGCACGCAGCGCATCGAGCAATTGAAAAAGGCGCTAGAGCAAGCCAATCAAACCCAGTCCAGCAGCCAGGATCTGGAGGCGCAGCAAGCCAATCTCACCCAGGCGCGGCGTGAACTCGAGCAAGTGCGCGCCGAACTGGAGCGGCAACGAGCGGCCCAAGGCACGCAGAGCCAGGCGGAAATCCAGCGCCTCAGCGAGCAGCTCAAGCAACAGGCCGATGAGCTGCAAAAGCGCGAGCAGAAAATCAAAACCTTACAGGATGAGATCAACCACAGCCAGGAAAAAATCGCCCGTACCGAGGGCCAGATCAGCGCCGTCGAACAACAGCAGGCGGTGGTGCAGGCGTCATTGAAAACGCGCGGCAATACGCCCGACGCCGCCCGCGTCGAAGCCAAATCCACGCTACCGCAAGTGGACTTCGGGCACTACTATGCGCTGGTGATCGGCAACAACAAATACGCGGCCTTTCCCAATCTCGATACCGCGGTCAGTGACGCCAGCGCGGTGGGGTCGATATTGCGCTCGAAATATGGGTTTGAAGTGCAGACCCTGACCAACGCCACCCACGACCAAATCCTGACGGCGCTCAACGGATTTCGCGCCAAGCTGACGGAAAAAGACAATTTCTTGCTCTATTACGCGGGGCACGGCGATCTGGATAAGGTCAACGACAAAGGGCATTGGCTGCCGGTGGACGCCGAACCCGGCGACACGACGCACTGGATTTCCAACGCCGCGATCACCGATATCCTGAACGTGATGACCGCCAAGCACGTCATGGTGATCGCCGATTCCTGCTATTCCGGTTCGCTCACCCGCGCGGTGACGACCTCGGTGGAGGGCGGGCGCTCGCCCGAATTGCAGCAGAAATGGTTGGAATTGATGGTCAAGACCCGTTCGCGCACCGCCATGTCATCCGGTGGACTCGCACCGGTGCTGGATAGCGGGGGTGGCGGCCAGCATTCGGTATTCACTAACACTTTGCTGGATGTGCTACGCGGCAATAATGATGTGCTAGAGGGGCCGCTGCTTTACCAGCGCGTCGCCCGCCGCGTCAAGAGCGCCGCCGCACGCTTAGGGGTCGAGCAGAATCCGCAATATTCGCCGATCCGTTACGCCGGCGATTTGGGCGCGCCGTTTTTCTTCCGGCCCGTGAACTGATGAGGAGCCGTTGGGGAATGACGCTATGGGCGTGGCCTGGGTCGATAAAGTCAAGAACGCCGGTGTACTGTCGGTTTACTTGAATCCAACCGTCACTAGCGGAGCATGGGCTGGTGTGCTGGACGCCGCCATCCGCGAGTTCAACACCCTCTCCAAGATCCAAACCCTCGGGGTTACGCTGAGTTTGGCGAAAGACGCGCCGACCACCGACGGTTCGGGTGGCGGGGCCGATGTCGGCGTGGACACGGCCGACGGCACGGTCACGCTCGATTACGCTGGCACGGTCGATACCGATACTTTGAGCGCCAAAGGTTTGCATGGCCTCACTTACCAAGTTCAGGTCGATGGCCTCATGGAAAAAGCGTTCGT
>JAXMFZ010000065.1:0-20218 GCA_046347515.1 Gammaproteobacteria bacterium | reverse complement strand
CTGATCGGTGCACTGTTGCGGAAAGGCCGAGTGGGGCTATATGCCTTGGTCGGACGTGACCGGATGTTGTATGCCGCGCTGGTGGTTTTCTGCGCATGGGTGATCGTGCAAGCGGGTTTGGCATATCTGAGATTTGGCTCGCTCGTCGTCGCCGGCATCGGTTTACTGGCCTATTTGAGCCCGCTACCGGCGCTTTGGCTGGCCTACTATTTTGTCCGCCGTGAGCACGACATCGAACGCTTGCTGCAATGTTACGCATTGTGCTGCATAGTGGTCGGCGCGAGCATTTACCTTTCCCTACTGGACCTGGACTGGCAGGTGTTCAAGCAGGTTGGTGAAGGTTTGGCCATTTATGATCGCTATCAGCATCGTTACATCGAGGCGCACACGGGACTGATGCGCGCGCCCGACATCGCCGCCTGGCATGTCGGCACGGGCGCCTGCCTGTTGATGATGATGGCCATTGTGACCCGGCAGGGTTGGTTACGCTGGTGGATCGCGCCGATGGTGGTATTGCTGGTGACCGCGGGCTTGCTCACCGGCAGGCGCAAAATCCTGATGGAAGTCGTGGTGTTCTTGGCGATGTATGGTTTGTTATTATGGTATTTTCGCCAGCGCAAAGCGCGCTGGGGCATTGTCAGCGTGATCGCCGCAGCGATGCTATTCGTCAGCGCCACGACGGTGCTGGCGCCGTCGCAGTCGTTGCGGCAAGTATCGCCTTATATTCAGCGCGGCGGCAGCGTGTTTGGCGATGCGCTGGAGCGGTTTCAGATGCTCGGTCTGCAAAGCATTGCCTGGGCCATCGACGAAGTCGGCTGGTTCGGGCTGGGGGCGGGCGTCGCCAGCCAAGGCGTCCAGCATTTCGGCGGTATGCGAGCGGCGGGCGCTGCGGAAGGGGGGTTGGGGAAAATCACCATCGAATTGGGCGTGCCTGGTCTGATCTTGGTGCTTTGGCTGGCGTTGGCGCTGGCGGTTTATGGTTGGAAAATCCTCAAGAATGTACCGCAGAGTAATCCTTATCTGACGCGCCTGGCGTATGGACTGACCGCGTTGTGCTTGGCCAACGTGCCGATCTTCATGAGCGCCTCGCAAATCTATGGCGATCCTTTCGTATTGATGATGCTGGGCTGGATGGCGGGTTTTGTGCTCGCGGTGCCGCGGTTGCAGCGCCTGCAGGCGCGAGCCGAGATCGCGTACCCGGCTGGACAGCCGAATGCGGTGCGCGCGTTGCGGGAGGCCATCGCGCTTTCGTCTACCCCTGGATTGCAGCAGCCCGGAGGGCGGGGTTGAATACCATGGCTCTGGGCGACGCCTCCACGCGGGTGCGGGTAATGATCGTCGCTACCCATCCGATTCAATACCATGTCCCCTGGTTTCAACAGTTGGCGGCACAGCCCGGCCTAGAACTGCGCGTATGTTATGCGGAATTGCCCGATCCCGCGCGCCAAGGAGTCGGTTTTGGTTTGGCGTTTCAATGGGATATTCCGCTCCTTGAGGGCTACGCCTGGAGCGTGTTGCAGACCGCGCCACGGCGCCGCTCCGGCCAGGGGTTTCTGGTGTTGCGGCTGCGGCGGCTGGGCGCTGTGCTGGCGCAAATGCAACCGCAAGTGGTGATTGTCACCGGCTGGCAGTCATGGTCCCTGGTGCAGGTGGTGCTGGCTTGCCGGTGGCATGGCATTCCCTGCTGCGTGCGCGGCGAATCCAGCGGCCTCAAGCCGCGTCCCTGGTGGGTGCGCGCGATTCACCGCCTATTGCTGCGCGGTTACGATGCTTTCCTGGTGATCGGCAAAGCCAATCGTGCGTTCTATAGCGCTTACGGTGTTCCCGATTCGCGTTTATTCGATGCGCCTTATTTCGTTGATAATAAAAGATTTCATGAGCAAGCCATGAGCCTGCGGGACATGCGCGAAGGGTTACGGTCGCGCTGGGGTATCCCGGCAGGTGCGGTATGCTTTTGCTATGTCGGTAAACTCGAGCCCAAGAAGCGCATCATGGATTTGCTCCGCGCTCTGGAACGGGTGCGGAAAAGAGGGAGCGAGCCGCCATTGCACCTGCTGGTGGTGGGCGCCGGCGAGCTTGAAGGAGAAACGCGTCGCTTCGTTGCACAACACGGCTTGCCGGTGGGCTTCGCCGGATTCCTGAATCAGTCCGAGATTGCCCAAGCCTATGTCGCCGCCGATTGCCTGGTATTACCGTCGGATTATGGCGAAACCTGGGGCTTGGTGGTGAACGAGGCGATGGCTTGTGGCATCCCGGCGCTGGTCAGCGACCGGGTGGGCTGCGCCCTTGACCTGATCGAAGAAGGCAAGACCGGGGCGGTGTTTCCATTTGCCGATATCACCGCACTGGCGGGCCGGTTGACGGGGCTTGCGGCGGACCCGGACCACTTGCGGAGCCTCGGCGAACAGGCGCGTGCCGGAGTGCTGCAATGCTATGGTGTGGACCATGCGGTAGCCGGCACGTTGGCGGCCATACACGCCTTGAGCGGGCGCCGCCGAGCGTAGCCTGAATGCGCATATTGCATGTGGTTCCGAGCTATTGGCCGGCGCGCCGCTATGGCGGCACCATCGTCGCCGTGCATGGCTTGTGCAAGGCGCTCGCCGCGTGCGGGCATGAGTCGAGGTGTTCACCACCCAGCATCGATGGGCGCGGCGATAGCGCCGTGCCGCACGATATTGCGGTGGATCATGAGGGTGTGGTGGTATTTCCGCTCGCGCCATCTGCGCCGCCTGTATTGGGCGCCGTCCATAGCGCGGGCGCTCGCAGCGCGCTTACCTGGACTTCGATATCGTCCATCTTCATTCCTTGTTTCTGTGGCCGACCTGGGCGGCGGCGCGGACGGCGCGGTGTGCCGCCGTACCCTACGTGCTGGCGCCGCGCGGGATGCTGGTGCAAAGCCTCATCCACCGTAAGAGCCGTTGGCTGAAAACCGTCTGGATCAAGCCGCCGAGCGTCGCACCATTGAGGACGCGGCGGCGCTGCACCCTGACCTCGAAACTCGAAGCTGAAGAGTGCCGGGCCTTCGGCTTCAAGGTGGCGCGCTTGGCCGTGGTCCCCAGCGGCGTCAGGCTACCCGAAGATGAAAGCGATCAACCCGTCGCAGCAGCGGACGTCGGTTTATTCCTGGGCGAGGTCAATTGGAAGAAAGGGGTTGGAGAACCTCATCGACGCGGGGTCACGCTGCTGCCAGGTGTGCAGCTCGTCATCGCTGGCAGCGACGAGGACGGTGAACGCGACCGTCTCCAGCGCCGCGTCCGCGGCGCCGCGGAATCGGCGGGCGCGTAGCCTGGGTCGGGCCGCTCTACGGTGCGGCCAAGACCACGCTGTTGCGCGAGGCTGGCCTGCTCGCCCTGCCGTCGCTTTCCGAGAATTTCGGCAATGTCGTGCTGGAGGCACTGGCGCAGGGTTGTCCGGTGGTGTCACGCCGAGCGTGGGTTTGGCGGATTTCGTCGCCCGCGCCGCTCCGGCTTGGTGGCCGAGCGCGAGCCGGCGGCGCTGGCTTGCGCCATCGGGCAGTTACTGGAGGATGCGCAACTGCGCGAGCGAATGCGGCACGCGGGCCGCCGCGCGGTACGCGAGCACTACGGTTGGGCGACGGTGGCCAGGCGCATGGAGGGTCTTTACGCCGAACTTCTAGCCGCCTCTCGTCCAGCCCCCGCAGGGCGGTGACGTGCAATGCTTACGGGCGTCACACCGGTGATCCTCACCTATAACGAAGAACCCAATATCGACAGAACTCTTCAACGTCTGGTCTGGGCGCACGCCATCGTCATCGTGGATAGTCATAGCAGCGATCGCACTTGCGAGATTGCAAGACGCTACACCCAGGCGCGGGTGGTGCAACGGCGCTTCGACAGCCACGCCGCGCAATGGAATTTTGCCGTGCATGAAACCGGGGTCGAAACCGAATGGGTGTTGGCGCTCGATGCGGATTACGTATTGAGCGCAGCCTTGGTCGCCGAGATCGCGGCGCTAAGGCCGAGCACAGACATCGCCGGCTATCAGGCGTGCTTTCGTTACTGCGTGGGCGGACGACCGCTGCGCGGCTCGCTGTATCCGCCGGTGACGATATTGTTTCGTCGAGGCCTGGGCCATTATCGACAAGATGGTCATACCCAACGGTTGCAACTCCGTGGCGCCACGGCACGCTTGCGAGCCCCGGTTTTGCACGATGATCGCAAACCGCTGAGCGCCTGGCTGGCGGCCCAGGATCGTTACATGCGCCTGGAAGCCGAAGCGCTCGTCGAGCGCCGCTGGCGCGATTTGAGCTGGCCGGGCCGGGTGCGCAAATACACTTGGCTCGCGCCGTTGCTAGTGCCAGGTTATTGCCTGGTTGTGCAGCGCGGGCTGTTGGATGGCCGCGCCGGTGGGTATTACGCGCTGCAGAGGATGCTGGCGGAGGTCCTTCTTAGACTGCGGCTGTGGGACGCGGACAGGCCGTAGCGCTATGGTGATCCTCGGAGTCAACGCCTTTCATGGCGATGCCGCCGCGGCATTGCTCATCGATGGCCGTCTGGTGGCGGCCGCCGAGGAGGAGCGCTTTCGCCGCATCAAACACTGGGCCGGGTTTCCGGCGCAAGCGATCAAGTACTGTCTGCGTGAAGCGCAGATGAATCTCGCTGACGTCGATTACGTCGCCGTCAATAGCGCCCCCGGCGTGCAGTGGCCGCGCAAGCTAGGCTACATCGCACGGACATGGCCTTCGCCGCGCTGGCTGCTGGCGCGTGTCGCCAATGCCGGCAACAAGATTGGGGTGGCCGAGCGCTTGAATCGGATCGGTGCGGGTGGTGTGTTCCAGGGCTCGGTGCGCCGTATCGAACACCATCGCGCGCATCTGGCTTCGGCGTATTTCCTGGCGCCCTTCTCCGAAGCGGTCGCGGTATCGGTGGATGGTTTTGGCGATTTCGCGAGCGCCGCCTGGGGGATAGGGCGGGGCAACGCGCTCGCGGTTCAAGATCGTGTGTATTTTCCGCATTCGCTCGGTATTTTCTACCAAGCCATCACCCAGTATCTGGGGTTTCCACATTATGGCGACGAGTACAAGGTCATGGGTCTCGCCTCGTATGGCAAAGCGCGCCAGTTGGATGCCATGCGCCGGTTGGTGCAATGCCATGCTGACGGTAAGTATACGCTGGCGCTCGAGTATTTTCGCCACCATCGGGAACGGATCGATTATCGCTGGGAGGAGGGTTGTCCGCGCGTGGGGCGGCTGTTTAGCGCGGCGTTGGAGGACTTGCTCGGGCCTTGCCGGCAACCCGACGAGGAAATCGAGCCGCGTCACCGCGATATTGCTTGCTCGGCGCAAACGATTTATGAGTACGCCCTGTTCCATTTGCTGAACAGCTTGTACCGCTGTTACCCCATCGCTGCCCTAACCTTGGCGGGCGGTTGCGCGATGAATTCGGTCGCCAATGGCAAAATCACGAAATTTACGCCGTTCCGCGAACTGTTCATCCAACCGGCGGCGGGCGATGCTGGCGGCGCGTTAGGAGCGGCGTACGCGGCGCTGTACGATCTAGCGCCACCTCCGACCCGAGCGGTTTTGACGCACGCGTATTGGGGGCCGCAATTCACGGAGGCCGACATTGCCGAGGCGCTCGGGTCGCGCCGATCCGAATGGCATGCGCGCGGCTGCCGCGCCATGCGCATCGACCGCATTGCGGATCTGTGCCAAGATATCGCGGGCGCCATCGCCGCTGGCGCGGTGGTCGGCTGGTTCCAAGGGCGGATGGAGTGGGGGCCGCGCGCGCTCGGCAATCGCTCGATCCTCGCCGATCCTCGGCGCACCGATATGCAGGAGATGTTGAACCGCAAGATCAAACGCCGCGAGGCATTTCGTCCTTTTGCGCCTACGGTGTTGCGGGAGGCGGTGGCGGATTGGTTTGAAACCGATGTGGATGAGCCTTTCATGCTGCGCGTCATTCCCATTCGCGCCGACCGGCGTGCGCTGATCCCCGCCGTTACCCACAGCGACGGTACCGGGCGATTACAGACCCTAAGATATATCGATAACCCTTTGTTCTATCAATTGATTAAGGCATTCTATGCGATCACGCAGGTACCGATGCTACTCAATACTTCGTTCAACGAGAGCGAGCCCATCGTCTTTCAGCCCGCCGAGGCGCTGGATTGCTTCTTGCGCACCGAGATGGATGTGTTAGTGTTGGCCCAGTGGGTCATTAGAAAAGCATAATATTATATCATCATCTAATGAATCCAAAGCTCATCTTCATCAACCGTTATTTCCACCCAGACCACTCAGCCACCAGCCAATTACTTACCGAACTGGCGGTCGAACTTGTCGCGTCAGGGTGGTCGGTCCGGGTCGTCACCGGCCGCCAGCTCTACGATGACCCTCATGCACGGCTTGCGCGCGGCGAGTCATGGAATGGCGTCCGTGTCGAGCGCGTCTGGTCTACCCGCTTCGGGCGGGCGCAAATGTGGGGTCGGGCGTTTGACTATTTGTCGTTTTTTTTCGGCGCTGGGCTGGAAATCCTGCGCATTGCGCGCCGTGGCGACGTGATCGTCGCGCTGACCGATCCGCCGTTGATTTCCGCCGCTGCGGTCTTGGCGGCGAAGTGGCGTGGCGCATACCTGATCCACTGGATCCAGGATGTGTTCCCGGAAATCGCGCAGCAATTGCGAATCCCAAGCGCGGCGCTCATGGGTAAATGGTTGGTGAGGCTTCGCAACGCGGCGCTCGACCACGCTTACTGTAACATTGTATTGGGTGAGCGGATGCGTGCGTATCTTGCAAGCCAGGGTATTGCCCGCGCCAAAATTGCCCTGATACCGAATTGGGCGAACGCCACAGCGATCCAGCCCAAGCCAGCCCCGCACAACGTGCTGCGCTCGGAATGGCGCCTCGGCCAGGCGTTGGTGGTTGGCTACTCGGGGAACATGGGCCGCGCTCATGAATTCACCACTTTGATGGGCGCCATCAATGCATTACAGAACGAGCCCTCGATTCAGTTCTTACTGATCGGCGATGGATTTCACAAGGTGCGCTTGCAGGAAGAGGCGCGGCGCAAAAACTTGCGCAATATCCGCTTCATCGATTATCAGCCGCGCGTGCGTTTGGCGGAGAGCTTGAGCGCCATCGATGTGCATATCGTGTCACTGCTTCCCGCCCTGGAGGGTTTGATCGTACCGACGAATTCTGCGGTGCGGCTGCGGCCAGGCGGCCGATCATCTTCATCGGCCAAGACGGCGAAATCGCGCGCACGATACGCGGGCCGAGTGCGGTCTAACGGTAGCGGTCGGCGCTGTCACGGACTTGATCCAAGCCATCCGCGTGTTACATGATTCCCCCGATCAGCGGCAAAGACTCGGCGCCAATGCCCGCGCCCTCGTGCTGCAAAGATTCGATTTACCCATTGCGGTGCAGGCTTGGCGGCAAATACTGGAGCCGTTGCTGGCAGTGACCCCCGGCATCCACCCTAACGATGGAGCGTTTCCAAAGCATGCAAGCCAACGCTAAGATTTATGTCGCCGGACATTGCGGCTTGGCCGGATCGGCGCTGGTACGCCGTTTACGGGCCGAGGGGTTTCAGCGCATCGTCGTGCGTTCCCACGCGGAGCTGGACTTGACCCAAGCCCCGGCGGTCGATGCTTTCTTCGCGCAAGAGCGACCCGATTACGTGTTCCTGGCGGCCGCGCGCGTGGGCGGCATCCACGCCAATCGCTCGTATCCCGTCGATTTCTTACGCGACAATATCCTCATCCAGACCCATGTCATCGATGCCGCTTATCGCTACGGCGCGACCAAACTCCTGCTGCTCGGCTCCTCTTGCATCTATCCGAAACATGCGCCGCAGCCCATGCGCGAAGATGCTCTGCTCAGCGGTCCACTGGAGCCCACCAATGAATGGTACGCCATCGCGAAGATCGCGGGCCTCAAGCTTTGCCAGGCGTATCGCCGCCAATATGGGTTCAATGCCATCACTGTGATGCCGACCAACCTCTATGGCCCAGGGGACAATTTCAACCTGCAAACTTCCCATGTATTGCCGGCCTTGTTACGCAAATTCCATATCGCCAAAATCCAGGGCTCGTCCGCCGTAACGGTATGGGGGAGCGGCGAGCCGCGCCGCGAGTTCCTATACGTGGACGATTTTGCCGACGCCGCGCTGTATTTGATGCGCCGCTACGATGACGAGGGCTTTATCAACGTCGGCATCGGCCAGGATATCCGCATTGCCGATCTGGCCCAGCAGATCGCCGTAGTCGTCGGATTTCACGGCGCCATCCACTATGATCGCTCGATGCCCGATGGTACACCGCGCAAGCTGCTCGACATCAGTCGTTTGGAAAAGCTGGGCTGGCGCGCACGGATGACGCTGGCCGAGGGTTTGCAAGCAACCTACGATTGGTTCCGTGCGCATTTGCACGAATTGCGCGACTGATGTTCGCTCCATGAGCGTTTATGCGACAAAGTTGGCCGCCCTCTTCGTTTATCCGTTGACGCTGGCGCTCGCCGCGATCATGGTTTCGGCTATCGCCTTGGGCCTAGATCGGCGTCGCTGGGCAGGCTACGCGCTGGGTGTTGCGTTGGTCGGGCTATGGCTATGTTCTACGCCGGCGATTACCGATGCCTTGCGCGCGTCGCTGGAAACCCGGTATCCGCCGCTCACGATGGCGCAACTGCCGTCGGCCGACGCCATTGTGGTGCTGGGCGGCGGCGTGGAAGGGGCGGCGCCGCCTTACCGCTTGTATCCGGATCTCGGTGGTTCAGCGGACCGCGTTTGGTTCGCAGCGCGCTTGTTCAAAGCCGGGAAAGCACCGCTGATCATCGCATCCGGCGGGCGCCTGCCATGGACCGGCGCAGCGCAGGCCGAAGCGCCCGCCATCGTCGAACTGCTGGAGGAATTGGGGGTGCCGAGCGCCGCGCTGGCCGTCGAGAGCGAAAGCCTGAATACTTATCAAAATGCGGTCAACGTGAAACCCATTCTGCAGCAACGAGGGCTGCGTTCGATTCTGCTGGTCACCTCGGCCATGCACATGACGCGGGCGCTTGGCACTTTTCGCGCGCAAGGTATCGAAGTCTATCCCGCGCCGACCGATTATGAGTTCGTTCCGGCGCCGGCGAGCCTGTTACGCTGGTTGCCGGACGCGGCCGCACTCGCCGGCACGACGCAAGTGCTCAAGGAATATTTCGGCACCCTGGTTTATCGCTGGCGGGGTTGGTCGGATGCGCTATAGTAGACGCCGGGCTTGTGGTTTGCGATGATTCTCATCTGGCAAATCAAGATATTGTTCCATCATCGGAAAGCATTGTTCAGCGCTATCGGGGTGACGGCGCGACATCAAGGAATGCGAACGTTGCTGTATGGCATTGATTGGCGCTGGCTCTTGAGTGGATTGCTTGCGACCGGCATGGGTTGCGCCGGACCGGTCGTGCAAACGCCATCCACCACGGCCCCCGCGCTTTATCCATCGAGCGATGGCGTCATCCGGGCGATGCCCGGCACCCAAGAGGCCGCGCTCTCGGCCGGTGGCGCACAGACGAATGGGCATGGCGTGGAAGATTATCGCGTCGGTCCGCAAGATTTATTGGATGTCAATGTGTTCGGCGTCAAGGAACTGTCCGGTACGGTGCGGGTGGATGCCCGCGGATTCATCACTTTGCCGCTGATCGGTCAGGTGGAAGCCGGGGGTTTAACCAGCAGCGAACTGGAAAAACGCATCGCCGACAAACTCGGCGAGAATTATCTGCAAAATCCCAACGTCACCATCTTCATCAAGGAATTTGCCAGCCAACGAGTCACTATAGAAGGGGCGGTCGGCAGGCCCGGCATCTACGCATTGAGCGGCGCCACTACCTTGCTGCAAGCCATCGCTTTGGCGGGAGGCTTAGGACAACTGGCGGCGGCGGATGACATCAAGCTTTTTCGTGGCGGCGCGCAGGGCCAGAAAACCATGTTCAGTTTCGACCTGGGCAAGATTCGCAAAGGCGAAATGCAAGACCCGGTGCTGCAAGGCAATGATGTCGTCGTGGTGAATAAATCGGGAAGCCGCGAGTTTCTGCGCGATTCCTTGTTCCGCGATACCATCGATTTACTCAACCCTTTCAAGATATTCAACTGATTTCCCATGCTCGATAATCCTTCAAACATCGCCCTTGCCCAGCCGCCCGCGGAGGTCAGCCGTGCGCTGACGCCACCGCCGGCCATGCACTCGCAGTTGCTGGACGTTGAGCGCAGCGTGCGTGAGGAAGACGAAGAGGGCATCCACATACGCGACTTGTGGCGGGTGCTGGTGAAGCGGCGCTGGACCATTCTGGCGTTTTTTTTGATCGTGCTGGGCGCAGTGATCTTCGCTACCTTCCTGGAAACGCCGCTCTACCAAGCCAGCCTGACCCTGCAAATTAAGCATCAGGTGCCGGAAGTCGTCGACCTCAAGAATCCCGCGCAGATGGAGGCGATGTACGCGAGCTATTATGATTTTTATCAAACCCAGTACGAGTTGTTGAAAAGCCGCAGCCTCGCCGAGCAAGTCAGCAAACAGCTCAACCGCCAGCCGCTGCCGGCGGCGCCCGAGCGGCCGCCGCTACGCCAGTTGATCAACGAATGGTTGGCGCGATTGCTGGGGCATTTCGGCGAAACCGAGCCGGCCGATGCCCGTGAGCGGTTCAGCTTGAGTGCGGGCGCGGTGGCCGTGGATCCGATCCCCAACTCCAGCCTCGTGCGGCTCTCTTACATCAGCCCCAATCCCGCTCTTGCGGCGCTGGTGGTCAACAGCTGGGCGCAGACCTTCATGGACCTCAACATGGAGCACCGCTTTGGGGCAACCCATCAAGCACGCAAGTTCCTGCAAGAGCAATTGCAGGAAATGCGGGTAAAGCTCGAAGAATCCGAGCGCGCCTTGGCGACTTTCACGGATCACGAGCAGATCATCAATATCGATGATCGCAAGAGCCTGCTCAGTGATCGCCTGCAGTCCATCAACAACGCGCTGAGCATAGCCGAACAGGACAGAATCAAAGCCGAAACCCTGTATCGCCAAGCCCGCAACGGTAAGAACGAGGGCCTGCGCTGGGTACAAGACAGCGCGGTGATCCAGGACTTGAAGAAAAAAAAGACCGAATTGGAAGCCGAATACCAGGAAAAGCTGAAGGTATTCAAGCCCGGCTATCCGGCGATGCAGCAGTTGGCGAGCCAGATCGGTGAACTGGACAACAAGATTCGTCAGGAATCGGGCAATATCCGCGATATGCTCAAATCCGATTTCGATGCCGCCAAGACGCGCGAGGACATGCTGCGCGCGCAGTTGACCGGCGCCAAGGATGAATTCATGGCGTTGCAGACCCGCACCGCGCATCAATACAATTTGCTGAAACGCGATGTCGATACCAATCGCCAGCTTTACGACAGCCTGCTGCAGCGGTTCAAGGAACTGGGAGTGGCCGATGGCATGGAATCGAACAATGTCTCCATCATCGATTCCGCCCTGGTACCAGGCCAGCCGTTCAAGCCCGACTTGCAGAAAAACATGCTGATGGCGGTGTTGCTGGGTTTGTTCGGCGGCATCGGTTTTGCCTTTCTGTTCGAGCGTATGGACGACACAGTCAAGGAGCCAGATGAACTGGAACGCCAACTCGGTATCCCGGTGCTCGGCCTCATCCCCGCTGAACAAATCGCGCGCGCCCAGCTCGCGCAGGGTATGTCGCTGGCGGTGGCGGCCCAGCAGAACCCGCGCTCGGCGTTCGCGGAAGCCTACCGCTCGGTGCGTACCGCGCTTCAGTTCGCCACCTCGGAAGGAGTGCCTAAGCGTTTGCTGGTCACCAGCGCCGCCGCCGGCGAAGGCAAGAGCACGACCGCGCTCAGTCTGGCGATCCAGTTCGCGCAAGCAGGCAAGAACGTGCTATTGATCGATGCGGATCTGCGCAATCCCTCGCTACATCGCGCGTTGCATATCGACGGTGGGATCGGCCTTACCAACTATCTCGCCGGCGCCGCCAAACCCGCCGATATCGCTAAACCCACGGCGATCGCCAATCTGTTCTTGATCCTGGCGGGGCATTTACCGCCGAATCCGGCGGAATTATTGGCTAGCGCGAAGATGCTGTCATTATTGTCATTGTCCGCCGAAAAATTCGATCAAGTGATACTCGATTGCGCGCCGGTCTTGGGGCTTGCGGATGCGCTGATCCTGGGCAATCTGGCGCAGGCCTGTATTCTCGTGGTGGAGGCTGGCGCGACCCGGCGTGGCTTCGTGCAGGGGGCGATGAAGCGTTTGCGTTCGGCGCGCACCTACGTCATCGGTGGAGTGTTGACCAAGATCGATAGCCGCCTGCACGCGTATGGCTATCACCAGAGCTATTATTACTACCATCACGCTTCCGCGGATGCCGGGAAGCAACTCACGACCTAGCCCAAGACGATCGGCGCGCGGCGGTGGACATCCTGGAATTGGCGCTGGCTTTTCATCGCAATCCGTTGCGCTATCAAGAGCATGTGCGGTTCGCTGCGGGATTGCCGGCGAATGTGGGCGAACTGTTGAAAGTCGCCGCCCACCAGCACGAGCACGCCCCAGGACATGGAGACGACGGGCCATTGCAACACGCCGCGCGGTTTTTCATCGAGCAAGTGCTGCTGGCGCCGGGCGCCGATTACTACCGCGTGCTCGGCGTCAATCCGAGTGCGCCGCTGGCGCGGATCAAAGACCATCATCGCCTGCTGATGCGCTTGTTCCATCCGGATCGCGGCAATACCGACCGTCAATGGACCGATGTCTACTCGCGTCGAATCAACCAAGCCTATACCGTTTTACGCAAGCCACACACGCGCAGCGCCTATGACCGCACCTTGAACGCCGCGCGCGCGCGGATGACAGCGGGCACTCGCGTCTATCGCCAGACACCGCCGAGCACCGGGCGCGAAACGCCTAAGCTGCGGTTGCCACGATCATTGCAACGATTGACGCCGGCGCGGTTACTGTGGACGACGGCAGTGCTGGCGCTACTCTTCATCGCGCAGGTGTATCGTGTCAATGACCATCCACGGGCGGATGGCGGCGCGCCTGCGGTAAATCCACCGGAAATTGCGCCGGTCGGCTTCGAGCAGCTTGCGCCGCCCATGGATTCCCCACCGTCGGCGCTGCTTGCCGATACGGTGCGCCAGGCGCTGCGGGAACTCTCGGTAGTGGCGCCGGTTACGCGACCGGCGGCGATCGATCCAAAAGAACTGAGCGCGCTCTTGAATCGGTTCGTAGCGCACTACGAGCGCGGCGAGCTGGAGCCGTTCATGGCGTTGTTCAGCGCATCGGCGTCGCTGGATTGGCGGCGCGGTTACGAGCGGCTATTTCGCTTATCGCAGGCGCGGCGCATCGAAGTCAGCGATTTGCGCTGGCGACCACGAGGTGCGTTACAGACTGGTGACGGCCGTTACCGAGCGGTCGTCCACGAGGGCGATTTATTGAAGACCTATGTCGGCAATATCTACTTCGAGGTCGAAGCACGCACCGGTAAACCGTTGATCAACACTTTGCGTTTTTCAGTCGAGCGCCAATCCAGCGCGACCGGCGAGGAACGGCGCCCGGCCACTTTGACCGCCGATGGCCGCTGGCAATGACCACGTGGTCGCGGCGCTGGTGGCTGCGTTCGGCCTTCTGGATCGGCGCCGCGGTGTTGGCCTGGCGCATCGTATGCCTGCAACTCGCCAGCCATTTCGCTGGTCTCGCCACGCCCGCCGCCAGCGCCAGCGCCTTGGACTGGTATTCCGGGCAGCCATGGGCGCTTTATCAATGGGCGCGCCGACAACTTGCCGACCATCCAGAGGAGGGCGCCGAATGGCTGCAACGCGCGGCGCGCGCGAATCCCAGCGATGGCCGTGTTTACGCGCTGCTGGCCGCGATCCGTGCGGCTGACGGGCATTGGGATTCGGCGCTCGAACTCGCCGACAGCGCCGACCACCTCGCTCCCATGCGCGGCGAGGTGCAGCGTGAACTGGCGCTGCTGCACGCGCGGCTGGGCCGCGTGGATTCGCTGCTGCGCCACCTCATGCGCGCGATCGACACCAGTCCCGATGGCCGGCGCGACCTGTTCGCGCAGTTGTTGGCGTTGTTGGATGACCCGGGCCTGCGTGCTAGGACGGGTTCGCTCATCACCCCTGACAAGCGCTGGCAACCGGAGTTCTTTGCTTATGCCGCCGAACAGGCGCGTGGCGTGGACGTCGTCGAGTTTCTCTATCGCAGCGGTTCATCCAGCATCGAAATGCGGCGCCAGATCATCGCGCGCTATCAGCGCGAACAACGTTGGATCGATGCGTATCTGGCATGGATCGATGGCCTGAGCGCTCAGCAAGTGAAGGCGCTGGGCAATGTGTACGATGGTGGTTTTGAGCAATCCGTGGGCGATGACGAATTCGGTTGGCATGCCGCAGAGGTTGCCGGGGTAAAGGTACAAATAGAGCCGAGACCGGATGGCGCGGGGCGCGCGCTAAAACTGACATTCACGGGTGAAATTAGCCCTTTTCGCGACGTTCATCAAACGCTGTTGCTACGCCCGGGGCGTTATCAACTGCGTGGCGAAGCGCGCACCGAACGATTGCAGGCGGTTCGCGGTATTGCTTGGGTATTGCGCTGTATGACCGCGGCCAACGAAGTGCTTGGTTCCACGGAACCGTTACAAGGCACATCGGCATGGCGGGAATTCACGTTGACGTTTATCGTTCCGCCGCTGGACTGCGCGGCCCAGGATTTGCGCCTTGAACTCACGGGCCGGTACGCTGGAGAATTCCAGGCAAGCGGAATCGCCTGGTTTGACAATATCCGGGTACTGCGGTCGCGCGTTTGAAGGCGATCGGTAGAGGTGGCGCTAAGATGTTTCCACCCACCGGGAGAGCATGGGTGTGAGGGATCGACATGGGCGACGGTCGTTCTGGTTTGAGGGGATGGTGATGGTAAAGAAGACACATTATATGATACTGCCTTGGGTGACGGCCGCGGCGCTTGCGTTGTCCGCTTCGGCATGGGCGCGTGAGGATATCGCCGAGGTGACGGAAATCCATGGCTCGGCGCTGGTCAATCAAGAGCAGGACACGGTGGCCGCGCAGCTCAAGATGCCATTGTACCGAGGCGATAGTGTGCTCACGCGCGACAAGTCCGATGTGCTGATCACCTATGACAATCGCTGCAAGATTCGTCTGCCGGGCAACCTCAGGCTCGACATCGAGGCCGGTGCGGCGTGCTGTGGGTCAGCGATGACGACGACGCCAATGAGCACGGTCGCATAGAGCCCATCGCCATTCTACGAAGTCAAGAAGGACGTGAGCTATGTGCGCGCTGACCGGGAGGAAAAGGCGTCAACGAAATGGAACTGTGGCCGGGCGACATCGTGCGCACGCCAAGGTGGATTCGAGCGCGATCATCGAGGACGCATTTGCCAGACATCAAGATCGAGAATGACACCCGGATCACGGTGCAGTTCGCCGAGGAGTGCTGCCTGGGGCTGGTGTACGTCAACAGCGGCGGCGCCCGCACGGGTACGCCGAGCACGATAACGTCACCGACGCCGACGCCTGCTCTGATCGGTAGCGCCATCATCGGCGGCGTGTTGATCATCAGCGGCGGTTCGGGCAATGGCAATGGCGGCGGCGGGGGAGGCGGCGGCGGCGGGGGAGGCGGCGGCGGGGGAGGCGACATCAGCCGCGAATGAGGGCAAGGATGCGGCCATCGCGGTCTCGCCGGTTGCCGTGGCGCCGGCCATCCGTTTTATCGAGCACGGTTCTACTGATCATCGCCATCTTGGCTTTCGCGCCGTGGATACGCGGGGGAATCGTCACGCCGCTCGCCTGCCTGGAAATTCTCGGCTCCCGCGCAGTATCGTTGAGCGTGAGCATCTCGGCAATTCCTGAAGCATGCCTCATGGCCGCTGGCGGCCGCACTCGATGATCATGCCGATCACACTTCATCCAATTGCTTCCCTGTTCCCGATGGCGATATGGGCTGGGCTGGATGGCCGTGCTTTTTATGCCGACGCCTTGACGCTGGCGGGCGGCGATGGAAGAAAGCTGCCCGCTATCCTTGCTGCCATTCGCCACCGAGGAAGCTGGTATGCCTTGCCGCTGCCCTTGGTAGTTTTTCTGTCCGGCTGCTCGTTGGCCTTCCGAACGCCTGATGGCGCTCGCCAAGGGCCTGATGGCAATGGCGATTTGCCAAGCGACCCTCGGCATTTTACAATTTCTTGACGGATTGGACAGCGTGTTCAGGCTTGGCATGGAGGCCGACGGCAACGCGCCGCCACTGGGCAGCCACGCCAATCGCAACCATTTGCCAGTTGCTTTTGGAGATGGCGCTGCCGGTGGCGCGAGACCGATGGCCGCCCACGCCAGAGTCGCCGTGCCACGGGTGAATTCGTCGAGGCGTCTGGGCGTCTGGCTGGAGCGGCTTGGCGCGGGGCGGATACGCTTGGGTGTGGTATGGATATGGCGCGGTTCTGCTATGGGCGGGCCTGCTGGTGGCCTCTCGCGCGCCGGGATCGCGCTTGGTTTGTTGGGAAGCGGACTGGCTGCATTTTGCCGCGTCTGCGCTGCAATGGCGGGTGCCCTGGGTGCTGGCCGGGGCTCTGGAATGATCACGCTGTGGTGCGCGGCGCTGGTGGCACCGGCCGTTGCGGGCGGTCCGGCGGATGTCGGCGGCGACGTACCTGGAGAAGAGCGCTTCGCACTTTATCGGTCGGTGTATCGAGCCATCGTTGATTTCTTTCCGCTCGGCAGTGGCCTCGGCAGCTTCGTGGAAGTGTATCGACGTTATCAACCGACGGATTTGGTCGGTTTTATCAACCACGCCCATAATGATTATCTGGAGTGGTTGCTGCTGGGCGCGCTGGTGCTGGTCGCGATGGCGTTACTGGTCGGCGCTTATGGCGGGCAATGGTTGCGCGTGTGGCGGCGCGGACCGTGGACGGATTTTCAGTTCGCGCAAGCGGGCGCGGGAATCGCGCTGGCATTGATGGCGTTGCATGGCGCCGTCGATTTCAATTGGCATATTCCTGCCAATGCGATTTACTTTGCAGCGCTTGCCGCGATCTTTTTCCATCGCAGCGCGCGCCGCGTTCATGAAGATTCCCGCCAGTCCGCGGAAGTTGCGAATCCGCAGCCCGACGCGCTACCATCCGCCAGCCTCGAACAGTCTCCCAATCCGTTTCGAGATTAACTCTCAACCCTAAGGCAAACTCAGTATGCAAATTGCGGTTATTGGTACCGGATACGTGGGTCTGGTAACGGGAGCGTGTTTTGCCGAGATGGGCAATACCGTCATCTGCGTCGATACCGATCACGCCAAGGTTCAGGCATTGCGGGAGGGCAACATACCCATCTACGAGCCTGGGCTCGAGGCCATCGTCAAGGACAATCTGCGTTCCCGGCGTTTGCAATTCACGACTGAACTCCAGACCGCCCTGGTCGAGGCCGAGGTGATTTTCATCGCGGTCGGCACCCCACCGAATCCCGATGGATCGGCCGATTTGAGCGCGGTCCTGGCGGTAGCGGAGCAGATCGGCCAGCATCTGGATCATTTCGCGCTCATCGTCAGCAAGTCGACCGTGCCGGTCGGCACCGCCGAGCGCATCCGGTCGATCGTGCGGGAGGCGCTGGCGCAACGTAAAGCCGCCCTCGAGTTCGCGGTGGTGAGCAATCCGGAATTTTTGAAAGAGGGCGCGGCGATCGACGATTTCATGCGCCCCGACCGCATCATCGTGGGCGTCGATGATGCACGCGCGCGGGAAGTGATGCAGGAACTTTATGCCCCCTTCAATCGCAATCACCAGCGCATGCTGTTCATGGGTGTGCGCGACGCCGAGCTTTCCAAATACGCCGCCAACGCGATGCTGGCCACCAAGATTTCATTCATGAACGAAATGGCGAATTTGTGTGAGCGCTTGGGCGTGGATGTCGAAAACGTGCGCCTCGGGATCGGTTCCGACCGCCGCATAGGCTATGACTTTATTTATCCCGGTTGCGGCTATGGCGGCTCGTGTTTTCCCAAGGATATCAAGGCACTGATCAGCATGGCCGAGAACCATGGATTCGCGCCGGCGATCCTGAAGTCGGTGGAGCTGCGCAACGAAGCGCAAAAACGCACGCTGTTCGAGAAGATCACACGGCGTTTCGGCGCCGACCTCGGTGGCCACCGCTTCGCGGTCTGGGGCCTGGCTTTCAAACCCGGTACCGATGACATGCGCGCGGCGCCGTCGCTGGTGCTGATCCAGGCGCTGATCGAGGCCGGGGCCATGGTACAAGCCTATGATCCGGCGGCGATGCAGTCGGTGCGCCGGGAACTGCCGGAGCACTGGTTCGACGGTGGCGGGATCCGCTTGGCCGAGCATCAGTACGATGCCCTGAAAGATGCGGACGCGCTGGTGCTGGTGACCGAGTGGAAACCGTTCCGCCACCCGGATCTCAGCGCCATGAAAAAACTCATGCGCAAGCCGGTGGTCTTCGATGGGCGCAATCAATACGCTCCGCGGCAACTGCGCCAGGAAGGTTTCGAGTACATCGGCGTGGGGCGCTGACCGGCGATGGCGGTGCGCGCATGAGAAAGCCTAGGCTTCGTACCCGCGTGCTGGTGACCGGGGGAGCGGGGTTTCTCGGATCACACTTGTGCGAGCGGCTGTTGCGCGAGGGGCACGATGTCTTATGCGTCGATAATTTTTTTACCGGCAGCAAGGATAACATCACCGATCTGCTCGACGATCACCGCTTCGAATTGCTGCGCCACGACATTACGTTTCCGCTCTATGTCGAGGTCGATGAAATCTATAATTTCGCCTGCCCCGCATCCCCCATTCATTATCAACACGATCCGGTGCAGACCACCAAGACCAGCGTGCACGGCGCGATCAATATACTGGGCCTTGGCAAACGCCTGAAAGCGAAGATTCTTCAAGCTTCTACGAGCGAAGTCTACGGCGATCCGGAAATGCACCCGCAGCCGGAATACTATTGGGGCCGCGTGAATCCGATTGGCCCCAGGGCTTGCTATGATGAAGGCAAGCGCTGCGCGGAAACACTATTTTTCGATTATCACAGGCAGCATGGATTACGCATCAAAATTGCCAGGATATTCAATACCTACGGACCACGCATGCATCCCAACGATGGTCGGGTCGTATCCAATTTCATCGTCCAGGCTTTGCACAATCAGCCCATTACGCTGTATGGTGACGGCGCGCAAACCCGTTCGTTCTGTTATGTGGACGATTTGATCGAGGGTTGTGTTCGGTTCATGAACAGCACCGATGATTGCACCGGCCCGCTCAACTTCGGTAACCCGCAGGAATGCACGATTCGCGAGTTGGCCGAAAGAATTCTTGCACTGACCGGCTCCAGGTCAGTACTGGTTTTTCGACCATTGCCCGCCGATGATCCGCGGCAACGCCAGCCGGACATTCGCCTCGCGCAAGCGCAATTGAACTGGCAGCCACGGATTGGGTTGGATGAAGGACTGCGATCGACGATTGCTTATTTCGATGGGATATTGACGCGAGGACCAGCATGACAGAGCCATTGCAGCACCCGGACGAGCGGAGAAAAGTGGCGTTGATTACCGGCGTGACCGGTCAGGACGGCGCTTATCTGGCGGAAAACCTGCTCGGCAAGGGTTATGAAGTCCACGGTATCAAACGCCGTACATCGCTGTTCAACACCGATCGCATCGATCACCTGTATCAAGATCCGCACGAGCGCAGCCGGCGCTTCATCTTGCACTATGGGGACATGACCGATTCCACCAGCCTGATCCGCATCATCCAGCAAGTACAGCCGGACGAAATCTATAACTTGGCGGCGCAAAGCCATGTCGCCGTTTCGTTCGAGGAGCCAGAGTATACCGCCAATGCCGACGCCCTCGGCGCACTGCGACTCCTGGAGGCGATTCGCATCCTCGGGCTGGAGCGCAAGACCCGCTACTATCAGGCGTCTACGTCGGAACTCTATGGGCTGGTGCAAGAAATTCCGCAGAAGGAAACGACGCCGTTCTACCCGCGTTCACCGTATGCGGTGGCCAAGCTTTACGCCTACTGGATCACCGTCAACTACCGCGAGGCCTACGGCATTTTCGCCTGCAATGGCATCTTGTTCAATCATGAATCGCCGCTGCGCGGCGAAACCTTCGTCACCCGCAAGATCACGCGCGGCCTGGCGCGTATCAAACTCGGCTTGCAGGATTGTCTGTATTTAGGAAACCTCGACGCCAAGCGTGACTGGGGCCATGCCCGTGA
>JAXMFZ010000064.1:0-20387 GCA_046347515.1 Gammaproteobacteria bacterium | reverse complement strand
GCTCAAGTCCAGATCAAGCTGCGGCGCCGACGGCGATTCGTCGGAACCGACGGGCGTCAACCGGCGCGCCAATTGCACTTCCAGCAGGCTACACTCGCGCTGCGTGTCGTGCAGTTGCGCAAGCAGCACCTGGTTATGCTCGCGCAACGTTTGCAACTCCTCGCTAAAACATTGTTCAGCGCGGCGCTCGGCGGTTTGCAGGCGGCGCTCCAGGTCGGTGATCAACGCGCTCAGCCGCCGCAACTCCACACCGCTTTCCAACGTTGCCAAGCGTTGCTCGGCTTCGCGCAGGTGTTGGTCGCGTTGTTGCAGCAACGCCTCGCGCTCGCGCAACGCGGCCTGATCCCGCTCATGTTGCTGGCGTAATTGCTGGAGTACACCCTGCTGTTCGGTAAGCGTGTTTTTCAGCGCACCGTGTTCCCGCGCCAAGGTTTGCGCTTGCCGCAATTGCGCCCGATGCGAAGCGCCCACGAGGTGCGACAGCATATGCACCTCGCCGAAGGAGCGCTTGAAAAGGCTTTGCGAGAGCGCGGGATGGGTCATCAAGGCCCAATAAGCGCCGGCGATCTCGCCCTGGGTCAAGGCTTCGTTCCAAAGCGTATCGATGTCTTTCTCATGCCGGGCGGCGCTGAAGCGTTTTATGATGGTGTCGAATTTCCGCTCCAGCGTTTTCTGCACCAGCCGGGTTTCGGGGCAAGCTTGCTGCGCCAGCTGTACGAATCTGCCGTGCAACTGGTAGTCGCTCATGCCGGGCGCGGCGGTATCACCCATCTGGCGGCATACCTTGCGCAGTTCTTCCATAGTGAGGCAGGTGCCGATCACCGAGCAGTGCAACTCGGGCGGCAATTCCCACAGCTTTTGGCGGCGCGGCGGAGGCAAATCAAGTTTCTTTGGCGTTAGTGGCGGAAGCTGGATGGCGACGGCACTATCGGCTCGTCCGATGTGAACTGCGCAACCTTTGGTCATCGCCCCTGCCCCCGCCGCGCCATGGCGCATCAGCCGCCGAAGTTCGCCGGCAACTTGACCACGGTGACGATGTCTTTGCCATTATTGGGGCCGGTCGCGGTCAGTTCCGGGATGATCAGCAGATAGCTTCCATCGCTTTGCTTGCGCACGGCGATGTCGGCGGGGCCGGCGAGCTTGGTGTCGGGATCAAGCACGAGCCGTGCGGGTTTGCCATCGGCGCCAGTCACCGTGACGGAATTGGTAGTCTTGATTTCGGTGTCCAAGCGCACTTTCCCGGCGAAATCCAAGCCGTCCAGCGCGCCCATATCCTTGGCGAAGGGTTCCGGGAGCTTGCCGGCTGCGAAATCTGCCTGGGTGAGTTTGTACATGCCGCCTTGGGCTGTGTCGTCGAGGCCGGCAACCGCGCCAACGGTATTGGTGTGGATATTGCCACCGGCATCGACTTCCAGCCCGTCCGGGCCGCCGGGTATGCCGATGAACGCCACCGGCTGGGTGGGGGTTTTGCTGGCGGCGAGTTCGTCGATGGCGCCGTGAGAGATCATGAAAACGCCGGGTTTGGTCGCCACCGCGGGATCGAACGAACCGCCGCCAATGCCGGTATCGGCGACATACAGATTGCCGGCTTTGTCGAATCCCAGGGCATTGGGTAAGGTCGCGGGTGCGCCGCTGAGCTTGGCGGTGGCCGAGCCCGCGCCCATCTTGATTTCGCCGAGGACTTTGCCCTCCTCGCTGAAAGCGACCAGTTTGGCGTCCATGCGGCTGGCATTTTTGATGGCCGTGCCATCGGCTGTCGCTATCGGCGCAGCCGCTGTGCAGAGAAAAATCGTTCCGGCCGGGAACTGCTGAGTGGCAACCGGCAGAACGCCCATGCCCAGCGGTCCGGTCAGGCCGGTGATGAATTTATCCTTGAGCATTTTCAGCGTGCCGTCGGGTTGTACCTCCAACTTGCTGATGTAGCCGCTTTTCTCGGTCCAATGAAAGCCTTTGTCAGGCATTCCGAGTTCGGCGGAGCTCGAGATGAACACAGACTTACCGTCGGCGCTGAAAATCGCGCCTTCGGGGTTGTCGAACGCTTGTAGCCTCTGGATCACTTGGCCCTTGACGCCGTAGGGCGCCACGTCGGCGTAGGCGGCACCTGCGGCTACGGCTAGGCTGAGTAAGGATAGCTTCAATGAATTGTGCATTTTTCTTCTCCTTGTTGCTGGGGAATAGACGGACGGGTGGGGGTTCATGCGCAGTGCGTGCAGTCAATCCACGGCAATCATGACGTTGGACGCCTTGATGACGGCGTAGACCTCATGGTTGATGGCCAAGCCCAACTGTTCCGCCGAGCTTTTGGTGATGACCGAAACGATTTCCGCACCGCCGGGTAATTCAATGATGATTTCGGAGTTGACCGCACCCACTTCGATTTTCTTGACGCGACCCTTAAGGATGTTGCGCGCGCTGATTCTCATGACGGTATCTCTCTGGTTATCCGATCGCTATATTTATATAAATATAACCTTGATGAAGTGTAATGGAGGATTCGTTATATATGCAAGAATATTTCGAGGGGGAATGGATGAAACAGCACACCAGTCAAGGCGGGAGAGGAGGTACTGACGGTGAGGGTTTAAGGCTTAAGGACGCTCGCTCGCCGACAGGCAGCGCCAATACTCGTTTTCAGGCGGCTGCCTGGATTGGCGGCTGAGTCTCGCGATACGTTACAGGGGCAATCAATGCCCCTGATTTGGCAAAACGGTTAGAAGTCGTGGCGCATGCCGAGCGAGAGGATCTGGGTGGTGATGTCGCTGTTGCTCGCTTTGTCGAAGCTATAGTATTCGGCCCATAACCGCGTGCGCTTGCTCAGGTTATGCTGAAAGCCGAGCGCCCATTCGTCGGCTTCCTGGAGAAGGTCGGGGTCGCAACGGCCCCAAGCACCCCGCACGATGTTGTTGCCGAACGTGTATTGGCCTTCGATCGCGTAGTAGCGGGAATCGCCCGCGCCGGGCGCGTTGGCGAGCTTGAAGCAATTGCTCGCGCCGGTATCATCGTAATCGCCCTGCTGATACATCACACCAATAGAGGCGCCGGCGAAATCGAAAGTCGCGACAGCGCCGAACACATCCTGATCGAAGCCTTCATCGTGCAAATACGCCACGCCTCCGCCAAAGCCGCCGAACTTCACGTTTACGCCCAGGCTGTATTGATCCAAATGCTCTTTACTGGCTTGCTCCCCAGGATCGTTGGTGTTGCCATTGCCGTTGAAGTCCACTTTGCGCAGGTTATCGCCATCGAACACCCCCATGATCTGGCCGGTGACGGCCTGAAAGCTGCTTGGCGTGGTGTAGATGACGGCGGTGCCGAGCCGCTCACGCGAATTAGCGGAGTATTGATCGAAGAATATATGGTCGCCGTTGAATACATCGAGTCGCCCGAGCACGTCGTAGAAAGGCGTGTAAACAGTGCCGATGCGGAATTTGCCGAAGCCGCCCTCTAGCCCCACCCAGCGCTCGCGGCCCGTGGGGGTAAAAGGCTCTGCGGTGAGATTGCTACGATATTCGATCTTGTAAATCGCCTTGAGGCCATCGCCCAAGTCTTCGGAGCCGCGAATGCCGAAACGCGAACTTTCATCGGTGGCGATGAAGAAATCGGGGGTGACATCAGGGTCGGTCCAGCGTACCCCGGCGCGCAGCGAGCCGTAGAGGGTGGTTTCGGCCTGGGCGGCTGCCGAGATCCACAATGCAATGACGATGAGGGTCGGAGTATACAGTTTTAGCATTGTTAAGCTCCTAATTTTGGGCAGGTATTCAGTCCTCAATGATGTTACATTCGATTTATGACGGTTACATGAATGAGCGTGCATGAGCGTAGGCTCGATCACGAACTCTCCAAGATTAAAAGAACATACTATGAGCGTGCGGCGATCGGCCTTGATTTAAGTCAATTCCGTTAACCAAATCGCGGGCTTAGTGGGGCAGGACGGATCCAAACAGAGCGCTGCGATGGCGGCGCATTCTAGAGCGGTTCCTGAGTAGATGTAGCGGCTGAGTAGCCGCAACTGGTGAAGTAGTGGCGACATTCGGCGGGCAGGAACTCGTCTAACACCACCGAGGTAGTGCCACAGCGCTTCGACCGTGCGCTTGGCCGCGGCTCTGGGAGTTTGCCTTGAGCTTGCTGAAGGCGTGTTCACCGGATTGAGGTCGGGGCTGTAGGGCGCAGCAAAAACCATAATTGGCATCCCGCCCCTCAATCGCGCCTGGCACCCCGGCGCTTGTGGCACGAGAGGTTGTCCATCACCACGACGTCACCAGGCTTCAGCGGCACCAACTGCTGCTCGACATAGGCCACGAACAGATCGCCCGTCATCGCCCCATCGATCACGGTCGGGGCGGTGAGCCCCTCGCAGCGCAGCGCAGCGCGACGAAGGTGGTCGTCTTCCAGCGCCCCCACGGCAGTGCCATCACCAGCCGCCCACCGCGGGCGCAGCGACCGTGGGTCCGTCCGATCGCCGTGCTCGCCCAGGTCTCGTCCACGAACACCAGCCGCGCGGGGTCAAGGCTTGGTTGCGTGGCCCGCCACGCTTGCCGCCCGGCGTGCACATCCGTGCGATCCTGCTCAGCGGCGCGCAGCGACTTTTTCTCGGCAGACCCAACTCGATCAGCGCGCGGCTCAACGCCGAGCGCGACAGCGGTAGCGCGAACCGTTCGCGATACTCACTGAGCGTCGCGTCCGGGTGCTGGCCGACCGCCGCCCGGATTGCCTCGGCGTGGCTCTGCCAGCCGGGATGGGGCCGGCGCTGGATCACACGGTCCAATTCGCCCACGCTCACGCTGCCGCTGCTTGAGCCGGCGTAATCCCACGACTCGCTCACCTGGAACCGCTCGGCCACGGCCTTGGTCCCGCAACCCTGTGTCGCAGACGCCCACAGCACCCGTTCGCGCAGATCCATCGAGTACGCCTTCATGCCTATTCTCCACTGCTTCGCAGCGCAGACCTAACTCCATAGACCGAAATCCGCTACATCAATTCAGAACCGCTCTAATGCGCCTCCTCCCAGTTGCCGCCCACGCCGATCTCGGTTCTCCAGTGGTACGGCGAGCCTGGCGGCCTCGACCATGAGTTCGCGGATCGTTGACTTGACTACCTCGATATCCTCTTCGGCGCATCTCGAATACCAATTCATCATGGATCTCAGCATGATCATCCGTGCATTGGCTCGGGCTTCGCGCAGCCAGCCGTCCACCGCCAGCATGGCACGCTTGATGATATCCGCCGCCGTGCCCTGCATCGGCGCATTGATCGCGGTGCGCCTGGCGGCCTGGCGGCGTTGCTGGTTGCGGATGGTGATATCGGGCAGGCCAGGCGGCGGCCATAAACGGTTTTGACAAAACCTCGTTCCCCGCTTGTTTACGGGTCGCATCCATGAACGCGCGCACGCTGGGGTAGCGGGCGAAATAACGGTCCACGTATTCCTGCGCCGCCGCGCGCCCGATGCCGATCTGGCGCGCGAGGCCAAACGCCGACATGCCATAGATCAGGCCGAAATTGATAGTTTTGGCGATGCGGCGTTGCTCGTGATCCACTTGCGCCACCGCGACGCCGAACAGATCGGACGCGGTGGCGCGGTGGATGTCCTCGTGCGCGAACGCTTCCAGCAAACGTGCATCGCCGGACAGATGCGCCATGATCCTGAGCTCGATCTGGGAATAGTCTGCCGCCAGATGCGATAGCCCGGCGCGGCGATGAACGCTTGGCGGATACGCCGGCCTTCCGCGGTCCGGGTCGGGATGTTTTGCAGATTGGGGTCGGACGACGACAGCCGTCCGGCGCTCGCCACCGCCTGATGATAGGAAGTATGCAACGCGCCCGCTGGCGGGGTTCGTTCGCGCTGCGGCAGCTTGTCGGTATGTGTCGGATTTCAGCTTGCTCAGGGTGCGGTGCTCGAGGATGACGCGCGGCAGCGGGAACTCCAGCGCCAATTCCTGCAATACATCCTCGGCGGTGGATACCTGACCGGTTGGGGTTTTTCACCGGTTGGCAGCTTCAGTTTGTCGAACAGGATGAATTGCAATTGCTTGGGCGAGCCCAGATTGAACGAAGTCGGCCCGCCAGTTGATAAGCCCGTGCTCGAGTTCCAGCATGCGCTTGGCGAGTTCATGACTTCGCACGCGCAGAAGTTCGGAGTCGATGCGCACGCCGACGCGCTCCGCCGAACAGCACCGGAACCAGGGGAATTTCCAGGTCTTGATACAAGCGCGCGAGCGGCGGTTCCCGATGCAGGCGCGGCCATAGCGTCGATGCAGACGCAGTGTCACATCGGCATCCTCGGCCGCGTAAGCGCAGGCTTCTTGTTCCACCGGCACTGGTCGAAGCGCAGTTGTTTCGCGCCCCGGCCCGCCACGTCTTCGTAATGGATGGTGCGCACGCCTAAATAACGCTCGGCCAGCGAGTCCATATCGTGGCGGGTGGCGGTGGAATCCAGCACGTAGGATTCGAGCATGGTGTCGTGGGCGATACTGGCCAGATGGGATGCCGTGTTGGCGAGCACATGGGCGTCGTATTTGAGGTGCTGGCCGAGCTTGGCGCGCGCCGGGTCTTCGAGCAGCGGCCGCAACCGCGCCAATACCTGGGCGCGATCGAGCTGATCCGGCGCGCCCGGGTAGACATGGGCGAGCGGCACGTAAGCTGCTTCCAGCGGGGTGACCGCGAACGATACGCCGACGATTTCCGCCTGCATGTAATTCAAACTGGTGGTTTCGGTATCGAAGGCGAACAAGTCCGCGCCACGCAGTTTATCCAGCCAAGCCTCCAGCTCGGCCTGCTGGACCACCATCGTGTAACGCCCGCCGGCGGGTTGCAAGGCTGGGGCCGGGCCGGGAGGCGGATCGGCGGCGGGCGGCGGCGGGCCGGATTCGTCGAGTTGGCGCAGCCAGGTCTTGAACTCGAAGCGCTGATAAAGCGCCCGTAGCGCTCCGCGGTCCGGCTGGCCGCGCCTGAGGTCGGCCAGTACCAGCGGCAGAGCCACATCGCAATGGATGGTGGCAAGCTGGCGCGACAGCGCGAGCTGATCGAGATTGGCGCGTAGATTCTCCCCGACCTTGCCCTGGATAGCCTCGGCCTGGGTGATGATGGCGTCCAGCGAACCGTACTCCTGCAACCACTTGGTCGCGGTTTTGGGGCCGACGCTGGGTACGCCGGGGATATTGTCGGAACTGTCGCCGACCAGCGCGAGGTAATCGATCATGCGCGCGGGTGGCACGCCGAACTTGCCCTCCACGCCAGCGGCGTCGAGGCGGACGTTTTTCATGGTGTCGAGCAGATTGACGCGATCGTTCACCAACTGCGCCATGTCTTTGTCGCCGGTGACGATGAGGACGTCCCTGCCAGCGGCCTCGGCTTGTTTGGCGAGCGTGCCGATCACATCGTCCGCCTCCACGCCCGCTATGCACAGCAGCGGTAGCCCCAACGCTTGCACCAGTTCGTGCAGCGGCTCGATCTGGCGGGCGAGATCCGGTGGTGTGGGCGGACGATGCGCTTTATAGGCGGCGAACAGGTCGTCGCGGAAGGTTTTGCCGGGCGCGTCGAACACCACCGCGATGTGATCGGTGCGCTGCTCCGCGATGAGCTTGCGCAGCATGGCGATCACGCCGTACAGCGCCCCGGTGGGTTCGCCGTTCTTGGTGCTGAGCGGCGGCAGGGCGTGAAAAGCGCGGAATAAATAAGACGATCCGTCGACCAGTAGCAGCGGTTGGAGCGCGGGCATGGAAGAATTCTCGTGGGTTTAACGGCTGCCGGCGGCGCTGCGCTTGCGCGGGCCCGCTGGTTTGCGATCGGGTTTGGGAGCGCAGCGGGCGGAATCGCGCCGGCCGGCCATCCCCGCCGCCACCGTCAACTCAGTGATCTGGCTGGCATCCAGCTCATCCCACTGACCGGGGCGCAGGCCGCGGCGCAGGGCAATCGGGCCGTAGCGCACCCGCAACAACCGGCTCACCTTCAAGCCCTGTGATTCCCACAGCCGCCGCACTTCACGGTTGCGGCCTTCTTTCAGCACCACGCGATACCAGCGGTTGGCGCCATCGCCGCCCGCTTCTTCCAGAATATCGAAATGCGCCATGCCGTCTTCCAGACGCACGCCGTCGAGCATTCTGACGATGCTCTCGGCCGACGGTTCGCCCAGGACACGCACCGCGTATTCGCGTTCGATGCCGGAGGAGGGATGCATCAGGCGATGCGCGAGTTCACCGTCGGTGGTGAGGAGCAGCAGTCCTTGAGTGGTGATGTCGAGGCGGCCCACCGCGATCCAGCGTCCGCCTTGCAAACGCGGCAGGTTGGCGAACACCGTCGGGCGGCCTTCGGCGTCGGCGCGGCTGGTGACCTCACCGATCGGTTTGTAGTAGGCCAGCACCCGCCGCTCGGCGGTGCGTACGGGCACGGGCCGGCCATCGAGGCGGATGGTTTCGTGGCCCCCGATTTGATCGCCGAGTTTGGCGACCACGCCGTTGACCGTAATACGCCCGGCCTTGATCCACTCTTCGATCTGGCGGCGCGAGGCAAGCCCGGCTTGGGCGAGGATTTTGTGCAGGCGTTCGGTCATGGCGATTCCGCTGGGAAAAGAGGTACGGTGAGGGTTGGCGGTTGTTCCAGGCTGGCGCCGATGGCGTCGAGGTCGCGCAGTTCCGCGAGCGGCGGCAGTTCGCCCAGGTTTTTCAGGTTGAAGTAATCGAGAAACTCGCGCGTCGTGCCGTACAGCGCAGGCCGACCCGGTACCTCGCGATGGCCCACCGTTTTGATCCAGCCGCGCTCGCTCAGAGTTTTAAAAATCGCGGTGCTGACGCCGACCCCGCGGATGTCGGCGATCTCGGCGCGGGTGATGGGCTGGCGATAAGCGATCAGCGCCAGGGTTTCCAGCAGCGCGCGCGAATAGCGTCCCGGGCGCTCCTCCCAGAGTTTTTGTATCCACGGCGTGTAGCTCTGGCGCACCTGAACGCGGTAGCCGCTCGCCACTTCCGTAAGCTCCAGCCCGCGCCCCTGGTAGTCCGCCGCCAGTTCCACCAGCGCCTCGCCGGAGCGCATCGCGCGCGGGCGGCTCAGCGAACAAAAGCTGCAAACGCTCCAGTGCCAGCGGCTCGCCCGCGGCCAGCAGCGCTGCTTCGAGAATGTACTTGAGCGGTGGGTTCATGCCGGCAATCGCAGATAAATGGGCGCGAACGGTTCGGTCTGCACCATCTCGATCAGCGCTTCCCGGGTGAGTTCCAACACCGCGAGCAAGGTCACGACCACGCCGCGCCGCCCTTCACTTGGGCTGAACAGTTCAACGAACGGTGTGAAGTGCGCGTTGGCAAGCGTTTCCAATATCCGGCTCATGCGCTCGCGCACCGACAGCGGTTCGCGCTGGATGTGGTGGTGATCGTAATGTTGCGCGCGCGCCAGCATTTCGCCTAGGGCTTGCAACAGCTCGGCCAGGCTGACGGCGGGCTGCGGTTTGGCGCCGTCACGCGGGGATGTTTCCGCGGTTGCGACAAACAAGTCGCGCTCTAGTCTCGGCAAGGCGTCGAGGTCTTCGGCGGCGCGTTTGCAGCGTTCGTATTCCTGCAGGCGGCGCACCAGTTCGGCGCGCGGGTCCGCGCCCTCGTCTTCGGCGCGTGTGGGTTTGGGCAATAGCAAGCGCGATTTGATTTCCGCCAGCAGCGCGGCCATGACCAAGTACTCGGCGGCGAGCTCGAGCTTAAGCTCCTGCATCAGTGCGAGATAGGCCATGTATTGGCGGGTGATTTCGGCAAGCGGAATATGCAAAATGTCGATCTTCTGGCGTTTAATGAGGTACAGCAGCAAATCCAGCGGCCCCTCGAATGCCTCCAGAAAGACTTCCAGCGCATCGGGCGGGATGTAGAGATCGTGCGGAAGGCGGGTGAAGGGTTCGCCGCCCACCCGCACCAGCGGCGGGTCTGTCAGTAGAGCGACAGCGGAGTCGTTCATCGGCCCCGCGCGCGAGCGTCAACGATACCCCAAACCCATCGCATGGCGCACTTCGCCCAGGGTTTTGGTGGCCATTTCGCGCGCGGTCTCGCAGCCCTGTTCGACGACTTTGCGCACCGCCGCCGGGTTGGCCTCGAATTCGCGCGCGCGTTCCTGCATGGGGTTCAGTTCGGCGAGCACCGCGTCGATCACGGGTTTCTTGCATTCCAAGCAGCCGATGCCGGCGCTGCGGCAGCCTTGTTGTACCCAGTTCCGCGTAGCCTCATCGGAATACACTTGATGCAGCGGCCATACCGGGCATTTATCGGGGTCGCCGGGGTCGCTGCGCCGCACCCGCGCTGGGTCGGTGGGCATGGTGCGGAGCTTTTTCTCGACATCCTTGGGGTCGTCCCTGAGGGCGATAGTGTTGTTGTAGGATTTCGACATCTTCTGCCCATCCAGCCCCGGCATCTTGGAGGCCGGCGTCAGCAGCGCCTGCGGTTCGGGCAGGATGGTGCGGTTGCTGCCTTCCAGGTAACCGAGCAGACGTTCGCGGTCGCCGAGCGCGAGGCTGGGGTGTTCTTCCAGTAGCGCGCGCGCCACCGGCAGCGCTTCCTGCTCGCCTTGTTCCTGATAACGCCTACGCAAGTCCTGATAAAGCTGGGCGTTTTTCTTGCCCAATTGCTTGATGGCCGCTTCCGCCTTAGCCTCGAAATTCGGTTCGCGGCCATACAAGTGATTAAAGCGGCGTGCGATCTCGCGGGTGAGTTCGACATGCGCGACTTGGTCTTCGCCGACCGGTACGTAAGAGGCTTTGTAGATCAGGATGTCGGCGCTTTGCAGCAGCGGATAGCCGAGAAAACCGTAGGTGGCGAGGTCGCGCTCGCGCAGCTTTTCCTGTTGGTCTTTGTAACTCGGCACCCGCTCCAGCCAGCCGAGCGGGGTGATCATCGACAGCAGAAGGTGCAGTTCGGCGTGTTCGGGGATGCGCGACTGGATGAAAATATGCGTAAGATTCGGATCGACGCCGGCGGCGAGCCAATCCACCACCATGTCCCAGACATGCTGGCCGATGATCTCGCGGTCTTCGTAATGGGTGGTGAGCGCATGCCAGTCGGCGACGAAATAAAAGCATTCGTAATCGTGCTGGAGCTTGGCCCAGTTTTTCAGCACGCCGTGGTAATGGCCGAGGTGTAGCTTGCCGGTCGGGCGCATGCCGGACAACACGGTATGGTGGGTGGCGCTACTCAAGCGGACTCCTTAGGCGAGGAAGGGAGAAATAAAAGCATGGCTCAGCCAGAACACCGGCGGCCCCAGGATTTTGCCGAGCCAGTCGGAAGCCATCAGCACGACCAGAATCAACAGCCCATATGGCTCGATACGCGCCAGCCATCGGCCGTAGCCGTTCGGCAGCAGCCCGGCCAGTACGCGCGAACCGTCCAGTGGCGGCACGGGCAGCATATTGAGCACGGCCAGCACCGAATTCACCATGATGCCGGCGTAGCCCATGTAAACCAGGGGCTTGCCTACCCACGGCCAGGTGTCGGCCAGTTGCAGGCCCAGACCGAACAGCAGCGCCCAAACGGTCGCCATGATCAGGTTGGCGGCCGGCCCGGCGAGTGCGACCAGCGCCATGTCACGCTTGGGGTGACGCAGCTGATGATAATTGACCGGCACCGGCTTGGCCCAACCGAACACGAATCCGCCGAGGAAAAACAAAACCGCCGGCACCAGCACCGTACCGATGGGGTCGATGTGGTGGAGCGGATTCAGGCTGAGGCGGCCCTGCGTAAACGCCGTGGTGTCGCCACACTGGAGCGCCACCCGGCCATGCGCCACTTCGTGTACGGTAATGGCCAGAATCACCGGCAGAGCCCACACCGCAAGGTTTTGTATGGTATTCAATTCATTCATGGATACATTATACCGGACAAGCGCTACAGGAAGGCGCTCGCGTCACCTTTTCCTTGGCGCAGGAGCACCGGCGCGGCGTCGGTCAAATCGAGTACGGTGGTGTATTCCTGGCTGCAGGGGCCGCCGTCGATGACGAGTTCCAACTGGCGGTCCAGTTGGTCACGAATCGCGTCGGCATCATTCAGCGGTAATTCATCGCCCGGCAAAATCAAGGTGCTGCTGAGGATGGGTTCGCCGAGTTCGTCCAGCAGCGCGCGCACGATGGCATGATCCGGCACGCGGATGCCGATGGTCTTGCGCTTGGGATGCTGCAAATGACGCGGCGTTTCATGGCTGGCGCGCAGGATGAAAGTGAACGGCCCGGGGGTGGCGCGCTTCAGTAGGCGAAACTGGTGATTATCGACGCGGGCGTAAGTGCCGAGCGCCGAGAGGTCTCGGCAAACGAGGGTAAAATAATGATTGTGTTCGGTCTGGCGGATGGTCTGGATGCGCTCCAGCGCGGCGCGGTCGCCGATGCGGCAGCCGAGCGCGTAACTGGAATCGGTGGGATAAGCGATCACGCCGCCAGCGCGCACGATTTCCGCAGCTTGGCGGATCAAACGCAGCTGTGGATTGACGGGGTGGATGTGGAAGAATTGGGCCATGCCGGCGAGATATCGAGATTTTGCCAGAAAACTTATTATAAGGGCACGGTCACCCTGATACGGCTATTTGCCCGGCCACAGCTCAGAAACATGAGGCTCATCATTTTTAAACCCTATCGTTCCTACTTCGCGCTGGAACGCAGCCTCACCGATTATTTCGCGATCACCGGCGAAACCGCGCGGCGCGTTTACAATCGCCATATCCTGCGCTTCGAGCGCGGCGGGCGCTGGTTTTTCATCAAGCGGCATAGTGGCGTAGGCTGGCGCGAAATCATCAAAAACGTGATGCGGTTGCGCCGGCCAGTGGTCGATGCGCTGCCGGAATGGCGCGCGATCCAGCGTTTGCACGAGCTTGGGGTGGCGACCCTGGAGCCGGTCGGATGCGGGGTGGAGGGCATCAATCCGGCGCAGCGGCGCTCGTTTCTGATCACTGCGGATTTGGGCGCTACCGTAAGCCTCGAACAACTCACCCAGGGTTGGCGCCAACAACCCCCCGGCGTCAGGCAAAAGCGTGCGCTGATTCGCCGCCTGGCCGCCATCGCCAAGCGCTTGCATGAAAACGGCGTGAATCATCGCGATTTTTACCTCTGTCATTTTCTGCTCGGTCATCCGTCCGGCGCGGATGGGAGCGATTGGGAGCGATTGCCGCTGTATGTCATTGATCTGCACCGTGCCCAGATACGTCGGCGCACGCCGGAGCGCTGGATTGTCAAGGATGTCGGGAGCTTGTATTTCTCGGCGTTGGATTGTGGCCTCAGTCGCCGGGATTTGCTGTGCTTTATCCAAGCCTATGGCGGCAAGCCTTTGCGCGCGGCGCTTGGCGACCGAGCAGTGTTCTGGCGTAAAGTCCAGCGCCGCGCCGTGCGGCTGTATCGGCGCGAGTGGCGCAAAGAGCCGCTGTTGGTGTTGGGGCACTGAAAGCCCTTTGGGTTCGATGATGCGTGATCTTGTTCTTCATGGCCCGGCCATCGAGCGGTTTACCGCGGCCATCGTCGAGCTTTTGGCGGGGCGGTTGCCTACCGGCTGGCGCTGGATCGCGAGTTCGCGCTTTGCGCGGGTTGCCTGCGGTAGCGGAGGCGATGCGATTTACTACAAAGAGTTTTTGCCGCGCTCGGTGTTCGAGGGCGTGAAAAGCTGGTTGCGCGGCAGCCGCTGCCAGCGCGCGGTGCAGCAAGCAGCGTTGCTCGAAAAGCACGGTTTCGCGACGCCGCCGGTGTTGGGATGGGGGCGTTGCGGCGCGCGCGAATTCATGCTGACTCAGGCCATCGCCAGCGAGGGTTTTGCCGACTATGGCTATCGGTGCTGGACCCAGCGGCCACTCCCAGCGCAGGCGCTGCGCGCCAAACGCGCGCTGCTGCGTGCGCTTGGGGCCGAGGTGGGGCGCTTGCATCGGATCGGCATCGCCCACGGTGATCTGCGCCCCAATAACCTCTTGCTGCATTTCCTCGGAAACCAGGCACGGTTCTACTGGATCGATAACGAGCGCAATCGCCAGTATCGCCGTGTGCCCATGCGCAAAATCCGTAAGAATCTGGTGCAGATCAATATGCTGTTCTCGACCGCGCTAACGCGTACGGACCGCCTGCGCTTCCTGTGCGCTTATCAACAGGCTTATGGGCGCTTCGGACCCCAGGCGTTGCGCGAACTTGCCCGGCGCGTGCAGCGACGCACCGAGGAGCGGCTGGCGGGTAAACCGCATCCGCCGATTCCGGATGATGACCAACACTGAGATCATCGCCATCCATGACGCTGAAGCCGTCGGCGTGATCGCCGCGCGCTCGGTGTTGGGTATTGCGTACCGACAAGGGTTGACGCCGCAGCAATGGCTACACCAGCCCAAGCGCATCCTGAAGGTCGACAATGGCATCGAAACGGCGCTGATGACATTCGACTTGGGGCAGTCGGACCGCCGCGATGTATTCATCAAAACGTATGGCATGCGCCGTTGGTGGCGCTTCCGATATTGGCTGGGCAGAGAACGCGCCCGTGTCCTCTGGCATATCTCGCGGCGCCTGAGGGTTGCCGGGGTTGCGGTGCCCGAGTCCTTGGGATTCTTATGTTGGGGTGACAAGCGAGAGGGAGGGGGGAGCGCATTTTTCGCCGAAGCCCTGGCCGATTGCCGCGATCTGCATCGGATCGCCGCCGAGCCCGACTATATGCAGGCATTGCTGCGGCGCTGGAATCTACTCGAAGCACTGGCTGATACCCTTGCGGCTTGCCATCGCGCCGGCATCAGCCACGGGGACTTCAAGTGGAGCAATATTCTGATCGACGAAGCCAGTGGTCGCCACTGGCTGATCGACCTCGACGCAGCGAGCGGTGCATGGCTAAGGCGAGGGCGGCGGATGGCCAAGGATGTCGCCCGGTTCGTACTGAACGCCGAGGAAGCGGGGTTGCCCGAGCAGGAGATTCAGCGCTTTATCGACCGTTATGCGGAAAACAGGGGGATGTCGGCGCTGCAAGTCAACGCCACGATGGCAAAGCCGCTCACCAAGCTGCGGGCGCGCCATCGACGCCAGCGGAAAGCACTGCGCGACTGATTCAGTGCAACCGATTGTGACGATTGCGGGCGGCGCGCGCGATGATGATGGCCGCCGCTTTCTCGGTCAAGCTGTAGAGGTCGTTGCGGGCGCAGTAGGCCGGACCGTTGGATTGCCAGGCGTTGCGTTCCGCCGCGGTGAGGATTTGTACCAGTAATTGATCCAGAGCATGCTGCTCGAAAGGCATCGGGCAAACCAGGCCGGCGGCGGCGGCGCGCACATGGAAAGAATAGCCGCAGTTTTCCGTGGTCAGCACCGGCAGGCCACAAGCCATGGCCTCCAACAGCGTGGTGCCAGTGTTCTCGGTGTAAGCGGGGTGGAGCAACGCATCGGCGGCGTAGTAAAAGCGTGCCACGTCTTCCCGCGGGCCGGGGAAGAATACGCGGTCGGCGATGCCGAGCTTGTAGGCGAGGCGTTGATAAGGCGTTGCATCGTCGGCGCCGACGACCACCAGCGCGCTACGCCCGCGTAATACTTCTGGCAAGGCCGCCAAGGCCCGCACCATGCGATCCACGCCTTTGGTGCGAAAGCGCGAGCCGACGTTGAGAATCATCAGACCGTCGGCTCCCAGCCGAAATTCTTCGCGCAGCGATTGCTGGTTCTCGGTATCGGGGATATGCGCTTTCAAGCGGTCGAGGTTGAGGCCCGGCGGTAGCAAGTGAAAACGCTCGGCTTCGGTGCCGTAATGGCGTTTGAAATAGGCCGCCTCGCCGTGCGCGATCAGCAGAATTTCGGTGTCGCCACCGGCTTTGAATACCGCCGCTTCTTGGCGGCAGTACGCGCGATAACGCGGCAGCATCCGCAAAATCCACGGTTTTTCGCGGGCGATGCGGGCCGCGAAACAGGGGTCGCCGGCATAATAAACATCCAGCCCGGGCAGTTTGTTGAAACCGACGACGCAATCGAAATCGCCCGCCGCCGTCACCGCTTTATGCAGCTCGCGCGTCAAGCGATCATTGCTGCCATGATTGCTCAAGGCGCGAATCGGCAGTTCGTGGATACTGAGGCTCGCTTCGGGGGGTGCATCCCAGGCGCCGGTGAAGATATGGATTTGATGACCCAGGCGCGCGCAGGCGCGGGCGATACGCAACATGTCACGCTGCATGCCGCCGAACTCGAAGAACGTAGCGACCACGAAAGCGAGCTTGAACGGTCCCTCGCCATTCAGCCGCAACGCCGCGTTAGCAGGAGCTAGGGTAAGCGATTCCATACGCTGCTTGGGCGTCGTGGATGAGTGATTGCAGTGTCGCCAGCGCGCGTTCGGGCGGTAGGGTCGCGTAGCAAGCGGGCTGAACGGCGCTCGCGCCCAAGTAATGACAGTGACGCCGCAAGCAGGGCGCACAGGCGAAGGTGGCCGCTAGATTGCGCTGATAAGGGCCACGCGCGCCGGTCAGCGCCGGCGTGGTGGCACCATAAAGGGTGACGCCTGGAACACCGAGCGCCGCGCCTAGATGCGCGAGCCCGCTGTCCGCGCCCACAATGCCGGCAGCACCCGCCAGTATTCCCGCCATGTCGGTGAGATTCATCTGTCGCAAGATTTTTACGTTAGGACTCTTTATAGCGATGCGTTCGGCGCGGCGCAACTCTGATTCATCGCCTGTGCGGCAGCCAGGGCTTGGAAACCGCCAGTGCGCCTGCTCCGCTAGCACTATCCAAAAGGTTCCGGCCAACGCTTGCTGGCCCAACTGCGCCATGCAAGAACACCAGATAGGGTGGTCCGGGCTGCGGCGTGGGTAAGCGCTCGCGGACGATGCCGTAGTCGATGGCCGCAACCGGCTCCCGATAGCCCAATGATACTGCAAACAAGCGGCGCAGGCGGTCGATGGCGTGCCGGTCCTTGGCGACGGTGACCCTGTGATCATAGGCGAGGCTGGCCAGGGGCTCGCGTGCCGACGCCCAAGCCAGCCCATAACGAGGGCCGCGCGCCATGCGCGCCAACCAAGCGCTCTTGAGCAAGCCTTGCGCGTCGATGACCGCATCGTAGCGCTGTTGGCGCAAGCGTTCGCGGAGTTGGCGCCAGGCGCCGGCGCGCAGACTGGCGAGCGGCTGCCGGCGCCAGCGCCGCAAGGCGATGGTGATGATGTGCTCTACCGCTGAGTGCCAAGCGGGAATTTCGGCGAATGCCTCTTCCACCAGCCAATCGCAGCGAATGCCGGGAATATGACGGACGGCGTCGGTCACCGCCACCAGGGTATGGATGACATCGCCAAGCGATGAAGTCTTGACGATCAATACCCGCATGGCGCCCTTTCTGCCTTATCCCGCCCGCTCCGCCGCCATGGCGGAGTGAGTAGACGAGGACAAAGAGAACCCTTCGATGGCTTCCAGCACGCGCGCCGATTCGAGTTTGCGCAAGCAGTCCAAGTGGCCGAGCGGGCACTCGCGACGGAAACACGGGCTGCACGGCAGGTTCAGGCTGAGCGTGCGCGCGCGCGCGCCGAGCGGCGGCGTATGGCGCGGATCGGACGACCCGTAGAGCGCAAGCAGCGGTCGTTCCAGCGCCGCCGCCACGTGCATCAGCCCGGAGTCATTGCTCACCACGACTGACGCGAGAGACAGTAGGTTCACCGCCTCGGCCAGGCTGGTTTTGCCCGCCAGATCGAGGCAGCGTTTGCCGCTCAGCGTATCGATGACGCCAGTCAGCTCGCTATCCTTGGCCGACCCCAGCAGCCACACCGCCCAGCCTTGGGCAAGTTTGGCGTTGGCGACCGCGGCGAAGTGCGCGGCCGGCCAGCGTTTGGCCGGGCCGTACTCGGCGCCTGGGCAGAGGGCGAGGATCGGTTGATCGGTGGACGTTGCGGCGCTCAGACGCGCCACGGTCTGGGCGAGCTGTTCAGGCGTAGTGATCAGTGTCGGCCTCGGCAGCGGCGGCAATTCGGCAGCCGCCGGCAGGCCCAAGGCGGCAAAGCGTTGCACGGTCATCGGTAAGCGCTGCTCGTCGAGGCGGCGCAGATCGTTTAGCAGCCCCCAGCGCTGCTCGCCGCGATAGCCGGTGCGAACGGGGATGCGCGCCCAGAACGGGATGAGCGCGGTTTTCCAGGCGTTGGGCAGGACGATGGCGCGCCGATAGGCCTTTGCGCGCAACGCCAGCCCCAGCCGGTAACGCACGCCCAAGCCCAATTGCCCGTGGCCGAGCGGGAGCGCCAGGCCAGAACGCACTTCCGGCATGAAGCCGAGCAACGGCAGCGTCCAGGCGGGGGCCAGTACGTCGAGCGCGCAGTCCGGTTCGCGTTGTTTGAGAAGCTTGAACAAGCTCTGCGCCAGCACCATGTCGCCGACCCAGGAGGGGCCGACGATCAGGACGGCGGGCCCAGCGCCCGCGTTCATGATCTCAGTCGCGACCCGGCCTCAGCGCCGCTCGACCAGGATGTAATCGGTGCCGCAGTATGGGCATTTGGCGCTGCCGCTGTGCTCGATGGGCAAGTAAACCTTGGGATGCGAGTTCCACAGCGACATGGCCGGCATGGGGCATGACAACGGCAAATCGGCGCGCGTGACCTCGTAGCGATTCTGCGCGTTGGGGGTGATCACGGCGCCGGGCACGGTGGTATTGCTCATGGTGACTGCCTCTGCATTCATACCAAGGTCAGCCATTCGGCGTATTCATTACGCCGCCCGTACACCTGATCGAAATAGAGTTTCTGCAAGCGCTCGGTGATCGGGCCGCGACTGCCGCCGCCGATGGCGCGGCCATCGATTTCGCGGATCGGCGTGACCTCGGCCGCGGTACCCGTGAAAAACGCTTCGTCGGCGATATAAACTTCATCGCGCGAGATGACTTTTTCGCGTACCGGAATGCCGAGATCGGTGGCGAGCTGGATCACGCTCTCGCGGGTGATGCCCTCGAGCGCCGAAGTCAACGGTGGGGTGAAGAGGATGCCGTTACGCACCAGGAAGAAGTTCTCGCCGCTGCCCTCGGCGACGAAACCTTGGGCGTCGAGCAGCAGGGCTTCGTCGTAACCGTCGCGCAGCGCCTCGTGCAGCGCCATGGTGGAGTTGATGTAATTGCCGTTGGCCTTGGCTTTGCACATCGCGGCGTTGACGTGATGGCGGGTGAACGACGATACCCGCACGCGGATGCCGCGCTCCAGACCTTCGGCGCCGAGGTAAGGCGGCCAGGCCCAGGCCGCTACCGCGACATGCACCAGCAGATTGTTGGCGCGCAGGCCCATGCCCTCCGAGCCGTAGAAACACACCGGACGGAGATAACCACCCTCGGTGAGTTGATTGTCGCGCATCACGGCGCGGCAGGCGGCGTTGAGCGTAGCTGAATCATAAGGTATTTTCATGCCGACGATTTTTGCCGAGCGAAACAAACGGTCGGTGTGCTCTTGCAGACGGAAGATCGCCACGCCCTTGGCGGTTTTGTAAGCGCGTATGCCCTCGAATACGCCCATGCCATAATGCAGGGTATGGGTCAGCACATGGGTTTTAGCGTCGCGCCAGGGGACCAGTTGGCCGTCATACCAGATGACGCCGTCGCGGTCGGCCATCGACATAGCAACTCTCCTCAAGTGAAATCATTGTGGTAGGCGTATGCATCATATTGAAACATGAAATCTGCGGCGAAGACAGGCCGCAACGGCGTTTGCCCCAAGGACCGACGCAGGCACAAGAATCATTGCAGGTATTGGTCGATGCCGCGCTGCGCCGCGGTGACCTCCGATTCCAGGCATTGCTCCAGGCGATGGCGGTTGGCGCTTTCAAAGCTGCGGTCCTGTTCGGTGTGCCAGAGATGCAGCACCGGCACCGAGCAGCGCCCGTCTTTGCGCTGCACGCCGCTGCGCAACAGGCGTACGACCAGTTCCGCGTCTTCATGGCCCCAGCCTTGGAAGCTTTCATCGAAGCCGTTGATGCCTAGCACGTCTCGGCGCCACATGGCGAGGTTACTGGTTTTCGCGCCCTGCCATTGTTGATTATGGCGTTTGCGCAAGGTATTGTCGGGCAAGCGCAGGAGCGGCAACAAGCGGTTGATATCGCCGCGTAGATACGAGGCCAGCCAACGCGGCGAGCGCCAGGACCATAATTGCAATTGGCGTTGCACGACCTCGCTGGTGAAACGCTCGCTCAGCAAGATGCGATTGCCTGCGACGAAATAGCCCGGTTCCGCGAGATGGGCGTGGCGGGCGACGAAATCGCACTGCGGGATGCAGTCACCATCCAGAAAGATCAGATAATCGCCGCGCGCAACGGCAATCGCGCGGTTGCGCGCCATCGCCGCGCGAAAACCCCGATCCTCCTGCCAGATGTGTTGCAGCGCATAAGGCAGGTTGGGGCGGAGCGCGCCGATCAGCGTCGCGGTTTCGGCGGTCGAGCCATCATCGGCGATCACTGCCTCGAAATCGGTGCGCGACTGCGCGGCCAATGCGCGCAGCACCAGTGC